>JALSIB010000060.1 GCA_026981855.1 Methylothermaceae bacterium | reverse complement strand
ATCTTTTACCACTGGTGGCGGCGACACCCCGCTCCTGGCATCACTGACCCTCCCATTGACGACCTTTTCAACGAATCCGGTGGCTTGTTGGCGGGAATCAGGTGAAAAAATGGGGAGACGCCAGCGGGGGGCGGGGTTGAATTCAAGCGGCGGAAATGGTTGGATCAGCTACTTCGTCCGCCATTCGGTGGCGGCCAACCTTCTGCTGGTGATCATGATCCTGGGCGGCCTGTTCGCGCTCGACCGGATGAATGTCCAGTTCTTCCCCAATTTCACCCTCGATATCATCCGTGTCACGGTCGCGTGGCGGGGCGCGAGCGCCGAGGACGTGGAACGCAGCCTGACCACCCCTTTGGAGCAGGTGCTGAAGTCGGTTGACGATTTGCGCCGCATGACTTCCACCTCGAGCGAAGGAATCTGTGCCATCACTCTCCAGTTCAGGGAGGGGACCGATATTCTCAAAGCCCTCAGTCAGGTGAGGCAACGGGTGGATGAATTCCGTAATCTTCCCCGGGATGCGGAGGATCCCCAGGTGATCCATGTCGCACGTTATGAGCCGATGGCCCATTTGCTGATCTATGGTGTCTCCCTGGATGAATTGCGTCCCCTGGCTCACCGCTTCGAGCGGGAACTGCTGCAACGGGGAATCGACAAAGTGGACATCATCGGCTTGCCGGAGGAGGAAATTTCCATCGAATTGTCGCCGGCGGATCTCAATGCGCTGGGTATGAGTCTCGACGACATTGCCCAGCGTATCGATGTCTTCAGCCGCGATGTCCCTGCCGGGACTTTCGGCGATCAGGATGTCCAGAAGGTGGTGCGGGTACTGGATCAGCGGCGGGCACCCTGGCAATTTGCCAAAATCCCATTGACCGCCGGCAGCGAGCGGATCGAATTGGGCAGCGTGGCGCGCATTCACCGGGTGCCACGCAAGGATGGGGCGCTGCTGACTTTCCGGGGACAGGCGGCGGTCGAACTGAAGATCTCGCGGGCCGAGCACGGCGACACCTTCAAGTCCGCGGAGGCTCTGCAGCAGTGGTTGCAGGAAACCAGGCAGACCCTTCCATCCAGTGTGAAGATTCATCTCTATCACCAAGCCTGGAGAATGATCCGCCAACGTATCGAGTTGCTGCTCAAAAATGGCGCCGGGGGCTTGGTGTTGGTGGTGGCGATTCTCTATATATTTCTCAGCGGTCGGGTGGCCTTTTGGGTGGCCTTCGGCATTCCGGTGTCCTTCATGGCGACCTTGCTGATCCTCTATTTCAGTGGTGGCAGCATCAACATGATCAGCCTGTTCGGTTTGATCATGGCCCTGGGAATTATCGTGGACGATGCGATCGTGGTAGGGGAGGATGCGCTGACCCATTATCAAATGGGCGAATCCCCCTTGATGGCGGCGGAAGGCGGGGCGAAACGAATGTTGGCGCCAGTGGCGGCTTCCTCGATGACCACGATCGCCGCTTTTCTGCCTCTCATGCTGGTTTCTGGGCCTACCGGCAAGATCCTGTTCGCCCTCCCTGTGGTCGTGGTGGCGGTTATCCTCGCTTCACTGCTGGAGAGCTTCTGGGTGCTGCCGGCGCATTTGCGCCACGCTTTCGCCAGCAAGATGAAAGCCGATCCCGGCCCCTGGCGCCGGCGTTTCGACCAGGCATTTGTCGATTTCAGGGAAAACTGGTTTCGTCCCCTGGCCCGGGCCAGCCTCAGGAACCGGGCGGTCACGCTCAGTGCCGCTGTGGCGCTGTTCGTCGCGACCCTGGGACTGGTGGCGGGAGGCCGGGTGCCGTTCATCTTTTTCACCGCGCCCGAAGCGGACATGCTTTATGCCAGCGTCGTCTTCGTTCCTGGAACCCCAAGGGAAGAGGTCGAACGTTTTCTCGTCCGAATGGAAGCCGCGCTGAGGGAAACCGAATCGGCGCTTTCCCCTGCCAAGCCATTGGTGCGCACCGCGTTGAGAATCCAGGGCCGCGCTTTGTCGGCGGTGGGGGTCATGCAGCAGCAGGGAGACAATCTTGGTGCCATGGTGATTGAACTGATGCCTTCCGAGGAGCGCGAGGTCAGGAGTTGGGAATTCATCAAGGCTTGGCGCGAAGCGATTCCCTCTGCCCCCGGGTTGGACACCTTGCTCATCATGGCGCGACAGGTCGGACCGCCCGGCCGGGATGTCAGTGTCCGGCTACTCGGCAACGATGCCGTGGCGCTCAAGCGGGCGGCGCTTGATCTGGTGGAGACCATGAAAGCGATACCGGGGCTGAGCGATGTCACCGACGATCTACCTTATGGCAGGGAACAGTGGATCTACCATTTGACCCCCACCGGGGAAATGCTGGGCCTGACCCCTGCCGAGCTGGGGCGGCAGTTGCGTACCGCCTTCGCCGGCAGGTTGGTGCAGATTTTCCAGGACGGCCCCGACGAGGTGGAAGTGCGGGTGCGTTTGGACGAACGGCAGCGCGAATATCTGAGTGTGATGGAAGAGCTGCAGATCCGTCTGCCATCCGGTGTCAGCGTGCCTCTCTCCACCGTGGCCCGGGCGGGAAGATATCAGGGGTTCGAGGTTCTGCGCCATTCCGAAGCCAATCTTGCGGTGGATGTTTCGGCCGAGATCGATATCCATGTCAACAAACCCGGCAGGGTCATGGAAACTTTGCTCGGGCAGACACTGCCGGAATTGGCGCGTCGCTATGGTGTGGATTTCGAAACTTCGGGGCGGGCCGAAGATCGGAGCGAAACGATTGCCGATATGAAAAAAGGGGGAATATTGGGGTTGATCCTGATATATCTCATCCTGGCCTGGATATTCGGTTCCTACGGCTGGCCTCTGGTGGTGATGACGGCCATTCCCTTTGGCTTGATCGGCGCCATTCTCGGGCATGTGGTGATGGGAATCGATCTGACCATCCTGTCCCTGTTCGGTATATTCGGGTTGTCCGGTATCGTGGTGAACGATTCCATCATTCTGGTGAGTTTTTATCGCGATCTGCGGAATCAGGGAATGAATCTGGTGGAAGCGCTGGAAGAGGCCGCTTGTCAGCGTCTGCGGGCGGTGCTTTTGACCTCCCTGACCACCATCGCCGGGTTGCTGCCCCTGCTGTTCGAGACCTCGCTCCAGGCCAGGTTTCTGATTCCCATGGCGGTCTCCATCGCTTTCGGTCTGGTGTTCGCGACCGCGCTGGTGTTGCTGGTGATCCCTTCGCTGCTGGGGGTCTACGAGCATTGGCGCGAACGTTTCGGCCTGTGATACCCTGCCACTGCGAAATTCCCGCCCGCCGGTCCAGATCGGAGGGGATCGTCGGCGGGCGGCATTCCGGGGAGACGATGTCCGAATGAAACCTTCATGTTTGCTGTGACCGTATCTTAGTGATGGAATCTGCCAAGCTCGTATCGATCGACCCTCCGGAAACAGGGAGGCGGGTATGTGTGCGTGCGCCGGCGCGTCTTCACCTGGGTTTTCTGGACCCCGGGGGGCATCTGGGTAGACGTTTCGGGAGCGTGGGCGTTGCCGTTGACGGCATCTCGACAGAGATACAGGTGACACCGGCCCGGAATTTGATCCTTTCTGGAGAAGAGCAGGATCGGGTGCGGCGTTTGCTGGGGCGGTTGGAGCATGCCCTCGGTCTGCCGGCGGAAATACACGTTCACGTTTCAAGACGGATTCCGCCTCATGCGGGTCTGGGTTCGGGCACCCAAATGGCGTTGGCTGTCGGTATCGCGGTTTGCAGATATTGGGGGAAGCGGATTTCTCTGCGTGAAATTGCCCGCTTGTGTGAGCGCGGTGGGCGCTCCGGGATCGGCATCGCCGCTTTCGAGCAGGGAGGTTTCATCGTCGACGGGGGGCGCGGAACCGCTACCGAAACGCCGCCCTTGCTGGCACGGCATCCAGTCCCCGCGCCATGGAGCTGGTTGCTGCTTTTCGACCCCACCTACCAGGGGCTGCACGGGCGCAGGGAAACGGAAGCCTTTCGCCGGTTGGCGCCCTTTCCGCGGGAAAAGGCGGCCCATCTCTGTCATCACCTGTTGGTTCAGGGGCTTCCGGCCCTGGTCGAAGGTCATTATGAGGGATTCTGCGAAACCCTTGCCGAGATCCAACGTGTCAATGGAGGGTATTTCGCGCCGGCCCAGGGCGGACGATACATCAGCCCCAAAGTGGCTGCGGCCCAGGCATGGCTGGAGCGGCGGGGCTGGGTGGGGCTGGGGCAGAGTTCCTGGGGGCCGACCGGGTTCTGCCTGTTTCCGGATGCTGAAACCGCAGCCGGTGAAATGACGGCGCTGCAAAAGCGTTTCGAAGGTTCCGGACTCCGGTTCCAATGGGTGACGACCCGGAATCATGGCGCCTCGATCGAGGCGTGAAAGGGCCTTTGCTGATACTCGCCCATTCGGGCAGGGCGCTGGCTGCGTCGGCCAGGGCGGCCGGCCACACGCCGCTGGTGGTGGATCTGTTCGCCGATTGCGATACCAGGGCGTTGGGAGGCGTCTGGCAGGTCCGGAGCGGGGCGGAAGGGGGGTTCGATGCCGAGGCTCTGTTGCAGACGGCCCGGCGTGTCATCGACGAACATGAGCCGGTGGGGTGGGTGTACGGCAGTGGCGTCGACAGGTTGTCCCGGGTGATCTCGGATCTGGCCCGCCGCTGCCGGCTCTTTGGAAATCGGGCGGAGGTTGCCGAAATCTGCACCCGTCCCCGGCGTTTCTTTTCGCTTTTGGATCGGCTCGATATCGCCTATCCGGAAATCCGTTGGGATCCTCCCCGCGAACCTGGCTGGTTGATCAAGCGGGGGGGAGAGGGCGGTTTGGGCGTTATGGTGGCGGAGGGGGACGATGGTTGTGCCGGGGAGGGATATTACCAAAAGTGGTTGCCTGGTCCGGCTTATACCCTCGCTTTCGTTGCAGGGGGCGGGCGGCTGCTCTGGTCCGGCTTTAACAGGCTCTATACCAAGGCTTATAATAGCCGATTGTGTTTTTTGTTTGCCGGGGCCATCAATCGAACCGGCCTGGACGCCCCGGTCAGAAACATCGTCGGCGAATATGCCCGGCGCCTTGGCAAATATCTGGATCTTCAAGGCTGGCATGGTCTGGACTTTATGTTGGATGCAACCGGCCATCCTCGGGTTCTCGAATTGAACCCCCGACCGGGTGCGGCTTTGGAACTGTGGGAACAGCCGGGGTGGTCGGCGCTCGAGGCGCATCTGCGTGGATGTGAGGCGGGAGCCGTTCGTGCCCGCCCGGCCGGCGGCGTGCGCGCCTTCCGGATTCTGTATGCACCCGATTCGCTTCGGATCCCCGAAGACTGGAGATGGCCGGTCTGGTGTTCCGATCTGCCGGCGCCTGGCAGCCGCATTTCAGCGGGCCGGCCCGTGTGCAGTCTCCATGCCGAAGGGGAGACGGTGGGGGCGGTGGAAAACATCCTGCGACAACGTGCCAATTGGCTTGAACGAAGACTTTTCAATCGAACGACAGCAGAGGTGGACGAATCATGACGGAAAAAGTAGGGGTCAGCATCAATTTCAGCAGCCGGCCATTGGTGGAATCACTGATACGGGACGCCGCCCTGTTGCGGATAGAGGTCGTTGAACTGGACAATGGCGTGACCCTGGTCGATGCCGGCATCGGGGCCGATGGTGGTCTGGAGGCCGGCAGGCGGATCGCCGAGATTTGCATGGGGGGGATGGGGACGGTGACGCTGGCGCACTCGGCCCTGACGCCCGCCTGGCCCTTGCGGGTCCATGTGCATGCCACTGATCCGGTGTTGTCGTGTCTGGGCAGCCAGTATGCGGGCTGGAGTCTGTCGCATGGGAAAGGAAAGGAGGCTTTTTACGCCCTGGGTTCTGGTCCGGCGAGATCCTTGTGCGTGAAAGAGGCGTTGTTCAAGGAGCTGGATTATATCGACCGTGCGGATGCCACCGTCCTGGTGATGGAGGTGGACAAACGGCCGCCGCTTGAACTGCTCGACAACATCGCTTCGGACTGCAACATCAAACCCTCGGATCTGACCGTGGTCCTCACACCCACCTCCAGTCTTGCCGGAGGGTTGCAAGTGGTGGCCCGGGTGCTCGAAGTGGCCATGCACAAGGCCCACGAATTGGGCTTTCCCCTGGAAAACATTCTCGATGGCTCGGGAAGCGCCCCTGTCCCGCCCCCGGCCCCGGATTTCATCACCGCCATGGGGCGTACCAACGACGCGATCCTGTTTGCCGGACAGGTGCATTTGTTCGTCAAGGGAGGCAATGAGGAAGCGGAAAAGCTGGCCCATGACCTGCCAAGCTCCACTTCACGGGATTATGGCAAGCCGTTCGCCCAGGTATTCAAGGAATACGAATATGATTTCTTCAAGGTCGATCCGATGCTGTTCAGTCCCGCCAGCGTGATGGTGACGGCGGTGGAAACGGGGCGCAGTTTCCGCGCCGGCCGGATGGACGAAGACCTCCTGGCCCGTTCGTTTGGTGCATGAGGAGGCGGATAGCCGTCGTCACCGACGAACCGGGATGGCATGGCAAGCGTCTCAAAGCCGTTTTCGCCGCCAGAGGGCTGGAGGCCGTCTTCGTTTCCCTGGCGGCAGGAAGGCTCGAGGTGCGGGGCGACGGCGCGCCTGTCCGCTTTCCCGGCTTTGATGACGCCCTGCCGGCCGGGGTTTTCGTCCGGGGAATCTCCGGCGGCTCTCTGGAGCAATTGATCCTGCGGCTGGATTTGCTCCATTTGCTGGAAACCTGTGGAGTCAAGGTTTACAACCCCACCCGGGGGATCGAATTGAGTGTCGACAAGGGGATCGCCAGCGCCTTGCTGGCGCGCGCCGGGGTTCCCACGCCGCCCACATGGGTCACGGCGGATTCACACGAGGCCCTCGCCATCGCGGCCGCCGAATTTTCCGCCGGTCACCGGCTGGTTTCCAAGCCCCTGTTCGGATCCCAGGGCGAGGGCGTGGTGTTGCACGATCGCGCCGATTCAATCGCGGAACTGACGCCTGCGGGGAAGGTTTACTATCTGCAGCGTTTTGTCGGCAGTCACCCCCCCAGGGATTACCGGGTGTTCGTCGTGGCTGGCAAGGCGGTGGCCGCCATGTGCCGTCATGGGGCGGGGTGGCGCACCAATGTGGCGCAAGGCGGGCGTTGCGAGCGGGTGAAACTCGATAACACTTTGTCAGCCATGGCGGAAAAATCGGCACGAACATTGCTTTTGGACTATGCGGGCGTGGATATCATCTGTGACGGCCATTCCAGAGCATGGGTGTTGGAAGTCAATGGTATCCCGGCCTGGAAGGGGTTGCAGGGCGTGTGTGACCTGGACGTCACCAGCCTGCTGGTGGAGGATTTCATTCGCCTGAGTGGTCTTGATGAAACCTGATCGGCAGGCTCTGGAAAAGGCCTATCTGGAGGCCTGCGCACTGGATGTGGAATCGTTCAAACCCGGAAACGTGAGCGTCTACTCCCCCGGTCACGGAATGCGGGCGAAAGATTTCATCCTTGGCGCCGAGGTGAGCGCCCCTTTTCTCTGTGACCCGGATCTGTCACTGGGGCAGAAGATTTATCAGGGGGCCGTTGCCAGCTTCGATGCGCTGGGATTCAACACCAATCTGGGAATCGTCCTGCTTGCCGCGCCCTTGATGGAGGCTGTACAGAGGGCGGGGACAGGCGATGTGAGATCCAGACTGGTCCAGGTTCTGGAGCGATCCGGCCGGGAGGACGCCGAGTGGGTCTACCGCGCCATCCGTCATGTCCAGCCGGGAGGGTTGGGCCGGGTGGGGAAGGAGGACGTCCATGAACCGCCCTCTGTGACGTTGCTCGAGGCGATGAAGTTGGCGAAAAACCACGATCGCGTTGCTTACAACTATACTTTTTCCTATGAAGATATTTATGAACGGGCCATTCCCGGTTATCATAATGGAGTTTATCGATGGGATGATGAGCGTTGGGCAGCGGTGGCGGTTTTCGTGACTTTGTTGCGCCGGATTCCCGATACTCATGTCGAAAGGAAGCATGGAAAGCGCTTTACAGGGATGATCCAGGCTGAAATGGGGCGTCTTGAAAAGACGCTGTTTGAAACCGCCGAGCCGGAAAAAATCGTGTCAGAGATCCGGGAGATCGATGCGCGGTTCAAGAAGGCAGGCATCAATCCAGGCACCACGGCGGATCTGACCGTTGCCAGTTTGTTGGCAGTGCGTCTGGAAAAACTGATGGCCTCGATTGACAGAAAGGGGTCAGGTGGAGTGGCTGGGGAAAGGAGCCCAACACTCTCAAGGGGAGGGCAACCATGTCGTTAATTGAGAAAATTCTGTCGTTATTTTCAACGTCAACCAAAGAGGAAACAGTAGGAATGGCAAAAATCAACAAGATGCTGATCGGTGAGTCCCTGAAGGGCGAGGGCAATGAGGTTGCTCACATCGACCTCATCATCGGTCCCCGCGGGAGTGCTGTCGAAAGCGCGTTCGCGAACACCCTGACGAACAACAAAGACGGTTTCACCTCGCTGTTGGCGGTGGTGGCACCCAACCTGATGTGTAAACCCGCCACCGTGATGTTCAACAAAGTGACCATCAAAAATGGCAAGCAGGCCACTCAGATGTTCGGACCGGCTCAGCGTGGCGTCGCCATGGCGGTGACCGAATGCGTGGAAGATGGCACGATTCCCCTGGACGAGGCGGACGACGTGTTCATCTGCGTGGGTGTGTTCATCCACTGGTTGGCAGAAGACGACGCCAAAATCCAGGATTACAACTACGAAGCGACCAAGGAAGCCATCAAAAACGCTGTCGCTGGCAAGCCCAACGCAGGGGAAGTTGTGGAAAACGCCAAAAGGGTTCATCATCCGTTTGCCGCCCACGACTGATTTGGCGAATTAGTCCTGTTATCGAAATAAGCCGCTGCCGCTTGGGTGGCGGCTTTTTTCTTTGGTTTCGCCGGGGATGAGGGTGCCGCGGTGAAGGGCGCTGGCGACCAGGGCCTGACGGATGCCCATTCGCTCCAGCCTGGATAAGTCCTGTTGTTGGCGGATGCCGCCGGAAGCGATCCAGTGGCGGTTGGGATGAAGGTTGATGAAATGGCTCAGGCGGTGCCAGTCGGGGCCGCATTCACCGCCCACTCGGGACAGGGACATCAAGACGACCGTTCTTGGCCACAGACTGGCTTCCTCAAGGATTTCCGATGGTCCCCGCAATTTGTCGGCATCGAAATCGAGAGATAAAATCCACGGCTCGTTCATGGCGCTCAGGTTCTCACGCCAATCGTTTTCCAGCGATTCGCTGCCGATGACGGGGATTTGATTCGCCTGCCGGCAAACGGGAGGCCAACCACGATCTATCCAAAAGGTGAGCGCGGGGAAGGCTCGACGTACAGAATCGATTATTATACCGTTATCTCCCATTTTTTCTATCGCATCAACATCAGCGATATAAAATTTGCGGAAAGGGGCCAGGGTGAGATAAGCGGCGATGACCTCCAGCGGATCGCTGCTGGGACACAGGGAAGTGGTCAGTGGACGATACTGGTCGCGCCGCCCCTGACAGGCCAGAACGGCTTGCCCGTGCAATAGATCGATGACCGGAATCAGCTCCATGAATGTCCTCCTTTTTGAATATATTACTGGTGGCGGGCTGCTCGAGGAAGATCTGCCGATGCATCTGGCTGGAGAAGGAAGGGCCATGCTGGATGCGCTCTTGCGGGATCTGCCGGGCGTATCTTTGGGCGTTCTGGTCGATTACAGGTTGCCGCTGGCGGAGGCGTTCCTTTCCGCTGCCAAGGTGAGGGTTTTTACCGTGGATCGTTCGAACCCGCTGGAGACCTCATTCTGTCATGCCCTGGCATGGGCTGATGCGGTCTGGCCCATTGCCCCGGAGACCGGTGGCATCCTGGCAAGCCTGAGCAGACAGGTGGTTTTAAGCGGAAAGAAATTGCTGGGATCCGATGTGGATGCGGTGGCCTTGACGGCGGACAAATACCGCACCCTCGAGCATCTCCGGAGGGCGGGTATCGATACGGTTCCGTGCTGCCACGGCCTGGAGTTCGACTTTCAGTTTCCCCCACCCTGGATCGTCAAACCCGTGGACGGTGTGGGATGTGAGGGAACCTTCAGGACATGCCGCCAGCCTGACAGGCATGACAAGCTGCTCGTCCAGCCATTCATCGATGGCGAGTCCCTGAGTCTGAGCGCCCTTTTCGATTGTGGAAAAACCGTATTGTTGAGTGTCAACCGCCAGCGCGTCGAAGTATTGGAAAATCGCCTTGTTCTTTCAGGGTGCGAAGTCAATGCCCTGTCTGACGACGATGGATCGCTTCAGAACCTGTGTCGGCGGATCGCCGCGGCCATTCCCGGCCTTTGGGGATATGCCGGTGTGGACCTGATACGAAGTGAGGATGGCCGTCTGTGGGTGCTGGAAATCAATCCGCGTTTGACGCTCTCCTATGCCGGGCTGAGCCGGGCGCTGGGACGTTCGGTAGCGGAAATGGTGGTGGCGATGGCGGCGGGTGACACTGAGTTGGAACGGATTGCCGCCTGGCGGGAAGGGTGGAAGGGGCGGCGAGTGTGGGTGAGTGCGAAATGAAGGATGTGATCGGTTGGGACTTGGGTGGGGCCCATGTCAAGGCAGCATGGGTGCATGAGGGCAACGTCGAGGCGGTATGGCAGGTGCCTTGTCCCTTGTGGCGGGGAATCGAAAGGCTTGGGGAGGCGGTTTCCGTAATTGCTCGCCAAATTCCATCCAGTTGCGTTCATGGTGTGACCATGACGGGAGAAATGGTGGATGCTTTTCCCGATCGCCAGCAGGGGGGGCGGGCGATTCTTGAGAGGATGGTTAAATTGCTTCCTGAGGCGGACCTTCGGATATTTGAAAACCCAGAATTTATACCGTTATCTTTTGGCAATCCCCAAATCAAAAAAATAGCTTCACAAAACTGGATATTACCTGCTCTGTGGATTGCCCACTCATGCCAGACCGGCATTTTCATCGATATCGGCAGTACCACTACCGATATCGTCCCCCTTCAGCAGAAACACGTTGTCAGCAAAGGGCTCAACGATCGCGAGCGTCTTGAATCGGAAGAATTGTTGTATATGGGGGTGATCCGTACCCCCTTGATGGCCTTGGCCGAACAGGTGCCTTTCGGCGGCAAATGGCATCCCTTGATGGCCGAACATTTTGCCACAAGCGCCGATATCTACCGGATATTGGCGTTGTTGCCTCCCCATACCGATCAGGCGGAAACCGCCGATGGCGGCCCAAAAACCGTCCCTGCCAGCATGAGGCGGCTGGCGCGGATGATAGGGTGTGACAAGAACGACGCGGCGGAATCGGCCTGGAGCAGGTTGGCCGAATACTTCATGGAATTACAGATCCAGCGGTTGATGCTGGCCATCATGCGGCAACTGTCAACGATTCCCGAAGAGCCGATTGAGCTGGTGGGCGCCGGAGTAGGGCGGTTTCTATTGCCTGAAATCGCACGCCGCCTCGCTGTGCCTTATCGTGATTTCTCGGAGTTCATTCCCTGTTCCGGGGAAAACAGTTCTTTTTCCCCGGCCGACTGCGCCCCGGCCGTGGCCTTGGCTTTGTTGCTGGAATTACGCCTTCGGGAATAATGGTTTTCCTTTCATACTCCGATCACACTTGCTAAGATGCCGGAAAGTCCGATTCCAACAGCAGAGACTCATGTTCATTGCCGAACTGCCATATCGGGAAGATAGCGCCGGTCTCTTTTCCCATTGGTCCCGGGAGCCCTGGGCGGTGTTTCTGGACAGCAATCATTCCCATACCCCCCAGGGACGTTACGATATTATCGCGGTCCGTCCCCGCACCACCTTGGTCACGCGAGGACATTTGACCGAGGTCAGAGACGGGGAGGGCATCCGGCTTTCTCCCGAGGATCCCTTCTGCCTGGTCAAACAGGCCTTGGGGGAAACACACGCTGTCGAATCGCTGCCTTTTTCCGGTGGGGCGATCGGTTTTTTCTCCTATGATCTTGCGAGGAGGCTGGAAAGGTTGCCGAGCATTGCGCGGGAAACCGAATCCATTCCGGAGATGGCGGTCGGGATCTATGATTGGGCCATCGTCACGGACCACCGCTCAAAAAAGAGCTTTCTGGCCGGCCGCGACAATACCGCCACCCGGGCGGCGTGGCGTGAAATCATGACCGTTTTGCGACAGCCCCGCCCCCGGCCTGCGGGAGGGTTCCGGCTCCACAGCGCCATTCGCTCCGACATGTCCTGGCCCGACTATCGCCATGCCTTCGAGCGTATCCAGCATTACATTCACGAAGGGGATTGTTACCAGGTCAACTTTGCCCAACGTTTCGCCGCGCTGGCGTCCGGCGATCCCTGGCGAGCCTACCTGGATTTAAGGCAAACCAATCCCGCCCCGTTTGGCGCCTTTCTTCGCCTCCCTCAGCTGACGATTCTCAGTTCTTCACCGGAACGCTTTCTCAAGGTCCGGGAGGGCAAGGTGGAAACCAAGCCCATCAAGGGAACCCGACCCCGGGGCATGACGCCTGAAGAAGATTTTTACTTGATCGAGGCGCTTTCCGAAAGCATCAAGGACCGGGCGGAGAATCTGATGATCGTGGATCTGTTGCGTAACGATCTCAGTAAAAATTGCCATTTGGGTTCCGTGAAAGTCCCGAAACTGTTCGAAGTGGAAACTTTCGCCACCGTCCATCATCTGGTCAGTACCGTGGTGGGCGAACTGGAACCCGGTCGTCATGCGCTCGATCTTCTCAGGGGATGCTTTCCAGGTGGATCGATTACCGGCGCGCCCAAAATCCGGGCCATGGAGATTATCGAAGAATTGGAAAATTCCCGCCGTGGCGTCTATTGTGGTTCGATCGGCTATGTCGGTTTCGATGGCGGGATGGATACCAACATTGCCATTCGTACCCTGGTTCATGCCAACAACTCGATCCATTTCTGGGCCGGTGGCGGCATCGTCGCCGATTCGGACGCCCGCCGTGAATATCAGGAAAGTTTCGACAAGGCGGCGGCCTTGATCCAGGTGCTCTCCAAATTCCAATTGGCTTCAGATCGTGTGGGTGGTTAAACTCGGAGGCAGCTTCTCCGGTGAGGCGGTTCTGCTTCGCTGGTTGAAGGTGCTGAGTCAGACGCCCGAAAAAGCCGTCGTGGTGCCAGGAGGAGGGCGGTTCGCCGATCAGGTGAGGCAGGCTCAAAAGCAGTGGCGCTTCGGTGACCGGACAGCTCACCACATGGCACTGCTTGCCATGCAGCAAATGGGAAGGATGTATTCGGCCCTCGAGCCGGGATTGAAACCTGCACCAAGCGTGGCGGACGTCCTGGAACTCGTAGGGCAAGGCATCACGCCCGTATGGCTGCCGGACCCTGAGGAACTGGATCGAGACGGCGTACCGGCCAGCTGGAAGGTGACTTCGGACAGCCTTTCGGCCTGGCTGGCAGGAAAGCTGGGCGCCAGGGCATTAAGTCTGGTGAAATCGGTTGAGCCGCCCTGTCAAGATCCTGGCGGGTTGCGAAGGGCGGGTATCGTCGATCCTGAATTCCCGGCCTGGCTGCCCGAAGGCATCCGCTTCCGCTGTTACCATTGCAGCCAGTTTGGCGTGTTGCAAGAACAGATGCATCTCGTCGCTCGGGAAATCACCCCCTGCCAGGAAACCTGACGGGGGGCGAAAAGCGCCTGCAACACGCTGTCAGGAAATGCCGTTCTCCCGCAGCGCCCTCATGACGGTTTCCCCGATCTGGGCCGGGTTGCGGGCGACGTAGAGGCCAAGTTCCTCCATGACATCCATTTTCGCCTTGGCGGTATCGTCTTCGCCGGCGATGATGGCGCCCGCATGCCCCATCCGCCGTCCAGGGGGAGCGGAAAGGCCGGCGACGAAACCGATGACGGGCTTTTTCATGTTGTCCCGGGCCCAACGTGCGGCGGTGACTTCCTGAGGACCGCCGATCTCGCCGATCATGACCACGGCATCGGTGTCCGGATCCTTTTCGAAGGCCTTGAGGACGGTGACGAAATCCGTCCCGTTGACCGGGTCGCCGCCGATGCCCACGGAAGTGGACTGCCCCAGACCCAGGGCGGTCATTTGCTCCACAGCCTCGTAATTGAGGGTTCCCGAACGCGAAACGACACCAATGCGGCCCGGCTGGTAAATATGCGCCGGCATGATGCCCACCTTGCATTGCCTGGGGGTGATGATGCCCGGGGTGTTGGGACCGATCACCAGGCAAGTGTCACCCTCGGTCTCCCAGCGAACCTGGCGGTAACGCTGGACGCGGATCATATCCTGAACCGGAATGCCGTCGGCGATGCTGACCGCGACCTTGATGCCGGCGTCGATCGCCTCCATGATGGCGTCGGCGGCAAAAGCCGGAGGAACGAAAATGGCCGAGACATCGGCGCCGGTTTCGCGAACCGCCTCGGCGACGGTGTCGAATACCGGCAGCCCCAGATGGGTCGTGCCGCCTTTTCCCGGTGTGACGCCACCCACCACCTGGGTGCCGGTCTTGATGGCTTCCTCGGCGTGAAAAGTGGCGTGTTGACCGGTGAAACCCTGGAAGATGACTTTCGATTGCCGGTTGACGAATATGCTCATGCTTGTTCCCCCTTCACGGTTGCCACCGCCTTGGCGGCAGCGTCGTCGAGATTGTCCGCCTGCAGGAAAGGCAGTTTTGAATCTTCGAGAATCTTCCGTCCCGCTTCCACGTTGGTGCCCGCCAGCCGCACCACCATGGGCAGATCGATATCGAGGGTGGTATAGGCCTGGATCAGTCCCTTGGCAATCCAGTCGCAGCGATTGATGCCGGCGAAGATATTGATGAGCAACGCCTTGACGTTGGGGTCTTCCATCACGATGCGGCAGGCGTTGGTGACTTTCTCCGGCGAGGCGCCGCCCCCGACGTCGAGAAAATTGGCTGGTCTGCCGCCGTGAAGAGTGATGGCGTCCATGGTGGCCATGGCCAGCCCCGCTCCGTTGACGATGCATCCGATGTCACCATCGAGGGCGATATAGTTGAGGTCGTGACCTGACGCTTCGACTTCCTTGGGATCTTCCTCCTCCAGGTCGCGCAGTTCGTTGATGTCGGGATGACGGTACAAGGCGTTGTCGTCGAAATTGAATTTCGCGTCGAGGCAGATCAGCTTTTCGCCCGCAACCTGAGCCAGGGGATTGATCTCCACCTGCAGGGCATCCTTGTCGCGGAAACAGCGGTACAATCGCTTCATGATCCTGACCAGCTGGGTCATGCGATGCTTGTCGTTCATCCCCAGGGCGGCGGCTACCTTGCGGCATTGAAAGTCCGCCAGTCCCAGGGCCGGATCGATTGTCTCGGTGATGATCTTGTCAGGGCTTCGTTTGGCCACTTCCTCGATCTCGGTGCCGCCTTCCCTGGATGCGACGATGGTGACCCGCTGGCTCGCCCTGTCGATGACGAAGCTCAAATACAGTTCGTCCTGAATGTCACTGGCTTCCTCTATCAATACCCGTTTGACGATCCTCCCCTGAGGACCGGTCTGGTGGGTTACCAGGGTCATGCCGATCATGTCGTCGGTCAGGCGCCCCACCTCCTCGATGGAATCGGCCACCTTGACGCCCCCGGCCTTGCCCCGGCCGCCGGCATGGATTTGCGCCTTTACGACCCATTTCTGTCCGCCGATCTGCTCGGCCACCGCCTGGGCCTGACTGTCGGAAAAGGCAACATTGCCCGCAGGAACCGCGACCCCGTAGGATCTGAGCAGTTCCTTGGCTTGATATTCGTGTATATTCACCGTTTACAACTCCTTGGATACGAAAAACCCGTCATCGGTGACGGGCGTTGATCTGGTCTATTTTTGCAATCAGGTTTTCCGCCATCTTGATCGATGCCGCATCGATCAGGCGCCCGTCCAGTGACACCGCGCCCTTGCCTTCCTTGGCGGCTTCCTCCATGGCGCTGAGGATACGACGGGCCCTGTCCACCTCGGCTTCGGAGGGGGTAAACACCTCGTTGGCAAGGGTGATCTGGGAGGGATGGATGGCCCACTTGCCTTCACACCCCAATGCCGCCGCCCGTCGGGCGGCGGCGGTGTATCCTTCCGGATCGCTGAAATCCCCGAAGGGGCCGTCGATGGGGCGCAGTCCATTGGCACGGCAGGCGACCACCATCCGGGCGATGGCGAAATGCCATTGGTCTCCCCAGTGACGCTGACGATGACCGTCTTCCAAAGGATCGGTCAATATCGCATAATCCGGATTGGCGCCCCCGATATTGGTGGTGCGGGCCTGAACGGAAGCGGCATAGTCGGCCACCCCGAACACCATCGCTTCCAGCCTTTCGGGACAGGCCCGGGCAATCTCCCGGACGTTGTCCATACCGGCTGCGGTCTCAATCAGGATGTGCAAGTTGATCGGTTCGAGCCCCTTGGCCTGTTCGATCTGATCGAGCAAGGTGGCGACGAAATAGATGTCTTCCGGGCCATTCACTTTCGGGATCAGAATGGTGTCGAGCTTGTCGCCCGCCTGTTCGACCACTTCGACAATGTCACGGTAGCAAAAATGGGTATCGAGCCCGTTGATCCGCACCGAAACCGAACATTTCGACCAGTCGTAACGTCTAAGGGCATCGATCACGTTCAGTCGGGCCTGATCCTTGTCGTCAGGCGCGACGGCATCTTCCAGGTCCAGGAAGACCACATCCGCGCCGGCCTGTGGCGCTTTTTCGAGCATTCTCGGGTTGCTGCCGGGAACGGCGAGCTCACTGCGATGGAGACGGTTTTTTACGGCCATGTTCGATCTCATCCTAAGCGTTCGTGTTATTCGCTACAGCAGGCGGCGGGCGGCTTCATTCAAAAGGGCCGGCCTGGTCTGCAGACGCCTGAAAATCCTCCATTATACGATGAAAAGCAGGGAATGCAGGAACAGGCTGACAGGGATGAGGAACGCTCCTGGTTTCCCAACCGGGAGGATAAGGGTTAAAATGAAGAGTTTTTATCAACAATCGTATATAAAGATCAAGAGGGATCCATGGCAATTGAACGCACGCTTTCGATCATCAAACCCGATGCGGTGGCCAAGAACGTCATCGGCGAAATCATCAGCCGCTTCGAGAAAGCCGGGCTGGCCATCGCCGCCATGAAGATGGTTCACCTGACCCGTGAGCAGGCGGAAGGTTTCTACGCGGTCCACAAGGAACGCCCTTTCTTTGGAGAGCTGGTGGAATTCATGATTTCGGGCCCTGTCGTCGTGCAAGTGCTCGAAGGCGAAAACGCCATCGCCAAAAACCGTGAACTGATGGGCGCAACCGATCCGAAAGAAGCGGCACCGGGAACCATCCGGGCAGATTTTGCCGACAGTATCGACGCCAATGCGGTTCATGGTTCCGATGGGCCGGATACGGCGGCATGGGAAATTCGCTATTTCTTCAGTGAAAATGAAATCTATCCCCGCTTTGGCGCCTGAAACAATCGCGTCATCTCTTCCAGCTCAGGCCGGTCCGGTGAACCTGATCGGCCTGGACAGAAAAGCCATGGAATCCTGGTTTCTGCAGCAGGGAGAGAAAAGCTACCGGGCACGCCAACTGCTGAAGTGGATTCATGGCCGCGGTGTGGTGGATTTTTCCGCCATGACCGATCTGGGCAAGTCCCTGAGGGCACGGCTCATGGACGAAACGTGCCTGCAACTGCCGCAGATCGTCCGCGCCCAGGTTTCCCGAGACGGAACCACCAAATGGTTGATGGCGCTGGAGGATGGCAACCGGATCGAGACCGTCTTCATCCCCGAGGCCAACCGGGGAACCCTGTGCGTCTCTTCCCAGGTGGGGTGTGCATTGAACTGCGCTTTTTGCGCCACCGCCAGGCAAGGTTTCAGCCGTAATCTGACCACCGCCGAAATCATCGGCCAGGTATGGCAGGCTCATCGTCAGCTGGAACGGGGCAGGATCACCAATATCGTGCTGATGGGAATGGGGGAACCGTTGCTCAATTTCGATGCCGTGATCCCCGCCCTGGATCTGATGATGGACGATCTCGCTTACGGGCTGGCCAAACGCCGGGTGACCGTTTCCACCGCCGGTCTGGTGCCGGCCATCGACAAACTGGCGCGAGTCTCCGACGCCAGTTTGGCGGTTTCCCTCCATGCGACCACCGACGAGGTGCGCGATGAACTGGTACCGATCAATCGCAAGTATCCCTTGTCGCAATTGCTCGAAGCCTGCGACCGCTTCATCCACAGCGAGCGTCAACAGGGGCGGAAAATCACCTGGGAATATGTGATGATCGACGGCGTCAACGATTCGGCAGCAGATGCCAGGCGCTTGGTCAGACTGCTCAGCCGCATTCCCTCCAAAATCAATCTGATTCCCTTCAACCGCTTCGAGGGGAGTGGTTTCAAGCGCTCGTCCCAGGCCGCCATCGACCATTTCCAGGCCACCCTGCAGCAAGCAGGTTACCTGACCACCGTCCGCAGGACCCGCGGCGACGACATCGATGCCGCCTGTGGACAGCTGGTGGGCAAGGTCAAGGCCAAATCCCGCCCCCGGCGCCTGGAAGCTGCCGCAGGATGAAATCGATGCCGCGTCACGGTAAACAGGCCCTCTGTGGGTTGGCCTTTTTCCTGGCGTTCGGCCTGGCCGGGTGCGCATCGAAAAGCGAACCGGAGATTCCGGAACGAAAACCCATCGACAAGCAAAAGCTGTCGAAGATCTATACCGAGATGGGCGCCGCCTATCTGGCGGAAGGTCAGCCCCACATCGCGATCAAGGAACTGCAAAAAGCGATCGACCTGGATCCGGACAACGCCGGCGCCCACGGTTCCATCGCGGTTCTGTATGAAAAGCTGGAGATGGAGGACAAGGCGCGCCGACATTACCGGCTGGCCATCAAGCTGCAGCCGGACGATCCCCGCATCGTGAACAACTACGGCCGTTTTCTCTGTGAGCAGGGGGAACCTCGAAAAGGCTTGAAATTGCTTGCCCGGGCAGCGAACGACCGCCTCTATGTCAACCGCTGGGTGCCCATGATCAATGCGGGAGAGTGCGCCTTGAAAGCCGGGGATTTGGAACAGTCAGAGAAGTGGCTGCGGCAAGCGCTCGAACTCAACCCCGACTCCCCCCACGCCCTGGCCACCATGGCAAGGCTGAAAGCGAAACAGGGCGAGTATTTCTCCGCCCGGGCTTTTCTCCAGCGCTACGAATCCCGGGTGAAAACGTTACCGCCCTTGATGCTGCGGCTCGGCGTCGAAATCGAAACAGCGCTTGGAGATGAAGAAGCCGCCCGGTCCTACCGGCTGAAACTGGGTGAAGACTGATCGTGAACACGGAAAGACCGAATTTTTTGGAATCTGAACCATGACAGGAAGCAAATTGCAGTCCGTGCGGGGAATGCACGACATTCTGCCGCAAGACACCCCCTTGTGGCAGGCGGTCGAATCGATACTGCGGCGGGGCCTGGACAATTATGGCTACCGGCAGATTCGCCTGCCGATCGTGGAAAAAACCGAGTTGTTCAAACGTTCTATCGGGGAAGTGACCGACATTGTCGAAAAAGAGATGTACACCTTCACCGACAGGAACGGTGAATCGCTCACCCTGCGCCCCGAAGGCACAGCCGGCTGCGTGCGGGCATGTATCGAACACGGTCTTTTGCGCGGCGCCAACCTCCGTCTTTGGTACCAGGGCCCCATGTTTCGTCATGAACGCCCGCAAAAAGGCCGCTATCGCCAGTTTCATCAACTGGGCGTCGAAACCTACGGACCAAAGGGACCCGATATCGATGCCGAGCTGATCCTGCTGGCTCGCCAGTGGTGGCGGGAATTGGGCATAGCCGACAAGCTGGAATTACAGATCAATTCCCTCGGTACGCTGGGGGAGCGACAAGCCTACCGGCAGGAGCTGGTCGCCTACTTTTCCACCTTCGAGCACGCACTCGACGAAGACAGCAAAAGGCGCCTGCACAGCAACCCGCTGCGAATCCTCGATAGCAAGAACCCGGACATGCAGTCTTTGATCGAGGGAGCGCCGAAACTGATCGACTATCTGGGCGAATCTTCCCGGGCCCATTTTCGGGGATTCACCGATCTGCTTGACGCGGCGGGTATCGTTTATTCCGTCAACCCCCGGCTGGTCCGGGGGCTGGACTATTATTGCCTGACCGTGTTCGAATGGGTGACCGGCGAATTGGGCGCTCAGGGAACCGTTTGCGCGGGGGGACGCTATGATTCCCTGGTGGAACAACTCGGTGGCACCCCCACCCCGGCGGCAGGTTTCGCCCTGGGAATGGAGCGACTGGTTTCCTTGCTGGCGCATTCTTCCCTGGCCCAGCCAGCACCGCCCCATGGATATATGATCCGGGTGGGCGCCGCAGCAGAAAAAGCCGGGCTGGTATTGGCCGAACGGCTGCGTGAACGTTTGCCCGGGTTGCGACTGGTGGTCCATGCCGGGGGGGGAAGCTTCAAGAGCCAGTTCAAGAAGGCGGACAAAAGCGGTGCCCCGTATGCTCTGATCATGGGTGAAGAGGAAGCTTCACGGCAACAGGTGTCGGTCAAACCCTTACGCAAGGAGGGAATTCAGCAGATGTTGGATTTCGACCGGCTGATCGAGTTTTTACAATCGGAATTCAATTTCCAATAGGGAGAACCATGGCGACTCATCTTGAAGAAGAAGCACAAGTCGAAGCGCTAAAACGCTGGTGGAAGGCCAATGGCAGTTCGATCATTGCCGGAGTGGTCTTGGGGTTGGCGGGGATATTCGGCTGGAATACGTGGCAGAACCATCAAAGAACCCAGGCCCAGCAATCCTCACAGCTCTACAGCCAGCTGCTCGGTGCCGTAGAACAGAAGCAATACGAACTCGCCGAAGGGATTGCCCAGCGGTTGACGAGTGAATATGGAAAAACGGCTTATGCTGACTTCGCCCGGCTCTTTCAGGCCAAGGTGGCGGTGGAAAAAGGTCAGTTGGAAGAGGCCAAGAAATCTCTCGGGATGCTGTTGACATCCAGTCACGACATCAACTTTCGCCACATCGCCCGGATGCGTCAGGCGCGGGTGTTTTTGGCCATGGGAAACCCGGACGATGGACTGAAGGTTCTGAGTTCCGGCGAAGCCGTGAATCCCGGAAGGTTCGCCGGCCAGTACGAGGAAATCAAAGGTGATTTGTACTACGCCCTGGGAAAAATTCCCCAAGCGCGAGAAGCCTACCGCAAGGCCATCGCATTGGGACGTACCCATGCCTGGCTGGAAACCAAACTGAACGATCTGGCGCCGGCTTCGTCTGTAGACAAGTGATGCGGAACTTCCTTTTCCTTTTCCCGGCTGTTCTCATCCTTTGTGGCTGCCAGTCCATGGGGGCTGCGTTCAGCAATACCGTGACAGGCGCCATCGATTTGGTGACAGGCGGAGGAGGTGATCTCGAGCCACCGAACGAACTGGTTCCGATCGAACCCGAGATCGAAATCACCGAGTTGTGGGACGACGATGTCGGTTCCGGCACCGGTGGCTATCAATTCGCACTGACGCTCGCAGGTGACGACGAAGCGGTCTTCGCCGCCAGTCACGACGGGGAAGTGGCGGCGTGGAACCTTCAGTCGGGGGACGAAATCTTCGAGCTGGATCTCGACCTTCCATTGTCCGCAGGGCCCTCTCTGGGCCTGGATTCGATCCTTGTGGGGACTTCCGAGGCACAGGTTCTGGCGCTGGATCGGAGCACGGGAGAAACCCTGTGGCAGACCACGGTTTCCAGTGAAGTGGCGGCACAGCCTGCAGCCGGTGACGGAGTCGTGGTGGTCCATACCGGTGACGGGGCAGTCTTCGCCCTGGAAGAGGAAACGGGCAAGGTGCTCTGGAGTTTCGGTCAGCCGGTTTCCCGCTTGTCCTTGCGGGGCGCGGCCGCGCCGAAGATAGTCGATGATACGGTATTGGTGGGATTCGCCAAAGGAAGAATGGCGGCCCTCAGGCTTCACGACGGCAAGGTGATATGGGAAAGGCAGATCACCCTTCCCACCGGCGTCACCGAGTTGGAGCGGGTGGTCGATGCCGATTCCGAGCCCGCAGTCCAGAACGGCATGTTGTACGTCACCACCTATCATGGGGGCGTGATCGCCGCCTCCCTTCTCGATGGCGAAGTCATCTGGCAGAACGAGAAAGTCATCTCCCAGTCCAGCCCCGCCGTGACCTGGAAGTCCGTGTTCGTCACCGACATTTACGGAGATATCTGGAGCCTGGAGGAAGCCTCCGGCCGCGCCTATTGGAAACAGACCGCCCTGCACCGACGCCGGGTGACCGGCCCGGTCGTCTTCGGCGACTATCTTGCGGTGGGGGATTACAAGGGATATGTGCATTTCCTTTCCCGGGAGGATGGCCATCAGGTGGGGCGGATCCGGGTATGCCGCAGCCCCATTCAGGTGCCACCCAAGGTGTTGGGCTCCCTTTTGGCCGTTTACGCAAGCGACGGCACCGTCGCCGTACTCAAGATAGAAGCACTGGAAAGTGAATAAATCGATACCAGTCGTGGCTTTGGTCGGCCGACCGAACGTTGGGAAATCGACACTCTTCAATCAACTGACCCGTTCGAGGGATGCGTTGGTGGCCGATTATCCCGGCTTGACCCGCGACCGCCGCTATGGCCGTTGCAGCCGTGGGGAGCGTGATTTTCTGGTGGTCGACACCGGTGGCATCGATGAAGCCGGTGAAATCGTCAACGAGGCTTCCCTGCGCCAGGTTTCCCTGGCCCTGGACGAAGCCGATCTGGTGCTGTTTCTGGTGGACGGGCGGGATGGCCTGACCGCAGCCGACGAAGACATCGCCGAAATGCTGCGGCGACGGGGTTTGCCGATCCTGATGGTGATCAACAAGATCGACGGGGAGGATCCAGCCTTGGCGGCCGCCGAATTCTCAGGCCTGGGTTTCGAGGATCCGGTGATGATCGCCGCCGCCCACGGCCGCGGCGTGACCCGCCTGGTGGAAAGAATCGAACGCTGTCTGCCACCTTTGCCAGCATCGCCTGAGCCGGAGGAAGAGGAGACGGAAGGCGCGATCCGGGTAGCCGTCATCGGTCGTCCCAACGTAGGCAAATCCACCCTGATCAACAGACTCCTGGGGGAAGAACGGGTCGTGGTCGCGGACCATCCCGGCACCACCCGCGACGCCATTGAAATCCCTTTCGAAAGAGACGGAAAGCGATTCGTGCTCATCGACACCGCCGGGATCCGGCGGCGGGCCCGGGTGGACGAGGCGGTCGAAAAATTCAGCGTGATCAAGGCGATCCAGGCCATGGAGGAGGCCCATGTGGTGGTCTGTCTGCTGGACTGTCGGGAGGGGGTGACCGATCAGGATGCCCGGCTGCTCGGCATGGTGATCGAATCAGGCAGGGCCTTGGTCATCGGGCTCAACAAATGGGACGGCTTGCCCGCCGAGCAGAAACGCAAGGTGCGCGATCAGCTGGAAAGCCGGCTGCGATTCGTCGATTTCGCCGACAAACTGACGCTTTCGGCACTGCATGGAACCGGGGTCGGCGATCTTTTCGACCGCATCGTTCCCATCTACCGCCAGGCCCTTTCGGAATTCTCCACCTCGCAGCTGACCCGGATTCTCCAGCAGGCCGTGGAAGGCTATCCTCCGCCATTGGTCCGGGGCCGCCGGATTAAACTGAAATTCGCCCACCAAGGCGGCAAGAACCCCCCGGTCATCGTCATCCATGGCAATCAAACCGAACGTATTCCCGCCGGTTACCGGCGTTATCTCAATCATACCTTCCGGGATCTGCTGGGGCTGAAGGGGACACCGGTCAGGCTGGAGTTCCGTTCCAGCGAAAACCCCTTCGCCGGCCGTTACAACAAATTGACCGAAAGACAGATCCGCAAGCGCCGTCGTTTGATCAAACACGCCAAAAAGCGGCGCTGATCCCTGCTTGCGGAGACAGGTCCGCATCCTCAAAACCTGCAACGCCTTGATTCAGGAGGCAGGTAGTCCGCTTCGAAAGCATGGACCGGCCGCTCAGGACGGCTTGTGAATCATCATCCTCTCCAGCAGGGGATCGTTGGGGCGTTCATCGGCGATGGCCATTTCCGATCCGAGCCGGGCAAGCAGTTCGTCTCCCTCGGCCCTCAGGGTTTCCAGCTCCGTTTTCACGGCGAGCAGGATTTCATTCACCTCCCGGTCGATTTTCTCCAGCCCCGCTTGATATCCCTGGCGGATTCCCGCAGCCGCGGCTTTTTCCACCGAAGGTTGCAACAGCCTGTGGGACAGAAAAGGAATCAGCCAGGCGAGACCGATCAAAAGCAGGCTGTGAACGGCAAAATCCACCCCAAGAAATCCGTCGCCATGCTGAAACCCCCGGTAATAGCCGAGCACCACCTGCCAAGCGACCCAACCACTGGCGGCCAGGGGAAGGAGATAACGCAGCCCCCCGAAGATCCACAGCATGGCCCGCCGCCACCTCCTTCCGGGTCTGGCCAGGGCCTGACGCAGAAAGCGTTGCACCTGCTGTTGCAGCCGGGCTTCGAGCTGGCCTTGAATGCCCTCCAGCCGCCGTTTCAAAGGCGCGGTCGGCAACCCCTGGCGTGCCGCTTCCAGGGTCAGCCGGTCCAGGCTGTCGGCAAGGGATTTGCGGGCCCACAAATCGAGCGACAAGGCATCGCCCGGTGTGGAAAGATCGGCTTGGCGCTTCTTTTTTCCGGTAAGCTCGATGGCCAGCGATTGCGCCGACCATTGTAACGAGGGTTCCAGCTGAACGAGGGTTTCTTTCCACAGCTTTTTCCATTCACCGGCCACCTGGTCGAGCCTTCCCGGCTCACCGATGTGTTGCAAGACCTGCCGGATCTGCCGATGCCGGGTTTGTTGCATCAGCTGCCGTTGATGCGATGCCAGCCGCTCCACCCCGCCGCTGTGCTCGAGACGGCTGATGATTTCCTCCAGTTTGCCAAAATCGTCCGGTTTCCGCTCAGCCAGGTTCTGCCGGCTGTCACAGCGGATCACCAGCGGGTCGGCAAAGCCATCCTGGCGGAGCAGGGAAACGAAATCCTCGATCTGGATCTCGTCGCCCTGATCCCATTTGTTCATCACGAAAAGCCAGGCGTGCTTTTGCGCCTGCTCGCGCAACAGACGCCAGCCGCTGTCGTCCCGGTAGCGCTCGGGGCTGACCACATACAACAGGACGTCCACGTGGGGAATACATTGCAGCACCAGTTCCCGGTTCCCCCGTTCGACGCTGTCGATGTCCGGCATGTCGATCCAGACGACGTTGCGGCGATGGTCGTTGTGGTGGGCGGCGATCCTGACCCTTTCCCAGGGCAGGCGGGCCTGGATTTGCTCCCGTGGCAGGGTGTGATGGAGATAGACGGTCACTTCCCTGGAAGTGGGACGTTCGATTCCGGTTCTGGCCACCTCCTCTCCCGCCAATCGGTTGAGAAGCGTGCTCTTGCCTACGCCGGTGCCGCCGAAAAAGGCGACCACGAGCGGCTTTTCCCCCCTGGAAAACAAGGACGCCCGGGGTTCTTCCCCGGCATCGAACAGGGTTTCGATCTCTTTCTCGTCCATCCAGCCCTGCCGGCTCACCCGGCTGAGCCAGGACTGGAGACGCTCAGAAAAGCTTGAGTCCATGGCGGCGTTCCTTGATTTGTTGTTCCAGCTCCTTCAGCGCTTCGGCCGGAACGTCGAACCTGAGGCGGCTGTCGATTTGTCCTGGAAGCGCCAGCAGTGTCGCTTCCAGCCGTTGCTCAAGGAGGGCGCGGACCGCCTCCCGCTGACGTTTTTTGAGGTCGGCCGCGACCCGGTCCATATATTTCCCCAGGGCGCTCTCGGAAAGCCATGAAGTCATGGAGAGCATGGCGGGGGCCAAAACCAGATCGTGCGGGCCGATACCGCCCGTCTGCACCAGCAGGGCCAGTCCCGCAGCATCGGCACTGGCCCGGGCGGCCCGTAAACCGTTTAGGGTGACCGGCATTTCCTTGAGACGCAGGTAGAGACTTCTGGCCGCTTCCTCCACCTGGGGCTGGAAATCCTGGTAATAGCGCCCGGCGTCGTCGCGGAATTGGCGCTTGATTTCCGTCAGGGCCTGCTCATAGAGGGAATCGAGCGCCTGCCACCAGTGCCCGGGCTGATCGTGCCGCTGTCTCCGTTCCATGAGGGCCTGCCTAAGCTGTAACAACGCATGCTCGACGCTGCGATTGAGGACCAGCAACTCGCCGCTCTTTTCATCCTTGCCGGCAGGGCGCCGGCGGAAGGCGGCACGCAGCGGCCAGGTGATTACTCTGCGGAAATAGGACATGGGACGGGCGAGACCCGGTATTTCCAGCAGGATGAGCAATTCCGCCAGTGCCCGCTGCAAGGTTTCGTAGGCGACCGGATGATCGAGGAAATCGTGCTGGTAAATGTCGAGCGCTTGCGCCAATGTGGCTTCCACCAGCTCCTTCCAGCGGCGTTCCGCCTCGTGTTCCGCTCTCACCGGCGCGGTCCACAGATCCCAATGGATACGGATAAGATGGTTGGCCGTTTCTTTCGCCGGTCTTCTCCCCGGCGTCATCTTCTTCAACAAAGGCTCGATCCGGGTCAGTATTTCCTCCCCCTCTTGCCGCAGTTGTTCAGGGTCGCTCCGATAAGGCAGAACGGCAAGGGGAGGTGGAGGATCGTGGCGGTGATTGCGCCACTTTTCCTCCCACGAATGGAGGAGGGTGGCCTGATTGTCGGGGTTGACCTTGTTGAGGCATACCAGCATGGGGTGCGCCAAAGGCTCGAGCAGCTTCAACAGATCCCACACCGCCTGGTCGGCATACTTGTCCTTGCTGACCACCAGGATCAGAAGATCGGCCAGTGCGGCGGTCTTCATCAGGCTTTGGCGGTAATGGCGCGCCCTCACGGAATCGAAGTCCGGGGTGTCCCAGACGACACAGGGGGGGAGCCTGGAGCTGGAGTGGGCGATTTCCCTGGTAGTGAAACAATCGAAGCGATCCCTGGGCAAGGCTTCGAGGGGAAGGCGGCGGTAGGGGGAGAAGAAATCGTCCAGCCATTGAAGCCGGTCTGCCTCCAGCCGATGAAAAAAGCCGTGGGGGTGAATGGTGAAACCCGCCAGTGGACTGACGCCGGCGGCGTTTTGGCCGAGAAGCAGATTGACCACCGTGCTTTTTCCGGCCTGGGTGGGCCCCAACACCACCAGCTGGGGCGGATGTCGCGGCAGATCCCGTTTCATCAGGGAGGCCGAGGCCAGTGCCAGGGAGGGCTCCATTGCCTCCAGCCGTTCCACCACCTGGGGGGATAGCTGCGGCATCTCCAGCAGGGATCGGCGCCGGTCCTGGATGTGTTCGAAAAAGGTTCTCAAGTTCAAAACGATGAAATTCCGCTTACTTTTTTGGAAGGGCTCTGGGTTCTTCCAGAGTGCGGATGAATTGGTCCGCCTGGAGAATGGAATGTTCCATCACCTGGATCATGGCGGCGATGTCGTTGCTGACGCTGACCAGTTCGTGCTGCAACGCGGCGATAGCCTGGGCGTTGAGATTGTGTTTGAGAAACAGCACTTGATCGCGGAAGGCGCCAAGAACCGGATCGATGCGGCTTTCGGCCTTGCGCATCGCTTTGATGAGGTTCTGATAATGGCGCTGGGTCAGTTTGAGCTTTTGCCGGCTTTTGGCCCTGAGGCTGCGATTGGTGTAAAGATCCAGCTCCATCTCCCACTCCACGAACAGAGCCTGGGCCAGCTCCTCGATGGTGTCGATGTGGGTGTGAACCGCGTTGGCCAGTCGCTCGCTGCGGTCGAATTCCCTTTTCAAAGCGTGATAAAGGCTACCGAGATTTCCGCCGTCGAATTCCACCAACGCCCCGAATTGCTCCAGAGCGCTCTGGAATTGTTCTTTGGTGTCTTCCAGTCCCGAGCGGGCGTCCTCGACCCGGGTGACCAGAAAGTCTCGTTTGTGGGCCCCGGTGGTCGATTCCGCCAAACGATAATAGACCTTTCTGCAACGCCCCACCAGGAAGCGTCCCAAGCGACGGGAAATACCCATTCGGGGGGCGGGTTTGGCAGGAAGTTTCATGGAAGCGCGGGGTACAATGACAATTGTTCCGTATTATTCTAACACCAGTGGTGTCGATCAGACCGGGAAACTCCCACAATTGATGCATCCATTGGCGCGCGATGCCCCCGGCAAACCACCGGGGGGCGCTTTCGATTTGGTTGAAAGGTTACTTTTCCAGGACCAGGAACAAGGAGAAGTTACCGCGCTGGATACGAAGCAGCAACCGGTTGGGGGACTTGCTGGCAATTTTGAGGAACTCGTCCACCGACTGGACCGGCTTGCGGTTGACCGAGACGATGACATCTCCCTCGCGTAACCCCGCCTGCCAGGCCGGGCTGCCAAGTTCGATCGCGGCCACCATCACCCCTTTGACCTTTCCGTAAAGAGGATGATTGGACGGAATGGCGGAAAAACTGGCGCCCTCCAGCAAAGGGATTTCCCCCGATACCATCCCGCCCGGTCCCGCCTTGGCGATGGTGGCAGTCACCGTGAGGCGCTTGCCGTTGCGAATCAGTTCGATCCTGGCCTTGTCGCCCACTCGTTTGAGGCCGACCAGATTTCTCAACTGGGCCGAGTTTCTGACTTTTTTGCCATCGAAGCCGACGACCACATCACCCGCCTGGATACCGGCTTTTTCGGCGGCACTGCCTTTGGTCACCGCTGCGATGAGCGCCCCTTCCGTGGTCTTCAGCCCCATGGCATTGGCCAACTCGGGCGTGAGATCCTGGACCTGGACCCCCAGCATGCCTCGTTTGACCGATCCGTGCTCGACGATCTGTTCCATCACCCCCCGCGCCATGTTCACGGGGATGGCGAAACCGATTCCGACGTTGCCACCGGAAGGGGCCACGATGGCGGTGTTGATTCCCACCAGGCGCCCCCTGAGATCGATCAAGGCGCCACCGGAGTTTCCGGGATTGATGGAGGCGTCCGTCTGGATGAAGTTTTCGTATCCTTCTATGCCCAGCCCCGTTCTTCCCAGGGCGCTGACGATTCCGGAGGTGACCGTTTGCCCGAGCCCGAAGGGGTTGCCGATGGCGACCACGAAATCACCCACCTGGAGCGTGTCGGAATCCGCCATCGGCAATGCCGTCAGGTGATCGGGTTCCACTTTCAAAACGGCGATGTCGGTCGCCGGATCCGAACCCACCAGCTTGGCCTTCAGGCGGCGTTTGTCCTTGAGGACCACATAGATGATCTCCGCGTTCTTGACCACATGATGATTGGTCAGGATATAGCCGTCGTCACTGTCCACGATGACCCCTGAGCCCACGCTTTGGGTGCGGCGTTCACGCGGAACCGGGGGCATGCCGCGGAAGAAATAGCGAAAGAAGGGATCGTTGAGCAAAGGGTTGTCCTGAACCACCACTTTGCCGGAGGCGGCGATGTTGACCACAGCCGGCAACACGTTCTTGAGCATGGGCGCCAACGAGGGTACCGGTGCTTCCTGAGGGGAAGACAAGCTTTGGGCGTCCTTGTTTTGCCCACCGAGGCCTTTCAACCAGGGAATGATATCCGCCTGAACTTTGGGAATCAGCAGGCCTGTCAATATCAAGACACGTAACCAGAGACCACTTCGAGTCAAATTCATCATGAGATCCTTATGGGAAGTTAAGCAATGGGAAACCTCTGACTTTTCGTTCCCGGGAAAACGGGAAAGGATCGACCCTGTCGGCCGGTCAGGGGCTGTGGCTATTCTGCTACAATATCGGTTTCGTTGCCACATAGTCGGCCGTTCGCCACCTCATGTCCGCACTCAAATTACGCAATCTCCGCAAGATTTATGGAAACGGCTTCGAGGCCCTGAAGGGGATCGATCTGACGGTCGGGGAGGGGGATTTTTTCGCCCTGCTGGGTCCCAACGGGGCCGGGAAGTCCACCACTATCGGCATTGTGACTTCCCTGGTCAGAAAGAGTTCGGGAACGGTGGAGGTGTGTGGCCATGATCTCGACCGCGACTGGGTACTGGCCAAACGCTGCCTTGGGTTGGTGCCACAGGAAATCAACTTCAACCAGTTCGAGAAGGTTGGAAACATCGTCCTCAACCAGGCGGGATTCTACGGTGTGCCCAGACGGGCCGCCAGAAAGCGGATGGAAACCGTCCTCAGACAACTGGAATTGTGGGACCGGCGGAACCAGGTTTCCCGCTATCTTTCCGGCGGCATGAAACGGCGCCTGATGATAGCAAGAGCGCTGGTCCATTCGCCAAGGCTGCTGATTCTCGACGAACCCACGGCGGGGGTGGATCTTGAAGTCCGCCGTTCAATGTGGGATTTCCTGCGCAGACTCAACGGGGAGGGAACCACCATCATCCTGACCACCCATTATCTGGAGGAAGCCGAACAATTGTGCCGCAACGTCGCCATCATCGATCATGGCCGTATCGTTGAATCCACTTCGATGTCCCGGTTACTGGACAAACTGGAATACAGCGAATATTTTCTCGACCTCCGTCACCCCTCATCCAGGGTGCCCGACATTGCCGGATACCGGATCGAGGCGCTGGACGATCACACCTGGTCGGTGGCGGTTCCCAGACAATCCGGTTTGAACGAGCTGTTCAACGCCCTTTCCGGCCACGGGATCGAGGTCGTCAATCTCCGTCCCCGCAGCAACCGTCTGGAGCAGCTGTTTCTGCAGCGGGTGCGGGGCTCCGGGGATCTGGAACGAGTCGCCTGAGATGTTGCAGTACTGGATTGCTTACCGTACCCTGGCCGGCAGGGAAATTCACCGCTTTCTGCGTATCTGGCCACAGACCTTGCTGCCGCCACTGGTCACGACCTCGCTGTATTTCCTGATCTTCGGCGCTTTGATGGGACCACGCATCGGGCCCATGGGCGGGGTTCATTATATGGACTACATCGTGCCCGGCATCGTGCTGATGGCGGTGATCAACCACTCTTACGCCAATGTCGTGTCCTCTTTCTTTTCCGCCAAATTCCAGCGTCACATCGAGGAGGTATTGATCGCACCCATGCCCAGCTGGGTGATTCTGGCAGGTTACGTGACGGGGGGAATGTTCCGGGGATTGTTGATCGGCGCCATGGTGTTGGGCGTGGCGCTGTTGTTCACCCATCCCCACATCTCCCATCCAGCGCTGGCGGTCGTCATGGCGGTCCTGACTTCGCTCCTGTTCTCCCTGGCCGGTCTCATCAACGCCACCTTCGCCAACAGTTTCGACGACATTTCGATTGTCCCCAATTTCATTCTCACCCCTTTGGTGTATTTGGGTGGAGTGTTCTATTCGGTGAAACTGCTGCCACCAACCTGGCACACCCTGTCGCTTTTCAACCCGATTCTCTACATGATCAACGCGTTCCGCTTCGGCTTTCTGGGAATCGCCGACGTAGCTGTCGATACCGCGTTCCTGCTGGTCGGGGCGATGATCATGGGATTGGGGGGAATCGCCTGGTGGCTGTTGCATCGCGGGGTGGGAATCAAGCACTAGATTCCGCGAACGGACATGCTATTGTGACTGATTGCCGGAAACGAGCGTTTCCAGAGGTTGCCGGTCCCGTATCCGGATCCACTTTCCGCGGACTTCCAGCCACCCGTTCTTTTCGAATTGCTTGAGGGTCCGGCTGACGGTGGCCAGGGCCAGGTCGAGGTAATTCCCCAGTTCCTGCCTGGTGAAACCGATGGAAAAGTGGTCGCTGGAAAACCCCCGATAGGCGTATCGCTGGGAAAGATCCAGCAGGAAAGCGGCCAGGCGCTGCTCCGCGGGCTTTTTGATATAGAGGGTCTGGGTTCTCTGGTTACCAATGGCGTCGCTGGCATGACGCAGGATTTCGTCCAGCAGGGTAGGGATGCGGAAGCAGATCCGATGCAGCTGATCCGCCGGCAGTTCGCAGTAACTCAGGGTATCGAGGGCGATGGCGGAACAGTGATGACGTTGTTCGGCGATCGCTCCAAACCCCAGAATCTCCCCGGGCAGCAGGATCTGAACGATGTGCTCTTCGCCCTGTTCGTTGTGAAAGACCAACTTGGCCATCCCCGACTTGATGGCAATCAAGCCCTGGAAGGCATCCCCGTTGCGGAAAAGAAACTCTCCTTTGTGCAACACTTTGCGGCGCTGCACCACGTCTTCAAGCTGATTGATTTCATCCTTGGACAGGCCACGGGGAAAGCATACGCTGTTGAAACCACAGTTGTGGCAAGTGACCTGCAATTCGGGTTGCATGGGAGTCATTGGCGTCCTGTCAAACCATCATTGAGCACTGCGACAAATGATACACGACTATTTAAGTCGGAAACTCCTAAATATTGCTGTACCATATTTATACCGTTATTTTTCACTTTTTCAAAAATGAATACCCAAAAACTTACCATCTCGTTCAAAAAACTGAGATCCTCACTGGACCAGTTGACAATCCAGATCTTGCAGGAGAGACGATCTGCCTGGGTATTCGATCTGGGAAAAAAAACCTACCACGATGAAGCGGCCCGGAGAAAACTGGTCGAAGTGCTGGAACGACTCCAGTTCCAGGACGAGCGGGACGGCAGGGAAACCGATATCTGCCCAGGTATCGTCGGTGCCTCGGGGAGGCTGATCAAACTGGCTGCGGCGACCAATCTTTACCGTGACGAATTCAAGCAGGCGGTATTGCAGGTCAACCGCAAAGATCCCCAGAGGGCAAGAAACCTCATGGCGGAGCTCGGTTATCCCAGGCTGCATTTCAAGCAGTCGTACCGGCATCTTCCCATTCTGCTGAAAAAGCCGGACTCGGTTCGTTTCACCTGGGGAGCGACACGGTCGATCAAGAAAATATCCCGCCAGGAAGCCTTGCAAAGATTGCTCAGGCTTGCCGGAGAAGAGCCCTCGATCGGCTACCAGAAGCAACTGGAGCTTCTGCAGCGGCATCCAAGAGACGAGCCCATCGCCATCGTGCAGGATCTAAAGCCTCATATCAAAGCCAACGTTTGTTGGATAGAGCGAGAAGGAAAGGAAAAGAAGGTGAGCCGGAAAATGATCAGTGCCGCCCTGGCTATATTGATACCGCTCGATCCTGGAGAGGCCTTGCCGGAAGTTTCGGCCGCGTTCCCGGACGAACGCAAACCCAGGAAGCCCAGGGCGGATGTCAAAATCGAGCGGGAAGCTTTTCTGCCGTCGATCAGGGGACATCGTTATTGCAACTGAAGCGGCGGCGGAAATAATCTTAAATTTAACATAATATACATTATGCGAAGTTATGGCGATATCCCGGATATCATCATGGATGACGCTTGATCAGCGTCGTTGCCGCGGCAGATACGGTTCGGGATCCAGGATGGGATTTCGCGCCAGTATCAGATCGGCCAAAAGCCTTGCCGCAGCCGGTGCCATGACCACGCCATTGCGGAAATGTCCGCAATCGTAGTAGAGATTTTTCAGCTTTGGATGAGGGCCGATATACGGTACGCCTTCCGGGGCGGCAGGTCTCATGCCGGCCCAGTGAAGCTCCAGAGGATAGTCGGCCAGCCGGGGAAGCGTTTCCACGGCAAAACGATACAATTTCTCATAAGCCGCTTTGGTGGGTCTTTTGTCGAAATCCGCTTCTTCGACGGTGCTGCCCACCAGGATTCGGCCATCCATTCGCGGGATCAGGTAATGTTCGCCGCGTTGAACCATGGCGGTGAGAACGCCGGGTTCCGCCTTGAACAGAAGCATTTGCCCCTTGACTGGACGAATTTGCGGCCGCCAATAACCTTGGGGGCTTATCCTTTCCGACCAGGCACCGGCCGCGATCAGGAACGAATCTCCCTGAAGGTTTCCCTGTGATGTCACCATGGCGGTGATTCTTTCCCCCTGTATCCGCCAATCAAGCACCGCTCGATGTTCCAGTATCTCCACACCGCTTGCCGCAAGCTCCCGCCGCAAGGCCTTCAACAATCTTGGATTGCGTATCTGGGCGATACCCTCGATCCAAAGATGTCGCCCGCCGCGGAGCACGTGAAGACCCGGTTGCAACGCCTCGATTTCTTCCTCACGCGGTATTTGGCAACCGATCCCGTTTCGTCTGCACCAGTCCAGGGCCGTCTCCAGATCTGGCAAATCGAGCCAAAGAAGCCCACAGCGATTCCACTGGGGATCGATTCCGGTATGGTTTTTCAGGGACTGGGCAAGATCGGGGTAAAAACGCTGGCTCCATCGGGACATTCTCTGAACTGCGAGAGGTTGGCGCCAGGGATACAGCGGTGACAGAATACCACCACCGGCCCACGATGCCTCGGCACCGACCACATTACGCTCGACGACCTTGACCTTCCACCCGGCAGCGACCAGTTCCCGGGCGGATAAAAGGCCGCTGATCCCACCTCCCGCGATGATGCACTCCATAACTGTAATCTCCTGTTTACAATAGGGTTATTGATGAATGTCGGGGTTGAGAAAGCTCCAGGAAGCGGTTTCGGAACGCGCCTGTATCGACAAAGAACGTTTTGACTATAGACATAGGATCGGTTTTTTGCTTAAAATTCACTACGTCGATTGCTTCGACGGAACCAGATTGTAACCGATCTGGAAACCCGCGATTCGTGGGATATAACAACTAACTGACTGTTGAGGTAGGAAAATGGCAGACGAAACTCAAGAAAAAGACAATTTTTGGTTGATCATCGGCGTTTTGATCGCCGCTGTGGTGGTGGGCGTCATTCTGCTCAAGAAGCGGGAAACCTCTACCGTGGCGTATGAAGCCTGGGAAGAAATCCGGGCCGAGGAAAAAGCGAAGGCAAAATAACGCCCGGCTTTTCCCCCTTACGAGAGAAAGCCCTGCCTCTGGCGGGGCTTTCTTTTTGCTCAGACATTGAAGCGGAAGTGCACCACGTCGCCTTCCTGCATCAAGTATTCCTTACCCTCCAGGCGCCATTTTCCGGCTTCCTTGGCGCCCTGTTCACCGCCATGGCGAACGAAGTCCTCGTAGGCGATGACTTCGGCGCGAATGAATCCCTTCTCGAAATCCGTGTGGATGACGCCGGCCGCCTGCGGCGCCGTGGCCCCGACCCTGACGGTCCATGCCCTGACTTCCTTGACGCCGGCGGTGAAGAAGGTCTGCAAATCGAGCAGCCGGTAAGCCGCCCGCACGACCCGGTCGAGGCCCGGCTCATCCAGCCCCATTTCATCGAGAAAGGCCGCCTTGTCTTTATCCTCCAACAGGGCGATTTCGGCCTCCATGGCGGCGCAGACCGGCACCACCCGGGCCCCCTCCTCTTCAGCATATCGTTGCACTTTCTGTAACAAGGGGTTGCCGCTGAATCCGTCCTCGAGCACGTTGGCGACATACAAGGTGGGCTTGGCTGTCAGAAGATGCAGGGTCTTGAGGCGGGCCCGCTCCTCGTCATTCAGCGCCAGACTGCGGACCGGTTTGCCGCCATCGAGATGGGCGGCAAGTTTTTCCAGCAGGGCTTTTTGCGCCAGGGCCTCCTTGTCTCCGGATTTGGCACTCCTTTGTGCCCGTTGCAACGCTTTTTCCACCGTTTCCATGTCGGCGAGCATCAATTCGGTATTGATGATCTCGATATCGCGTATCGGATCGACCGATCCCGCCACATGGGTCACGTCTTCGTCTTCGAAACAACGCACCACGTGGGCGATGGCGTCTGTTTCCCGAATGTGACCCAGAAACTGGTTCCCGAGCCCTTCTCCCCTGGAGGCGCCGGCCACCAGCCCGGCAATATCCACGAACTCGATGGTGGTGGGCAGGGTTCTTTGGGGATGGACGATCTCCGCCAGCGTGTCGAGCCGTGGATCGGGCACCGGCACCACACCCACGTTGGGATCGATGGTACAGAAAGGGTAATTCTCGGCCGCGATCTCGGCGCGGGTCAATGCGTTGAAAAGCGTGGACTTGCCCACGTTGGGCAAGCCGACGATACCACAGTGTAAAGCCATGAGCAGGTGTTCGATAGATGAAAAGGAAACGTGATTCTACGGGAATCCTGACAAAGGACCAAATTCAATCAGTCCGGTTCCTCGAATCTGAGAATATCGTCCTCCCCCAGATAGGCGCCTGACTGCACTTCGATCAGCTCAAGCGGGAGCTTGCCGGGATTTTCCAGACGATGCTTGACCCCTACCGGAATGTAGGTCGATTGATTTTCGGTCAGCAGAAAAGTTTCTGTTTCCCCGCGGGTGATCCTGGCCGTCCCTTTCACGACGATCCAGTGTTCCGCACGATGATGGTGCAGCTGGGTCACCACGTGGGCGCCCGGCAGAACCGTCAGGCGATTGACCTGATAGCGCTCTCCCTTTCCGATGGTCTCGATGGTTCCCCAGAGGCGGTGCCTCTTCAGGTGATGCCGGTGCTCGTGGCGCCCGCTTCGTCTCAGATAATCGACCACATCGCGGACCTGTTGGGCGTTGTCCTTGTGGGACACCAGAACGGCATCCGGCGTCTCGGCGATGATGAGATCGGAAACGCCCAAAGCGGCCACGAAACGCCCGTCGGCATGGATCAGGGTATCGGTGACCTCCTCGACGAAGGCATCGCCCTGAACGATATTCCCGTGGTCGTCGCTGTCCTCGACTTCCCACAAGGCGGGCCACGAGCCCAGATCCGACCACCCGGCATCCAACGGCAGAACGAGGGCCGTCCGCCCTTGCCCCGCGATCTTTTCCATCACCGCATAGTCGATGGAATCGGAAGGAGACTGCTCGAATGCTTGCCGGTCGAGACGGAAAAAGTCGCGATCCGGGGAGCCGGCGGACACGGCGGCTTCACAGGCCTCGAGTATGTCCGGCCGGAAACGGCCGATGGCTTCCAGCCATACCCTCGCACCCAGAACGAAGATACCACTGTTCCAAAGATAGTTGCCCGACGCCAGATAGGACCGGGCTTTTTCGGCATCCGGCTTTTCCACGAACGCTTCCAATATCCTGGCCCGTTCCGTCAGAGGCTCCCCAGAGCGCAGATAACCGAACCCCGTCTCCGGCCGGGTCGGAACGATACCGAAGGTGACGATATGGCCCTGGCCGGCCAGACGCACCGCCTCCGCCATGGTTCTGCGGAACGCTTCGCCGTCACGCACCACGTGATCGGAAGGCATCACCGCAAGCACCGGATCCTGTTCCTCCCGGGCCGCCACCAGGGCGGCGCAGGTCAGTGCGGGCGCGGTATTGCGCCCCACAGGCTCCAGCACGATCCTGTCCATCGGCAGGTCCAGCTCCCGTAATTGCTCCGCCACCAGAAAGCGGTGGGCTTCGTTGCAGATGAACAGGGGGGGATGCAGGCGGACGTCCTCGGCATACCGCTGGATCCCATTGACCCGGAGAACGGTCTGTTGCAGCAGACTGTGGGAGCCGCCAAGAGACAAGAACTGCTTGGGATAGGCCTCCCGGGATAGCGGCCACATGCGGGTTCCCGATCCACCCGACAAAATAACCGGTTTGAATTCAATCATGGCGGTACTCCCTTTTTTTTCTTCAAGATGGTTGCTCGAGACGGTCGATCTCCGCCGGGGAAAAACCGGCCCGCAGGCGCAAGGCCCGGTTGAACGGCCCCTTGGCGCCTGTCTTGAAATGACGGCCGACCAATTCGAAATATTCCCGCTCCGGGGACAGCCCCCTTTCCGTGGCGATCCGGTTGAACCACTTGGAGCCCAGGCGGACATGGCCAACCTCATCGGCCAGAATTTTTTTCAGAATGGCCGCGCTGTCCGTATCTCCCACCCTTTCCAGGCCATCGATCATCGCTGGCGTCACATCCAGGCCCCTGGCCTCGGTATGACGTGGCACCAACGCCATCCTGGCCATGACGTCGTGGGCCGTTTCCAGCGCCACCTGCCACAGTCCGCCATGGACCGGCAATTGGCCATAGTCGGCGCCCAATTCGTTGAGGCGTGTCCGCAACAGATTGAAATGGGAAAGCTCTTCCAGAGTGACCGTCAACCAATCCCGGTAATAGCTCTGCGGCATGCCCTGGAAGCGATACAAGCCGTCCCAATGAAGCATGATGGCACTGAATTCGATATGGGCGATGGCGTGAAGCAGGGCGATACGACCGGCTGAAGCATTCAATTTTCGCCGCGGCAACCGTCTGGGTTCGACGAACCGCAAACAGGCCGGCAATCGCACCTGGTCGATCGGCATGGGAGGCGCGCAGCGCTCGAAACTCAGCAAGCCGGAAACCAGGGCTTCTTTCGCCTCGGCGGTGATCTCCAATTTGACGTGCAAATCCGGATGGAGCAGGCACCGCTTAGCCAGTTCGAATACGGAAACCACGGCGACTCAAAGTATTGCCCCTGAAAGCGAACTCACGAGGGCAGTCCTCTTTCCAGGTCTCGTTGAATGTCCTCCACGTTCTCGAGCCCGACCGATATTCTGATCAGGCCGTCGTCGATGCCGGCCCGGTCCCTTTCTTCCGGGGACAGACGGCCGTGGGTCGTGGTCGCGGGATGGGTGATGGTGGTTTTGACATCACCGAGATTGGCGGTGATGGACACCATCTTGGTGCTGTCTATCAGATTCCAGGCCGCTTGCTGGCCGCCCTCGACCACGAAACTGACTATCCCCCCCGCCCCACTCTGTTGTTTTGCCGCCAGCTCATATTGCGGATGGGACGGCAGGCCGGGATAGAAAACGCGCCGTACGCCGGGTTGGGATTCCAGCCAGCGGGCCAGTTTCAGGGCGTTGTCACAATGGCCTGCCATTCGCAGCGCCAGGGTTTCCAGACCGGTCAGAAACACCCAGGCGTTGAAAGGGCTCATGCTGGCGCCACCAGTGCGCAGAAAGGGATAAGTGTGTTTTTCCAGCAATTCCTCCCTCCCCACGATGGCACCCCCCACGCAGCGGCCCTGCCCATCGAGATATTTGGTGGCGGAATGGACCACGATATCGGCTCCCAGGGCCAAGGGTTTCTGCAGCGCGGGCGTGCAAAACACGTTGTCCACCACCAGCAAGGCGCCGGCATCGTGGGCGATGTCGGCCAAAGCCCGGATATCGGCCACCTCGGTCAATGGATTGGAGGGCGTCTCCAGGAACAGGAAGCGGGTGGAAGGGCGGACGCCCCCCCGCCAGGCGTCCAGATCGGTCAATGGGACGAATTCGGTATCGACCCCGAATTTGGACATGAAATTCTTCAGCAGCAGGATCGTGTTGCCGAAAACCGAACGCGAGCAGAGTACATGATCGCCGGCCTGCAATATCCCCATGCACAGCGTCATGATGGCCGCCATGCCCGAGGCGGTGGCAATGCACCTTTCCCCGCCCTCCATCAGCGCCAGACGTTCCTCGAAGGTACGCACCGTGGGATTGGTGAAGCGGGAATAGATATTTCCCGGCTCTTGACCGGAGAATCGGGCCTGGGCCTGGCTGGCGTTGTCGAAAACGTAGCTGGAGGTGACGAAAATGGGATCGGAATGCTCGTTTTCCGGCGTCCTCGCCTGCCCTGCCCGGATACTTTGGGTCTGCAAGCCGTATGCCCGCCATGGATGAACATTGTCTTTTGCCATAATTCAGATGGAGTTGTGAAGATCGATGTTGAGATGATTGTTGCCCTGCCTGTTTTTCGCGTCATCGTTTCGTTGCAGGCTGAGCTGCTGCAGATATTCAGGGGTGATGTCACCGGTGACGTACTGGCCACTGAAACAGCTGGTTTCGAAGTGTTCTATCGCTGGATTCCCCCGCCGGACCGCATCGGTGAGATCCTCCAGATCCTGATAAATCAGCCAGTCGGCGCCCAGAATTTTCTGTACCTCTTCCTCGGTGCGTCCATGGGCGACCAGTTCCGACGATGCCGGCATATCGATTCCATAGACGTAAGGGTAACGCACCGGTGGTGAAGCGGAAGCGAAATAGACTTTTTTCGCCCCCGCCTCCCTGGCCATCTGGATGATTTGCCTGGAGGTGGTCCCGCGGACGATGGAGTCGTCCACCAGAAGCACGTTCCTTCCCTTGAATTCCACATCGATGGGGTTGAGCTTGCGCCGAACCGAACGTTGACGCAGCTGCTGGCCGGGCATGATGAAAGTCCGGCCGATATAGCGGTTCTTCATGAAACCTTCGCGGTATTTGACCCCCAGGCGGTTGGCCAGCTCCAACGCCGCGGTACGGCTGGTGTCGGGAATGGGAATCACCACGTCGATATCATGATCGGGATTGAGATGAAGAATCTTTTCCGCCAACTTTTCCCCCATCTGCAACCGGGCCTTGTAAACGGAAATTCCGTCGATCACCGAATCGGGGCGGGCGAAATAGACGAATTCGAAGATGCAGGGCGCATGTTTCACCGGCTCGACACACTGACGGCTGTGCAGCCGCCCGTCTTTTTCGATGAATACCGCCTCGCCGGGCCGGATGTCCCTGAGCTTGTCGAACCCAAGCACATCCAGGGCCACGCTCTCGGAAGCGATGATATATTCCGGCCCCTCTGGCGCTTCCCGGATGCCGATCACCATCGGCCGAATGCCATAAGGATCCCGGAAACCCAGCACCCCGAAGCCCGTGATCATCGCCGTGACGGCATAAGCGCCCCGGCAGCGGCGATGGACTTCGGCGACCGCATCGAAGACATCCCCCACGTCCAGGCGCAGTTTCCCGAGCCGTTGCAGCTCGTGGGCGAAAACGTTGAGTAATACTTCAGAATCGGAGTCGGTGTTGATGTGACGTTGATCCTGTAGGAACAGCTCCTGCTTGAGGAATTCCGCATTGGTGAGGTTACCGTTGTGGCTGAGCGTGATGCCATAAGGAGAGTTGACATAAAAAGGCTGGGCCTCGGCGGAACTGGTGCAGCCGGCCGTGGGATAACGGACATGGCCGATTCCCATGGTGCCTGCCAGGTGTTGCATGTGTTCGGCCTGAAACACGTCTCTCACCAGCCCCCGGTCCTTGCGGAGATAAAAGCGCCCACCCTCGTAAGTGACGATACCCGCCGCATCCTGTCCCCGATGCTGGAGAACGGTAAGCGCCTCATAGAGCGCCTGGTTGACCGGTGAATGGGCCACCATACCAGCGATTCCACACATAGATTCAAAATCCGCCTAGATTGAAATGAATTGAAAGAGGAAGTCAGGATGCCCGCACCCTTTGCCAATACGCTTCGGGATGAATCTGCCCAAGCGCCTGGGCCCAGGATTCCAGGGGAGGGATCAAACGCGATTCGCTCCACCAGGGTTCGGCGGTCAGACCCGCGCCCTGAGCGAACAGGATCAGAATCAGAATCAGCAATACCCCCCTTGCAGCGCCGAAAGCCAGCCCCCCCAGCCTGTTGAGGAAACCCAACGGAGATCGCGCGATCAATGTGGCGATCAGGTAGCCAATGATTTTACTCACGATCAGTGTCGCCAGAAAAAGCCCGGTCATCGCAGCCGCCAGACGCAAACCGGGCTGGGTGATGAGACCGGCCAGATGGAAAGCCAACGCTTGATGGTAACGCAGGGTCACCCACATTGCGGCGATCCAGCCAAGCAGGGAGAACGTTTCCTGAACCAGCCCTCTCAGCAGCCCCACGATCGCTGAAACCATAATCAACACCAGGATTGCGTAATCGATCCAGATCAATTGATTCTCCAACCGCGTTGGCCGCTTCCATTGTAACAAAGACCGCATTCCCCCTGTAGACGGCTCTTTCAGGGCGCTTGCCACCTGTCACTTCTGCAGGAATGGGCCGGATCCGCTCATTTGCCGCGCTCATCCAGCGCCCGCAAATGCGCCAGCTTGGCGGCGATCTTGATTTCCAACCCCCGGTCGACCGGACAGTAATAACGGACCGGTTTCATGGTTTCGGGGAAGTAACATTCCCCCGCGGCGTAGGCTTCGGGTTCATCGTGGGCATAGCGATAACGCTTGCCATATCCCAGCTCCTTCATCAACCTGGTGGGTGCATTGCGAAGGTGTATCGGAACCTCGAGACTGCCTGTGGCGGCGGCGTCCCGTTGCGCTGCCTGAAAGGCCCGGTAAACGGCGTTGCTCTTGGGGGCACAGGCCAGATACACCGCCGCCTGGGCCAAAGACAATTCTCCTTCGGGCGATCCCAGCCGTTCCTGAGCTTCCCAAGCATTCAACGCCAACTGCAGGGCTCTGGGATCGGCGTTTCCGATATCCTCCGATGCGATCCTCACCAAACGACGGGCGATACAGAAAGGATCGCATCCGCCATCCAACATTCGGCACAACCAATACAAGGCCGCGTCGGGATCGCTTCCGCGGATGGTCTTGTGGAGCGCGGAAATCTGGTCATAGAAGTCGTCTCCCTGACGATCGAAACGGCGCACACTGCCACCAGAGAGGACATCGCGTGCCAGCCCTTCTTCGATTCTGGCCTTTTTCCCCGTATCATCCAGTGCCAGATCGACCATGACCTCTAACAGGTTCAAAAGCCTGCGGGCGTCCCCGTCGGCCGCCTCGACCAGCCAGTGACGGACCGGATCGCCAATCTCCACGTCGATACCGGCAAAGCCCTCGGGGTGCTCGAGCGCCCGCTCGATGACTTGCCGCAAATCCTCCTGATTCAGGGATTTGAGAACATACACCCTGGCCCGGGACAGCAAGGCATTGTTGAGGGCAAAGGAAGGATTTTCAGTCGTGGCGCCGACGAAATGGATGATACCGTTCTCGATATGCGGCAGGAAGGCATCCTGCTGCGCTTTGTTGAAACGATGCACTTCGTCCACAAACAGGATGGTCGCTTCCCCTCTCTCGTGATTGATGCGGGCCTGCCCGATTTTTTCCCGGATTTCTTTGATGTTGGATAATACAGCAGATAACGGTATAAATTGCGCGTTCACGGACTTGGCGATCATGCGCGCCAAAGTGGTCTTCCCCGTCCCCGGCGGACCCCAAAGAATCATCGAATGCAGATGCCCCCCCGAAATGGCATCGTGCAAGGGCTTGCCCGGCGCAAGCAAGTGCCGCTGACCGATGAAATCGGTCAGTGTCCGGGGGCGAAGGCGATCGGCGAGGGGGCGGAACCGCTGATTTTCAGATCCGCCCATCAGCCTTCAAAGACATCCACCCCCGGCGGAGGTGTGAATGTAAAGAGATCGTCATCCAGTGGAAGGTTGATTTCCATGGCGGAAAAACGGATCCGGGTCAGTTGCCCGAAATGATCGGCCAGCTCCATCGAAACCAGCCTCCCCCCTTCCATCTCCACCCGAAGGTAACGGAAAACATCTTCTTCGTCCTTGGGTTTCAACTTCAACCACAGCCGCTTCCCCTCCCTTCCCTGATCTTCAATCTCGAAGCGTTGCGAGAGTTTCAACTGCCCGCTGAGCAGGAGGGCGGGGGCCGATCCCAACGCGCTGTCTACCGTCTTGACGGTGACTTGTTCCAGGTCGGGATCGTAAAACCAGACCTTGTCCCCGTCAGCCACGATTTCCTGACGGTAGGGGGATTGATAAGTCCAGCGGAATTTTCCCGGCCGCTTGAGATAGAACCTGCCCCGGCTTTGCTGGCTGACATGACCCGTTTCGTCGATGGACTGCTGGACGAAATCCGCCGACAGGGTTCTGGCCGAGGCGAGAAAGGCTTCCAGCACTTCGCCGGGACTGGATGCCGCGACCACGACCCCCATCCACAGAACCATCATCAAGGCAGGAATCATTCTGATCATCGGCTTCCTCAATCTTCCACCGGCGGTGGCGCCAGGACGGTCCGCGAGCCATTGCCTTCGGCGGGGCTGACCACCCCGGCCCGTTCCATTTCCTCGACGATTCTGGCCGCCCGGTTGTATCCGATCTTGAATTTGCGCTGTACGCTGGAAATGGAAACCCGGCGGGTTTCGGTCACGAAGCGTACCGCCTCGTCATATAAGGCATCCGCCTCGCTCTCCGGTTCCCCTTCCCCTGTCTGATTCTCGCTATCGTCGTGAAAACGGGTGATCTCCTCGACATAGCGGGGCCGACCGGTCTGTTTGAGGAATTCCACCACCCTCAGCACTTCGTGATCGTCCACGAAGGCGCCGTGGGCACGCAGGGGAAACCCTGTCCCTGGAGGAAGGAACAACATGTCCCCGCTCCCCAACAGGGTTTCGGCCCCGCTCTGATCCAGGATGGTTCGTGAATCCACCTTGGAGGACACCTGAAAAGCAATCCGGGTCGGAACGTTGGCCTTGATCAGCCCCGTCAACACGTCGACGGAAGGCCGCTGGGTCGCCAGGATCAAATGCAGCCCCGCCGCCCGCGCCTTTTGCGCCAGGCGGGCGATCAGCTCCTCCACCTTCTTGCCCACCAGCATCATCATGTCGGCGAGTTCGTCGATCACCACCACGATCACCGGCAGGGGTTCGAGAACGGGCCAGCTCCCCCCCTCTTCCATGTCGGCGCTGCGGAAAAAGGGATCCTTGATCGGCTCCCCCCGGTCGATGGCTTCCTGGACCTTGCGGTTGTATCCGGCCAGATTACGCACCTTCAAGGCGGACATCAGTCGATAACGCCGGTCCATCTCCGCCACGCACCATCGGAGGGCCGAAGCCGCCTCTTTCATGTCGGTGACCACGGGGCTCAAAAGATGGGGAATGCCCTCGTAAACCGAAAGTTCCAACATCTTGGGGTCGATCATGATCAACCGCACTTCCTGCGGCGTGGCCTTGTAGAGGAGGCTCAATATCATGGCGTTGATCGCCACCGACTTGCCGGAACCGGTCGTCCCCGCCACCAGCAGGTGCGGCATTTTGGCCAAATCCGCCACCACCGGACGCCCGGATATGTCCTTGCCCAGAACCAGGGTCACCGGCGACTTGGCCTGTCGGTATTCCCTGCTGGTGAAGATCTCGCGCAGATAGACGGTTTCCCGCTCCCGGTTTGGAATTTCCAGGCCCACGTAGGATTTACCGGGGATCACCTCGACCACCCGCACGCTGGGCACCGAAAGAGAACGGGCCAGATCGGTCGCCAGGTTCGAGATCCGGCTGCCTTTGATGCCGGGGCCGGGCTGGATCTCGAAGCGGGTGATCACGGGACCTGGGTGAACCTCCCTGACCTTGGCCTTGACGCCGAAATCGGCAAGAACCGCTTCCAGCTGGGCCGACATGGCTTCGAGGTCGTCCTTGGAATACCCTTGGGAGGCCAGGACCGGTTCTTCGAGAAAATCCAGCGAAGGCAATGCAGGCGCCAGGGACGAATCCATCTTCACCGTCCGGGGCTCCGCCTTCTTGCGTATGATGGGAGACTCGGACTGCCGCCGCTTGCGGCCGGAAGGCTCCCTGCCCGATCGCTCCCCTTTGCCGCCGGCGGCCACCTCGGATCCCTTCCGAACCTCAGCCTGGCTGGAACAGCGCTTCTCATCGCCGTCCTCCCCGGGAGAGAATGCCACCTTGGGTTCGCGCCTGGCCGGCGCTTCGGGCTTTCCCGCCACCCCACTTCCAGTGACGGCGCCGTGAGCGCTTCTCCGCTCCCGTAGACCGGCGATGGCCTCGGCAGCGAAACCCCAGCCCATCAACACGTATTTTCCGATCGTTTCCATCAGATCGAGCCAGGAAAGCCCGGTAAAGAGGGTGACGCCGGCCAGAAAAACCACCAGCAACGACAACGAGGCACCCAGAACGCCGAACCGCCCCAGCAGCCATTCCGCCATCTCCTCCCCCAGGATTCCCCCGGTGGTTTCAGGGAGATCCCATGCCGCCTGGCCGAAATGGATATAAGCGAGGCTGGCGCCGGCCAGCACGGTCAACACGAAACCCAGCCAGCGGAGCGCGAGAATCCCCCAGTCCCACTGGGTATTGACCCGCTGCCGATAGACCAGCCAGCCGTGCCAGGCGATCATGACCGGGAACAAATAGGCCATGAGTCCCACGAAGGAAAGAAAAAGATCGGCGATCCAGGCCCCGAACATGCCACCGGAATTGCTCAGGGGGCGGCCACTTCCGCTATGCCTCCAGCCCGGATCCTCCAGATCGAAGGTCGCCAGCGACAACAGAAGATACAAAGCGAAAGCGAAATAACAAAACAACCAGACTTCACGCAGCCCGTGCGTCACCCGCTCCACGGTCTCATCGAAGATGGCTTTTTTGGTTTGTGACAACGGCGTCGACATTTTGCTGTTACGGATTAAGCTGATCATTGTTGATGAATACGATAGGAATGGCAAGCATGGTGCTTCCACAATTTCCCTGCAGGCACCTTTCCCCAGGCACGCAAGGCCACGTCGTTAAAAAATACCTCACCCGGCATGGAACAAGAGGTTTTGCCTCGGAAGCCATGGGCGGTGATACTATTTATCGTTTCAACTTCCAAGGGGAGCATAGACCAACATGAGTACGACCACCAAACATTGCCGCCTGTTGATCCTGGGTTCCGGGCCTGCCGGCTATACCGCGGCCATTTACGCCGCCCGCGCCAATCTCGATCCGGTGCTGGTCACCGGTATCGAGCAGGGTGGGCAGCTGATGACCACCACCGACGTCGAGAATTGGCCGGGGGAACCTGAAGGTGTGCAGGGCCCGGAACTGATGGAACGGATGCGGCTTCATGCCGAACGTTTTAACACCGAAATGATCTTCGACCACATCCACAGCGCCGATCTCGGCAGCCGCCCTTTCACGCTTACCGGGGATTCCGGCATCTACACCTGTGACGCCCTGATCATCGCCACAGGCTCCTCCGCCAAATATCTGGGATTGCCCTCGGAGGAGAAATTCAAGGGGCGGGGGGTCTCGGCATGCGCCACCTGCGATGGCTTCTTCTACAAGGGCCAACCGGTCGCGGTCGTGGGAGGGGGGAACACGGCGGTCGAAGAAGCCCTCTATCTGAGCAATATTTGTTCCCACGTCACCTTGATCCACCGCCGGGATCAACTGAGGGCCGAAAAGATCCTCATCGACCGGCTGATGAAACGGGTCGGGGAAGGCAAGATCAGCATCGAATGGAATCACGTGGTGGACGAGATTTTGGGAGACGACAACGGGGTCAACGGCATGCGGATCAAACACGTCAAGGACGGCAGCAGCAAAACGCTCGAGGTGACCGGCGTCTTCATCGCCATCGGCCATACCCCCAATACCAGCATTTTCGAGGGACAACTGGAACTGGATCACGGTTATATCAAGGTCAAGGGAAGCGGAGACAATCAGGGAAACACCACCGCCACCAGCATCCCGGGCGTCTTCGCCGCCGGCGACGTGGCCGACCCGGTATACCGACAGGCGGTCACCTCGGCGGGAACCGGCTGCATGGCCGCCCTGGACGCTGAAAGATTCCTCGAGCAACAGCAATGAACCACTGACGGATGCTGAAACTGCTCGATCCAACACATCCCCACGATGACTTCCCGCCGGTGGAGCAGGCTCTGGAGGATCCCGACGGTCTGCTGGCCGTCGGTGGGGATCTCTCTCCCCCGCGTTTGCTGCGGGCCTATCGTCACGGAGTCTTTCCCTGGTACAACCCGGGCGAACCCATTCTGTGGTGGTCACCCGACCCACGGTTGATATTGTTTCCCGGCAGACTCAAAATTTCCCGCAGCCTCGGGAAGGTTCTGAAAAAAGGCGAATTCACCTTGACCTGGAACCAGGCGTTCCCTGAAGTCGTCGAAGGATGCGCGGCCCCGCGGCGGGGTGAAAAGGGAACCTGGATCACGCCCGAAATGAAAACGGCCTATCTGCAACTCCATGACCTGGGATTCGCCCACTCGGTGGAATGCTGGCGCCAGGGCGAGCTCGTCGGCGGGTTGTATGGTGTCGCGATCGGCCGGGTGTTCTTCGGGGAATCCATGTTCCATCGCTACAGCAATGCCTCCAAGGTCGCCATCGTCGGTCTCTGCCGGTGGCTGCAGAATTGGCGTTACGCCCTGATCGACTGTCAAGTGCGTACCGAGCACCTGGCCAGCCTGGGTGCGGAAGAAATTCCCAGATCCCGTTTCGTCCGGATGATCCGACGCTGGTGTGACGAACCCCCTTCTCCCGCCGCCTGGGAGTCGGTATGAACAACAGGGAAATCTATCTCAGCCAACCCCATCCCTGCGACTATCTGACGGAAGAGATATCGCGGTTTTTGTTTCTTTCCCCGGACCGAGCGCTGTCGATCGGCACCTATAGCCGCTTGGTCGCCCAAGGCTTCAGACGCAGCGGCCGGTTGGTCTATCGCCCGCACTGCGCCGCTTGCCAGGCATGCATACCGGCACGTGTGCCGGTCGATCGCTTCACCCCGAAGCGAAATCAACGAAGGTGCGGGCAGCGTAATCGAGATTTGCGGATCATCGCCCGCGCCCCCGAATTTCGTGAGGATCATTACGACCTCTACATCCGCTATCTCAAGGCCCGCCATCGGGATGGAGCCATGGTGGAATCGACGCCTGAGGATTACCTGGATTTCCTGACCTGCCCTTGGTGTGAAACCCTGTTTTATGAATTCCGCCTGGGAGATTCCTTGCTGGCCGTGGCAGTAGCCGACCTGCTGGAAGATGGTTTGTCGGCGGTCTACACATTCTTCGACCCCATTCATGAGCGGCGGGGCTTGGGGACTTTCGCCATTCTCAGTGAAATAGAGGCGGTGAAGCGGATGGGGTTACAACGGCTGTATCTGGGATATTGGATCGAGCGTTGTGACAAAATGCGCTACAAAAGCAACTTCGCCCCCTGGAGGTTTTCAGGGAGGGGCAATGGAAATCGCTTCCCGAATCCCGCCCGCAGCGCTCCCCCTCGGCAAAAACCGTTGGCGCCGGCCAGCCATGTTTCCCCTGATGGAATTTAAGAATCACCCATTTTTTCAACGCCTCGACAAAGGATATTCATCCCCATGACAGTCAAAAACGCTTTCTATGCCCAGTCCGGTGGTGTCACCGCCGTCATCAACGCTTCCGCCTGCGGCGTGATCGAAACGGCGCGCCGCTTTCCAGGCCGGATCGGAAAGGTCTATGCCGGAAGAAACGGAATCGTGGGCGCATTGACCGAAGATCTCATCGATACCTCAAAGGAATCACAGCAGGCCATTGCGGCATTACGCCATACCCCTGGCGCCGCCTTCGGTTCCTGCCGTTACAAACTGAAGGGGCTGGAAGAGAACCGCGCCGAATATGAACGCTTGATCGAAGTCTTCAAGGCTCACGAGATCGGCTATTTCTTCTACAACGGAGGCAACGACTCCGCCGATACCTGCCACAAGATTTCACAACTGTCAGAAGCCTTGGGGTACCCCATCCGGGCCGTGCATATCCCAAAAACCGTAGACAACGATCTTCCCATCACCGACAATTGCCCGGGATTCGGCTCGGCGGCGAAATACGTCGCCCTTTCGACCCTGGAGGCCAGCCTGGACGTCGCCTCCATGTGCGCCACCTCCACCAAGGTTTTCGTCTTCGAGGTCATGGGCCGGCACGCCGGATGGATCGCCGCCGCCGGCGGCCTGGCATCGACCGAAGGGCTCCCCGTCCCCATTGTCATCCTGTTTCCCGAAATTCCGTTCAATCAGCGAAGCTTCCTCGACCGTGTCAGAGAGACCGTCAGCGCGCATGGCTATTGCTCGGTGGTGGTCTCGGAAGGTGTCAGGAACCCGGAAGGCGGATTTCTCGCCGATGCCGGGTACAAAGACGCCTTCGGCCATACCCAACTGGGAGGGGTCGCGCCGGTCGTCGCCAGAATGATCTACACCGAACTGGGATTCCGTTGTCATTGGGCGGTTGCGGATTATCTCCAGCGTTCGGCAAGGCATATCGCTTCGCAAACCGATATGGAACAGGCCTACGGCGTCGGCAAGGCGGCGGTGGAAATGGCGGTATCCGGTGAAAACGCCATCATGCCCATCATCGTCCGAAAGTCCGATGATCCTTACCAGTGGACGATCGAGAGCGCCCCCTTGGACAAGATCGCCAATGTGGAAAAGAAAATGCCCAGGGATTTTATCGCCGACGATGGCTATGGCATCACCGAGGCATGCCGGCGTTATCTTCGTCCCTTGACCTTCGGCGAAGCTTACCCTCCTTATCAAAAAGGCATTCCCGGGTACGTTCGACTCGAAAACCGGCCCGTCGCCAGAAAATTGAACACGCCTTTCGAGATAGCGGCAGGCCAAAAATGAACAGGCCGCGAATGCGGCCTGTTTACGACGCTCGCTGGTTTCCGCTTCAGGAAACGGCTTCCTCTTTGACCAGATCCTCCTTCAACGCCGCTTCCGGCTTGCCTGAAGGGTTGGTCATTTGGTCGTTCAAGCGCTGAATCAGGATATCGGCGCGATTGATGATCTCATCCAGCTGTTTGTGCACCTTGTCGCTCCACCCCTTGACCTTTCCGGTGGCATACAGACGCCAATTCGCGCATTTATTGAATGCCTTCACCAAATTGAAGCGAAGACCCAACTGTTTCTGCCGCTTGGCCAGACGGCTGCGGTAATACATCTTGAACAGGCTGGAGACGATCAGATGAAACAACATCAAAACCACCATTCCCGCTACCACAGCAATGGCATCGGCCATGGGGTTGAACAGGAAGCCGGTCACCAGTCCCGCGTAGACGATGCCCGCGACCAATCCCGCGAAGACGATGGTGTCGAGGCGCAAAGTCCAGTTTCGCCACCCTGTAAGGGCCTTCATCAAGACGGGAATCGCCTGATCCCGAAGTTCCTTGGTGGTCAGATCAAGGGTGTTGAGAATCCGGTAGGCGCGTTTCACCTCCACTTGTTTCATGCGCTTGTGAATCTCCGCCAGATCCCGATCGCGGCGGGCCTCCAACCGTTGCTTGACATATTCGTGCTCGGCCTTCAGTTCGACATCCGGCGCGAAGATGGTATAGAAATGAGTGACGTTGAGCCCCCTTTCGGCCATGGCGCTCTTCCAGGCCGCCACCACCTCGGCCAGACTGTCTTCCCGGGCCGTGACGTCGATCTGATTGAGGATGTAGATGAACTTCTCCGAATCGTAGCGATCCACGGAGGTCTTCACCAGGTATTCCAGGGTGTCGCGCATCGCACCCGGCTCGGGACGGCGGGCATCGAAGAAGATCAACACCAGATCGGAGACGTCGATGATGTGCTTGGTGATCTTCAGGGTCGAACTGCGCTGGGCGTCGGCATCGAAGCCCGGGGAATCGATCAGGATCTTCCCTTTGAGGTTCTCGCTGTTGCAGGTTTTGAGCTGGAGATAGGCGTTGATGCGTTTTCCTTCCCCCTCGCTGGTCTCTTCGATCTCGCGGCTGATCTGGTAGAAAGGAAACCTGGGGTCGACGTCGAGCGCCAAACCGGGTAAAGTTTTGACCTCGGGATCGGGGCTGTACACCAGGACGGTGAACTTGTCGTCGACCGCCTGCACGCCGGAACGTTGAACCTTCTGCCCCAGGAAATGATTGATAAAGGTGGATTTTCCGGCGGAAAACAGCCCCAGAATGGAGATCAGGGGCCACCAGGGAATCTGCCTGGCGGTGGACTGGTCAGGCCTGAGTAATCCAAGATCGTTTGCGACCGTGTCGAGGGTCTGGAAATTCTTCGCCACATCCACCAGGAGGGGATTTTCCTCGGCGAGGTGTTTCTCCAGATTCTGTACGTATATTTGACTTGCCTGCATAATGCTTTGGGTGGTTCCTGTCAATCGATGTCCATAAGTCAAGGCAACGGGATCATCCAGTTCGTTGCCCTGTGCGGGCTAAACTAAACGGAGTGGTTGGCCGATTTTAGGGCAAATATTGCCTCGAAAGCAAAAATAATTCGTCACTTTGGACCCCAAACCCATTAAAAGATTCAAGAATCCATCATGAGTTCCCCTTCCCATGGCCACAAGGCCATCCTCTATGCGTTCCTGGCCAACCTCGGCATCGCTATCGCCAAAACCGGGGCGGCGATATTCACCGGTTCCGGCAGCATGACGGCGGAAGCCATTCATTCTTTCGCCGATTGCGGCAACCAGATGCTGCTGTACCTGGGAATCCGACAGTCCAGGCGGCCTGCCGACGCGCAGCACCCGATGGCCTATGGAAAAGTGAGCTATTTTTGGAGTTTCGTCGTCGCCATCCTGCTGTTCAGCGTCGGGGGCCTGTTCTCCATCTACGAGGGTTGGCACAAACTCTCGAATCAGGAGCCGCTGCATCAGCCCTGGGTGGGGATGGCGGTTCTGGGCATCTCCGTCCTCCTCGAAGCCATGAGCCTGAGGGGCTGTCTGGCTGAAATCTCCCGCCTGCGCAGCGGCAAGTCGCTGAGAGAATGGCTCGCCACCACCCGCAATGCGGAATTGGTGGTCGTGCTGGGAGAAGACACGGCGGCAATCGTGGGTCTAACCATTGCCCTGATCGGCCTGGGTCTGGCCACCGTAAGCGGAGATGCCGCCTATGACGCCATGGGCTCCATGGCGATCGGGGGGGTGCTGGTGGCGGTCTCGATATTCGTCGCCACCCATATCAAAACACTGCTGGTCGGGCGGTCGGCGGAACCGGAGCAAGAACGGGTGATCACGGAAGTGATTCAACGGGACACGCATGTCACCGGATTGTTGAACTTGATCACCCTGCAGTTCGGGCCCGACATCATGGTCGCAGCGAAAATCTGCATGCCGCCCGATCTCAGAATCGCCGAGGCCGTTCCCCGCATCAACGCCCTGGAAGAAAAGATCAAGCAAGCCGTTCCCCAAGTGCGCTGGTGTTTCATGGAAATCGACGACAAGGACTGAGCATGCCCCCCTGGCCCGGCTTTATCCCGGACTGTAGGTCAGCGTTTCCATCAGGTCGATCATGAATTCAGCTTCTTCCTCTTCCACGGGCTCCCAGCCCACCAGCCCCAATCCCTGCAATACGTTCCGGCCCCTGGGATCCTGGTCCATCGCGAGCAACACACGCTGTAATTCCTCCACCTCAGAATCCAGGCGGGGACCGGCCATGAGAGAATGATGGATCACCTGGATCTCACTGCGGACCAAAGGACGCAGCTGGCTTTGGATCGGCCGACTGAGTTCGTCGAAAGCCTTGTCCAGAAAGATTCCAACCTCACACGCCCCCTGCAACAAGGCTTTTGCCACCAGAACATAACTGCCACATTGCTTGAGTTCGACACTGCCTTGGTCGAGTCCGGCAGGCTCGAGCATGATCATCCCCATGAGGTGGACATCCGGATCGTCGGTAGTCGCGACCCGGGTTCCCGGCGGTAGCGATTCCACCTTGTCTATGCCGCTGTCGGCCCGGACCGCGATGACCGCTTCGTCCGATCCCCCCCTGGGCTTCACCAAAGGGGTGAAACCCTTCTCCCGCACCAACATCGAGGCATCGTAGGGATTGGCGTAGATCAGGTCCACCCGGTCTTCTTCGATAGCCTGATGCAGTTGCTGGAAATCGTCCATCATTTCCAGATGAATGGATTGACCGAGGGCGCGCTGCAGCCAGGTGTTGAAAATGAACCACCCGGAAATATAATCGGGGCTGAAATCCGGGCTCACGGTAAATTGATAGGTCACTGGGCCACCTCCTCTTCTTCCTTCGCCTTCATGGAAGCATAAAGGGGGATGCATTCCTCCACCTTGCGGCGGTCAGGCTTGCGCCGCACCGAGGTATATCCCACGATCTCTCCATTTCTGACATTCGGTATCACCGTGGCCTTGACCCAGTAAAAACCCCCGTCCTTGCGCAAATTCTTGACGTACCCCTGCCATATCTTTCCCGCCTCGATGGTTTCCCAAAGATCCTTGAACGCCGCCCTGGGCATGTCGGGGTGGCGGAGAATCGAATGGGGGGCACCCACCAGCTCGGCTTCGGTGTAGCCGGACATTTCCACGAAAGATCGATTGACGTGGGTGATGATCCCGTCGGTATCGGTTCTCGAGACGATCAGACGGCCATCCGGATAGGGCGCCTCCCGCTCTGTCACCAGAACCTTGCGAGGCCCCAGGCCATAAAGTTGAATGACCTCTTCATGGTATTCCCCGAGGATATCGCCGGGATGCATATCGCCGATCATGACAGCCCCCTATATCAGTTTGGAAATGTTCTCCGCCGCGCGTTTGACATCCAGGAAGATCAATCCCAGCTTCGCCTGGGGTTTCGCCAAGACCGTCAATACCGCTTCCTTACCGGCGTGGGTCATCAACACATACCCCTGATTGCCCTTGATCAACACCTGCTCCAGTTCGCCCCGCGCCAGTTCCCGGGATGTCCTGTCCCCCAGAGACAACATCGCGGCGCTCATCGCTCCCACCCTGTCCTCGTCCATCATGGCCGGAAGCACCGCCGCCATCATCAGCCCATCGGTGGAGATCACCCCCGACGCTTCGATATCGGCTGAAGTGCCGTTCAATTCCGTCAATATCGATGTCAACATTTCCGCACGCATGTTTTTTTACCTCCTGAATGGCATCATGAAATCATTCTGTTACCGGCGTCGGCGTATACCGGGTCATCAAAGTCCAAACCAGATGAACAAAGCTCGGGTGGTTGAAATGAGGGGTGCCGGTCATCACCAGGGCGAAACAATGTTTCCCAACATGCAGCGGCCAGATTCCCAGGCGGGTATGGCCCCCCGCATCCACCACACCCCACGCCTGGCTGCCCAGATTCAGGTTGCCCTGCAACAGCCCCCGGTGGCGCTGCTGGAGATTCATGAGATCGGCACTCAAAGCCGCCAGTTCTTCCACCGTTTCATGGGGAAAGCCGCTGGTTCCCAGATAGAATCCCTGTTGGTCGGCCAGCAACGCCTTGCCGTTCTCGGCCAGACCCGAGAGCAAGCCAGGGAGAATGTCTTCCAGCGGCTCATCCAGTACCTGCATGGGTTCATCCAGCGCCTGGACCCAGCGCATGGACTGGATACGGCGGAGCATTGCCAGAAAAGCATCCAGATCGTCCTCGCCACACCCCCTGGCCAACGATTCGGCGTTCAGCGCCGGGGTCCGGGAATGACTGAGCAAATGGCGGAGAAACCTCCTGGGCGGATTGACCGCCGTATCGGCGACGGAATAAAAAGCCCCACCGGGAGTAGGCAGCAGATATGGGTTCTCAGGAAACTGCGAATTGGCCATCGTCATCCTCCACCACCAAACCGGGATCCAGATGAAACAACAAGGCTTGTACCAACAATGACACATCCCGGCGGCTACGCGCATCCACTTCCAGGACCGGCGCCTTCAATCCCAGCTTTTCTATTTCCCTGTTATAGGCCTCCAGCGTCGGATCGGATTTGAGATCCATCCGGGTGATACCGATCGCCAATCCGGACTGGTCTATGAACGGCCGGAAACGGCCGAGAAAAAAACGAAGGTCGCGAAACGGATCCGGACTGCTGTTGTCTATCAGCAAGGCCAGACCGATCCCCCCTTCGGTCAGGATCTCCCACATAAAATCGAACCGCTCCTGTCCCGGCGTGCCATAGAGATGGAGCTTTCCGCCCCCCTCCAGGGTCATGACGCCATAATCCAGGGCCACCGTCGTATCCTGCTTGAACTTCCGTGTCATGTCGCTGGCCAGGGCATCGGTCCGTACCGGCGGCTCGTCGCTCAGGCTCGCGATCGCCGTGGTTTTCCCGGCTCCCACGGGGCCGGTGAAGATCAACTTGTTGTATAGCGCCATGGATTTTTCACTCTCCCCTCAAACTTCGTAAAATCTTGCGCAAAAAGCCCCCCGAAGACCTCGCCGGTTCGGGCCTGGGCCGTCTGTCGAAACGCCGCTCCTTTTCTGCAGGCAGGTTCGAAGGCGGGCCGGACCTTTTTTCCTCCACCCGCTCAATCAGCCCGGTGGCGCGGGCGGCGCTGATAAAGCTGTACACGTCCGCAGGCGGCAACGCCAGCGCGGTGACGGCGTCTTCAGGCGACTTCGCGGTCTGATAGAGGAGCGATGCGACCTGCAGCGCCGAAGCCGGACACCAGAGACGGGTCAGATTCGGCCAGCGCTTGAGACGAACAAGCTGGGATGACTTCACACCTCTTGGAAGCCGGCCGGCCGAATTCCACCAGCTGACCTTCCACAAAAAGGCCTCCATGCTCTGACAGCCGTCAGGCGGCTTATCGATGTCGCCCCCGGGCTCCGGCGTGATGGTCGGCCCCGACGCCAGCTCCCCTGTCAGATGGGAAAATTTACGAATGGAAAGATGACAGAACGCCTGCAATTTCTTGTCATCGGCATCCACCCAAACCAGCCGCTTGTGAGGATAGATGAATATGGGTTCCCAACCGGTGTCGATCCTGAGAGAGATGCCCGTGGTGACCGCCTGCCGATAGGCCTTGATCAAGATTCCCTGCAGATATTCCACCGGCTCGTAATATTTGGTCTTGGAAACGGAAACCGTGTGGACCGCTTTGTGATTGGCTCTATGCTTCGAGGCCAGCTGCCGCGCCGCCTGATTCAAAGCGGTGGTTTCATCCGTGTTGCGGACGACCTTGAGGGCGGCGGAATCGTTCTTTCCATTGAGGTGCCTGACTGTTTCCAAAGCGTCCATCAACTGCCTGGATTGAAGCGGTTTCTTGACCCAGATACACCCCTCTTGCGCGGGCTTGTTGAGCGCCAATACGATCATTGGCTGACCGGAATTTCGTTGCCGATGATCATGCAACAGTCTTTCGGCATCGAATCCATCGAGATTGAGGATGCACACATCGGCCTGCTCAGGTTCCACCAGCAAACCAAACTGACAATTGTGTTCGATGAAATGGGTCAGCAGATCATAGCAAGGGGTCCGCGGCCCCAGGATGGCGATTTTCAGCGGCGTATCACTCATCGGATGTCAAGGCTCCCACTCCCTTTATCTGGTCGAATGCTGTCTGCCACGCGGAGTCCAGACACGCCTTGTCTTTCAGCATCTCGTAAAATTGAAAAAACCGCTCCGTCTCGTTGGTCGCCCGAAAGATTTCCAGCAGGGCCTGGCGCGCCCGGGAATTTTCCGGTGTTTCGGCAACCAAGCCCTCCAGAATTTCCCTGGCCTGATCGATTTGCCCCATGCCCAGACAATCCTGGGCCGCCTGAACCCAATCCACGCTCTCCGCTTCCTCGGACGGGCCTTCGATGGCCCAGTCGACCTTGCCCCAGCTTCCATCGTGGACGACGCATCGGCAGGAAAAAGGAAGGGGAAGCGAAGGCGACCGGCGCGAAAGATGCCTTGTCAACACGTCATATTTCTCTTGGGACAACCATTTCCTGGCGGCATGGATCAGTCTTTTTTGCAAAGATCGTCCTCTGTTTCCCAGAACCCAGAGCAGATCGATCAAGGAAGCGTAAACGGCCTCCTCGCCTTGCGTCACAGCCGCCTGAATGCGGCCTACATGGTACGAAAGGATTTCAGGATGGTGACTGACCTGTCTGCTCAGATAGTCGTAAGCCTGCTCCCGCAGAAAGGAAGGCGGCCGCAGTGACAAGAAATCGTCACGATGAAATTCAGGCTCCGGCAGCCAAGCTTCGGTATCCATCACAACAGCCACTGCTTATTACTGTTCGCTTGTGATTAAGCATAGCAGCTGTCGGCACCATGACCAGGAACACCGAAAACATCAGAAACAGCTGATAAAAGGGATGGAGAAAAGCGTCATAAATATCTGGCCACCAGATCGTACCGGCCGGCCTCCGCCACGGGCAGCCTTATTTTCCAACCTCCCCCGGGTGCCTCTTCGAGAGGGCTGCCATCCAGATCTTCCATATATGTCACCAGCTGATCCGAATTGCCGGCGGGAGAAATCCATTCGATTCTGTCCCCAAGCCGTAACTTGTTTTTCACCAGGACGCTCGCCATACCCCTGGCGGCGTCGAAGTCCTCCACCTCCCCCACGAATTGCTGACGATGACTGCGGGATGCCTCATGAAGATAATTCTGATATTCGTGGCTGTGGTGGCGCTGGTAGAAACCATCGGTATACCCCCGGTTTGCCAGATTTTCCAGCACCCCCAACAATTCAGGATCGAATTTCTTCCCCGCCACCGCGTCGTCGATGGCCTGACGGTACACCTGGGCGGTACGCGCGACGTAATAATGGGACTTGGTCCGGCCCTCGATCTTCAGGCAGTCCACGCCGATTTCGAGCAACCGCCCGATGTGTTCCACCGCTCTCAGATCCTTGGAATTGAGGATATAAGTACCGTGCTCGTCCTCGAGAACCGGCATATATTCCCCGGGACGGCCCGGGTCTTCGAGCACATAGGGCCGGTCGGCGGCGGGATGGCGCGCCACCCCGCCCGCGGCGGCCGTCCGGACCGAATACTTCCAGCGACAGGCGTTGGTGCAGGTTCCCTGATTGGGATCGCGGCGGTTGAAATACCCCGACAACAGGCAACGCCCGGAATAGGCGATGCACAGCGCGCCATGAACGAACACTTCCAGTTCCACATCCGGACATCGCTGCCGGATCTCGCCGATCTCATCCAGTGACAATTCGCGCGACAGGATCACCCGTTCGACCCCGATTCCCTGCCAGAATCTGACCGCGGCGTGATTCATCGTATTGGCCTGGACGGAAAGATGCACCGGCATCTCGGGCCAAGTCTCCCGAACCAGGAGAATGAGCCCGGGATCGGCCATGATCAAGGCGTCCGGTCCTGCGGCAACGATCGGTTCGAAATCCCGGATGAACGTCTGAACCTTACTGTTGTGGGGCAGGACATTGGCGGCCAGATAGAACTTCTTTCCCATTTCATGGGCTTTTTCGATTCCGGCCCGCAAGGTCTCCAGATTGAATTCATTGTTGCGCACCCTGAGACTGTAGCGGGGCAGTCCGGCGTAAACCGCGTCCGCCCCATAGGCAAAGGCATAGTGCATGTGTTTGAGGGTTCCAGCGGGGGACAGGAGTTCTGTAGCAGACATCGTGTGATCGACCGGTCGAAGTATGAAGGGTGAGTGATGGTATAATTTCCGCGATCAGCAGACAATCCCGAACAAGAAGGCGCCAGCCGAAACACCAAGCAAAACATGTCAAAGCCCGATCTTTCCCTCTACCCCACCCTCGAATCCTGTGTGGGCAACACCCCTCTGGTGCGCTTGCAGCGCCTGCCCGGCGATACCGGCAATGTGATCCTGGCAAAGCTGGAAGGAAACAATCCGGCAGGATCGGTCAAGGACCGCCCCGCATTGAGCATGATCAAACACGCCGAACAGCGCGGCGAGATTCGGCCGGGGGAGCGGTTGATCGAGGCCACCAGCGGCAACACCGGTATCGCTCTGGCCATGGTGGCGGCAATCAAGGGCTATCGCATGACCCTGATCATGCCCGAAAACATGAGTGTCGAACGGCGTGCGGTGATGAAGGCCTTCGGCGCCGAAATCATTCTGGTGTCAGCCACGGGTGGAATGGAAGAGGCCCGGGATCTGGCCGATGAAATGGCGGGGCGGGGAGAGGGAAAAGTTCTCAACCAGTTCTCCAACCCGGACAATCCCAGAGCCCATTACGAAGGCACGGGACCTGAAATCTGGCGCGACACTTCAGGCACCATCACCCATTTTGTCAGTTCCATGGGCACTACCGGTACGATCATGGGGACTTCCCTGTTTCTCAAGGAAAAAAAACCAGGAATAGAAATCGTCGGCGTTCAACCCGGAGAAGGCGCCAAAATTCCTGGCATCCGCCGCTGGCCCAAGGAATATCTTCCCAAGATATACGATCCGTCCAGGGTGGACAGAATTTTGGATGTCACCCAGGAAGAAGCGGAGGAAACCACCCGCCAACTGGCGGCGCGGGAGGGGATCTTCTGCGGCATCTCCTCCGGAGGCGCTGTCGCCGCGGCCTTGCGTCTGTCCGCCCAGGTCGAAGATGCCGTGATCGTCACCATCATCTGTGACCGTGGGGACAGATATCTTTCCACGGGTGTCTTTCCTGCGTAACGGCCAACCCCGCCAGGCCAGTCACAAGCGTCACCTCGTGCTTTGGATCTGCCTAGCTTTCCACGCCGCCCCGGCATCTTCGGCAACTTTTCGGATTCAGCTCGACCGGCTCGATTATCAATCCATTTCCATCAAAGCACTCAGGGGTTGGGTGGACCCTGAAAAATGGAAACTGACCATCGCTTCGCTGACTTTTCCTTTCCCCCCCTGGAAGGTGGAACCCCTCTCCCTTTCCTGCCTTGGGCACACGGATAAAACCCTCCTCCCCTTACGCTGCCGCCAGGGACGATTGGCGGGAAACCTTTCACGCCTTCACCTCCCCCTCGCGGGACGATACCGTTTCGACTTTGCCGGCGGCGACAAAAAGTCGGTCGAGGTCGCCCCCTTGGAGATTGGCGATTCAAGCTGGAAAATACACTACAACCAACATGGCGACAGATGGCGCTTCGATCTCACAAGCCAGCGCCAAACCCTGGCGAAAAGATGGATAAAGCCCCTCCTTCCCCGGTCCCTGCACTGGATAAAACAAATCTCGGGATGGCTCGCCTTGACGCTGCACGCCAGAGGAAAGGCCCACGCCACCCACTTCGATATGCGGGTGGATGGCCACAAGATTTCCCTGAATGATGAAAACTACAGCAAAGTGCTGGAAAGGCTGAGGCTGGGGCTGAAGCTGGATGCCACGCATGGCGGCCAAGCATGGTCGGGAAACCTGGATGTCAGGGCTGACCGGGGAGAAGCGCTCTTTCTCCCGATCTACCTGCCGTTGACCGACAATCCCATCAAACTTCGATCTTCGTTCCTCTGGAATCCATCCACCCGAAGGCTTGAATTGCAGGATTTGAGTGTACGGCAAACGGGTGTGGGATCTGTGGTTGGCGCAGGAATAATAGATAACGGTATAATATCCGGGTTGACCGGAGGTTTCCAAGCCCGCCTGTCTTCCTTTTACCGGTTGTACGTGATGCCTTTTCTGCAGGGAGGCACCTGGCAAACCCTCGAGATCAACCAGGGAAGCGCCAATGGAAGATTCCTCATCGTCTCAGGCAGGCCGGAAAAGGGCCGGATCGTCCTCGATGACGTCACCCTCAGCGATACCGAACACCGGATCGGCGTCAACGGGCTGAACGCCCGCTTGTACTGGCAGAAGAACTTCCACAATCATGGAAAACTTTTCCCCACTTCCTGGATCAGCTGGCACGCCGCCCACCTCTACGCCATCCCTGTTGGAGAAGCAAATGTCTTCCTGCGCCTGACCGACGATGACTTGCGCCTGATCCACACCGCCATCCTCCCTGTGCTGGATGGCAGATTGCGTATTCAGCGCCTGGATTTCCTGAACCTGACCACCACGCCGCAAATACGCTTTGCCGGAGATATCGAGACGATTTCCCTGGAACTTCTGACCAGGGTTCTGAGAATCCCGCCACTTTCCGGCACTTTGTCGGGCAATGTACCGGGGGTCAAATACGATCATGAAAGCCACACCCTCGAACTGGAGGGTAAACTAACCATTGAAGTGTTCGATGGAACGGTCACTGTCGAAAATCTGGTCGTGACCAACCTGTTCGGTCCCCTTCCTCGTCTCAGAGCGGACATCCATTTCAAGAATCTGGACCTGGAGCTGATCACCCGCCACTTTTCCTTTGGCAGGATCACCGGGAAAGTGGAAGGACACATCAAATCCCTGTACCTGGAGAATTGGCGACCTGTCGCCTTCGATGCCTGGATCGAAACACCGCCTGACGATACGGGCAGGCACCGTATCAGCCAGCAAGCCATCGACAATCTGACCGACCTTGGAGGCGGAAGCGCCGCGGGACTGATATCCAGAACGTTTCTGAAGGTGTTCGAGGACTTCGGTTACGACCGCCTTGGCCTGGGATTGAAGCTCTCCAACCAAGTCTGCCAGTTACGCGGTGTCGCCCCCGCCCCTCATGGTTACTACATCGTCACGGGCGGCGGGCTGCCTCGCATCGACGTGATCGGCTATAATCGCCGCATCGACTGGCCGACCTTGTTGGCGCGCCTGAAACGCATTACCCAAATTCAAACACCGGTGGTCCAATGAAGAATAAACTTTTCGCCTTTCCTTTTCTCATGCTCCTGGGGATCGCCTCGTGCGTCACCATCAACATCTATTTCCCCGCGGCGGCCGCGGAAAAGGCCGCTGACAAAATCATCCAGGACATTCAAAAAAGCGGAGAACCCCAGACTGGATCGGAACCGGCACGCATCCGTATCAGCCTGCTCGATCTGCTCGGGATCAGCAGTGCCCATGCCGCCGCCCCGGCCAACCTCAATATCGACAGTCCGGAAATTCGCACCCTCAAGGCTTCGATGCAAAAACGCTTCCCGAAACTGCGGCAATATCTGGCCAAAGGCTGGGTAGGATACGCCAACAACGGCCTGGTGGCGGTCATCCACAAGAATGAAATCCCCCTCAAACAACGTGCCGCGGTGGAACGCCTGGTGGCGGCGGAAAACCGGGACCGCAAAGCCCTCTACAAAGCCATTGCCCTTGCCAACGGCCACCCGGAGTGGGAAGACGACATCCGGGAAACGTTTGCCAAACGCTGGATCGCCAACGCCCAATCCGGCTGGTGGATCCAGGAGACGAATGGCCGTTGGCGGCAAAAATAATTTCATGGGCAGAAGGAAAAAACGCCTGCCCCAACAGCCGGCGGAAATCACCATCGAAAAACTCACCCATGATGGCCGGGGAATCGGCCACCTGGAAGGCAAGGCGATTTTCGTCGAAGGGGCACTGCCGGGTGAAACCGTTCTGTTCCGTTACACCCAGATGCGACGTGATTATGCCTGTGGCAAAACGCTGGAGGTCATTCGGCCGGCTGCCGACAGGGTCGACCCCCCATGTACCGCCTTCGGGAGATGCGGAGGTTGCAGTTTCCAGCATGTAGCCCCCGAGGCACAGATACGGATCAAACAGGACCTTTTGCTCGAGCAATTACGCCGAATCGGAAAGATCGAGCATTTAGAACTTTGGCCGCCCCTGACCGGCCCTCAATGGGGCTATCGGCACAAAGCCCGGCTGGGGGTCCGGTTCGTCCGCAACAAGGGAAGGGTGTTGGTCGGGTTCCGGGAAAGAGCCAGCGGCAAAGTGGCGGAGATCGATCGTTGCCTGACCCTGCATCCAGCGGTGGGAGACAGGATTCAAGACTTGTCCGGACTCATCGACGGGCTGAGCATTCGCGAGCAGATTCCGCAGATCGAAATCGCCTTGGGGGACAACCGGCACGCATTGGTGTTCAGAACCCTGACACCCCCTACCGAGGACGATAAAGATGCGCTGATCGCGTTCGGGCGGAATCACGGCTTCGATATCCACCTCCAACCCAAGGGCCCCGACAGCCTGCAGTGCATCCATCCCGACGCGCCTTCCCTCCTGTGCTATGAATTGCCGGAGAACGTGACCCTGTGGTTTTCCCCTCTGGATTTCACCCAGGTCAATCCCGGCATCAACCGTAAAATGATCGAGCGGGTCCTCACGGCACTGGAGCCTGGCGCGGAAGAATCCATCCTCGATTTGTTCTGTGGCCTGGGAAATTTCACCCTGCCCCTGGCCAGGAGGACGGGAAGGGTCACGGGTGTCGAAGGCAATCCCCAGGCAGTGGAACGTGGAATCCTCAACGCCAGGGCCAATGCCCTGGATAACGTTTCATTTCATTGCGCCGATCTGAGCGGAAAGCTGGACGATCACCCCTGGGCCCGGCAACCTTATGACAAGGTACTGCTCGATCCTGCCCGCCCAGGGGCGCAGGAGGTCATGGAATGGATTCCCCGCTGGAATCCCCGCCGGGTGGTCTACGTCTCCTGCAACCCCGCCACCCTGGCACGGGATCTCGGGATATTGGTTCACGAACACGGCTACCGGCTGATCAAGGCAGGTATCATGGATATGTTCCCCCATACCGCTCACGTGGAATCCATCGCACTGTTGGAACGATGAAACCTGTCCTGCACATTCATATCCCGGATCAACGATTAAATTTAATAGATAACGGTATAATACTGAAATCCTATTCCATTTCGACCGCACGAAACGGGCCGGGAGAGAAAGAGAACAGTGGTTGCACACCTCGTGGCTGGCACTATGTCCGTGCCAAAATAGGATCGGGACTGCCCCCCGGGTCAGTGCTCGTCGGCCGCCGTCCCACGGGGGAGATTTACAGCGCCCGGCTGGCGCTGGAATACCCCGAACGGGACTGGATCCTGAGCCGGATTCTTTGGCTGTGCGGCCTGGAAATGGGTTTCAACCGCTTGGGAAAAGTGGACACTTTCCGCAGATACATCTATATCCACGGCAGTCCGGATCATTTGATCGACGGCACCCCGGCTTCCTGCGGCTGCATCCGGATGCGCAATGCGGAGATAATCGAGTTGTTCGACCTGATCCAGGCGGGAACGAAAGTACTCATCTGCGAGCGGGAAAACGGGGATCAATTGCCAGAGATGTCTTTATGTCTGTGACCAAAATGGTAAATCGCCGAATGGGAGAGAAACAACGCGAATCCCACCAAGGCGATCCCTCCGGCGAAAGCCAACAAATCCAGGGGATGCTCGAACTTCATTTTGATGCCATGCTCGAAGAACTTGACGATCAGAATCATCAGAATCACCTTGCCCAACCGGCTTTTGAGATCATCCAGATTGCTGATCACCAAAACCTTGGAAAAAGCATCCGACTTTCTCGCTTCATCCAACGCACTGATGAACAACTCATACAACCCCAGCGCAAAAATCAACAAAACCGTCGCCAACAGATAACCATCGATCACCTCGACCACATGCGCGATCACCTGGGAACGAATCGCCCGGCGAGCCCCATCGTTCAAATCAGGATCGGCGTATTCCGTCAATTCAACCACCAAAAACCACGCATCCACCGTCGCAAGATAAAATACTGCAAAAGCGGTCGCCAAACTTGCCAGTACCGCCACCAGCACCACCAAGCGGCTACTCCACAACCCCCGTTCGAACCAATACTCGATACAGTTCCTCATGGACCAGGTTTCTCCATCCGATTGATTGGTCTGAATAATGCCGAAGGTTGAAATGATTTGCCAGCACAAATTGAAACTGGTTAGAATAAGCGGCTGAGGCTGGCGTAGCTCAGTTGGTAGAGCAGCTGATTTGTAATCAGCCGGTCGGGGGTTCGAATCCCTTCGCCAGCTCCAAATAAGAGGCCCGATGACATCCTAAAGGCTGGTGGCGCGGGCTTTGTTTATGTCCGCTATGACAGATTTTGGATCACTCAAGGCAATTCCAGACTGTTTTCGACTTTCTTGACCCCTTCCACATACCAGCAATCGTGCTCAACCAGCCTGACCTGTTCAGCCACGGCGACGCGTCCCATCAAAGTCACTTCACCTTCCCGGCATACAACTGTCACCTGCTGAGAATCCACGAAAGGGTCGGCATCCAGCGCCAGAACAATCGCCTCTTTCAGTTGGTCGTCATTGTCTTCATTCAGGTTTCGCGATCTCGTTTCGCCCCATAACGAATACTCCCTATGTGAACAGGTGAAATTGAAGTTGTCTATTTCTCATAATCGAACGCCGTCCCGAAAACATGATCCCACAGCGTCTGGCTCACGCCGTATCCCAGATTGGGGTTTTGGTAATGATGCCTGGCATGATGTTTCATGAGCCCGACCAGGAATTTCTTCCTCAAGTGAACATGATGCAGGGCATAGTGTGTGATGTCGTAACAAAGATAGCCCGTCAGGAATCCGAAATAGAAGGGGGCAACATACGTAACCCCGAAAACCATCCGGAAAAGAAGATAAAAAAGCACCGCGAGCGGAATACTGACGCTCGGAGGCATGACCAACCTCAAAGCGTCATTGGGGTAATCGTGATGCACCCCATGGAACATGAAAATGATCCTCTTCCCCAGTCCGCTCTTTGGTTTGAAGTGAAACACGAACCGGTGGAGGAGGTATTCAGTGAGGGTCCAGAAAATCATGCCGGCAACCGCCAGCACGCCGATCATGGACACACTGACGTTCAAAACGAAGCAGGAGCGATAGATGAAATACAAAATGAGGGGAACATAGATCCATAAAGGAACCGACCAATGCACTTTGGTGAAAGCCTCAAGAAAATCACTCTTGAAAATCCTGGCGGATTCATTTTTGTTCGAGACATACAATTTTTCCATAACTCCTCTCAGCTTTCTGAATTCACCATTGCCAGTCCCTGTCCTGCCTCCTTATCTCGCACGACGATATGACAAGCGCCTACATCCAACAAAAACCCGCCTTTGGGCGGGTTTTTTCAAGCATCCTTGCCCGATAATCCCGGCTACAACTTTATATAACGCAAACGATTTGCATTGGTGACCACCGTAACGGAGGACATGGCCATCGCCGCCCCCGCGATCATGGGGTTGAGCAAAATACCGAAGAAGGGGTACAACATCCCTGCCGCCACCGGAATCGCCGAAACGTTGTAAATGAATGCGCCCAGAAGATTCTGTTTGATATTGCGCACCGTCGCCCGGGACAGCTTCATGGACGCCGGCACTTTCAACAGCGACCCCTGCATGATCACCACATCACCGCTTTCGATCGCGATATCGGTACCCGTCCCGATGGCGAATCCCACGTTGGCCTGGGCCAACGCCGGGGCATCGTTGATACCGTCACCGACCATACCGACGACTTCACCACGCCCTTGAAGATCCCGCACGACCTTGGCCTTGTCATCCGGCAGAACCTGGGCGCGAACCTGGTCGATCCCTGCCTCCCGCGCGATCGCCAGGGCCGTCTTCTCGTTGTCCCCGGTGACCATCCAAACCTTGACCCCCATCTGCCTGAGCTGGCGGATCGCTTCCTTGGAATCGTCCTTGATGGTGTCTGCCACCGAAATGATACCGGCCACCTCATTGTCCACCGCCAGAATCATGGGGGTCTGCCCCTGATCGGCCAACGCATCCAACTGATCGGACACACTGCCGATGTCCACCCCCTCTGTCGCCATCAGGGCGGCGTTTCCGAACAAGAGTTTTTTGCCATCCACGACGGCCTTGACGCCCTTGCCGGTGACCGCTTCGAACTGCGTGACCGACATCAACGCCTGCCCGCGTTCCTGGGCTTCGGCAACGATGGCGCCCGCCAGTGGATGCTCCGACCCGGCCTCGATACTGGCCGCCATTTGCAGCACAAGCTCCTCGCTCCACCGCGCTTGCGGCAGGATCTCGGTAACCTTCGGCTTGCCCTCGGTCACGGTGCCGGTCTTGTCCAGAACAATCGTGGTGATTCGCCCGGCAGTCTGGAGCGCATCGCCATTGCGGATCAGGATACCACTTTGGGCCGCCCTGCCGACCGCCACCATGATCGAGATGGGTGTGGCCAGTCCCAGCGCGCAGGGACAGGCGATGACCAAAACCGTCATCGAGGTCACGAAGGCATACCCCAGGGCGGGCTCGGGACCGAAAGTCCACCAGGCGAGGAAAGTCAAGGCGGCGATCCCCACCACCACGGGAACGAAGACAGCGGCGATCTGATCCACCATCCGGCCTATCGCAGGTTTGCTGCTTTGGGCCTGACGCACCGACTCGATGATGTGGGAAAGCACCGTATCCTTGCCGATACGGGTGGCCTTCATCAGGAAAGTCCCCCTCAGGTTCACCGTGCCACCGATGACTTCATCGCCCTCGCTCTTCTCTATCGGAATGGATTCACCCGTCAACATCGACTCGTCGACACTGGAATGCCCCTCGAGGATCACGCCATCGACCGGAATCTTTTCCCCGGGACGGACCCGAATGACTTCCTCCACCCCCACCTCTTCAATGGGGACATCCGTTTCCTTGCCGTTACGCACCACCCGGGCCGTCCGTGGTTGCAATCCGATCAGCTTGCGAATGGCCGAAGAGGCCCTTCCCCGGGCCCGGGTCTCCAGCGCGTTGCCCAGGGTCACGAAGGCGATGATGATGACGGCGGCCTCGAAATAAGGATGGGTCGCCTCGGGCGGCAATACTTCGGCAAAATCGATCACGATGGTGGAATACAGCCAGGCGGCCCCTGTCCCCATGGCGATCAGGGCATCCATGTTGGCGGCACCGCCGCGCAGGGATTTCACCGCCCCACTGAAGAAATGCCCGCCGGCATAGTACATCACCCCGAAGGTAATCAAGGATACGATGGACCAGAAATCACTCCCTTGCGAGGTACCGATGGGCGGCCACAGATCCAGCCACCCCCCCACCATGAGGGGGATTCCCCAAGCGCCTGCCGCAGCGGATTTACGCAGCAGCGTCTGGTAGCGTTCTTCTTCCATTCGCTCCTGGGCCTCGAGATCCTCGAAGCTCTCCATGACCGCCGCGTCATAACCGACTTCCTGCAATGCGTCCCGCAATGCTTCAGGATCCACCTCTCCCTCGACCACGGCGGAATGATCGGCAAAATTGACGCTGACCGCCTTCACGCCGGGAACGTTCCGGATTGCGTTTTCCACGGTCTTGACGCAACCGGCGCAACGCATCCCGATGATGGACAAACGGATGCTTTGCCCGCTTTCGCCCTGTGCCGACTGATCCACCGCTACTGCCATGTTCCTGACCTCTTGCTCTGTATTTGCTCGAATTCGTTTGATTTGCTCATTCCTTCATCTCAGCCAACGCCGCCCAACGCAGGGCCCTTTGAGGTGACAAGAATTCCGCCCATGAAAATCAAAGGCGCAAGTTGCAACGTAGTCGGCAATTTTCACGCAAATGCCTGTGCAAATCAAACACACACTTCCATGCCCCGGGAAGCCCGTCATTTGAATTATGAGACAACCGGCTTCGGAAAACGCCGGAAATCCAAACGGAAGAGGGGGATATCCTACCCGGACCGCTTCATCGGCATTCCCGGCATCGTGCGAGCGAGGCGGCCGAACTCCTGATCCGGCCTCTGCGTATCCATGGCCGGAAAGGTAACGGCTCAGAGCCGGCCTCCATCGCGGCATCGACAACGATGAATTCGCCGTGAAGCATGCCCATCCAGCAACTCCAGGATATCTGTCCAGTTTCTTCGGGAGTGAACTCGATCACTTGGTTTCCAGGCTTCAACTCGATTTCGAGATTCAAGCGCGGCACCAGAATCACCCGGTTGCAGCCGGTCAATTCCTTGCCTTCGATGATCCAACGGACGGGAACGCCTTTTTTGAGCACAAAACGATTCGGCTCATAGCCTCCGGCCTTCACCTCCATATGAATTTCCTGTACCGGAGCGCGCGATGACCGGCCTTGTTTTGCCTCGATCCTTTCCCCCGCGCCCTGGCCTCGTTGCAGCAAGGTATGGATGTCATAGCCGGTCCCCGTCATCGCCAGCCCGCGGTTCAGCATCACCAGCCCCAGACTGATCACCAGGATTCCGGAGGCGTTGAGTATCTTGTGGGTCATGCGGTGAGAGATCAGGCTGGCCAGAAGACCGAAACCGAACATCAGAGGAAGGGTTCCAACGCCGAAGATGAACAACAACTTCGCCCCTTCCAGGGCATCGCCCGTGCCCGCCGCCATGACGTACATGGCCTGCAAGGGACCACAGGCGATCATCAGGCCGTTTAACAAGCCAATGATAAAGGGCTGGGTGGTCCGATGGGTCTCCTCGCGAACGAAACGGGAGAGAAACCTGGGCATGGTGAAACCGATTCTCACCGCGGAGAAGACATGCAACATATTGAAACCGTAGAGAACCAGAAATCCGCCGGCGAGTATGGCGGCGATACCGCGCATGGTGGGGGTGAAACTGACGATGGCACCCAGCAGGCCGAAACCTGCGCCGATCACCGTATAGGAGAGGAGTTTGCCTATTCCGTACTGAAAGTGCAGCCAGTAGGTATTGGCGGTCACCTGGGCCTCGCGGGCGGTATAACTGACCACGAAACCACCACACATGCCCACACAATGGAAGCCGGTCAACAGACCAACGATCAAAACCGCCCAATAACCCATATGCACATGGAGGTCGGGCAACTGGAAGCGGTCGATGAGATGACTGCCGCCATACAGGATCAGCAAAATCCCCCCCACCCCGAGGAGCACGCCCAACAGCCGGTTGAACATCTGCTTGCGCTGGGTGGAACGGTCTATCAGGGCGCAGTGATATCCCTTCGACTCCACCACCTCGAAAATCCTGGCAAGGGGCACGACCTTCGGATCGAAAGTGATCTGAACCACCTGGGAAGCAAAATTGGAACGGACTTTCAATACCCCGGGCAGTTTGCCGAGTGCCAGTTCGATCACCTTTTCACAGCTCGAGCAGTGCATACCCTGGGCACGGAATGTCACCTGACGCTTTGCCATAAGATACGGGTTGTTTATCGTGAATATTTATTGGACGGACACTTCACTCATAAAGTGCCTTCAACCGGCACCATGGGTCTTAATTATAAGGACCACAAGAAACCGCCCGATGCGGCATTTTGTCGCATCGGGCGGCTGGTAAAACGCCTGCTGGAAAACTCAGCTCTTGAAGAACTGCATCAACGTGTCGACAAACGCCTTGATCTTGTCAAACAAAGACTGCTGGCCAAACCCTTCCACCTTGAAGCCCTGATCCACGATGATTTGTTTCAACGTGTCGAGGGATACCTTCTCTTCCTCATATTCGATTTCGACCTTTTTTGCCTGATGGTCCGCCTTGACCGAAACGACGCCCTCTTTTTCCATCAGGGCATCATGGATCAGATTCTCGCAGGCATCACATTTCATTCCCGTTACGGGTAAAATCACCTTGGCCATGTGTTTCTCCTCTGTTATTTTGTGTTATCTTCAGATCAAGGCCGGAGTCCGGGCCTTTCCCGCCCCTCTCTTGCACCTGCAAGACCACGAGGCTGATGTCATCGTCAAAGACACTGCTTTCACAGAACCGTCTGACATCTTTCAGCAACGCCTCCACCACATCCTGCGGACTTTCTCCCCTCAGTTTCGTGAACTGTTCGCACAGGCGGCTGAGACCATAAAACCGGCCGGCCGGGTTCCGGGCCTCGACAATCCCATCAGTATACAAAAGAAGACGATCCCCCGGGGCCAATGACACGGATTTTTCCTCGAATACCACCCCTTTTCGCACCCCGAGAATCAAGCCTTCCGCATCCAGCTGGGTGCATCCATCCGCCTTTTCCCGGATCAGCAGTGGACGGTTGTGACCGGCATTGGCGTAAGACAGGCGGCCTGTTTCGATATCGTAGCGGACATAGAACAAAGTGATGAACAGTTCCGCCCGATCCAGATCCTCGTACAGCACGTCGTTCATCACTGTCAACAGCTCCGCCACCCCCAAAAACACCGGTCCGCATACTTCGACTTTGAGGATACTGCGGGCTTCGGCCATGATGATGGCCGCACCGACACTGTGCCCCGAAACATCGGCGATCACGATATCGAGACCGTTCGGAGTGGTGAAATAATCGAAATAATCCCCCCCCACCTGGGTTGCGGGAACACACGCCCCTGCCACTTCCACACCATGGATTTTCAAAGGCCGGGCCGGTAACAGTGACTGCTGAATATGACGGGCGATTTCCAAAGCATGCCTTTCGGCCTCGGCCTGTCTCCTTTCGGTAATGTCGTTGTGAATCTCGATCACGTGAACGATCCTACCCTCTTCATCCTTGACCGGAGAGATCGTCACCTCGTCCCAGAAAGGCTCACCTGCCCGGTTGAAGCATTGCAAGACTTCCCGGGCTTCCCCTCCCTGTGAGACAACGGCCTGCAGCCGTTTCAACACCGACGAGGCGCATTCCGGGTCGCACACAAGCTCCAGGACATTCCGCCCAATCAGCTTCTGGCGGGGGAAGCCGGTCATTTCGCACAGCGCCGGATTGACATAGATTGCCGGCCATGCGCTTCGAGTGGCGTCGGCGATGTCGATTCCGACACTGGCCGCTTCGATCGCCCTGTCTCTGACTCTCAACTGATCTTCATAGCGTTTGCGCAAAGTGATATCGTGGTCCACACCACGCCATTTGAGCAATTTCCCCTGCTCGTCGAAAATGGGGAGTCCCGTCGATTCGGTATAAACCTCATGACCATTCTTATGCCGGTAACGGTTGATGATTTTTTTGAACCGATGACGAAAAGGGACCGATTGCGCTGACTTCGATTCCCACCGCTTTCGGTCCTGGGGCGTGAACAGCTCGAGATAATGCCTCCCCAGAATCTCCTCGGGTTCGTAGCCAAGAATCTTTTTCACCGCCGAACTGCTGTAAATGTAGTGACCCTGGGGATCCTGCTCCCAAATCCACTCGCCTGTCATGTCGGCTATTTGCCTGAAACGCGCCTCACTTTCCCGCAGCGCCTCTTCAGCTTTCTTTTGTTCGGTGATGTCTTTCTGTATGGCCAGATAATGGGTCACCCTGCCGTTGGCATCACGGATCGGGGAAATCGTTTCCAAGGTCCAATAGAGACGCCCGTCCTTGCGTTTGTCTTGGATCACTTCACGCCACTCACCTCCCTGGCGGATGGTTTCCCGCAACCTTCGATAGGTTTCCGGGGAAGTTTTACCTGACTTGAGAATACTTGGGTTCTTGCCAATGAGTTCCTCGGCCGTGTATCCGGTCAGGCGGGTAAAATTCGGATTGACATAAATGATTTTGCCATCGAGATCGGTGATCATCACCGCGTTGGGACTCTGCTCCACCGCCGCGCAAAGGATCTTCAAGCTTTCCATTTGCGCCTGGCAGGCGGAGTGATCACTCACCCACAGCAGCACACCTTGCAGACTTCCCTGTTTCCGCAGGGGGGTCAAAGAAACAATCACCGGAATGGTTGAGCCATTCTTTACCCGCAACCGGGCGTGCCCATCACGCCACCGATCACCCTTTTCGAAAGCGGTCAGCCAATCCCCCCGCTCGAACAAGTGGTCCAGCGTCAACGAACAAAGCACTTCATTTCCGTAGCCACTCAATTGCTCGAAAGCGGGATTGGCCGACCGGATCCGTCCCGAGGCATCGACCATTGCCATGCCCTCGGGCGTATGATCCCAGAACTGCTTCCAGTCAATGCCGGCTTCCCCCGGATTCATACCGCCTCCAACCAGCTGCGCAACACCTCGATTCCGGCGCCGGTTCTGCATCCGCGGGTACTGAGATGGCGCCGCCAACGTTTGGCGCCGGGTTGGCCGTGATAGAGCCCGAGCAAATGGCGGGTCATGGAATGTAAACGCACACCGAGCGCCAGCTGGCGCTCCACATAGGGCAAATAAGCTTCCAGTAATTGTTCCCGGGAACCTATGAAATAAGGATCACCGTAAAAGCGACGATCCACCTGGGCCAGCATATAAGGATTATGATAAACCGCCCTTCCAATCATCACGCCATCCGCCCACTGGAGGTGACGCTCTGCCTGATCCAGATCCAAGATGCCGCCATTGAGCACAATGTTCAACCCGGGGTGATCCCGCTTCAACCTTTCCACCGTATCGTAGCGCAACGGCGGAACGCTACGGTTTTCCTTTGGCGACAACCCTTTCAGCCAGGCCTTGCGGGCATGCACGATGAATGTCCGGCAACCCGCGGCTGCAACGGTGGCGACGAAATCGTTCAAGTGATCGTAACTGTCATGATCGTCCACCCCTGTCCGGCACTTCACCGACACCGGCAAACGGGTGTTTTCACGCATGGCGGAAACGCACTCGGCCACAAGGCGAGGGTGTTTCATCAGGCAGGCACCAAACCGACCCTGGCGGACCCGATCGCTGGGACACCCCACGTTGAGATTGATCCCCTGGTAATCCAACGTCTCGGCGATTTTCACACAAACCGCCAATTGATCCGGATCACTGCCACCCAGCTGCAGAATCAACGGCTGTTCCGACGGATCATACCCCAACAACCGCCCTCGCTCCCCATGAATGATCGCTCCACAGGTCACCATTTCCGTATAAAGGGTCACCCTGCGTGACAATAGTCGCAGAAAATAACGAAAATGGCGATCTGTCCAGTCCAACATCGGTGCCACTGAAATCATGTAAGAATTCCTTGATCAGTATCCCAGCAAAGGTGACAAGATACGATAGAATGGAACGGTCAATTGTAGCGCTCTCCTGACGATGTAACTCTATGAATAAACTTTCATCCGACATCCAACATCTGTTGCAGAAAATCGAAATCCTCGACGATTATGAAGTAGAGCGACTGGTCATCGAGCATTTACAGAAACACCTCAACGCTTTGGACGAACTGCAACAAAGTTATCATCGCCATTACCTGGGAATCATTGAAACCCTGTTGAAACAGTTGACCCAGATCACTTCGGAACAACAGGAGATCGTCAGGCAAAGGCTGCTGTTCCTGGAAAAGCTGCTGCACAAGCCCTCCCTGACCGATCTGGAGACCTTGCATCGGGGAATCTGCGATTTCGATCGCGGCGATGAATCATCCGGGCTTTTGTCCCCAAACGACAAGATCATCGGTGACCCCCTCCCCTCCAGCGAGCGATCGTTCGCCGCGATCCCGGTAAGTGACCAGATATCGGCTATCGAGAGCAATAATGATCGCTTCGCCCAGGTTCTCCACAATGTGCTGCAACAAATCGAGCAGCTGGCAAATGGCGCGCAAACGGCGGAAGCTCACAGGTATTTGCAGGACCAGGCCCGATTGCTGTTACACAAACAGAGATATCTGAGTGAACAATTGAAACAGGCCAGGCGGCGACTATTGGATATGGAAGACAAACTCAAACGCCTGGACAGGGAACTCCAGACCGCCCGCACGCTCAGCCTGACGGATGAATTGACCGGTTTGCCGAACCGCCGCGCTTTCTTGCAGCGGCTGGAAGAAGAAATGGGAAGGGTGCGCCGCCATCCCACTCCCTTGAGCCTGGCCATCATCGACATCGACCGCTTCAAAAAGATCAACGATGATTTCGGCCATGCTGCCGGCGACAGGGTACTACAAGCTTATGCCAAAAAAATTCTGGGATCGTTCAGGGGCCATGACCAGCTCGCCCGTTTTGGCGGCGAGGAATTCATATTGCTGCTACCCCATACCGATACCTGCGGTGCGGTGATAGCACTGACCAAGATTCGCCAGCAGATATCCCGGTGCCGATTCAAGGTTGATCGGCAAGAGATCCCCCTACCCACTTTTTCGGCCGGGGTCGCTGGTTATCGCGAGAATGAGTCCCCACAGGCATTCATGGAACGCGCCGATCAGGCGCTCTATCGCGCCAAGAAGGGCGGCAGAAACAAAATCGAATCGGCCGACTGATTCAATCCTTTTGATGTTGAAGCTGATAACGCAGCCTCGCCATCTCGGCATCCAGCCGCCGCATCCGCGAACCGCTCCGCAGCCAGAACCCGGCCGCCGCCACCGTCACCAACAGCATCGAAGCCAAGCTGAAATAGAGCAGATTTTCCAGCCTGCTGATTTTTCCAAGCAAGTCGGAATTTGCAGCTGCCCCCGCCTGTGGACTCACTGGCGAAGCCAAAACACCCTGTCTCAATCCGGATGAGGCGACCGTTCCAGGAAAACGGGGTTTGCTTTGACCGGCCAGGGTTCGGATGTCATCACGAATGGACTCGATCAGTTCCAAATCCTGCAAGCCGGCACGCCCAAGCCGGATGCGTTGCTCCAATTCTCCCAGCTTGACACTGAGATTCTGGGTCAGGGCGCTGCCAAGCTGTTGCTGCAACCTCACCAGTTCACGATTGAGCTGATCCACCTGTTCCATATGCAAAGTCGCTTCCGGACTGGGCAAGGACTGCTTTCCTTCTGGTTGCAGGGTGGGCAGCCAGGATCTCAGAACAGGCTGTTTGAAATACAACAGGGCAGCCAGCCAGATCAGGAAAAAAGCGCTCAATCCGGCAATCAGGCGACGAATGAAGCGGTTTTGCTCTTCAGCCGCGACGCGCGCCAGGAAAAGCGCATCGCTTTGCTCCATGGATTCTTCAGGAATTCGTTTCATTTTTTTCTCCATACTCACCCCTTTTCGCCCTGGGGATCGATCCCCTATGGGATTGCCCAATATGGCAAATCAACCCTTGCAGGTCAATATTTCTCTTCGGGCTTCCCGCATCAACCGCTTCATTTCCCTGACCGCTTCGACCCAGCCGGTCAGGACGGCTCTTGCGACGATGGCATGGCCTATGTTCAATTCGACTATTTGGGGAATTCTGGCAATGGCCTCGACATTGTGGTAGTGAATGCCGTGACCGGCATTGACCTGCATTCCCAAGTCACTTGCCAGCTGTGCCGCGTGTTTGATTTGCCGCAGTTCCCGCTCCCGGCTCTCCGCCCTCGCCTCCGCATAACTTCCGGTATGAAGTTCGATCACCGGCGCGCCTGCCTTGTGTGCCGCCTCGACTTGCGCCGGGTCGGGATCGATGAACAACGACACCTCGATCCCCACTCCCGCCAGGGCCGCACAAGCGGTCTTCACCCGGTCGAACTGCCCACGGACATCAAGCCCCCCTTCCGTGGTCAACTCCTCCCTTTTCTCCGGCACCAGGCAACAGGCGTCCGGCCTGATCTGGCTGGCGATCGTGATCATTTCGTCGGTGACCGCCATTTCCATGTTGAGGCGGGTGTGAATCATCTCCCGAAGCAGGCGAAGATCCCTGTCCTGAATATGGCGGCGGTCTTCCCGGAGATGGGCCGTGATCCCGTCGGCCCCCGCCTTTTCCGCCAGTAACGCCGCTTCCACAGGCTCCGGATAGGGGGCACCCCGCACTTGCCGCAAGGTGGCGATATGATCGATATTGACACCCAAAAGAATCGGTAATGACTTCATGATTTCCCTGCGTGATGGAGAAAAAGCTGACGACTGCGCAAAACCCGCCCTTGCAATTGATGATCGATCAACAACCGCAACAGTCGCTTGGCCTCGTGTCTGACCCGTTTATCTTCCAGTATTCCCTGCTGCAACGCGATCAAGGTGGCGCCATGCAGCCAACCGTTTTCATCCAACAACGGGCCCATTTCAGGATCATAGCGATAACATCGATCGCTTACGATACCGGCCCCATATTCTACCTCACGATCAAGCACCGGGGCGTATCCGATTTCCTCCAGAAGCCGAAGTTCATAAAAACGCAAGCAGGGCTCCAGATCGGCATTCGAAGACAGACACGCCAAGGCCTGGCGATAGTAGTCGAAGAGCGAGGGATGGGGATCGTCCCGCACCAGCAGAAGAGAGAGCAACTCGTTGAGGTAGAAACCGCAATAAAGCGCCCTGCCCTGCAGAGACGGCGAAGCGCCCAGGAGATCGGAATCGACCAGGGTGCCCAAATCCCCTTTCTTGCGCCAGCGCAGCAACAAGGGCTGAAAAGGTTGCAGGGGGGGTTGTTTGCCGCGCCGACAAGCGCCTTTCGCGATCAGCGCGACCTTGCCCTCTTCCCGGCTGAAGACTTCCAGCCAAAGGCTGGTTTCCCGCCAGCGGCGGCGATGGAGCACATAGCCCTGACGCCACTGCAACAACTATTTGACCACCCGCGCCACCTGAATCCCGGCCTTGCCGGCGCTAATCGACATACCCCAGCTGTTGCAACAGCCGTTCATCGTCGGACCATCCTTTTTTGATCTTGACCCAGAGGTTGAGATAGACGCGCCGTCCCAGCAGATCTTCCAGCTCCATTCTCGCCTGTTGTCCAACCTTTTTGAGCAACACCCCCTTGCTGCCAATGACGATGCGTTTCTGCCCTTCCCGTTCCACCCAGATGATGGCATAGAGATGGACCAGATTCCCCTCCTCCTTGAATTGCTCGATCTCTACGGTCAGACGATGCGGGACTTCCTCCCCCAGCAGATTCAACAATTTTTCGCGAATGATCTCGGCGGCGAAGAATCGTTCGGGTTTGTCGGTCAACTGGTCCTCGGGATAGATGCAGGGCCCCTCGGGCAAGTGCCGAACGATGGCTTGCTCCAACACTTCCAAATGCGTGCCCTTGAGGGCGGAAACAGGCACCACCTCGGAAAAGGGGTACTGCGCACTGGCTTCGGCGATCAAAGGGAGCAATTGCTTTTTGTCCTTGACCCTGTCCACCTTGTTGATGGCCAGAATCACCGGAACGTTCAACCGCTTCAATTTTTCCAGAACCAGACGGTCGTCACCACGGATACCCTTGCCGTCTATCAGCCACACGACAACATCCACTCCTGTCAAGGCGGCGGTGGCGGCTTTGTTCAGGTATCGATTCAACGCCCGTGATGCCGCCCGGTGAATACCCGGCGTATCCACATAGAGTATCTGCGCCTGATCCGTGGTTTTGATTCCAAGAATGCGGTGGCGGGTCGTCTGCGGCTTGGAGGAGACGATGCTGATCTTCTGCCCCAGCATGCGATTGAGCAACGTGGACTTGCCTACGTTGGGACGCCCGATCAATGCCACATAGCCACTTTTCATAATTGCTTGCCAAACCGTTCGGACAACCTTTTCAAAACAGCGGCGGCAGCTTGCTGCTCGGCCTGTTTGCGCGAACCGCCACGGCCTTCGAGGGGAAGATCCAGCAGTTCCACCCGACAGGCCACGGTGAACACCTGATCATGGGGCGAGCCCCGTTGCGAGATCAGTTCATAGCGCGGCAACGACAATCCCCTGGACTGGAGAAATTCCTGCAGGCGCGTCTTGGGGTCCTTCTCCCAGTTACCCGCCTCGAGGGAAGCCAGGTGATCGGCGAAAAGTCTCACCACCCATCGCCGACAAATTTCCATCCCCTGGTCTTCCAGGATGGCGCCAATGATCGCTTCGAGGGCATCGGACAAGATGGAATCACGGCGAAATCCGCCACTCTTCAGCTCCCCGGCGCCCAGAACGAGCCAATCGCCAAGTTCCAGTTTGCGCGCCAGGTCCGCCAGCGTTTTCTGATTGACCAAACTGGCACGCATCCGGCTGAGCTCCCCTTCCCGGGCTTTGGGAAAACGATGAAACAGTTCTTGGGCGATGATCAACCCCAAAGCGGCATCCCCCAGGAACTCAAGACGTTCATTGTTCCGGGAACCGACACTGCGATGCGTCAGCGCCTCCTGCAGCAGCCGGGAGCAATTAAAGTTCAGTCCCAACAGCCGCATCAACTTCGTCAGATCCGCCTTCAATTCCCTCCGACCTCGATCTGGTCGTCGAAATCCACGATGACGCTGAGATTGCCGAACAAAGGCTTTTCCACCGAATACACCACCGACACCGTCACCGTACCATCCTGTTTCGAAACTTCGACATCCTGGGACGTCACATTCTCCACCATGTTGATATCCAGGCGCTTGTCCATCAGGTTGGCGATCTGACGCCGGCTCATCTTGGCGAGATCGGGCGTTTCTTCCAGCGATTGGAGGGAACTGACGACTTTGAAGTGTTCAAGATAGATGGGCAGAATCTTCAAGGTCAGAAGCGTGAAAAATCCGATCAGAATCAAAAGGAACAAGATCCCGATCAAGGTCATGCCGGATTGAGGGTTTGGACGAGACATTTCAGTGTAATACCGTTCCTATGCGATCGAAAACCACGCCGAGATTACCAGGCTCCCAGTGCATCCAGATGAAGAAGGCCCTGCCGACCAGATTGGCTTCCGGCACCGGTCCCCAGTAACGGCTGTCGTTGCTGTTGTCGCGGTTGTCGCCCATGACGAAATAATGCCCCTGGGGAACGACGTATTCACCTTCCACCGACCCGCGTCCCGGCATGATCAGGATCTGATGCCTGACTTCGCCCAACGTCTCTTCGTACACCAACGCGCCGTTGTATCGCTTGTTGTCCCCCGCCCCCACATAGCGTCCGAGCGGCTTCAGGCTGACCGGTTCGCCATTGACGTACAGTTTCTTATTATAGTAGGCAATCCGGTCCCCCGGCAGGCCGACCACCCGCTTGATGTAATCCACCGACGGATCGTTGGGAAAACGAAACACCACGATATCGCCGCGTTGCGGCTCGGACACTTCGATGATTTTGGTATGAGAAACCGGCAAACGAATACCATAAGCGTATTTGTTGACCAGGATGAAATCGCCCACCAGCAAGGTGGGCATCATCGAGCCGGAAGGAATGCGGAAAGGCTCGACCAGGAAAGAGCGCAACAACAAGACGATCAGCAGAACCGGAAAGAACGAATGGGCATATTCCACCAGCAAGGGTTCCGCCTCTCCGCCACTCCCCCGGCAGCGAACCCAAAGCAACCATCCCCCCCAGATCGCTCCCGATACCACGGTGCCGAACAGAAGAAAAAACTCGAAATCGAAATCCATCTTTTTATTGTCCTTAGGATTCGTTTTTGACCTTCAAGACCGCCAGGAATGCTTCCTGGGGAATCTCCACCTTCCCCACCTGCTTCATCCGTTTCTTGCCCGCTTTCTGTTTCTCGAGCAACTTCTTTTTGCGGGTGATGTCACCGCCATAACATTTGGCCGTGACATTCTTGCGCAGCGCCTTGACGTTGGAGCGGGCGATGATCTTGGAACCGATGGCCGCCTGGATCGCCACATCGAACATCTGCCGCGGAATGAGTTCTTTCATCTTCTCCACCAACTCTCTCCCACGACTCTGCGCCATGTCCTGATGCACGATCAAAGACAATGCGTCCACCCGTTCACCATTGATGAGTATGTCCAGTTTGACCATGGAAGCGGCCTGGAAACGCTTGAATTCGTAATCGAAGGAGGCATAGCCCCGGCTCACCGACTTGAGCCGGTCGAAAAAATCGAGCACCACTTCGCTCAAGGGCAGTTCGAAGTTCAACGACACTTGGTTGCCCAGATACTGAAGATTCTTTTGCACCCCCCGCTTTTCGATACACAGGCCGATCACCCCTCCCAAATAATCCTGGGGAACCAGGATCGTCGCCTCGATGATCGGCTCTCTGATCTCTTCAATCTGGTTGACCGGAGGCAACTCGGCGGGATTGTCGATGGTGACCACCTCCCCCTTGGTGGTCAATACTTCGTAAATCACCGTCGGTGCCGTGGTGATCAGCTCCAGATCGTACTCGCGCTCGAGCCTTTCCTGCACGATCTCCATGTGCAACATGCCGAGGAAACCGCAGCGGAAACCGAATCCCAGCGCTTGGGAGGTCTCGGGCTCGAATTGCAGCGCCGCATCGTTCAGGCGCAGCTTTTGCAATGCCTCGCGCAGGTTTTCATAATCGTCGGAGCTGACCGGATAAAGTCCTGCGAACACCCTGGGCCGTACCGTCTGAAAACCGGACAAAGGCTGATCGCAGGGCCGGTCGGTGGCAGTGATGGTGTCTCCGACCGGAGCGCCGAAGATATCCTTGATCCCGGCCACCACGAAGCCCACCTCCCCGGCATGCAGCGCCTCCTGTTGCTGCCGCTTGGGGGTGAAGACGCCTACTTGGTCCACCTGATAGCTCTTTCCCGTCGACATCACGGTGATCTTCTGCCGTTTGGACAAGGTTCCGTTGACCACTCGCACCAAAGACACGACACCAAGATAATTGTCGAACCAGGAGTCGATGATGGAGGCTTGCAAAGGCGCGTCCGGATCACCTTGCGGCGGCGGGATCTTGGCCACGATTTGCTCCAGCACTTCCTTGACCCCCTGGCCGGTTTTGGCGCTGATCTCCAACGCTTCGTCGGCCGGAATACCGATGATCTCCTCGATTTCATGCTTGACCCGCCCGGGTTCGGCGGAAGGAAGATCCACCTTGTTGAGTACCGGCACCACTTCCAGACCCTGGTCGATGGCGGTATAACAATTGGCCACCGTCTGCGCCTCCACGCCCTGGGCCGCATCCACCACCAACAAAGCCCCTTCACAGGCGGCCAGCGAGCGGGAAACCTCGTAGGAAAAATCCACATGGCCGGGCGTATCGATGAAATTGAGCTGATAGGTCTGCCCGTCATCGGCGGTATAGTTCAACGTCACACTCTGGGCCTTGATGGTGATCCCCCGCTCGCGCTCCAGATCCATGGAATCGAGCACCTGGGCGGCCATTTCCCGTTGTGTCAACCCGCCGCAGATCTGGATGAAACGATCGGCAAGGGTCGATTTGCCATGATCGATATGGGCGATGATGGAAAAATTCCGAATATGCTTGAGATCTGTCACTTTTTTCCTGAATCCTTGTGCGGCTTGATCGCCATGAACAATGAACCGTCACCGCGCTTCACCAAGATGGCCACGGGTTTGCCCGGCCGAATTCGGGCAAGCCTTTTCTGCAAGTCGGCAACATTCTTGAGAGGCCTGGTTCCCAACCGCAACAGGATATCACCGGCCCGCAGGCCTGCCTCGCGCCCAGGCCCCGGCAAGACCCGGCGGATCAGAACACCCTCACGAACACCATAGCGTTCGCGTTCCTCGTCATTCAGATCAGCCACCAGCAGCCCCAGGGAGGGAATCTTGACGGTTCCAGGCTCCATCATCCCGCCCATCCGGGCGACTTCTTCTTCCGGAAGCTGGCCGATCTTGACCTTGAGCATCTTCAATTTCCCTTCCCGGAGCACTTTGACCGGAACCACCTTGCCCACCGGAGTCACCCCGACCAGGGGCGGCAACGCGGACGACGTCTCGATCACATGACCGTCGTATTCCACGATCACGTCCCCTACCTTCAAGCCTGCGGTGGCCGCAGGACTTCCGGCCATCACCTGGGCCACGAGGGCGCCATGGGGTCGTTTCATACCGAAGGACTCGGCCAATTCCCGGGTCACATCTTGGATCTGGACACCCAGCCAGCCACGAATGACCTTCCCATGTTGCTTCAGTTGTTCGACCACCTCCAGGGCGATATCGATGGGAATGGCGAACGACAACCCCATGAATCCACCGGTGCGGCTGTAGATTTGGGAATTGACCCCCACTACTTTGCCGTCCATGTTGAACAAAGGCCCGCCGGAATTGCCCGGATTGATCGCCACATCCGTCTGAATGAAAGGGACGTAACTGTCACCCGGCAGGCTCCTGCCTTTGGCGCTGACGATACCGGCGGTGACCGAATGATCGAAGCCAAAGGGAGAGCCGATGGCAACCACCCATTCCCCCACCTTGAGATTTTTGGAAGACCCCATCTCGACCACCGGCAGGTGATCGGCTTTCACCTTCAGCAAAGCCAGATCGCTGCGCTTGTCCGACCCGATCAATCCGGCGGTCAATTCACGCCGGTCCTGAAGGCGGACAATGATTTCATCCGCATCTTTGACCACATGATGATTGGTGACGATATAGCCATCGGGAGAAATGATGAAACCCGAACCAAGTGAACGGGTTTCCTGAGGCCAGCCCCGTTGGCCAAAGAAGTGTTTGAACAAGTCCTCCAGTGGGGAGCCTTCCGGAATGTCCAACCCTTCCGGCAGGCGCGGTTCTTCTTCCGGCTCGATTTTCTTCGTGGTGCTGATATTGACCACTGCGGCGCTGGTGTCCTCGACCAGATCGGTAAAATCCGGCAGCCGCCCCGCTTCCACCTGCCCTGCGAATAGCCCAAGCAGCCAGAGGAAGAAAAAGCTCGTGATAAATTTCCGTTTCATGGATGTCAGTTCCAATTGATTTGTTTTTACCAAAAACACGCCTTGACAAATCTTGGCGGGCCTTTAGCCCGCCAAGCACAAAAATCACAGAGTCGGATCCAGCTCCAGCGGAGCGGCTTCATTCCTCCATCCGTATCCCTTCGCCGATGGTGCGCACCGTGATCATGGGCACATCCCCCACCACGGTGATGACGTGTCCTTGAACTGGGCGGCGGAAAACACTGACACCGCCACGTTTAAAAATTCCGGAGTCGAAATCCTTTCCTTCGTTCCTGCTGATATACACCGATACCGTCGCCAGGCCATCGGAAAGGAGCAAGTGATCCACGGTCGCATCGGTTCCCGCCACCACGCGCTGGCTGCGGCGGACCTCCCTGAAGCCCGGCGGCAACTTCGTCAATCGCCACCGTTCGACCGGCTCCGTCTCCTTGCGCCGGATGAGTTTCCAGTCTTCATGCCCCCTCATCCCGCCACGTTCCGGTCCCACTTCCGGATCCAATCCGAGGTCGGTCACGGCCAAGGCCTCCAGAATGTTCCCCTGCCGGTCCAGCAATTCAAATTTGAGGGGCAGGCGGGTAGCCACGTCGATCCAGATCCGGCGCCCGTACCTGTATTCATCCAAAGGGGTGATGACGATTTCCTGGCTGGGACGGCCGATCGTATGACCCCGCCTGCCGGATTGAAGACGGTAGTGCCGTTCCTGCTCGTCCCAGTGCGAAGACAGGGAAGCGAACAAAGCGTTCGGGCGATTATGGTATTCGACCCGGATGCGCCTGTCGGGAAAATAACAGGTCACCTTGTCGGCTTCGCGCACCACTTGACGCAAGGGATCGCCGAGTGCCTGAAAGTGCTCGTAAACCACGCCGTCACGAACCTGATGGGTGAGCTTGAACAGTTTCAGGTCGTTTTCCCGGCTATAGACCACCGTCGCCTGATAACCGCGACTCCGCATCGCATCGACCATGGCGTCGAGCCATTGTCTCGCGGTCTGCGGCGAACCCGTCTCGGCCGCGGTGACAAAACTGCAGGCAAACCACAACAACCACCCGAACCCCGGCCATTTCCAGCCATGGTGCCGCTCAGTGTTTGTCATGGCTGATGATGCGGGCATAACTCAACATGTGTTGGGGACCTTGTTGATAGAGGCTGTCCTCGCTGTGCACGAGCAGATAGTCTTCAAGGGAAGGCGCAGGAGAAGCGGCGATTGAAACGGGATTTTGTCCCGAACGACCTGCGGCGACCTGCATGACCGGCACGGGGGCGTTCCGGGACGGGGCGGCGGCCACCAGGGGAACCGTCTGGGAGGCCCCATCCCCGGGAATCCGGCCACGCAACAGGACGACGATCACCACCATCGCCGCCAGTGCCAGAGGGATGACGACCCAGGTATTGAGGTTGAATCTGCCAGGATCGGCGGAAGGCAGTCGGACCACATCCTGCGGGGGGGGCGATTCATTATCCAGGGCGCTTTGGACACGCTCGAGAAAATCCTCTCCAAGCGCGAAGGACTCTCCGTTGCTTCTGATCGCATGCCGTATGGTCTGATATCGATACCACTTGAACCTCAGGTCAGGATCCCGGTCGATTTGCTCCAACAATACGATTGCCTCGTCAGGAGGCAGTTCATCATCGACCAACAGGGACAATTTCCAGGTTAGTTCATCCTGCATGAGCTGGTGCCTCGCATCATTTTTCCACCGATGGTTCCATTTGCTTTTGTTTTTTCCCCTTGCGCATGCCTGTGTGCAAGGTTCTCAATTTCTTGTCTATCGCTTCCCGGGCCCTGAAGATACGCGAACGAACGGTACCGACGGGACAATTCATGGCCTGAGCGATCTCCTCGTAACTCATTCCCTCGAACTCCCGCAAGGTAATGGCGGTACGCAGCTCGTCCGGCAACGCCTCGATGGCATGACGAACGGCCTCCGCCACTTCCTCGCTCAAAAGAATGCCCTCGGGCGTCTCCTGATCCCTTAGACGGACCGCGGTTTCGAATTGTTCCGCGGTATCCACCTCGATTTCAGAATCCGAGGGTCTTCTGGAACGTGCCACAATGTGATTCTTGGCCGTATTGATGGCAATCCGGTACAACCAGGTATAGAAAGCACTGTCACCACGGAACCTGGGCAGTGCCCGGTAGGCTTTGATGAAAGTCTCCTGGGCCACGTCCAACGCTTCGGAAGGATCACGGATATAGCGGCTGACCAATTGCACTATTTTCGGCTGGTATTTGAGCACCAACAGGTCGAAGGCCTTCTTGTCCCCCTGCTGTACCCGTTGCACCAACGCCCTATCGACTTCCGCCGCCGACTGGTTTTCTCCTTTCAAAACCGTTTCCCCGTATATGGAATGACATCCGCCGCTGCCATCAAGGAAAACAATCCGGCAACACAATCCCTACGACCGGATTGTCCTATTGATCCGCTCATTATCTCTTTTTACCCGGTACCATTCAACGAACCTGTGTTTTGCGGACTTTTCGTTCGTCCCGGGAAATATTTCGTCAGCAATCCGGTCTCAAGTGCAGGGCAATCGCATGAACCGCTTTCCCCCTCTCCCAGAGGGAGAGGGGCTTTCAAGGTCTTGCAAAATCGAGTTTGAACGGGAAAGCCGCGGTCATGCAACCGGCCTAGTCTCAAGTGGAAATGAAGCCGAAGATTCTGTTATAAAGCAAAGATGTCAGAAATATTCGACTATGATGTCCTGATTATCGGCAGCGGGGCCGCCGGCCTGGGGGTCGCCCTGAGGATCGCCGACAGCGCCAGGGTGGCGATCGTCGCAAAGACCCGATTACAGGAATGCAGCACCTTCTACGCCCAGGGCGGGATTTCCGCAGTCCTCGACGCCCAGGATTCCATCGAATCCCATATTCAGGATACCTTGAAGGCCGGCGCGGGCCTGTGCGATCCACAGATCGTCCGGCTGGTGGTCGCCCAAGGCAAGGAATGCATCGGCTGGCTGCTCGACCAGGGCACCACCTTCACCGAAGTGGAATCGGAAGACGGTGAAAGGCACCTCCATCTGACCCGGGAAGGCGGACACAGCCACCGCCGGATCGTCCATGCCGCCGACGCCACTGGAAAGGAGGTCGAAACTTCCCTCCTGAACCATGCCAGAACCCACCCCAACATCGATCTGTACGAATATCACAACGCCATCGACCTGATCACCGCCAGCAAGCTGAAAATGACCCCCCAGCGGGTGATGGGGGCTTACGTTCTGGACCGCAAAGCCCAACGGGTAAAAACCTTCCGGGCCAAAAGCGTGGTGCTGGCAACCGGTGGCGCCGCTAAGGTGTATCTCTACACCAGCAACCCCGATACCGCCACAGGCGACGGGATCGCCATGGCCTGGCGCGCCGGCTGCCGGATCGCCAACATGGAATTCATGCAATTCCATCCCACCTGCCTGTATCACCCCCAGGCCCGCTCGTTCCTGATTTCAGAGGCGTTGCGGGGGGAAGGCGCCAGGCTGCTGCTGCCGGACGGCACCCCTTTCATGCAACGTTTCGACCCGCGGGGGGAACTGGCCCCCAGAGATATCGTCGCCCGCGCCATCGACCACGAGATCAAACGGCTGGGGGTGGACTGCGTCTATCTGGACATCTCGCACAAAAGCCCGGATTTCATCCGCGCCCATTTCCCCACCATTCATGCCCGCTGCCTGGACTTCGGCATCGACATGACCCGCGAGCCCATTCCCGTGGTTCCCGCCGCTCATTACACCTGCGGCGGTGTACTCACCGATGCCTGGGGAAGGACGGACATCCCCGGCCTGTACGCCGTGGGAGAAACCGCCTGCACCGGTCTCCACGGCGCCAACCGGATGGCCAGCAATTCCCTGCTGGAATGCTTGGTATTCGCCCGCCAGGCCGCCATGGACCTGAAACGGCGATTGCATGAATTCCCCCCTCCCGTGCCATTGCCCCGCTGGGACGAATCCCAGGTCACCGACTCCGACGAGGAAGTCGTCGTCAGCCACAACTGGGACGAGATCCGGCGTTTCATGTGGGATTACGTGGGCATCGTGCGCACAGACAAGCGCCTCCAGCGGGCCTTGCGGCGGGTGGAAATGCTGAAGCAGGAGATCGCCGAGTATTATGGCCATTTCCGGGTGACCAGTGACCTTCTGGAACTGCGCAACCTGATCATCGTCGCCGAACTGATCGTCCAATGCGCGATGCGGCGCAAGGAAAGCCGCGGACTCCACTACACCCTCGACTATCCTTCCAGAAACGACAGCGAGCCGGCTCAAAACACCGTGCTGATGAATCCATCGCCCGCCGGCGGGGAACGTCCATGACGGTTCCACCGCCCGAGCGCGTATCGGGCATCGTTCTCGCCGGTGGCAAGGCGCGGCGGATGGGGGGAACGGACAAAGGCCTGATCCCTTGCGGCGGCCGTCCGCTGATCAGCTATGCCATCGAGGCCCTGCGCCCTCTGTGCGGACATCTTTTCATCAACGCCAATCGCTCCCTCCAGGAATATGAAAGGTTCGGGCTGCCACTGATCCAGGATTCCATCGCCGGTTTCCAGGGCCCCCTGGCCGGCATCCTCAGCGGCCTGGAAACGGCCACCACGCCCTACCTGCTGGTGTCGCCGTGCGACTGCCCCCGGCTCGAAACGGCCACCCTAGCAAGACTGCTGGGCCCACTGGAGGCGCAGCGGATGGACATCGTCCTCGCCTCCGACGGCGAACGCCTTCATCCCGTGGTGATGGCGCTGCGGACGCATGTGGCGGGCGACCTGGCCGGATGGCTGGCTTCCGGCAAGCGCAGGATCGATGCCTGGGCCCGGAGACACCGCTGGATCGGCCTCGACCTCAGCGATGCCGCAAACCAGTTCGTCAATATCAACACGCCCCGGGATCTGGCGGAATACGAAGGCCGATGAACCGCCTCACGGATACAAGGCGACCGATTCCAACCCCATGGTCTCGGGCAGGCCGAAGGCCAGATTCATGTTCTGAACCGCCTGTCCGGCCGCCCCCTTGACCAGGTTGTCGATCACCGACAGCACGATCAAACGCCCCCCCCCGGCGCGATGCACGGCGATCTGACAGCGATTCGCCCCCCGCACGTCGCCGGTATCGGGATGACTGCCTGGAGGCAACACGTCCACGAAAGGCTCGGAGGCATAGAAGGATTCGAACAGCTGCTGGAAATCCAGATCGTTTTTCGGCAACGCGTAGAGCGTCGCATGAATCCCGCGTATCATCGGCACCAGATGGGGAACGAAGGTCAATCCGACAGAGCGCCCGCAGATGGACTGAAGCCCCTGGCGGATTTCCGGATGATGGCGATGCCCGGATGCCGCATAGGCCTTGAAGCTTTCTCCACATTCGGCCATCAAGGCGTTCAGTTGGGCCTTGCGCCCCGCACCCGACACCCCCGACTTGCAATCGGCGATCAGGTCGCCCACCTCGACCAGCGGCTCTTCCGCAAGCAAAGGCAAAAACCCCAGTTGCACCGCCGTTGGATAACAGCCGGGACAGGCGATCAACCTCGCTTTGCGGATCCGCTCACGGTTGTATTCCGGCAAGCCGTAGACCGCCTCCTCCAACAGATGCGGGCAGGCATGGGGCTGGCCATACCATTTCTCCCACAACCCGGCATCGCGCAACCGGAAGTCCGCGGCCAGATCGATCACCACCCTTCCCTTCTCCAGCAGTATTTCGGCGAATTTCATCGCCGTGCCATTGGGGGTGGCGAAAAAAACCACGTCGCTTCCGGCCAGAAGATCGACCTGCGGCGGACAAAAGTCCAGATCCACGACACCCCGCAGACTGGGATAGACCTCGCCTACCGCCCTTCCGGCGTCGCTGCGCGAGGTCGCCAGGGTCAACTCGATTTCGGGATGCCGGGCCAGCAGACGCATCAGCTCGACGCCGGTATAACCTGTGCCCCCCACCACGGCCGCCTTGATCATGGATTCCCCCTTGTCGTCACGATTGTTCGATGATGCCGGTCTGGCGGACGATTATATCAGGGCGTCATTTGTTATACTCGCTGTGGTCCCCGATCTAACCTACGGAACCCCATGACGCAAGCCCCCTCGCCGTTTTTCTCCGCCACCGCATGGAAGCAAAGGCTGGTGTTCTGGTGCGGTGCGATTCTGGTGGGTGTGTTCATCAGTGCCTTGACCGTCCTCAGCGAGCATACGGTCACCTGGCTGCGCGATTTCCTCCAGCGGTTCCCCTGGGCTCTGTTCGTGATCTGCCCCCTGGGAATGATCCTGGTGACTGGATTGACCGATCATTTTTTCCCCGGAGCCGAGCGCAGCGGTGTTCCCCAGGTCCGGGTCGCCCTGGCCATTCACCACGACCTGCAATTGCGCAACCGCTTCGTCTCTTTCCGCATCGCCGTGGGCAAGGTGCTGCTCACCAATCTGGGGCTGTTGACCGGAAGCTCCGCCGGACTCGGGGGGCCGGCCATCCAGATCGGCGCCTCCCTCATGACCGCCTTGGGGAAAGCGGCGCGATTTCCCCCTCATTATCTGGAACGGGGTCTCATTCTGGCAGGCAGCGCCGCCGGTTTCGCCGCCCTGTTCAGCGCCCCCCTCGCCGGGATCATCTTCGCCATCGAGGAACTGGGGCGCTCCTTCGAGGAAAAAATCGGCAGCCTGGTGCTCACCGCCATCATCCTCGCCGGCATGACAGCCTTCATCCTGCTCAACCATTACGTCTTTCTGGAAGCCGGAGAAGCCCCCCTGCCACGGGGCGGAAGCTGGCTGGCGATTCCCGTTTGCGGCATCATCGGCGGACTGGCCGGCGGCCTCTTCAGCGCGTTGATGATCCGAAGCGGCAGATGGATGTCGCAACGCGCCTGGAAATCCAGGGTCGCCACGCTGTTCTTTTCCGGCCTCGTTCTCGCCGGGGTGCATTTCATCTCCCACGGCACGACACTGGGTACGGGTTACCCCATGCTGAAAAACATCCTCAGCGACCCGCAGACGACCGATCCGGCATTCGCGGTGCTGAAAGCGACCGCGACCTTTTTCACCGCCCTCAGCGGCATGCCCGCCGGGTTGTTCGTCCCCACCCTCTCGGCCGGCGCCGGGCTCGGCGCGGATCTGCTGACCTGGCTGCCTTTCGCGCCTCCCCTGGCGGTCGTGCTGCTGACCATGTGCGGCTATTTCGCCGGAATGTTTCAAAACCCGATGACTTCCTTCGTGCTGGTCATGGAAATGACGGACACCCACGAACTCTTGCTGCCCCTCATGGCGACCGCCTTCATCGCCAGCGGAACCTCCCGCCTGCTAAGCCCCCAACCCTTGTACGAAACCATGACCGCCGCCTATGCCAAGCGCCTTCAGGAAAACGCTTAAGACCTTGTTGCTTCCGGCCTTGATCGTGTCGGGATTGTGGTGGATGGCCAGGCCGCCCACGGCTCCGGATCTCCCCCTGACCACTCTGAGCGGCCAAAAGATCCGCCTCGGTCAGCTGCGCGGCCATGTGGTGCTGCTCAACTTCTGGTCCACCGACTGTCCATCGTGCCTGCGGGAAAGACCGCTGCTGGCGGATCTCCATCGGCGCTATGCCTCCCGTGGCCTGGCGGTGATCGCGGTCGCCATGCCTTACGATCCGCCCAACCGGCTCGTCCGCTTCGTCAAAACCCACCCCGCTCCCTACGAGACGGCGCTCGATCCTGCCGGAGCCGTCAGCCGGGCCTTCCAGGTGACACTGGTTCCAACGACCCTTTTGATCGCCGCAGACGGGGTCGTGACCTGGCGGCACACGGGCGTCCCCGATGCCGGGCGTTTGCAATCAATGATTGAAACCTTGCTTTCCAGAGGAGAATGAACATGTGGCTCAAGGCCTTTCATCTTGTTTTCATGGTGACCTGGTTCGCCGGCCTGTTTTATCTGCCCCGTCTATTCGTCTATCACGCCATGGCGGAAGACGAAACCGGAAAGGAGCGTTTCAAGATCATGGAACGCAAGCTTTTCTATGGAATCATGACGCCGGGGATGATTCTGACCTTCGTCTTTGGCGTGTGGATGCTGGCGTCTTACGCCTGGGACATTTATGCCCGTCAAGGGTGGCTGCACGCCAAACTGGCTCTGCTCGCCGGCCTGGTGATCTATCATCTGGCATGCGGCAAATGGCTGCTGGATTTCAAGCACGACCGGAACCGCCACGGACATGTCTTTTATCGCTGGATCAATGAAATTCCCGTGCTTTTTCTTTTCGCCATCGTCATCCTGGCGACGGTGAAACCTTTCTGACCCCGACTTGAACTACACTTGAACGCAGGAGGCGGGATCCTGTTTCCCCGCGTCGTCAATCCAAGCGGATCGGAACATGAAACGATGGGTGTTTTTCTGGACTCTGGCGATCTCCGTCCCGGCTTTTGCCGGCGGGATGGCGCTGTCGGTTCCCCTGATCGATCGAGGCACGGGCACCTTGTATGTGGAAGGAAAAATCGGCAGCCAGGGGCCTGTCAGCTTCCTGCTGGATACGGGATCGAGCTTCTCCACCATCGACCAGGCCATGCTCGAACGGCTGCAACGACAAGGCGAGGTCAAATACCTGAGAACCCAGGTCGGGATGTTGGCGAACGGCGCCCGGATCGAAGTGCCCCTGTACCGGGTCCGCCATCTGCAAATAGGAAAACGCTGCACCGTCCCCGATATCGAGGTCGCGGTTTTCCCTCATAACAAACGGGTGATTCTGGGTCTCAATGTTTTGAGCCGCATCAGCCCCTTCGAAATCTCCGTCGACCCTCCCCGGCTGAGCATGACCGGTTGCGAGGTACTGGCCGCTTCCAGCACGCGGCGGTTGGAGCCATCCCTGGCAATTCTCCCTCAAAAAGCGCGGTAGCCCCTGGGCCGGTTATTTCATTTCGCGCCCGAGGCGGAAACATCCGGCTGCATCAACTGCTCCGCGGCCGGTGCCATTTCGAACTGGGCAAACTCGGCGGCATCCAGGCGGCCATCCTGATTCTTGTCCAGCGCCTGGAAATCCTTGGCCAGTTCCGGTTTGGCCTGCGCCTCTTCGGCACTGATCACGCCGTCTTTGTCGGCATCCAGGTCACCCAGGGCGGAACCTGCCATCAGTACCCCGGAAAAAATGGCGGACAGGCCGGCAATCATGATCTTTCTCATTTCTGTTTTCTCCTTGGAAAAGTGTTTCACAATGATGCAATGCATTGCACTCTTCACTAATGCACATTTCATGCCACAAATTTATACAATTGATTTATATCAGGTTTTCAAAAATGAAGGCGGATCGGCACCCGCCACCCTGTCGCCGCACGATGACTGCCGAGAGGGCGGGACAGTCCTTTATCCGGCATTTGACTTGTCATTCAAAAACTTATCCTTGTCGCCGGAAACCAACGGCTTTCTTCCCCGCAGAAGTGAAGGTGGTAAGAGGCGGGACAGGACAATCGTATGACCGCCGCTTTCCCGTTCAAACCCGATTTTGCACGGCCTTGAAAAGCCCCTCTCCCAAAGGGAGAGGGGAGAAACCGGTTCGGGCAATTGCCCTGCCAAGCGCGCCCGTTTGGGAACGGCGACAAATCTGTTATGGTAAAAGTCACACTGATCGACAACCCGAACACAACAACGCTTATGTCCTTATCGCCCCGACTCGGTTTCTTTCTCGGCTTTGCTTTTTGCGCCTCGTTGCTGGCTGTCGCCGCCTGGTTTCAATTCGTGGAAAAGCTGGCACCCTGCCCTCTGTGCATCACCCAAAGAATATTCGTGCTGGCGGTGGGATTGTTCCTGTTGGCGGCCGCCCTCCACCAGCGATTCTCGCGCGTTTACGGCACCCTTGCGGGCGTTCTGGCGCTGGGAGGCGCCGCGGTCTCCGCCCGCCACGTCTGGTTACAGAATCTTCCGGAAGAGGAAGTGCCCGCCTGCGGGCCGGGGCTCGGTTATGTTTTCGAGCACTTTCCCCTGGGCGAAACGGTTCGCCTGCTTTTCAGCGGCACCGGCGAATGCAGTGAGGTGCTTTGGACTTTTCTGGGGCTGAGCATCCCCGCCTGGACTCTGATCGCTTTTCTGGGACTGGCCCTGTGGGCCTTCTGGAACACGTGGTGTAACGCCTGAAAAACAGCCAGGTGAAAACCGCCCTTCCGGACGGCTCAGACGCGGGCCATCGCCAACCTGTCATGCAGGGGGCTTTTTCTGGGAAAGTGGGCGCGCAAAAATTCCATCTGATCGCTCAATATCCTGCGCCCCTGAAGATAGATATATTCCGCGTGGGTCGGCACGAACGGAATGGCCAGCAACTCCATTCCGGCCTGCTCGGGGGTTCGATTGGCCTTGTGATTGTTGCAACGTTTGCAGGCGGCCACGACATTGGTCCAATGGTCCTGGCCACCCTGACTCAATGGCGTCACATGATCACGGGAGAGATCCCGGTGAAGGAATTTCTGCCCGCAATACAGACACAAATGATTGTCCCGGCGAAACAAGGCATGGTTATTGAGTGGCGGCGCATAATGACCGCCGCGGGTGCGAATCTTTTTCTCGTGGCCGTGGGTGGCGATGATTGAGTTCACCTCGATGACACTGCGTTTGCCGGTGCGCGCATTGACCCCTCCATGAACCCTGTAGAGAAGCGTGCCGCAGGTGTAAGCCACCTGCTTCAGGTAATACAGTTTCACCGCTTCCTGATAGCCGATCCACTCCAGCGGCATTCCCGAAGCATCCGTGCGCAACACTTGCAAAGAAAGGGAATTCATAGAGCCTCCACTCCCGCTTCGTTCATCTCACCCTTTATCGGTTCACCTGCGACCGTTTCTTCCGCATATCCTGTTCCCACAGCGGCGCTACGATGGCCATCGGGGGTTACCCGTTCCTGTTTACAATGTCTTTCCATGCTGACCAATATTTCTACAAAACGAATGCACCCCGGGAACCATGCGCCATCCATGCCGTTATCGGCATCTTGTCCACAGCCCTGTCCACAAAATCTGTGCAAAAGCCCCGGGGAATTGTTTCCTTTCGGGATAAAAACAATTTTTCGCCCATGATAATACTTCAAAAAAGGACTCAATGGGTAGTTCCGGGGCGTCGATGACACCCATCGTCAAGGTGGCCGTTCCAGCCCCCATCCCCACGTTGTTCGACTACCTGCCGCCCCCCCCCAAAAAGGACGCCAAACTTCAAGTGGGCGTGCGGGTGAAAGTCCCCTTTGGACGAGGCGGCCGGATCGGCGTCGTGATGGGCCTGGAACAGGCCAGCGAGGTGGCGCCGGAGAGGCTGAAACCTGTCATGGAGATCCTCGATCACGAACCTCTGTTCTCCCGGAACGATCTGGATTTTCTTCGTTGGACCGCCCATTACTACCACCATCCACTCGGAGAGGTGTTGGCCACCGCCCTGCCTGCCATGTTGCGCCAGGGCAAGGCCGCGAAGGTCCGCGGCCTCGAACAATTGCGGCTGACCCCGCTCGCCGGGGAAGACGCCCTCTCCTCCAGGGCGAAGCGGCAACTCGCCCTGCTCAAACTACTGCGGGAAAATGACGGGGTGATGACAACCGCGGCCTTGTCCACCCTCGACTGGGATTGGAGAGCCGCGGCCAGATCACTGGAGAAAAAAGGACTGTTGACGGTGGAAACGCTCTCGCCGTCACCTGCCCGGCCCAGCCCGGGGGACTTCAAGCCGAATGCGGCGCAACGTTCGGCGATCGGGGCGATCGAAGCCGGCCTTGACGATTTCTCCGCTTTCCTCCTGGAAGGGGTGACCGGCAGTGGCAAGACGGAAGTCTATCTGGGCGCCGCCGAAGCGGTATTGCGCCGGCGGCGCCAGCTGTTGGTGCTGTTGCCGGAAATCGCCTTGACGCCGCAATTGCAGGCCCGTTTTCACAAACGGCTGGGTTGCCCGATCGGAATCTATCACTCCGGTTTGGGCGACACTGAAAGACTGAATGCCTGGATCGGCTTCAAGGAAGGAAAACTTCCCATTCTGCTGGGCACCCGCTCGGCCGTCTTCGTACCGATGGCCCGGCCCGGTCTGATCGTGGTCGATGAAGAGCACGACCCCTCTTTCAAACAACAAGAAGGGCTTCGATTTTCCGCCCGCGATCTCGCCGTGGTCCGCGCCAGGATGACGGGAATCCCCGTCATCCTGGGATCGGCGACGCCGTCGCTGGAATCGCTGCACAATGCCCGCAGAAACCGCTACCTGCGGCTGCCCCTGCCCGAAAGGGCGGGACCTGCCAACCCGCCCACCGTCCAACGGCTGGATCTCCGCAACCAGAAGCTCCTGGCCGGACTTTCCCCCCGGGCGCGGAGCGAAATCGAACAGGCTTTGGCGCGACAGGAACAGATCCTGATCTTCCTCAACCGGCGTGGTTTCGCGCCGGTCCTCATTTGCCACGGTTGCGGCTGGACCGCGGATTGTCCGCGCTGTGACGCCCGGCTGGTTCTTCACCATTTCGATGGCAGATTACGCTGCCATCACTGTGGTCACGAGACATTGCCGCCATCCCTTTGCCCGGGCTGTGGCGAAAGCAAGGCATTGATCCCGCTGGGGCAAGGGACCGAAAGGATAGAAAACGAGTTGGCCCAGGCGTTTCCCCAGGCCCGGGTGGCCCGCATCGATCGCGACACCACCCGCCGCAAGGGAAGCCTGCAACGGATTCTCGATCAGGTGCGAAGCGGCGACACGGACATTCTTCTGGGCACCCAGATGCTCGCCAAGGGACATGACTTCCCCAATGTCACCCTGGTGGTGATTCTCGATGCCGACGCCGGGCTCTACAGCACCGATTTCAGGGCGCCCGAGCGCATGGCGCAATTGATCACCCAGGTGGCGGGCAGAGCGGGAAGAGGCGTCAAGCCGGGACGGGTGCTCATCCAGACCCGGCACCCGGACCATCCCCTGCTGTCCGCACTGCTCGATCGGGGATATCGCGCCTTCGCGGAACAGGCGCTGGAGGAAAGGCGCCAGGCGGAATTGCCCCCTTTCAGCTTTCAGGCCCTGTTGCGGGCGGAAGCCTTGAAACCCGAGCCCCCCTGCGCCTTTTTACAGGAGGTCGCCCATTCGGCGCAGGCCCTCGGCCTGGAAACCGTTGCGGTTCTGGGACCGGTTCCGGCCCCCATGCCAAAACGGGCCGGACGTTACCGTTACCAGTTACTGCTACAATCCCGCGAACGGGCGTCGTTGCACCGCCTGCTGGCGCGCTTGCTGCCCGACCTGCGGCGACTTCCCCGGCAGCGGAAAATTCGCTGGTCGCTGGACGTCGATCCGGCGGACCTGTATTGAAACGCGTTACCCGCCGCCAAGCAACGTTTCCACTTCCGCCCGCGTCGGAATGCCCGGCCGCCCGCCCATCCTGGTGCAACACAAGGCCGCCGCCGCACTGGCAAAACGCAACGAATCCTCCCAACCCACACCGTCGGCGACACAGGCGGCGAACGCGCCATGAAAGGTATCTCCCGCCCCTGTGGTATCGACAGCCTCCACCGCCCAGGCAGGCAGCCGGCCCCGATCACCGCCCCGCCGCCAGATCAATCCCGTCTCCCCCAGGGTGATCACCACGGCCGGGGATTTCTCCGCCAAGCGGTCGAGCGCCACCCACGGATCGTCCCTGCCCAGCCATTGAGAAGCGAACTTGCGCGAAGCCACGAGATAATCCACGGCGAACATCAGTTCCCGGGTACCCGTATGGAGGGATCCGGCATCGAGAACGGTCGCCGCGCCCCGGCGCCGGAACCGCTCCAACCAGCGGAGGGACAGATGCGGCTCGTGGCCGTCGAACAGGACGGCCCCGGCATCCAGCCGGTCCAGCGCGATTTCATCCCCGGCGAGCGGGCGCGTCTCCCCCCGGTAATTGATCAGCGCCCTTTTCCCGTCGGGTTTGACCAATACCGCCGACAAGGGCGTGGGCGCATCACCACGGCGAATGAAAGCCGTCTTCACACCTTCCTTTTCGAGTTCGCTGAAATGGGCCTCTCCATGAATGTCGGCGCCCAGATAACCGCAAAACGCGGCGCTTCGTTCCAGCCTGGCCACCGTCACCGAGGCGTTGGCGGCCGGCCCGCCCCCACAGGAAACGAAAGCGGTGGCGACGCATTTTTCGTCTTCCCCGGGATGATGGGGCACCGCAAAAACCAGATCATAGGAAGCATGCCCGATGCAAATCACATCCACCCGCATGGCCTCAATCCCACCTGAAAAGCCAGAAAATCCAACTCAGCAGATTGTCCGGTGTCTTTTTCAACCTTGGTTCGGTGCCGCCGAAATTGAGGGCATAGACTTCCTCGGTCTTGGCGGCCAATTCATCCATTTCCAGCAGCCAATAGGATTTGGCCATGATTTTCAAGGCGAAGGGAATCGCCTGGGTGCGGGGAAAATCACGGATGATCTGCTGAGAGCGGTTCGCAGCCGCGATATAGGCGCCCCGGCGAAAATAATAATCGGCCACATTCAGCTCGTGCAGGGCCATCAGATTGAACAAGGCGAAACGCCGGCGTTCCGCCTCGGGCGCATATTCGCTTTCAGGAAACGTTTCCAGCAAAGTGACGAAGTCCTGGTAGCCCTGGGCCAGAGGGGTCGGGTCGCGCTTGCTCAGATCCAGAGGAAAATAGCGCTCCACGAACCCCAGGGACTGGCGGGTATGAACCAGGCCACGCAGATAATAGGCATAGTCGAGCCGCTGATGGTTGGGATAGATCTTGACGAAACGATCGAGGGTCGCCAGAGCGGATTCGGCATCCCCTTGCTTATAGTAGGCATAGGCCAGATCCAGAAGCACCTGGGGGCCATACTTTCCAAAGGGATACCGGGTTTCCAGCGCCTGATACAGTTCTATGGCACGGGTGTAGCTGCCCGAGTCCAGCTTTTCCTTGGCTTTCCGGTACAGATCCTCTTCCGGCATCACTTCCACAGGCCGGGGTTTGTGCTCGAACCAGCCCTGAATGGTCGAACAGCCGCCCAGCAGGAAGACAAGGCCCATCATGATCAATACCCGGCCCAAACTGTTTTTTCTATCCATGATCACGGCCCGCGGTAACCTCCGACACTTGCGAAAAGGAATGATTATAAGTCACACGGGGGATCGGGGTGAGAATTCGGGCCACCGGGGTGACGCACGCTTGAGGATGCATTGCCGCCTAGAAAAAATCCGGCCGCTGCTGCTCCGTATAAGCGGGCTTGTTGTCGCTCAAACGGACCCAGCCGACCACGATTCGATACACCATCCACAACAGATCGGCCACCAGGACCACCCATCCCACCATCCAGACCATGGACGCCGCGGCCAGCACGCCCCACAGAACGCTGAACCAGAATGTGCGGATCTGCCAGACGTAATGGGATTCGACCCAGGTGCCCCGGGCTTCGGCCTGTTTGAGATAGGCGAGGATCAATGCCGCGACATAACTGATTCCAATGACGAATCCCAACGCCTGAAGGGCATAGACGATCATGGCCCACTTGCGGGCTTCCTGAATCTTTTGTGGATCTTTTTCATCGATGATCTGGTTCATCGTTCTCCTCCTCTTTCTCTTCACTCGTGTTTTTCCAGGACTCCGTCCTGATTTTATCCCGCCATTGCCGCAATCTCTCGACGGTTCCGATATCGCTCCAAAGCCCTGAGTAAAGTTCTCCCGTGACCTGTCCTTCGGACATCGCCCGGCGCAATACCGGCGCCAAGGGAAAGCGCCCAGGCCGACACTGCCAGAAAAGGCGGTGACTGTAAACACCGATGCCACTGAAGGTCCGTTTTTGCGCCCCCTCTTCCCGAACCCGGCCCGCCACCAGGGAAAAGTCACCCCGCCGATGGTGAGGGGGATTGGGCACCAGGACCAGATGCGCTTTTCCCGGCAACCTTCGAGGCAAGCGTGAAAAGGGGAAATCGGTCGCGATATCACCGTTCACGACCACGAAGGGATCGCTCAAAAGCGACAGGGCCCGATGGATTCCACCACCGGTTTCCAGCGGCCTCTCCGGCTCCCGTGAATAGACGATATTCACCCCATAGGCATCGCCATCCCCCAACGCCGCTTCTATCTGCCGCCCGCGATATCCCAGGTTGATCACCAGCTCCGTCATACCGGAGCGTGCCAAGCTTTCGATCAAGTGAACGATCAGGGGCTTTCCCCCAGCCTCCAGCAGGGGCTTGGGGGTCTCGTCCGTCAAGGGCCGAAGCCGCTCGCCGCGCCCTGCGGCCAGAATCATCACTTTCATAAACGCGAATCCATCCTGGGGATCACCTGTTCTTTCAGAAAGTCTCCAAGCGCCTGAAGCGGCGCATGCCGTTCACTCACGGACACGACATATCCCAGCGTCCGGGGAATATCGGCAAGATACCCCCGGCGCCCATCGCGCACCCACAACCTGGCAAAAATCCCGGCCGCCTTGAGATGCCTTTGCGCGCCCATCAAATCGAACCAGAGCCGCCACTGGCCGGGATCGACTTTCATCCCGGCCCACTCCAACCTTTGCCGGTAACGTTCACTCCAGCCGTCGATCCGTTCCTGGGGCCAGGCAATATAACAATCTTTCAGCAAAGAGACTGGATCATAGGTCACAGGGCCCTTGACGGCATCCTGGAAATCCAGCACGCCGGGGAGGCCTTCTTCGAGAACCATGAGATTGCGCGAATGGAAGTCCCGATGGACACACACCCGCGGTTGTTCCAGGGCGTTTGCCAGCAGAATCCGGACGGTCCGCCGCCACAACGCCTCATCGACACGAATCCCCAACCACCGGTCCAAAAACCACTGGCGGAAAATCTCCAGTTCCCGCTGCAAAAGCGCCCGGGAATAACAGGGAAGCCCCCCCCGGTCCTCGCCTGTCTGCAACAGCACGATCGTCTCCCGGGCCAGGTCATACAGGCGGCCGGCAGAGTCGTCATCCAGACAAGAGAGGTAACTGCGGTTTCCGAAATCCTCCAGCAGTGCGAAGCCCGACGATGCTTCCAGGGCGTAAATCTCGGGCACCCTCACACCCATCCGCCGCATCATCCCGGCCACGTCCGCGAAACGGACGACATCTTCCGGCGGTGGCGCATCCATCGCGATCATGGGGCCATCGGCGGTATGGACGCGGAAATACCTTCGCATGCTGGCATCGCCCGCCACAGGTTCGACCCCCTTCACCGGCACCGGCAGCCATCGCAACAATGCCTTCAGCCGCAAATCCCGGGGATTTGATGTTAGCGACATGGCAACCTCATGATAAAATGCCCGGATTGATCGCCATCAAACAGTATCCCATCCAACATTCATCCCTCTTGGTTATTTTCTCAAAACAATAACAAGATGCCGCTGCGACACAAGGGAAAAACGCTCCTCTCCTCATTTTCCCTGATAGCGGGCATCTTTTCCCAGCCTTCGGCCGCCGAAGCCCCGCCCGATGCATGGCGATGCCAACAGATCGGTGAAGCATGGTCGTGCACCTCCAGCCCCGCGGAAACCAATCCCGAACCCGCCCCCGCCTCGTGGCAGGATACCAAAGACAGCCCCCGGGAAGTGAAACCGGCAAAAGCCCCGGCCCAGCCCGTTCCACCTCCCGAAATACGAATCGGAAAGGTGCCTGGCAAGCCAAAGGCCCCGCCCCATCCCCTGCCTGCGGGCGTCAACAAAGGGTGGACCTGCCAGGGGGAGGCGGGCACCCCCGGCTGGCGCTGCAAGCTGGTCGGCATCGATCCGGAAGGAAAACCCCGCCTTGTGGCCAGGCAAGCGGAATCCTCCTTCTCGCTGCCCCGCACCTTCAAGCCGGAAGACGACCAGGTCTTCGCCAGCTTGCTGCAAGTCCTGCCCCAGGATCCCTGGGCGGGTTTCTGTGACTATGGGCGCGCCGCGCTCCCGGAACCGGTTTCCATCAAGTCACAGAACGACCTCCCGATGCAGCTGGAGGCGGACTACAGCCAGTCGCTGGACGAGGAACTGGTGTTTTTCTATGGTAACGTCAAGGCCACACGAGGCGATCAGAAGCTCTGGTCCGACGTCCTCTCCTACGACAGTCAAAACCGGATCTTCAACGCCTGGGGAAACGTCATCTATGAAGAATCCGGCTTCGTGATGTCGAGCGAGAGTGCCTGGCTCGACCTCGACAACGAACGCGCCCGGCTCACCCGCACCCGCTTCATTCTCGATTCGGCGCCGGCCCGCGGCACCACCCGGCGCAGCCGTTTCGAAAGCGAGCAGCTCTCGCGCCATCACCGGGTGACCTACACCACCTGCCCGGTCGGCAACGAAGACTGGACGCTGCACGCCAAGGATCTCAGGATCAACCGGAAAACCGGCAAGGCGGCCGGCCACCACGTCTGGTTGAAATTCATGCGGGTACCCATCCTGTACTCGCCTTATTTCGCCTATCCGATCGACAAACGCCGCATCACGGGTTTTCTGACCCCCTCCTTCGGCAGTTCCGACACCCGCGGATTCGATTTCTCGATTCCCTACTATTGGAACATCGCGCCCAACTACGACCTCACGGTCACCCCCCGCTACATGACCCGGCGGGGTTTCATGATCGGAGGCGACTTCCGTTACCTGTTCCCCCGCACCCGGGGGCATCTGGCCGTCGAGGTACTGTCCTACGATCTGGAAGACAAACGCTTGCGCGGCCAGGTCGCCTTTTTCAACCAGACCCGCTTCAACCGCTACTGGAAAGGGCTGGCGGACATCCGCTTCGTCTCCGACAAGCATTACATCAACGAACTGGGGAATTCGTTGTCCATCGCCTCGAACCGGCACATGCGCAGCGAGGCCCGGGTCGAATATCGCCGGGGCGGCCTGTACTTCCGCACCCTGGCGGAAAACTGGCAGACCATAGATCCCAACATCGACGCCGCCGACAAACCCTACCGGCGCCTGCCCCAGATACTGCTCAATTACAACCGTTCGCTCAAACCGTGGCTGTTTACGGGCTGGAACAGCGAGTTCGTCTTCTTTCAGCACAAGCAGCGCCTCGATGCGCAAAGGCTCGCCCTCCGCCCGGCGGTCAGCTTCCCCTGGCGCACCGCGGGCGCCTATGTCCTGCCGAAAATCAGCTTCGACTACACTCGATACTGGTTTGCCGCCGCCGGCGGACAGGAATCGCGGGCCTTGCCCATCGCCTCGGTCGACAGCGGTCTGTTTCTGGAAAAAACCTGGGGCAAGCGGCTGCTTCAAACCCTGGAGCCCAGGCTTTTCTATTTGTACATTCCCTACGACGACCAGAAGGATCTCCCCATCTTCGATACCGGCCTCAACGATTTCAATTTCTCCCAGATGTTCCGGGTCAACCGCTTCAACGGCGCCGACCGGCTGGGGGATGCCAACCAGATCACCGTCGCCCTCACTTCGAGGTTGCTCGATTCGGAGACGGCCGATGAGCGCTTGCGGGCCAGCGTGGGACAAATCTACTACTTCAGGGACCGGCGGGTCACCCTTCCCGGTCAACCCAGGGAAACGACCCGCAGTTCCAACATCATCGCCGAACTGGATTTTCAGCCGCTCAGCACCCTTTCCTGGCGTTCCGGCATGCAATGGGATCCCCACGGCAACCGCCTCGACCGCGGCGAAGCGCTGGTTCAATACAAAGACACCCAGGACTATATCCTGAATCTGGGTTACCGCTTCCGCCGCGACCGGCTGCAGATCATCGATGGATCCTTCAGGTGGCTGGTGCTGCCCGGATTTCACGCGGTGGGACGGTGGCAATATTCGATCCGCGACGACATCACCCTGGAAAGTTTTCTCGGCGTCGAAGCCGAATCCTGCTGTTGGCGGGTCCGCCTGATCGGAAGGCGTTACATCCGTGATGTCAACAGCCAGGCGGACACCTCCATTTTCGCCCAGCTCGAACTCAAGGGCCTGGCCAGCCTTGGCCGCCATGTGGACAGGTTCCTGGAACGAAACATACGCGGCTATGGTCTGGAATAATGAACCAAATTCGATGGCGATTCATGAACCGACAATTTTCTTTCCTCTCTTCACTGCTCCTTCTGCTCTGGCCCCTACTGTCACCGGCCCAGATCCAACCCCTGGACCGTATCGTCGCGGTGGTCGAAGACGATGTGATCCTCGCCAGCGAACTTCGCGATCAGGTCGATGCCCTCGCCGGCCAGCTCCAGGCCAGGGGGTCCCCGCTGCCGCCGCTGTACATTCTTCAGCGCCAGATCCTGGAACGGATGATCCTGCACAGCCTGCAGCTGCAACTGGCACAAAAAAACGGCATTCAGGTCGACGATGAAACCCTGCGCCAGGCGTTGCAGGAACTGGCGGCACGCAACAACATGGATCTGGAGTCCTTTCGCTTGGCAATCGAGAAACAGGGAATGCGATACGACCGGTTCGTGGAGAACCTGCGCGAGGAGATCATGCTCAACCGTCTGCGGGCCAATATGGTCCAGTCCCGGATCGAGGTCAGCGAGCGGGAGATCCTGCACTTCCTCGAAACCGAGTCCCAGCTCGATCCTTCCCAGGCGGTCGAATATCATCTGGGACACATTTTGATCGCAACCCCCGAGGCCGCTTCTCCCGAAACCGTGCAGCGGGCTCAACGCAAGGCCGAGCAAATCGCCGAGGAACTGAGACAGGGGCTGGATTTCCACCAGACCGCCATCGCCATGTCGGACGGCGCCCAGGCCCTCAAGGGCGGCGATCTCGGATGGCGCACCCTCGACGCCGTTCCCACATTGTTCGTCGAGGTGGTGCCGCACATGAAAAAGGGCGATGTGGAAGGCCCCCTTCGCAGCCCCAGTGGCTTTCACATTCTCAAGTTGCTCGACAAGAAGGGTGCGGAAAAACATATGGTCACCGAAAGCCATGTACGCCACATTCTCGTCAAGACCAACGAACTCATCGACGATGCCGAGGCCAAAAGGCGCCTTCTGTTGATCAGGCAGAAAATCGAACAGGGCGAGGACTTCGCCGCACTGGCCGAGGCCTATTCCGACGATACCGTTTCCGCGGTCAAGGGCGGCGATCTGGGCTGGATCACCCCCGAAGTCGTGGTCCCCCCCTTCGCCGAAGCCATGGAAAGCCTCCGCCCCGGGGAAATATCGGAACCGGTCCAGACACCGTTCGGCTGGCATATCATCCAGGTACTGGCGCGCAAGAACCGCGACGACACCCTGGAGTACCGCAAAAAGCAGGCCAGAGAGGCGATCATCCGCCGCAAGACCGAGGAGGAAACGGAGTTGTGGCTGCGCAAGCTGCGCCAGGAATCCTACGTGGAAATCCATCTCGATGAGTGATCTGCCGCATCTTGCCGTCACCGCCGGCGAACCGGCCGGCATCGGCCCCGACCTGTGCGCCATGCTGGCGCGGCATTCCTTTCCCTGCCACCTGACCGTCCTCGGCGACGCCGGGCTCATCGCCGAAAGAGCCGCCATCCTGGGCATGCCTTTCACGCTCCATGAAGGAGAAACGGCAAGCCCCCAACGAAGCGGTCACTTGCACGTGCTGCACCACCCCGTCGGGCAGGCGGTCACGCCCGGCCGCCTGGACCGCGCCAATGCCCGGCATGTGCTCGCCCTCATCGAACACGCCGTCTCGGGCTGCCTGAGCGGCCGCTTCGACGCCCTGGTCACGGCACCGGTTCACAAGGGGATCCTCAACGATGCCGGCTTTCCCTTCAGTGGGCATACGGAATTCATCGCCGGGCTGACGGGTGGGCGACCGGTCATGATGCTGACCACCCGTCTGCCCGGGGAGAAGATCGCCCAGCGCGGCGCCGGTGACCGAAAGCCCCAAACGGCTCCCAGCCTCAGGGTCGCCCTGGCCACCACTCATCTGCCTCTGCGACAGGTTCCCGCCGCCATCACCCGGGAAACGCTGCAAACCACGCTCGAGATTCTAAGCCGCGACCTCACGGCCCGCTTCGGCATCTCCCACCCCCGCATCACCGTGCTCGGCCTCAACCCCCACGCCGGCGAGGGGGGACATCTGGGAAGGGAAGAAATCGACACCCTCCAGCCCGTATTGGCGCATCTGCGCCGACGGGGAATGCGTCTCCAGGGGCCACTGCCCGCCGATACCGCCTTCCTGCCGGAAGTCCTGTCGCACACCGACGCCTATCTCGCCATGTACCACGACCAAGGGCTGCCGGTGTTGAAATTCGCCGGATTCGGCAAGGCGGTCAACATCACCCTGGGGCTGCCTGTCCTCCGCACCTCCGTGGACCACGGCACCGCGCTGGAACTGGCCGGCAGCGGAAGGATCGACCACGGCAGCCTGCTGGAAGCCATCCGTACCGCCATCGAATTGGCCAATCATGCCCGCCCATAGACCCAGAAAACGCTTCGGACAGAATTTTCTCCATGATCAAGGGGTTCTGAAACGGATCGTCTCCCACCTGTCCCCGCCCTCCGATGCCCACGTGGTTGAAATCGGACCGGGACGCGGCGCCCTGACCCGGTTTCTGCTGCCCCATTGCCGACGCCTCGATAGCGTCGAAATAGACCGGGATCTGATCGCCTTGCTGAAGGAGAAGTTCGCCGACAAGCCCAATTTGCACATCCATCAGGCCGACGCCCTTCAATTCGATTTTTCCACCCTGGCCTCCGCCGGGGAAAAGCTATTGATCGTGGGAAACCTTCCCTACAACATTTCCACGCCCCTGTTGTTTCACTTGTTCCGGCAGAAGGCCTGTATCCGGGAAATGCTGTTCATGTTGCAAAAGGAAGTGGTGGAACGACTCGCGGCCTCCCCCGGAAGCAAACAATACGGGCGCTTGAGCGTGATGTCCCAGTATCACTGCCGGATCGAAAAATGCTTCAACGTCAAACCGGCCAGTTTCCACCCGCCCCCCAAAGTCATGTCGGCCGTGGTCCGCCTCTCCCCTCATCCAAGCCCTCCCGCAGACACAGGCAACCCCGCCTGTTTCGAACAAGTGGTTTTCACCGCCTTCAACCAGCGCCGCAAGACGGTTCGCAACGCCCTCAAATCCCTGCTTTCGGAATCGCACATCCGAGGCTGCGGCATCGATCCTTCCACCCGGCCCGAAACCCTGCCCCTCGAAGCGTTCGCCCGCCTGGGCCGCGCTTTGAGCGAGCGCCACATCGATTAAGCGGGCAGACGGCTGCCCAAAGCGCCCGGTACGCTACCACCACCTTTCACGTATTCCGGCCCCCGAAAAAGCAAACCGACAGGTGTTGAGACGCCACCGATGGAGACTGTACAGCCTCTGATCAGGTAAGCGATAATAACCGTTTTAACGATTTCACCAGGCACCCATCCCATGAAACAACTGCTGATATTGATCATGACCGCCGCTTTGCTGGCAGGCTGCGCCAGCAAGGAACGCAACGAATTCGAGGAAAAGCTGGCCGCAAGGTTGGCCCTGGATCCGGATCTCAAGGATTACAATCTGGATCCCAACGAAGTGGCGGGCTGCGTGGTCAGCGAAATCGCCAAGACCCTGCCCGGTTTCCGCGGAACGCCCGCCCGCAAACCTTATTGGGAAGCCTACGCCGCCTTCGAAAGCGCGCGTAATACCGACGAGGCTTTGAGCACGGTCAAGAAGTACAAGGATGTCTTCGGATCGGAGCAAAAGGCCAGTGCCGCCGCAATGGAAGTCACCCAATACATCATGTATTGCATGGGACAGCTCATCGAGACCGCCCACCCCGTCACCAAACCCGATAATTGAGGACGGAATCATGCGCATTCTTCATACCATGCTGCGAGTCGGTGATCTCGACAAGTCCCTGTATTTCTATACCGAGGTACTGGGCATGAAACTGCTTCGGCGCCGGGACTATCCGGAAGGGAAGTTCACCCTGGCGTTTGTCGGCTATGGCGATGAAAAACACGACACCGTGATCGAATTGACCCACAACTGGGATACCGACCGCTACGACCTGGGAAACGGATTTGGCCATATTGCCATCGAAGTCGAGGATGTCTACGCGGCGGTCGAGCGGATTCGCACCAAGGGGGGCAAAATCATTCGCGAGGCGGGCCCCATGATGCATGGGAAAACCGTTCTCGCCTTCGTCGAGGATCCGGACGGGTACAAAATCGAGCTTCTGAGCCCGCAAAGAGAGGATTGACGGGCACCCCCTTCCACACCTTGTTTTTCTCCTGACAAAGCCCCCGACCGGCGACCCGTCCGTCCGGGGGCTTTTTTGCAAGGGTTGAATTTTTCCCTTCCTCCCCCATATACATCATGAAATTGAAACAACCCGATAGGTTAAGGAGGAATCATCATGGCACTCATTACCCGTTATGAACCCTGGACACTGTTGAACCAACTGCAACGGGATCTGGAACGCTCGTTTGAAAGTTTGCGTACCGATTTGGAACGCGGCGAAGGAGAAACTGCCGCGGCGGCCGAGTGGGCACCCGCGGTCGATATCAAGGAGGAAAAAGGCCAGTATGTGGTCCATGCCGATCTTCCAGGGGTGAAACCGGAAGACATCGAGGTGGACCTGCAAAACGGCATCTTGACCATCAAGGGACACCGGGAAACCGAAGCCAGGGAAGAAAAGGAAAACTACAAGCGGATAGAAAGGATCTATGGCAGCTTCTATCGCCGCTTCGCCTTGCCGGAATCGGTGGACGAGGAAAAGATCGAGGCCAAATACGATCATGGCGTCCTGACCATCACCATACCCAAGAAACCTCAACACCAGCCCAAAAAAATCACGGTACAGGCGGCCTGATCAGCGGCCACTGCGCGGCAAAATCCGGAAAGAAGCAAAAAGGGCGGGGTTCCTTACCCGCCCTTATTTTTGTCGGCTATCGAGACAAACGGATCACTCGACCGGCACGAAAATGACACGCCTGTTCCTGGCGCGTCCCTCAGGCGTATCGTTCGAGGCGATCGGATCGCTTTCACCGTATCCCTTGGCGATCAGGCGATCGGGGGAGATTCCATGGGCGATCAGATACTCCCTGACCACCTCGGCACGGCGCTGGGACAGCTTCAGGTTATAGCCCTGCGGCCCCACGCTGTCGGTATGTCCCTGAATCTCGAGCCGGGTGGATTCGTGCTCCTTGAGTATATCCACCACTTCATTCAGGAGTGGGAGGGCGTCTGGACGGATATCGGTCTTGTCGAAGTCGAACAGCACCGACCCCCCGACCCAGCATCCATACTCGTTCACCCTGATTCCTTCGGGCGTCTGCGGACATTTGTCCTTGTCGTCGGTCACCCCGTCGCCGTCCGAGTCCCTGGGGCACCCCTTTTCATCCACGGGAACGCCAGCCGGCGTATCCGGACACAAATCCTGGCTGTTGGGAACCCCGTCTCCATCGCTGTCCCCCACCTCGGTCAAAAGCATGGCTTTCACGAAATTGGCCATCGACGCACCGGAAGCGATGTCGGCGGCAGTGAAAGAAGCGCCACACTTTGCGGCTTCCGCAATCTGGGCCAAGGTCGCCGCGTCGGTCGCATCCCCGCTCACCGCAACCGTATAGACGCAAAGCTTGTCGCCATATTGCGCGACCAGATCCTTCATCGCGGCCACAGGATCACCCAAAGGATCTTCGCCATCACTGAGAATCAACAATGCGATCGGCGCCGGGGTGGACTGCAAATCCCCGGCGGCGGCACGAATCGCCCTGGCGATCGGCGTCACGCCACTGGCACATTCGGCCCTGGCCAATCCTTCCTCGAACCCCGATTTTCTGTAAGCAGCCGGCCCATACAGCAATCGGGTATATTGCCAGTCGTTACAACTCAAAGAACCAAAAGATCTCAGCGCCGCGGTCAATTCCAGACCCGCAGGCAGATTCTGATTCAGCTGCCGGAGAATCTCCTTTTCAACCGCAAATTCCGTCGGTGCCGGCGAACCCGAAAAACCCGCCCCCTGGTATTTGTCGGCGACGGAAGAAGACGCATCCAACAATACGTACAAAGTCTTGGCCTTTTGCTGCAATTGCCCGCTTGCCAGCTGATCGTCCAGGTTCACCGACGAGACCGGCTCGAACGAGGTTCCCGGCGTGCTGACACAACCCGACAGAACAACCGCCAGTAACACCAACCCCAGCAATCGCACCCAATTTCCGTTTTTCAGCGCTGATTCCATGGTTTATCCCCCATATTGAATTTCTGTAATCGTCTATATCGATCTTGAATCGATTTCAAGCACGGGAATTCTAATCCAAACATTGCCAAATTAAAATATCGTTTTTTCCCAAACCTAAAGCCCAAATAGAATTTCTCTGATTACATGAGCGCAAACCAATAAATCCCCCCAAATCAGTCAGAAAAGAAATCATACTATGCAAAACAACGGCATTATAAACACCACGCCCTAATCTCTCTTCGATTTGATGACCAATGACCGGACCGAATGCTTTGCACCCATTTTGTGCATAAAACGCAAAAATCCATGTCTATTTCCCTGCACCCGAGAATGCGGAAAAAATCATTCCCCCAGCCATTCAATGATTTTCAATAAATTTATTGCGATCAAGTGTCATGACGCCAGAAAGGAAAAAGCTTTATCCTCATCGCCTTGTTGTAAGGCTGACTTTTGCCAGTCTGGCCAGATCATAGAAGTTTCACCGGATCAAACTCAAATTCGGCCGGTGACAGAGAGGGAGAGATGAATCTTTTGAAGACCTTGGTGGGAAAACTGGTGTGCCTGTTTTTGGGAGCGTCGATGGCTGTCTTGGGACTCTATTTGTTCAAGACGCTTTCCGGCCCGCCCCTGGATCCTTGGCACCTATGGAAATCGCCCGCTGAATTTCACAGCCAAGCAGATACGATTTCCGATTTTCCAGCTTACTTGAGGCTGGAAACAGATCTGCTCAACGATTTGAGCGCCTTTCGTCACACTCTGAAAACATCCCGCATCAGCCGCTACTCGCCTTCCAATCCGCTGGCCCATCCGGTGGATGGGTTCGACTGGAATCGGACCGTCGAGCTGCAAGCCGGAACTGGGGCGGGCACCGTGCTACTGCTACACGGCATGTCGGATTCGCCCTATAGCCTTCGTTCTCTGAGCACGGCGTTTCACCATATGGGAATGCGGGTCCTGGCCCTCCGGCTGCCCGGACACGGAACGGTCCCTGCGAGTCTGACCCGTTTCACCTGGCGGGATATGGCTGAAGCGGTCAGGCTGGCCACCCGGTATTTGCAGTCACCGCCGCGCCAGCACGAACCCTTCTATATCGTGGGCTATTCCAATGGTGCCGCTCTGGCGCTCGACTATACCCTGAAGTCGCTGCAAAATACGCATTTGCCACGGCCATCGGCAATCGTATTGCTATCCCCAGCGTTGGCGGTCACCCCGGCGGCGCGTTTTTCAAAACTGATCATAGGCGCCAGTTACCTGCCGGGACTACAAAAACTGGCCTGGCTCTCCCGGCAACCGGAATATGACCCCTACAAATACAATTCCTTCGCCGTCAATGCTGGATATCAAGTCTACCTGCTTGCCGAACGGGTACAGGAAGGGCTGAGATCCTTCCACCGAAGCGGCAAGATGGAAACCTTTCCCCCTGTCCTGGCCATTCAATCGGTAGTGGATACGACGGTTTCTTCCAAGGCGGTGGTAAACCTGCTCATGACCTATTTCCATTCCGGAAAGGATGAACTCATTCTTTTCGACGTCAACCGAGACGCCGAAATCGTCACCCTGTTCGCCAAAAGCGACCACCATCTGCTGGAATCCCTGATGAATGAAACCGCCGACTATGATCTAACCCTGGTCACCAACTGTCACCCCGACAGCCCTCGCATCTGTGCCCGACACCGCCCCTCCGGCCATGAGCGGGTCGTATCCTCACCCCTGGCATACCAATGGCCAAAAGGAATCTACTCTCTGTCCCACGTCGCCCTACCCATCCCCCCCAATGATCCGGTATATGGAACAGGAACCGACGATGAACCGACGCTGGGACGTGTCGAGTTGAGGGGTGAACAAAAACTGCTACAAGTTCCCGCCGCTCAGCTCATGCGGCTTCGTTACAATCCATTCTACGGGTACATGGAACGCCGCATTGTTGAATTCACACTGAAAAACGCAAATGTCGCCGAAACACCCCTGCAAATCGAAGAACATGAAAACTAGGCTCCCAATTTCATGCCTGGTTGCGCTCTTGTTGCCAGCAGGCTGTCAAACCCACATAAGGCTGATGCCAACACCGCTTCCATTGCAAGCTGGACGGGTCGATCCCTTTATCCCCGCCAGCAACCGGGTGAAGAATTTTCAGGATTGGAAATGATCGCAACGACCAGATACCGTTTGCCTCTTCCGCATATCGGCATCTATTCGTCCGAAGCCAACCGATGGGCCTGGCGGGTGGTCTCTGGAAGTTTGTAGCGGGTGACACAAGCCATGACCCAGGAAACGGCGGTTTCCAGACACAGCCGGTGACCGGGTGAAACATAGATGGGTTTCACCCCCTTGCGGGTACGAAGCACCGCGCCAATGATCTCGTCCCCGTCCCGCAGCGGTACCCACTCACCCTTTCCCTCCGGCACGGGCCCGTGGCTTCCGACAAGGCGGCTTTTGGCCACACCGATGGTGGGATGATCCAACAACACCCCCAGGTGACTGGCGATGCCGAACCGCCTGGGGTGGGCGATCCCCTGGCCATCGCAAAGCAGAAGGTCGGGAAGCTTCGGTAATCGCTTCAATGCCTCCAGTACAGCGAGGATCTCCCGAAAAGAAAGGAGGCCGGGAACATAGGGAAAGCGGGTTTCGACTTCAGCCACCGCCCGTTCCACCCGTTTCAGGGAAGGGAACGCCAGCACCGCCACGGCGGCCCGGGTCAGACGCCCGCCAGCCTGGAAACCCACATCGACACCGGCGACGGTCCCGACCCGCTCTGGCAGCCTGTCTTCAAGCACGACGTACGATCGCAGCCGTTGCTGAATGCCGATCGCTTCCCCGGGCGTCACGTCCCACCGGTGAGCATGATGGATATCAAGTCTTGCCACGGCGTTTGGCTTCATCCCATAAAGCGTCCAGATCGGCCAGGGGGGTTTCAGTGACGGTTCTTCCCTGCCTTTCCAGGTTTTCCTCGATATAGCGGAAGCGGCTGGAAAACTTGCGATTGCTCTCGCGCAAGGCGAGTTCCGGGTGAACCCCCACATGGCGGGCCAAATTGACCGCGACGAAAAGCAAATCCCCCACCTCTTCCCGGATATGATCCTGATCGCCCGACCGCCAGGCTTCCCTGAGCTCTTCCAGTTCTTCCTCCACCTTGTCGAACACGGGCGCCACCTCGGGCCAATCGAAACCGTGGCGGGCAGCCCGGCCCTGAATTTTTTCCGCCTGCAGCAAGGCCGGCAACGTGGCCGGGACATCGTCGAGAATGCCGTGCCCCCCGCTTTTGCCCTTGTCACGCCGTTCTTCCCGCTTGATCGCCTCCCACGCTCGTTTGCGTGCTGCTTCCGAGGGATAGTCGAGGCCGGAAAAGACATGAGGGTGGCGCCGGACCAGCTTGTCTCCAAGACGCCCGGCCACTTGTTCGAAGCCGAACAGTCCCTGCTCCTCGGCGATACGGCAGTGGAACACCACCTGCAACAACAAGTCGCCCAGTTCATCGCACAAGTCGTCGAAATCTTCCCGTTCGATGGCATCGGCCACTTCGTAGGCCTCTTCCAGGGTATAGGGGATCAGGCTGTGGAAGGTCTGTGCCCGGTCCCAGGGACAGCCTTCGCGCGGGTCGCGCAAACGCGCCATGATCTCGAGCAGGCGGTCGATGGCGGGCATATCAGAAATGATAGCCGAAGTTGTCGAAGAACCTCTGGCGGAACGCTTCCATCTGGAACACATGATTTTGGGTACCCGCGCGCTCCACCTTGATGGCGCCCATCAGCGAGGCGATGGCGCCGATGGTTTCCCAATCGTAGTTTTCCAGCAGACCGAAAATCACCCCGGCCCGATAAGCGTCCCCGCAGCCCGTGGGATCGACCACTTTATCGGGTTTGGCCGCGGGAATCGGGATGGCTCTGCGGTCGATATAAACAACCGAACCTTCGGCCCCCCTGGTCACCACCACCGCATCCACATCGTCGGAAATCTGTTCCGGCGTCAGGCCGGTTTTCTCTTGCACCAGCTTGGCCTCGTAGTCGTTGAAGATGGTCCAGGTGGCCAATTCGATGAAGCGGATCAATTCGGCTTTCTCGAACATGGGTGTCCCCTGGCCCGGATCGAAGATGAAAGGAATCCCCGCCTCATGAAACTGTTCGGCGTGCCGGATCATTCCCTCCCGGCCATCGGGGGCGACAATGCCGATTTCTATCCCGGCCTGGCGGGGCACCTGGTTGAGATGGGAGAAGGACATGGCGCCCGGATGAAAAGCGGTGATCTGGTTGTCGGCCAGATCGGTGGTGATGTAAGCCTGGGCGGTGTAACTGTCTTCCACGGTCTTCAGATACCGCTGATCGATCCCGCACTCCGAAAGCCAGGCCCGGTAGCTGTCGAAATCCCTGCCGACGGTGGCCATGGGCAAGGGATGCTTGCCCAGGAGTTTGAGATTGTAGGCGATATTGCCCGCGCACCCGCCGAATTCGCGGCGCATCTCCGGCACCAGAAAGGAAACGTTCAAAATATGGACCTGGTCGGGAAGGATGTGGTTCTTGAAATAATCCGGAAACACCATGATGGTGTCGTAGGCCATCGAGCCCGTTATCAATGCGGTCATTTTGGTCATCCTGGAAGTTTGTCGTAAGCGATCAGCCCCCACACCATCAGAGCGAGGAAATTCGAAAGCAGCACCCCCGCGGAGGCGATATCCTTGGCATAGCCGGAAAGTTCGTGATATTCATCGCCGATCCTGTCGACCACCGCTTCCACGGCGGAATTCAGCGTCTCGACGATGGCGATCAGCAACACCGAACCGATCAGCATGGATCTCTCCACCCCATCGTCTCCCAGCCAGATCCCCATCGGGATGGCCAGCATCAACACGTAGATTTCCTGACGGAAAGCCTCTTCCTGCCGCCAACAGACCTTGATTCCTGCGACAGAATTGCCGAAAGCCGCGATCAGCCTGGGAATGCCCGTCAGTCCTTTCTGTCCCACGGCTAGCACCTCCGGTACCGGCCCGGAAGACCTGTCATCACTTGTCTCATACAGCCTCCTGGGTATAAAGCGAAAGGTCGCTATTGTAACGTAATTGTCCCCACCGTCCCGTTTCAAAGCGTTGGAAAAACAGGGCAATCGCACGAACCGGTTTCCCCTGGGAACAGATCACCCTCAAAAAAGGTGATCCTGCAACCGGCGGTCATTCGCCCGCCAGGGCGTACCAGCCGAAGCCCATACTGGCGTTCTTGCCCACACCCAGCCACTGCCCCAGCCAGAGATACGGCCACAACGCCCCGGCGCCGCTCAGCCGGAGATGGCATTCCCCCAACCAACCGCTGGTGTTGGCGATATCGCCGTGGCGTGCTGAAAAACGCTTGTCCCGGCACCACCGGAAACGGGGATCGTCGGTTTCGATCCGCGCCGCCTGGGCCTTGAGCCCCTTGAAATCCACCGTCAGCCGCTTCCCGGTGTAGAAATACTGCAACAGGGAAACCCGGCGGACGACAGCCATGGCGAAACGGGCGGCATTGAAAGGCGCCCGCGCCGTGCCGGGCCGGTACGGGGTCAGCAACGTCAGGCGCACCCTTGAAGGGCAAGGCGGCGGCATGGGCATCACCGCTGCTGCTTCGGCGGCGGGCGTTTCCCCCTCCGCCCACAAGGCGATGTTCATGTCGCTGTCCAGCCGCACCTGATTGACCTCCAGCAAACGCAACCGCCCCCGACGCCGTCCCACTCCGGCCTGTCCGGCCCGCAGCAGCGCGGCCAGCATGTGCCGCCAACGAGCGACCGCATCCCCGACCAGCACCAGCCCCAAAGGCACCACGTCACCCGGAGACGCCACTTCCTCCTGAAACAGGGGCCGAAGCACGTGCGGGACGGGCACCGGCTTGTTCGCCATCATTTCGCTGCCGGGCGGGGCGATGCGCTGAAACAGATACGGATACCCACACCCGTGGAGCAAGGGACAAGCCGGGCACGAGGTATCGGTCATGACGCAATGGAGATCCCGCAGCGCCTTTCCCAACACCCCGTGCCAGAGCGGCCCGCTCCAGCGGGGGAAGGCGACCGGATCCTCCGCCACGAACACATGTTCCAAAAAGGCCAGGGGCAGACGCGGAGTCGTCATGTTCACAAATCCTTATCTATATTTTTTAAGAGAAAGATTCCGCCGTCGTGTCGTTAATGACCAGTGTAGGCCGAAATCGCACGCTTGAGAAACGGAGAACCCGATGACCGATATCCTGACGCAAATCCATCCCCATCTGAAAACCACCCTGGAAGCCTACCGGAAAGCCCGCCGGCAAACGGACACGCCGCCGCAGGTGGCCGTGGCCGGCATGCTCAAGGCCGGCAAAAGCTCGCTGCTGAACGCCCTGTGCCATCCGGACGAACCCTTCGCCGTCGGCGCGGTGCGGCAAACCGTGGTCGTCCAGCGACAGCATCACGGCGGCATTGACTGGATCGACACCCCCGGCATCGACACTCGGGAGGAAAACGACCTCCTGGAAACCTGGCGCGGACTGGCGGATACGGACCTGTTCCTGTTCGTCCACAGCCTGGAAATCGGCGCCCTGGAAAAACAGGAAAGGCAATTTCTCGACGATATTCGCCGCCGCCTGCCGGCGGTGCGCGAACGCCTGCTGCCGGTCTGGAGCCAGATGGATCAGGTTTCCGGGGAAGCCGAAAGGATCGCCTCAGCCCTCCAGAGGTCTCTGGAAAAAGTGCTCGGCGGCCGGACCCTGCCGCCGGCGGTCGTTTCCGCCAAGCGCCATCAGACCGGCCGGCGCAAGAACAAACCCCTGCTGGTGGAAAAAAGCGGCATCCCCGATCTGCATGCCCGCATCATCGATCATGCCGCGCAAATCGCCACCGACACCCGCGTCCAACGCCTTCGGGCCTTGTGGCAAAAGCTGGACGAAGCCACGCAGGAGGCGATCTCCGAACGCCGCCGGGAATTCCAGGCCTTGTCCCAACGCCGGTGGAAACGGGAAAGGGCTTTGCGGGACGATCTCGATCATTTCTCCGAACAGATGAAAGCGCGCATCGAATATTTCGAGCGCCAGTATTGTTGACCCGGCCACTCTCGACGAAGGAGGAACTTATCATGCCGATGTTCGTATTCATTTGGCCCTGGGTCGCCGCGGCCGCCATCAGCGCCGCGGCCACCGCCTGGTATACATACACGCAAAACGAGGAGAAAGCGGAGGAACGGCGGCGGCGGGAAGACGAAGCACGGGAACGACAACGGGAACTGGAACGCGCCCAGGCCCGGGAGGCGCTGATCCAGGAAGCCCACGTCCTGCTCACCGGACTGGTGCAGAATCACGGCGCCATCCTCAATGGCCAACCCTGCAAGCTGGATTTGTCCGGCCTGAAACGGTTCGTCAAGGAACCCCGCCTGCCCGATGCGGCTTTGGGTGTTGACTACTCGGAAGCGTGGTGCGCCGATGCCCGCAAGATTCAAAGACTGGCGGACGAAATCGCCGCGTTGGAACGCTTCCGCGACGAAAACCGCCCCGATCAACCCAACGAGAAGTGAGCAAGAAACATGACCCTGCAAACCCGTCAAGACCTGATGCAACTGGCGTCTCCCCATTTTTTCACCTGATTCCCGCCAACAAGCCACCGGATTCGTTGAAAAGGTCGTCAATGGGAGGGTCAGTGATGCCAGGAGCGGGGTGTCGCCGCCACCAGTGGTAAAAGA
>JALSIB010000059.1 GCA_026981855.1 Methylothermaceae bacterium | reverse complement strand
TTCAATGGGTTATTGCTATACACATTTTACCCGATCAGGAACCCCGATCCTCTCGTTTTGAACCCCTTTTTATCCGTATATCAATGCCTTGCGCTGACCGCTTGGGAAAATTGGGGAGACACTAGGGTAGATTTGGGTTAGAATTAAAGGAATTTGGCCGCAGATGGCCGAAACATATATTTTTAACTATGGTATTTGGGGTTCTCGATCAGTGAGCAAAGATTTCATTTTCACTTCCGAATCGGTTTCAGAAGGCCATCCCGACAAAATCGCCGATCAAATCTCGGACGCGATGCTGGATGCCTTGCTGGCCCAGGATCCGAATTCCAGGGTGGCCTGCGAAACCCTGGTGAAGACGGGTATGGTGCTGTTGGCAGGGGAAATCACAACCGAAGCCTGGGTGGATACCGAGCAACTGGTCAGGGAGGTGGTGCGGGACATCGGCTATGACGACCCGGCCATCGGCTTCGACTGGCAGAGCTGCGCGGTGCTGTCGGCCATCGGCAAACAGTCGCCCGATATCGCCATGGGTGTGGACGAATCGGAGCAGAAGGAGCAGGGGGCCGGGGACCAGGGACTGATGTTCGGGTTCGCCTGCAACGAAACCGACGTGTTGATGCCGGCGCCGATCTATTATGCCCATGAGTTGGTCAAACGCCAGTCCAAGATGCGCAAGACCAAGGTTCTGCCGTGGCTGCGCCCCGACGCCAAGAGCCAGGTCACCTTCCGTTACGAGGAAGGCCGGCCGGTGGCGGTGGATGCGGTGGTGCTGTCGACCCAGCATGCGCCGGACATTCCCCAGTCGGCCATCCAGGAAGCGGTATTGGACGAGATCATCCTCAAGGTGATTCCCCGCGAATGGATTCATGCCGACACCCAGTTCTTCATCAATCCCACCGGGCAGTTCGTGATCGGTGGGCCTGTGGGGGACTGCGGCCTGACCGGGCGCAAGATCATCGTCGATACCTATGGCGGCATGGCCAGGCATGGGGGAGGCTGCTTCAGCGGCAAGGATCCCTCCAAGGTCGACCGTTCCGCCGCCTATATGGGCCGTTACGTGGCCAAGAATATCGTGGCGGCGGGGCTGGCCGACCGCTGCGAGATTCAAGTCTCCTACGCCATCGGGGTCGCCGAACCGACCTCCATCACCATCGAAACCTTCGGCACCGGCAGGATCGCCGAATCCCGCATGGTGGAGATCGTCCGTGAGCATTTCGATCTGCGGCCCCGGGGGTTGATCGAGGAGTTGAACCTGCTGCGCCCCATCTACAAAAATACCGCAGCTTATGGCCATTTTGGCCGCAGCGAGCCCGAATTCACCTGGGAGCGCACCGACAAGGCCGATCTTCTGCGGGATTCCGCAGGGCTGCCGCCGCGTACATGAACCAACACTCAACAGGAATATGACCATGACCCAACCCGTTACCAATCTGCAACCCGATTACAAAGTGGCGGACATTTCCCTCGCCGACTGGGGCCGCAAGGAAATCCAGATCGCCGAGACGGAAATGCCCGGCCTGGTCTCTCTGCGCGAGGAATACGGTGACCAACAGCCCCTCAAGGGAGCCCGCATCGCAGGCTGTCTCCACATGACCATCCAGACTGCGGTGTTGATCGAAACCCTCACCGCCCTGGGGGCGGAAGTGCGCTGGTCCTCCTGCAATATCTTCTCCACCCAGGATCATGCCGCGGCGGCCATCGCCGCCTCGGGAATTCCGGTCTTCGCCTGGAAAGGGGAAAGCGAGGAAGAATACTGGTGGTGTGTCGATCAGACCATTTTCGGCCCCGATGGCTGGCGTCCCAACATGTTGCTCGACGACGGAGGGGATCTCACCCAGGTGATGCACGACAAGTATCCGGAGCTGCTGGCGGAAGTCAGGGGGGTGTCCGAGGAAACCACCACCGGTGTGCATCGTCTCTATGAAATGATGAAAGAAGGCACGTTGAAGTGTCCGGCGTTCAACGTCAACGATTCGGTGACCAAGTCCAAGTTCGACAATCTGTACGGCTGCCGCGAGTCGTTACTGGACGGCATCAAGCGTGCCACCGATGTGATGATCGCCGGCAAGATCGCGGTGGTGCTGGGATATGGAGATGTCGGCAAGGGCTGTGCCCAGTCGCTGCGGGGGCAGGGCGCGACCGTGTGGGTGACCGAGATCGATCCCATCTGCGCGCTCCAGGCGGCCATGGAAGGTTACCGGGTGGTGACCATGGAGGAGGCGGCGCCGCTGGCCGACATCTTCGTCACCGCGACCGGCAACTATCATGTCATCGGCCATGATCACATGGCGGCGATGAAAAACAATGCGATCGTTTGCAACATCGGTCACTTCGACAACGAAATCGATGTCGCTTCCCTGCGCCAGTACGAGTGGGACAACATCAAGCCCCAAGTGGACCATATCACCTTCCCGGACGGCAAGAAAATCATCCTGCTGGCCGAAGGACGGCTGGTCAACCTCGGATGCGCCACCGGCCACCCCAGTTTCGTGATGTCCAATTCGTTCTGCAACCAGGTGCTGGCTCAGATCGAGCTTTGGACCCAACACGGCAAATACGAGAACAAAGTCTATGTGTTGCCCAAACACCTCGACGAGAAAGTGGCGCGCTTGCATCTGAACAAGCTGGGGGCCAAACTCACCCGGCTGACCGAAGCCCAGGCTGCCTACATCGGTGTGCCGGTGGAGGGGCCCTACAAACCGGATTATTACCGCTATTGAATGGATCGCCCGTGGACCGGGCGCGGGGAGCTTTTCCCGTGCCCCGGCTTTGCGGTGAAAGATGGAAATCATGATGGATCGTTCCCTGAATCTCAGTTTCGAATTTTTCCCTCCCCGTTCCGAAAAGATCGCGGCCCAGCTGCGTGAGACCTATCGCGCCCTGGCCGACCTCGGGCCCGCCTATTTTTCCGTCACCTATGGGGCCGGCGGCACCACCCGCGACAAGACTTTCGAAACGGTGCTGGAGATTCAGCGCGAAACGGGCATCGAAGCCGCGCCTCATCTGTCTTGCATCGGTTCGACCGAGGGGGAGATCCGCCAGATTCTGGAAAGCTTCCGCCAGCACGGTATCCGTCGCATCGTCGCCTTGAGAGGGGACTTGCCTTCCGGTATGCGGGCCGACGGGGACTTCCACTACGCCAACGAATTGGTGGCCTTCATTCGTGAGCAGAGCGGCCGGACGTTTCACATCGAAGTGGCGGCTTATCCCGAAACCCATCCCCAGGCGCCCAGCTATCCCGTGGATCTGCGAAACTTCAAGCGCAAGGTGGAAGCGGGCGCCAGTGGCGCCATCACCCAGTATTTCTACAACGCCGACGCCTACTTCTATTTTCTCGAGGACTGCCGCCGCGAAGGCATCACCATACCGGTGGTGCCGGGCATCATGCCGATCACCAACTATTCCCAGCTGGCCCGTTTCTCCGACATGTGTGGCGCCGAGATTCCCCGCTGGATGCGCAAACGTCTCGAGTCTTACGGCGACGATCTCGAATCCATCCGCGCCTTTGGGGTCGAAGTGATCACCGGATTGTGTCAAACCCTGATCCGGGGCGGGGTGACGGGACTCCATTTCTATACCATGAACCGGGCGGAGCCCACTTTGACCATTTGCCGCAACCTGGGGTTGACGGGCGGATGAAATGCTATATTTACCGTTCCCGCAAAAGGGCGGAAACCTATGTGTATCTTCGGGAGCGGAACGACTTTTCCCCGGTGCCTTCCGAACTGATGCCCTGGTTCGTCAATCCGGTGTTCGTGTTCGAGTTGGATCTGACCCCCGGTCGCAGATTGGCCCGGGCGGATTCCGCTACCGTCATCGAGGCCCTGGAAAAGAAAGGGTTCTATCTCCAGTTGCCGCCTGGCCGGAATCGGGATTCCTCCGGCCTTTGAAGAAGCCTGCCGCGCCGTGCCCGGCTGGAAAGGGCTGGCTGCCGGGAATGGTTTGAGATGCGTGTTCCCCGTGTTTATCTGGCCGATACCCTGGCGACGGGACGGAGAGTGGTGCTGGAAGATGAACGGGCCCATTATCTGCGCGGTGTGTTGCGCCTGCGTTCCGGGGCCCGCTTGACCGTTTTCAACGGCGAGGGCGGGGAATACGAGGCGCACTTGCTGACCGTCTCCAGGCGGGAAGTGGTGGTCGGGATTGGCGACAGGCGGGACAGGGACACCGAATCGCCATTGAAAGTCGAACTCGGTCTTGGAATCGCCAAGGGGGAGCGCATGGACTGGGCAGTGCAAAAGGCCGTGGAATTGGGCGTGCATGCCATCTTTCCCCTCGAAACCCGGTTCGCCAATGTCCGCCTGGCGGGCGACCGGCGAGAGCACAAACGGCGCCACTGGTGTAAAATCGCCATTGCCGCCTGCGAGCAATGTGGACGCAACCGTCTCCCCCGGATCCATTCGCCCCAACCTCTGGGTGCCTGGGTAAGATCCCGCTCCGGCGGGTTGATACTCGACCCGGAAGGAAACCCCCGGCCGGATCCGCCGAGACCCGATGCCGGGCTGACCCTGCTCGTGGGGCCGGAAGGGGGCTTGAGCGAGGAGGAAATCCAGCAGGCCAGGTCGCAGGGTTTTGTCGGTTGGCGGTTGGGCCCCCGGATTTTGAGGGTGGAAACCGCGGTCGCCGCCGCATTGAGCGTTGCCCAGTCTCTATGGGGGGATTTCTGAAGGGATGCGCCCGCATCTCGCCTTTCTTCGCCGTCATTGCAACTTTCCAAGGAAACCCGATGCGAATCTACAATTTATTTCCCTTGTTGGCAGGCCCTGTCACCCAGTGGGGGCCTCATCTCGAACGAGCGGCCGACCTGGGTTTCGACTGGATCTTCGTCAATCCCATCCAGAAACCGGGCAAGTCCGGGAGCCTGTATTCCATCCGGGATTACTTCAGGATCAACCCGGCACTGATCGATCGCACAGTCACCGCCTCGGGCAACGCCCAGGTGCGAAAGATGGTCGCCCGGGCGGAAAAACTGGGTCTGCGGATGATGCAGGATCTGGTGATCAACCATTGCGCCTATGATTCGCCGCTGCTGAAAAAACATCCCGAATGGTTCGTCCACGAAGGCGGAAAGGTGGCGCATCCCCATTGCCTGGAAGATGGCCGAAAGGTGGTCTGGCGCGATCTCGCCCTGTTCGACCATCGCCATGGTTCCGACCCGGAAGGCCTGTATCAATACTGCCGCAAGGTGGTGGATCACCTGATCGGACTGGGCTTCAAGGGCTTTCGCTGCGATGCGGCCTATCAGATCCCGTCCCGGTTCTGGCAACGATTGATCGGCGAGGTCAGGCAGGATCATCCCGAAGTGGTGTTCGTGGCCGAAACGCTGGGGTGCAGCCCCGATCTGACCAGGGAGACCGCCAGCGCCGGTTTCGACTATATCTTCAACAGTTCCAAGTGGTGGGATTTCTCCAGTCCGTGGCTGTTGGAACAATACGATCTGACCCGGGAGACCGCCCCGTCCATCAGCTTTCCCGAGAGCCACGATACCCCCAGGCTGTATGCCGAGACCCAGGGGAATATCGATGCGATGAAGCAGCGATACCTGTTTTCGGCATTGTTTTCGGCGGGTGTGATGATGCCCATGGGATTTGAATTCGGTTTCGAGAAACCGTTACACGTGGTGGCCACCACCCCCTCGGACTGGGAGCAGCCCAAGGTTGATCTGTGCGATTTCATCCGCCACCTCAACCGGATCAAAAGCAGGTATCCCGTCTTTCGGGAAGAAAGCGCGACGTTGCTGCTGGATCATCCCAACCCCGCCATTATGATGCTGTGGAAGGGCAGCACCCGGACCAATCAGGAAGCCTTGTTGATTCTCAACAAAAATGTCCGGCATCCGGAGCACTTTTATCTGGAGGATCTGTATCGCTACGTCCAAAGCTCCCCGCTCCGGGACGTTTCTCCGGAATGGCCGCTGGACTATCTGCCGACACCGTTCCAGTTCGATCTGGCGCCGGGAATGGGAAGGATATTGGTGACCCGGGCTGACGGCGGGTGAAATCCACCCTTCCAGGATTTTCTTGCCCGGTCGGATGACTTAAACTGAAGCCCTCTCCAGAGAAGGCCGGAATGAGAAGGCATCCACCGGGCTGATACGGGAAGGGCGGTGTTTCCTACAACATGATCGAAATCTGGTATGCGTTATGACAAGAAAGAAATCCCCCAGTGAAGGAAGCCAACCCCGGAAGCGGAGCAGGCGGAAAACCACGGCTTCCGGGAGCAAAAAGCCGGTAAGGAAATCATCCACATCCAGGCCCGTGGAGCTGGAGAAGACAGCGGAGGCGGGACAGGAGAGGGAACCCCAGGGGAAGGCGCCGGAGCCCGTGGAAGAAAAAACACCCCTTTCGGCCGCTGCGGTGGAGGAAGAGGGAGAGTCCAAGCGCCGGCTTGAGGCTGCGGCAGAAGAGGAAAAAATCGCACCGGATCAAACGGGGGCGGAAGAAGCCGTGCCGGAAGGGGAGGGCGCCAAGGCTGAAGCTGGAGAAGTGCCACCGGAGTCCGAAGCGGCGGCGGCATCCGGCCAACAGCCCCCGCCTGCGCCGGAACCCTCACCACCTCCGGCCCAACCCGAGCCGGAAGCCGAATCCTCCGTCAATCATTGGATGCCCGCCACCCCCCCCATGTATATCGTCCAGATCAGCCCCGAGCTTGCGCCCGTCGCCAAGGTGGGGGGGTTGGCGGATGTCGTCTTCGGTTTGAGCAACGAACTGGAGTTGCGCGGCAATCATGTGGAAATCATCCTCCCCAAATATGATTGTCTGCGTTATGACCACATTTGGGATCTGGCTGCGGCCTACGAGGATTTGTGGGTGCCGTGGTATGGGGGCGCCATTCACTGCACCGTCTATTTCGGTCATGTCCACGGACGGAAATGCTATTTCATCGAGCCCCACTCCCAGGACAATTTTTTCAACCGGGGGTGCGTCTATGGCTTCAACGACGACACCATGCGTTTCGCCTTCTTCTGCCGGGCGGCCATGGAGTTTCTGTTCAAGGCGGGCAGGCACCCCGACGTCATCCACTGTCACGACTGGCAGACGGCGCTGGTGCCGGTGTTGCTCTACGAGATCTACCAGCATCTGGGCATGACGCATCCCAGGGTCTGCTATACCATTCACAACTTCAAGCACCAGGGGGTGGTCGGGGCCGACGTGCTGCACGCCACGGGGCTCAACCGGCCGGAGTATTACTTCCACTACGACCGCCTCCAGGACAACTGGAATCCCCATGCGCTCAATCTGATGAAGGGGGGGATCGTCTATTCGAATTTCGTCACCACGGTGTCACCCACCTATGCGGTCGAAACCAAGGACGGGGGCCAGGGGTTCGGACTGGAACCGACTCTGCACATTCACCACCAGAAGTACGGCGGCGTGGTCAACGGTATCGACTACAACGTCTGGAACCCGGAGATCGATCATCATATCCCCGTCAATTACGGCCTCGACAATCTGGACGACAAATACCGCAACAAGATCGCCCTCCGGCACCGGTTGATGCTGGCCGACAACGAAAAGCCGATCGTGGCGTTCATCGGCCGTCTCGATCCCCAGAAAGGGCTGGAGCTGGTCCGTCACGCGATCTTTTACACCCTGCAGCAGTATGGCCAGTTCGTGCTCCTGGGCTCCAGCCCCGACGAGCAGATCAACGGATATTTCTGGGGACTGAAGCACGAACTCAACGAAAGCCCAGATTGCCATCTGGAGATCGGTTTCGACGAGGAGTTGTCCCATCTGATCTATGCCGGAGCCGACATGATCCTGGTGCCCAGCCGTTTCGAACCCTGTGGCCTGACCCAGCTCATCGCCATGCGTTATGGGACCATCCCGGTGGTGCGTCAGGTCGGAGGACTGGCCGACACCGTTCACGACAAGGACTTCTCCGACCGTCCCTTGCACGAGCGAAACGGTTATGTGTTCAGGGATTACGATTATTCCGGACTGGAATCGGCGTTGGGCAGGGCGATCCGTTGTTACTACGATTTCCCCGAGCATTTCCGCGAGTTGATGAAAAACGCCATGCGGTGCGATTATTCGTGGAAGCACCCGGGGCAGGACTACTTGAACATCTACGATTTCATTCGCGAGAAATGATCCGTCTCAGGGGCGGGGAGTGGCCGACTTCAGCCGCCAGATCCAGCCTTGCGGAAACGCCGGGTCGTCATATCGTTGCAAAATGGCGTCGTAGCGCCTTCCCAGGGCGGGGATGGGATTGAAGATCAGATCCAGGCTGTCGGGGGCGACCAGCGCGCCGGGAATGAGAGCATCCGGCTGGGGAGAGAGCAGGCTGGCGCCGGCCAGCCGCCAATACCTTCCCTCAGCCCCGGTAGCGGGCGTGAAGGGGATCAGGGTGGCGCGGTAATAACGGCCCGCGTATTCCACCGCATCGAGGGTGATGGAGTTGTCTTCGTTGACTCTGGAAGGCGCCTCCCCTTCGAACTGGAGCAGTGCCTCCAGGGTGTAATCCCCTTCATCGGCCCAGGGGAAGGCGGTATTGGCGACCACCCGGTAACGTCCTTTTTCCAACCGCACGGTCAAAAAGGCGTTCACCCCGGCGCCGCTGTCGTCATCGTAGGCGATGACCGTCTTGCCGGCTTCATCGCGCACTTCCAGATAGGCATCGAGCACCTCCGATCGCATCCGGACGACCAGCAGTCCGCCGACCGGCATGTCCAGTTCGTACAGATCCACCAGGCTGTCGTCGCTGCCGTCCGCTGTGGTGGCGATGTCCGCCCGGCGGCAGTCATCGGAAAGGGTCAATTGGTTTTCGATCCGGGTGTTGAGGGGGAGGGGGGTGATGTCGCAAGGATCGGGGGCGTCGATCTCGCCCTCGTAAAGTGCCTGGACACCGAGGATGTCATCGCGCTGGGGAACCGTGAGATCGCCGATCAGGGACGACATGATGGATATCACGCCGTCCTCGTGATCCAGCCCGATGGCGTGCCCCAGTTCATGCACCGCCACCCGCCTGAAGTCGTTGACCCTCCGCAGCGGTCCGTCGTACACGTCCCATTCCTCGTTGGCGTTGAAGACGATATCGGTTTCTTGCAGAACGCCGCGGCTGAAGATGCTGTAAGTGACCGCCAAGGTGGCGCTGCCGAACTCGAAGCCGCAATCGTCGCGGCGGAAAGCGGCCGTGTTGCGCTCGTCGTCCTTGCAGGGGTCGGGACGGATGCCTTCGATGGCGTCGAAAACGAAGCCGGTGTGATTGGTCCAGCGGTCCATGGCTTCCCGGAAAGCCTCGTTCCAGCTGATTCCGCCGGGTGAGCGGCCGTTTCCCTCGACATCGATGATGTCGTAATAGAAGGTCGCCTCGGCCCGTGGCCACTTGTAGCCGGAAAAGCGGTAGGCGGAAACGGGGGAAGGCGGGGAAAGGGTCATGGCGAGTATCAGGGCCGCCGCCAGTCGCGCCTTCATGGTTCCCGCCCCCCCGCTTGCCGGCGCAGCTGCGCCTTGAAGTCGGACAGGAACATCGCCTCTCCGCCCAGCGCCTGGCGTTTCACCCTCACGCCCTTGGCGACGCCCCGACTGAGCCTTTCCGTATCGTTGCCGTCCCCGAAGTGGAGGGCCGTCACCTGCTGCCCGTCCGCCGTCTCGACCCTTTCATGCCCGTTGCCGTCCCGGGCCACCAGGAACCTGCCTTGCGACCAGCCGTACAAGGGATTGATCAGACGTTTTTCCGTGCTCTCGACGAAATAGACGCCGTGTTCGCCAAGCTCCGGGTAGACCATGTCCCGAAGCCGCAGGCTTTTGCCGGGCAGGTCGCCTCCCAGGAAGGAAAGCCGGATGCTGTCTTTCGCCCATCGCCCCTTGATGATGTCGACGATCCGGAAGGTGACCTCGGTGTAGGGGCGTCCGCCGGCGGTGGTCAAAACCCGCCTTCCGGTGACGACACCCTCGAAAACCAGCTGCGAGCGCCGAAGCATTTCGTCCATCCCCACCTGCCGGATGGCGGTGGCGAAGGCGGGAACGCACAGCTGCATGACGAGCATCATGGCCATGGCGGCTGTGTACGGCCATGGCCGGCGTGGTTGTTTTGGATTCATCTGGCGTCCTGTTTTTTGGGGAAATTTGATTATAGCAACCGTCTCGGGCGGACGTTCATTCCAGGTAATCCACTTTCCCCCTGGCGTTGTCCTTGTCGTGGAAATAGAGAAATTTGACCCGGGTTTCCTTGCCATGGCAATCCAGGCAGAAGGTCTTTTCCGGGCGGGTGAAGCGCAGAAAACTGGAGTGGGGGTCGCCTTCCAGGTTGTCGCGGTTGGCGGCCAGGGGTGGTTGTTTTTGGTTGCGGTGATCCGGCTGCCAGACGTGGGGGTCGTGGCAGGTGGCGCAGCCGATGGCGCCGGTGGGCCGGTCGGATTCGTCCTCGCCGAGGAGCGGCATTTGGGTTTCATCCGAACGCAATACGATCTGTTTGTAGGGATGGCTGAAAAATTCGATGAATTTTTCCTTGCCCACCGCCCGGGGATGGTCCTGATGGCAGTTGAGGCAGAGCCGATCCCGCTTGAAGGGGGTTTGATCTCCTTCCGGGGAGGGGCGGGAAGGATCGTCCACGAGGGTGGCCGCATACAAATAAGGCCACTTTCCCTTGCCCCGGTGAAGGGTGTGGCAGGCGCCGCACAATCCGGACTGGCGGGGGCTTTCTTCCAATCCGTTCTGGCTGTCCTTGGCGGTGATGCGCAGGTCGTGGTCGCTGCCCAGTACCGGCAGGTTGTCTTCATGGCAAGCGCGGCAGAGTTGGCCGTCGTGATGATCGGCCACCAGGGCCGGGGTATCGGGCTTGCCCCGGTGAACCGCGTGACAGGTCAGGCAATCCACGTGTTCGACCTTTTTGCCGTGCAGGGTCACGGGTTCTTCCAGGTCGAAATTGACCGGGTGGACCCCTTTTTTCAAGGCGTCTTCCTTGTCCCTGGCGTGCTGGCGCCGGTGGCAGTCGTGACACAGATCCGGGGCCGGTTTCGACAACATGGGGGTGCCGGGTTTGCCGTCGTGGACCGGGTGGCAACTGGTGCAGGTGACGAACCGGACCTTTTCCCCGTCCCGTTCCATCTCTTCGTCCGGTTCGATGTTGACCGGATGTATCCCTTTGCGGCGGGCCGCTTTTTTGTTTTCGCTGAATTGGCGTTTGTGGCACTGGCGGCACAGTTGGCCGCGGTCGTCGGCCATCAGCAGCAGCGTTTGGCCGACGCCGCCGTGGATCTGATGACAGCTCTGGCAGATCATCCGGCCTTCGGGGTCCAGGCTGCCGCCCTTTTTGGCCAGCGTGTCCGGCAACCCGTGATGGAGGTGGGAGTCGGCGGAATGATTGGGCGCGCCCCGGTAGGGAGGCGGGGAAAGATGAAAACCGAGAGGGTGATTGCGGCCCTTCCGCCGGAGCCGCCGTTCCCGGGCCGTTTCGGCCTTGGATTTGTGGCAGCGCTCACACAGTTTGCCGTCGGGGTTGGGCACCCGCAGCCAGGCGTTTTCGTGGCCGGGGTACAGGGTGGGGGATTCGCTGTCCTCGTGCGGGGTGTGGCAGCTGGTGCAGGTCAGTTGGTGGTCGCGGGTGAGGGGAAACAGGTCGTCCGGCAGTTTTTCCCGGCGTGGCCAGAGTTCGGCGTGGCGCTTTTTGTCCTTTTCCGCTTCGTAGACGACCGGGTGCTGGCCGCCGGCATCGATGACGCCCCGCGAATCCATCACCGGCCCGTTGTGGCAGCTGTAGCACATCCGGTAGGAAGCCACGGGCATGACACCCTGTTCGTCCGGTTCCTTGACGGCCGGCCCCCCTTCCTTCGCCCATTCCAGGTGACAGAGCAGGCAGTTTTTCCGCGAAACGTCCACGGTGGCCCGCGGCCTCTTTTCCGCCGCGGCGCCGGCGGATTCGGTTTCCTCCAGTTTGAGCCGCCAAATCCGGTTGCCGCCGGTGTCGGCGACGTACAGCGTTCCGTCGTGATATGCCAGGCCGGTGGGGCTTTCGAAGTGGATGGGGCGTCCCTGGCGATCCTTGAGCCACCCCAGGGGCTCGCCGTCCTGAAAGACGGTGAGGGTGCCGAAATAGCCGTCGCTGACGAAGAGCCGGTCCAGGTCGCGCCGGATGGCCAGGCCGTTGGGGCGGAACAGCTCTCCGCTGTCGAGGCCGAAGCGGCCCTGTTGGCGGAAGAAGCGGCCGTCCTTGTCGAAAATCTGGATCCTGCCATTGAGGATGTCCGTCACATGGAGGAACTTGTCCCGGTCGATGACCATTTGAAACGGAGACTGGAATTTTCCCCCTTCCTCGCCCCGTCCGCCGAAACAATCCAGGCGTTCGCCTTCCGGCAGCTGTAACCGGCAGACGTGATGGCTGCGGCGGTCGGCCCAGAACAGAATCTGGTCCACCTCCGCCACCGCCACCGGTTCCGGCGGCGGGAAGCGGCAATCCGGGGTTTCTTCCGGGCAGGGGGGTGGTTTCAGGTCGATGGTTTGCAGCAGTTTGCCGGTTTCGTCGAATCTCAGCAAACGATGATGGCCGGTATCGGTCACCCACAGCCCGCTTTCGCCCCATTTCAGATCCAGGGGGCGGGAGAGCCCTTCCGTGACCAGAGCCCGGACGGTTCCCCCGGGGAGTATTTTGACAAGGCGCGAACGGGCGTCGAGGAGGTACAGGGATCGATCGGGTCCGATGGCGACCGCCGTGGGGTGATCGAACGATCCGGGCAGGGGCGTCCGCTCCACGACCCTGGGCAGGGGGTGGGCCGGCAACGCCAGGAGCAACAGCAGGATGGCCGTGAACGCCTTCATTTCCGAAATACCGCCCTCAACGCAGGATGCCGATGATTTTCAGCTTCTCGTCGTCGCCTCGGTAGCGGCTGAAAAAGCTCGGTATGCGGTGAAACTGGATGAGATCCACCTGCTCCGCCTCCGCCCCCAGCGCCTGCAGATCCAGCATGGGCCGGTCGCTGGTGTGGCAGGCGACGCATTCCGGCCCTTCTTCTTCCAGCGGAGCGTGAAGGCGGGCTTTCAGCCCGGCCCGTTGCGCCGGCGTGCCTTCGCGCCACCGCCGGAGGATTTTTTCGGCGAAGGGGCCGTCCTTGGGGGGGATGGCCGGTTCGCCGGAAAAGAAGGGGGCGATTTTCAGATTGCCGTCGATCGGGATCGAATTGTCGATGTCCAGTCCTGTGCGAAAAGGGTGATCGGGCCGGACCGGGCGCCAGGACGCGTAATCCAGCCAGCGGTAGTCGAAACGCACCCCCTCCGGCCGAAGATGGCAGGTGGCGCAGGCGATGTAACGGCTGTGCATGTTGAGGAAGGCCCGGCTGCGCAATTTTTTGCTGTGAGGCAGGGGGAGATGGCAGTTCTGGCAAAAGGTTTCGCCGGTGGTCACCTTTTTTTCCAGCCGCTTGTGGAAGGTGGGCAGTTTCCGGTCCAGGTCGTCCCGGATCACCACTTCGTCCTTGTGTTTCCTGACCTGATCCAACGCCTTTTGCCGCGCCTCCGCGGTCGGGTGGGCGGATTCGTAGCGCCCCTCGAACCAGGATCGCCCTCCCCATGCCAGGGTGGATGAGGTCAGCAGGAACAGAAAAGTCAGTCTAGTAAACATCGCGTTGGTAGCGTCCCGATTGTTCCAGGGTTTTGAGATAGTCGCCCGCGGCGTCCTCGCCGAGACCGCCCTCCCGAACGAGGATATCGATCAAGGTCTGGTGAACGTCCCTGGCCATCCGCGAAGCATCGCCGCAGACATAGAAATAGGCGCCGCCTTCCAGCCAGGCGTACAGCTGTGCCGCGTTTTCCAGCATCCGGTGCTGGATGTAGATGCGCTCGTCCTGATCGCGGGAAAACGCCAGATCCAGCCGCGTCAGAATGCCGCGCTCCAGTTTGTCTTCCCATTCCTCCCGGTAGAGGAAGTCGGTGGCCTGATGCTGGTCGCCGAAGAACAGCCAGTTCCTGCCACCGGCGCCGGTGACTTCCCGTTCTTCCACGAACGCCCGGAAGGGGGCGATGCCGGTACCGGGGCCGACCATGATGATGTCGGTATCGAGGGCTTTCGGCAGGCGGAAGTGGGGGTTGGTTTGCAGGTACAAGGGCACCGCCTGGCCGGGTCGAATCCGCGCCAGGTAATTGGAGCATACGCCCTCCGCCGTTCTTCCTCCGGGCGTCCGGAAACGGACCGCCCCCACCGTCAGGTGCAGCTGGCCGGGGTGGGCCCGGGGGCTGGAAGCGATGGAATAGAGGCGGGCGGGCATCCGCCGCAGGCAGTCGGTGAAGGCCTGGGGATCGGCGTTTTTCAGGGGATATTCCCCGATCATGTCCAGAATCTGCCGCCCCCACAGATAGTCGTTCAGCCGCTTTTCGTCTTCCGGCAGCGCCTGGAGTTCCGGGTCGCCGCAGAGCCGGGCGTATTTTTCCACCACCGGACGGGTCAGGGTGGTGATGTCCAGGCGGCTGTGGAAGGCTTCTCGCAGGGTGATCGTCTCCTGGCCGAGGCGCACTTCGGCGTAACCGTCCATGTCCAGGGCCTGAAGCAGCGCTTCCACGTAGGCGGGGGCGTTGCGGGGGTAGATGCCGGCCACGTCGCCGGGCTCGTAGGTCAGGCCGCTGTCTCCCAGGTCGATTTCGAGATGGTGGGTCTCCTTGGCCGAACCCGCCTGGTTGAGATTGCGGTTCAGGAGAATCGCGGCGGGATAGGGGCGGTTTTTGCCGAACCCTTCCTCAGCGGTTTTTTTCTTTTTCGGCGGTGGGGGAACACCGGGCTTGCCGCTGAGTTCGGTGTAACGGCCGATGACCTGGGCCATCCAGGACTGCGCCGGCTCCTCGTAATCCACGTCGGCGTCCACCCGGGGCAGGATCCGTTCGGCCCCCAGCTTCTCCAGGAAAGCGTCGAAATCCTTGCCGCATTGGCAGAAATACTGGTAACTGCTGTCTCCGAGCCCGAAGACCGCGTAGTGCAGATCCGGGAACAGGGGGTGAGCGTGGGATTTGTCCGCCAGCTCCTTGAGCCAGCCGTGGAGCGTCATGGCGGTGAGGGGCGGCTCGCCTTCCCCCTGGGTGCTGACGATGATGAACAGGTACCCTTCTTCCGCCAGCCGCCGGGGCTCGAATTCGGCCATGTTCACCAGCTTGAAGGGCAGCTGCCAGGATTCGGCCAGCTGCGCCAGCGCTTCGGCGACGCCCTCGCCGTTACCGGTCTGGGAGCCGTACAGGATGGTGAGGGTGTCGGATTTGGCGGGGCTGCCGGTTTCCGGCGCTCCCTCGGTTTTCCCCATCCATTGTCCGAGCCACTTCCGCCAGGCGGGGGGCGGCGGATGCATCTCCAGCATTTTTTTCTGGAAGAACAGACCGCCGAGGATGGGGAGGTTCTGTTCCCGGCGTCCCGGCAGCCACCAAAGCAGCGTCCCCAAAACGAAAAGCGCCGAGCCGCTTCCCAGGAGGATCAGCGCGTTCCGCCATCCCGGCCGCGGCAGATCGTCCAGGGAGATGCCCGCCGCCAGCAGTTTCGTCACCTGCACTTGGTTGAGGTCGTGCACGTCGGTGAGGAGGAAACCTTCGCTCAGGGTGTTGTGGGCATAGCCTGCGTGACAGCCGGACTGGCCGCAGGTGTCGGGGAGGTTGTCCGCGTGGGTGGGGGAGGTGGGCTTTTCATCCCGCTGGATGCCATGGCGGTACCCTTCCCCCAGGGGGGCGTGACAGTCCAGGCAGGAAGCGCTGTCTTCCACATCGACGGCCAGCAGGCGTCCGTGCAGCATTTTTTGGTAGCTGTCCACCACGAACAGGAAGCGTTTTTCCACCGGCTTCAGGTCGCCGGTTTCCGGATCTTCGATTTCGGCCTTTTCCATCGCCTCCCGGTCGCCGTGACAGCCGATACACATGGCGTTGCTGTCCTGCTTGCTGTAGTGCTTGCCGATCAGGCGGCGCAGGATGTGGCCGCCGAACTGGTTGCGCCACACTTCCCCCTGATGGCAGACGCCGCATTCGCTGTCCACATGGTGGAACATCTCCTGGAACCGGGCCATCTGGGCGGGCTTGATGTAGGGTTCGTTGTAGTGACAGCGGCGGCAGGAGGGATTTTGTTCCCGTTCCACTTCCTTCAGTCGGTTGCCACCGTGAAAGCCGTCGGTGGCCCCTGCTTTCTTGCCGCTGCCGTGGACCGATTTCTTGAATTCCCTGGTCACGTCCTTGTGGCTGAAAGGCTTGCCTTCGGAGGGCTCCTCCAGGTGGCAGGACTGGGAACAGTCCACATAGCCATTCTTGGGGTCGTGGGGGTAGTCCTCGATCTTGCGGTGACAATCCCGGCAGGGAACGCTGCCGTGGAGGGAGCCGTAGTAGTCCTTTTGCAAAATGGTGGCGACCCGGCGCACCCCGTCCTTGTCGATGAATTCCAGCCCCGGCAGGCCGTGACAGGAAAAGCAGCCGTCCGGGTCGCTGTGGCGTTCCATGGCCTGGGCGGATTGGAGGCCCAGGCACAGCGTCAGGAAAAACAATAAAGCTTTCAGAATTTCAACCATGTGGTGGCGGCGATGAAGAGAATCATGAAGGAGATGATCAGACCGTTGATGACCCGGCTGCGGTTGATGGCGGGTGCCGGGGCAAAGGCCTCCCACTGGGGTTCGGGATAGATTTCGATGCCGCGCTTGATCCGCTTGGGCTGTTTCTTGCGCGGCCCCGGCGTCCACTCGATGGCATGCCATTCGCAGACATCGACGCAGTCGTGGCACGACATGCAGGAAGTCTGGTCCACGGTGGCGATCCGGTCCACCATCTTGATGGCGCCGCACATGCAGGCCTTGGCGCATTCGTTACAGCCGGTGCAGCGGCTGCGTTCCACCCGGATATGATAGGTGAAGCGGAACTTGGCGCCGAGGCGGTTGACCAGGGCGTCCAGGGCGCCGATGGGACACATGAGCTGGCAATAGGCCCGGCCCTTGCTTGAAAAAAATCCCATGAGCAGCAGCAGGCTCAGATTGGTCAGTCCCACCACCGAAAACAAAAAGGCGATGCCGGTGGCGCCGCCGAACAGGGCGTCCACGAACCGGGGCACGGTGACAAAATTGCACAGGGTGCAAGCGCTGACCCCCAGCATCGGCAGCAACACCATATAGGCGGCCAGGTAACCATAGCGGATCGGCACCTGGGGCAGGGCGCGGAATTCGATTTTCCAGCGGTCGCCGATGGCCCGGCTGCCCAGTTCCGCCATGCCGCCCACCGGGCAGATGAAGGAGCACCAGATGCGGCCGAAGAAGAAAGTCACGGTGATGATGGTGAAAAAGGCGATCACCCCGATCCACGCCACCGAGACGTGCATCCACAAATCCTCCCAGGTCATGCCGGGAAAATACAGGTAGAACCTTCGCATGCACAGTTCGCCGCACAGATCCTTGCTGCCCACCAGTTGTGGCAGGAACGCCAGGGGGCCGAGAAAGGCCAGGCAGGAGAGGGCGATGATGCCATAGCGGTATTTCTGCATGCCGGGGACTTTTTTCCAGCGTTCGATGGCTCGTATGTTCATGCGGTGACCTCCTCTATTCGTCGAATGCGTGACAGGCCCGGCACAGTTGTCCATCCTTGGCCGGCAGCCGGAGCAGGGTTTCTCTCTGAATCTGACGGTAACGGAAAGGAAAGGGCCGGCCGTATTTGCGGGCCAGTGCTTCCAGTCTTTCCCGCTTGTCGGCGGCGATGGTCGCCGCCCAGGGACTGTCTTCATAGACCGGCCCCTCATCGACCTTGCCCGATGTGGCCTGATGGGCGGCGGGCAGTTTGTCGTCCAGCACGCCCGGCGGGTGCGGCGTGTGACAGGTGATGCAGGTGACCTTGCCGTCTTCGGTCAACGGCAGGATGACCTCCGGGTGGGTTTCGAGAAAGCGTTTGCGTTGTTCCTTGACCTTGTCGGAAGGTTCCACCTGGTGTTCGGCGGCGTTGAGATGGGGTGTTTTCAGGTGACAACCCCAGCACAAGGTATCCACCGGCGCCCGCAGCTTGATTTCTTGCAGGGATTGGGCCTTGTCCCGGTCGGGTTTCTCCTGGTGACAATAGGTGCAATGGTCCTCGATGATTTCACCCTGTTCGTCGAGCATCGCGTGGATGTTGGGACGCTGGTGCTTTTCCTCGTCGTGGCAATTGAAGCAAAACGCCTGAAGGTCGGGATAAGGGCCGCCGCGCAGGAATCGGGGGTCTTGTTTGTCCACCTTGTCGAAATCCTTTTCGTCGATGTCCTCGATGCCGTGGCAGACCGGGCATTCCAGCTTCCGGCCGGTTTTCAGGGGCAAAAGCGGATTCACTTCCATGGTTTCGGGAATCTTGATTTCCACCAGATGGTGATGGGGCGGGAGCTTTGGCGTGTCTTCACGGGCGTAGGATGAGGGCAGTGCGAGAGCCAGCACAATCAGCCAACCGGCGTATCCACCTCCCCTTGCCGGAAAAGGTTGGTTTTGTCCAGTATTAAAGCCCCTCTCCCTCTGGGAGAGGGGTTGGAATGAGGGCCCGAACCGGCAAAAGCGGGAATTTATCTCCCTCACCCGCGGCCCCTCTCCCGGAGGGAGAGGGGGAAACCGGTTCATGCGATTGCCCCGCATCACAGGCCGACCTGGGCCGCCCGCCCGTGGGTGTGGCACAGAGTGCAGTCGGCGCCGACCTCGTGCACGCCGTACAAGCCGTTGCCGGTATCGATCAGTCCGTCTTCCACCGGAACCGTCATCTGGTGGCAGAGGACGCACAACTGGGAATAGTCGCCTATCCCGAATATTTCCACGCCGATGCCCTGGTCCCGGAAGGGCAGCAGAAAGACGCTCTTGCGGCTGTCGTCGAGGATCAGTTTCGGGTTGTCGGTGCCGTGCATGGCGTGACAGTCGGTGCAACGCAGCACCGAGCCGTAGCGGTAAGGTTCCCGCAATCCGGCATAGGTGCGCCGGCCGCTGCCCGCCCGCCTGCCGTGCATGTCGATATGGCGCCAGGCGTCTTCGATGGCGATCAGGGGATCACGGTAATCGCGCCCGCGCATTTCGAATCCGGGCTGTTGATGGGTGCGATTGTGGCAGGTGAGGCAAAATTCGGATTCGTGGCGGTAGGGCCCGGAAAAGCCGGCGGCATCGGGAAAGCGGGTCAGGTCCACGTCCAGTTCCCATTCACCGTCCATGTCGGAGGCGTGATGGCAGGCGAGACAATCGCCATCCGTCAGCGGCCGGTCTTCCAGGCGATCGAAATCATGGGTATGGATTCCAGTCTGCCAGGGGGCGGCGGGAAGATCGCGGTCGTTGTGGCAGATCAGGCAACGGCGCCGGGTGTCGGTTCCGTTGTCTCCGTGGCAGCCGCCACAGGTCTTGAAGCCTTTTTTGCGGACGATGCCCCGGATACGGGGGGCGTCCTGGTGGATCATGTTCAGTACATGACAGGCCTGGCAGCGGGACTTCCCCCAGCCTTCATGGCGCTTGGTCAACAGCAATTGGCCCCGCTTCAGGGAAACATCGACGGTCTTGACCGCCAGCGCCGGGAAGCAGAGCAGCAACAGGGAGAAGAGGAGAATGCCACGTTTCATCGCCGCCTCCTGTGGCACTCGTCGCAGTAGAAGTTGTTGTGGCAGCGGCCGCAGTTGGAAGGCATGGTGCGAGCCTCCATGCCATGGAGGGTGACATAGCCCAAGGGGTGATAACCGATGCCGGAAATTTCCCGGCGGAAATGGCAGTCGGTGCAGAAAGACAGTTCCAGGTGGCATTCGCGGCACGCCTTTTCGTCCTTGCGGGCGGTGGCGCCATGGTGCTGGACATAGCCGAAATCGTGATCGGAGGGCCAGATCTTGGTTTTGTCCGGGTGGCAGATGTTGCAGCGCCAGGGGGCCCGGCGTTCCACCACGTGACAGTCGTGGCAGACTTCCTTGAGGGGCTCGTTGAGCACTTCCGTCATGGCCCGCAGTTTTTCCGGGTCGGTTTCCCGGGTGGGTTGATAGGAATGGCACAGCATGCACATGTCCCCTTCCTGCTTCATGATGTCCATGTGGACGTTGTGGGGGAAATAGATGTCCGGTTTTCTTTCCTCGCGTTTTTTCCACCAGCTTTTGTCCTTTTTCTCCGCCGTCGCCGCGGTGGTCAGCCAGGCGAGCAATGTCATCAGCACAACCAGGCGCATGTCTTCCCCTTGGGTTGAAAGCGGTCCAGATAATAGATGACCCGGACGGCGCCGACGTAATCGTCCTTGCGGCGGCTGTTGGCGATGTAGGAGAGGCTGGTGAGAATCACCCAGTTGCCGTCCAGCAGAAAGCGGAATCCGGTTTCGCCCCCACGCGCCCAGTTGACGCCGTAGAGCAGCTTTTCCTCCCGTCTGACGGCGGCGTTGGCCCATATCTCGAGGCGGGAATCGATCGCCTGGACGATCCGGGCGTAACCGCTGTGGGCGCGGTCGGCGCCGATTTCCAGATAATCCCAGGTGAGGGCGAAAGTGCTGTCGCGCCAGCGGTAGTCTCCCCCGCCCCGGATACCGAAACCATCGAATCCATCCGCCTTGGTGGCCCGTTGACCGCCGATGAAATAATGCAGCCGGGCGGTGGGGCGGTGATGCAGTTCGGCCCGGAAAAGGCTTTGTTCTTCCAGGGCGTAGGCGCTGGTGAAACGCTCCCGGAATGAGGGGAAGGGGGAGCGGGGGCGGTAATATTCATAGTGGGTGCGGAAACGCAAGGTGGCGGTGAGATCCACGAAGCCGCTGAACCAGACGTCCTCGAAACGGGCGCGGTCGAAACGGTAAGTGGCCGTGAGGGTGCTTTCCCAGGATCGCCGGTCGCCGATACGGCCTTGCAGGGAGGCCGCTCCCTGGAGCCTGCGGGAAAGTCCGTTGTTGCGGAACGCCTGATATTCGGCGTTGAACCGGTAGCGTTCCCAGGTCAGGGCGCCCCACCGCCGGTGCACGGTTCGGTCGTATCCAAGCCGAACGCCATGGACGGAGTCGCCTTCCAGGCTGCGAACGTTGTCGGCCCGCATCGGCCTGCCGCCGTACCATTGCATTCTCCAGTCACCGATCCGGTAGTCCAGTTGGCCGCCGTCGAGAAAATAGAGACCGGACAGGTCGGCCCGTTGGAACCGTCCCAGCCGGACGGCGGACTGGAGAAATTTCCAGTGTTTCTCCACGAAAGCCTGATAAAGCTTGCCGCCACTGTCATCGCTCAGGCTCGAAAGCCGGCCGGCCCAGGAAAAATGGGCGCGCCAGTCCGACTGGGTGGACAGGATTTCGGCATCCCCCCATAATTCACCAAGAAAGCGGGGGCTGGCGTTGAAACGGTTGTCCACCTGGAACTTCGTTTCCAGAGAGGCGCTGATGTTCGCGCCCCATGCCCCGCCCGTCATCAACATCCACCCCGTCAAAACCAGCGTGCGGCGCATGGAGGGGTCAGGCGTCTTTTTTCCCGCTGGTGACGGTGTAGAAATCGCCGCCACGGTGTTTGTTCGCCATCACCGCCCAGGTGACCAGGGAGGCCACCACCACGGCGCAACTGCCGCAGCCGCCGCAGGTGCCCTGCTGGGGTACGGTGCAGCGGGTCGCCAGACCGACCTGCCCCCCGGCGAGCCCCATGCCCGCCAGCCAGGGGGAAATTTTGAGCATCATCGTCTTGATCATTTTTCCTCCCCATAAGGATGGGGCTCCCGGAGGAGCCCCGATTCACAAAATATCTGCCCGGCGCAAGATCAAATCAACGGCCGCCCGTTCGTCAGCCTCCGGTACGGGCGCGGATATAGGCGGCAATCGCGTCGATGTCGCCGGCTGACAACTGGTCGGCCAGATATCCCATCCCCCCCTTGTTCTTGGCGATGGCCTCGTGAATTTCGCCGGCATTACGGCCTTCCCGAATCCCGTTCCGGTTGCCTGCCGGATCGGAGCCGTGACAACCGGAGCAATTTTGCGCGTAGAGGGCCTCTCCCTGGGCCGGGTCTCCGGCGGAACCCGTACTGCCGTTGTCGTCGTTGCTGTTGCCGCTGTCGTCGTTGCTGTTGCCGCTGTCGTCGTTGCTGTTGCCGCTGTCGTCGTGGCTGTTGCCGCTGTCGTCGTGGCTGTTGCCGCTGTCGTCGTTGCTGTTGCCGCTGTCGTCGTTGCTGCTGCCGCTGTCGTCGTTGCTCTTGCCGCCATCATCCTGGCCGCCGGATCCATCCTGGGAGTCAGTGCCGGACTGGCCGTCGCCATCCTCATCCTGATCCGGGATGCCGTTACGATTTTCGTCGTCATCCCGCCAGCCATCGTAGTTATGATCCATATCGGAGAAGCCGTCATGATTGGAATCGTCATCCGGCCAACCGTCGCCGTCATGGTCTCCACTCATCTGATCAGGCTCGTTGGCGATGAAAAGCTGTCTCGCAAGCGGGCCGTGCCAACGGCTGGTATCGTAAACATCCGCTCCGGCATCGGTGATCGCGGCATAGAGAATGTATCTGCCGGCCGGCACCATCATTCCGGGAAAGCGGAAAATGGTTTCTTCCTGGTCGAAGGTTCCATCCTGTTTGTATGGAACCGGATCGGAATGGAACTTGCCGTCTTCGCCATAAAAACGGAGTTTCCCGCCTATTCTGGCGGCGACATACAAGTCGCCCTGGTCTGCGACCGGAAAGCGCAATCTGGCTTCCAGGGTGTCGTTTTCTCCCACCACCGCACGATCAGTGACGATCTCCACATCGGCCGATACCACGGCGGGAAGGCACAAAACGTTGGCGATCAGGAGTGGAAGCAGCTTCTTCTTCATCGTCATGGCAATTTCTCCTTTTGTCATTGAGTCGAGACTTCAATCGGGTAAATCCCGATGGAAGTGTAGTACGGTCCGGTTAAAAAAATTGTGACACAATGCACATAAAGCAGTAATCATGCCAATGTTTCGACTGCATACTGCCGTCCCTTCCATGAGCCTCACTGCAAAAATAGTGATCTTCTTTTGCAGAATCCTGCAAAAAAGGCGGGAGAGGAATGGTTTTTTCCTCTCCCTTGCTGTCGCCGGATTTACAGATCGGCTACCGCGAAGAAGCCCGGCTGATCCGTCAGGAACAGGACATAGCCGTTTTCCGTGGATGAGACGGGATCGGTCAGGGTCGATCCCGGCAGGCGGACGCCATCGCTGTCTGCAGCGGAAGGCACGAACAGCAGCACGTCGTTGGGATCGATACGATGGATTTCCCGGCCGTCGGTCGAGATCAGAACCTCGATTCCATCCTTGCCGGTGGCTCTTCCCTGGTAGGGCAGTTTCACCAGCATCCGGTTGCCGAGGAGATTCTCCATGGGCCGCTTGCGGTCGTCCAGGAAGGAGGTCTTGACCACGTCGGAGGCCAGATTTCCGAATCCGCGATCCCGGATCAGTCCCGTCAGGTGGGGGGAGCGCTGGAACAGCAGCAGTTCGGTCCGCCATTTGGGCGCCAGGGCGTCGGTGACCGTGTTGCCGGGCAGCGCCACCAGGCTGTTCCGAAGCGTTTCACGACCGTAGCGCGGGATCAGCACATGGAAGTGGGCATCGCCGCCGTGCTGGGCCACCGCCCGTTCCAGCAAGCCTGCGTCCAGGCGCGCCTTGCGGGCCGCCGTGGCCACGTCCATCCGCTGCAACGCCCCGCCGAAGAACCGGCTGCTGGTTGCGGCGTTGATGGTCATGAATGGATCCACCAGGGTGGTGAAGAGGATGTCTTCCTCGTTCTCGGTGATGGTGCCGTTCTCGTCGATGCGCATGTAGGGCATGCCCAAAACGACCACGCCTTCTTCCACCAGTTTCGGATCCGGCAGGGTGGCCACTTCCTTGACGTGACCCGGGCCCAGGATGCCGTCGGTCTTCAGCAGCGAGCTGTAGGCGCCGCTTTGCTTTTGCGCGTGACAGTCGCCGCAGGGAACCGCGTCGGCCGCCGGACGGACGTTGTGGGAGATGATGTACTCGTTGGATTCGAGCCATACCAGTTTCACGTCCGGTTGGCGCCCCTTCAGCTGGGGCCCGTGGCGCAGCTTCATCAGCTTGTCGTAGGCGCGCTTGAGGGAGCGATAACCGTCGGCGCCGGTGGGGTCACCCAGCCGCATCGATCCGTGGGAAACCCGCCCGAGTACGGATCCAGGCAGTTTTTCGCCGGTTTCCGGGTCGAAGATGTCGAAGACGAAGTTGCGCCCGTCCTTGATTTCGTTGCCTTCTTCGTCCAGCTGCTTTTTCGCCACCAGGCCCCGCTCGTAACGGGTCAGCGCCCAGCCGGTGACGGTATCGATCCAGAGATAACGCAGCCGCGGATTGTAGGTGATGATCTTGCGCTTGCCGTCCACATCGTCCCGGTAGCGGTACATGATCTGAAGCGGCTTGCCCCGGGACTGTTTGCCGGTGATGTGGCAGGTCTGGCAGTTGAGCACGTCGAAATGGGTCTGAACTACACGGTTCAGGCTCTGCTGACTGTAGCCGGTCATGTAGCCGCTGTTTTTCCAGCGCTCCAGGTGGGCCGCCAGCATGGTTTCCTGCCCCGAGGGGATGATGGGTTTCTCGCCGTCGGGGTTTCTGCCTTCCACATGGCAGTATTCGCAGGTGCGCAGGTCGGCGGAGAAATCCAGGTCGTTGCGGATGTCCATGTCCGAATTTCCCTTCATGAAATTGTGATCCTGATCCAGGTTGATGTTCTCGTGCCGGGTCTTGAGGTAGGCGTGGCTGTGGCAGACGTTGCAATTGTCCATCACCCGCGATTCGCCGTGCCAGTACTTGGCCAAGTCCGCGCCCTTGTGAACGTCGTCCTTGTAGTCCTCGACCAGGGTGCCGTCCTCGCCCAGCTCCATCCGGGCGTCGTCCCCGTAGCCGTAGAAACCGCGGCGGGAGTTGCTGGTGCGGTGACAGGCCATGCAGTTCTCGCTTTCCGGGAAGCGGATCATATTCACGTGGATACGGCCGTTCTCGTCGAAGGCCTCCCGGTTCCAGTGAATGACCGGGTTGCCGTCCTCGCCGGTTTTCAGGGTGTAATCCTCGTCCTCCCAGACACGTTCCACCGTCAGGGGTTTTTTGCCGTCCACCGTGGGCAGGAATTCCCAGGCGGTATTGGCGGCGTAGCGAAACCAACCGCCGCTGATGAATTCCCGCCGGGCACCGCGATAGTCGCTCATGATGCCGCGGCTTCCCGTCATGCGTTCATCCGGCACGCTGATACCGTCCGGACTCATGTGGCACCACATGCAGTCCGCCTCCAGAAGCCCGCTCTTGTGCCAGTTCCATTTCGCGACCACGCTCTTGTCGGTCTTCTGGTTGTTCTCGTCGCTGCCACGGTTGTAGTAGTCTCCGTCCCACGGCGGGATGGTGGCGGGGTCGCGTTCGGTGTAGCGGATCCCTTCCCGGTCCTTCTCCCCGAAGCCGCCGCCCACGTGGCAGCTGGAGCAGCCGATAAAGCCTGCGGCGCCGTAGTCGCGGATCATCTCCTTGTAGCTGTTGTTTTTATTGGCGAGAAAGGTGGGAATGCTGCCCCCCATGCAGTTGAAGCCGCCGAACCAGCCGGGGCTGACCAGGGATTTGGCCCCCAGGAAATCGTTGAACAGGCCGAATTTGTCATTGGCCTCGTCGCGCCCCATCTCGAAGTGGTAGGCGCTGGTGATCTTGTCGTAGTCGTGGCAGCCGGAGCCGGCGCAGCTCTTGCGGGGACTGTAGGGCTTGCCGCTCTCGAGGACATGCTTGCCGTCCTCGTCGAGCAGCGGGATCGCCGGATGCTCCACGGGTTTGTCGATCCAGTTGACCTTGGCCGTGGCGGGAAGAGGTGAGATGAGCCCGGCCGCCAGGAAGAAGGCGATCGGGATGTTGCGAATGGATGACATGAAACTCCTCCGGAAACTGTTGCGTGTGCTTCAGGGGTAAGTTGTAAGCACTTATCGTGCCTTATATTTATCCAATTGATTGTAAATGTGTTATTCCCGGGCAAGGTAAATGGCAGCGGAGTTTGGTAGGCGATATCACGCGCTTGTGTGGCATATCACGCATGTGATTTGACTGGGTTGCCCCGGAAGCTGTGCAATCGCCTGATATCGGGAGGGAAAGGACTTTGGCGGGGAAATTGCTTGATCCTGTGACAAGATGAATTTCCGGAAGGGTGTCATGGGCGTGCGATTGTTGCTGACAGGCTGTGTGGCCGTTCATTTGGGTTTGGGCGCCATCATGGCGCCGGCCTACGAGGAAAGAACCGGTTTTCATCTGCGGGCCACCGGCGAGGGTATTGTGCTGGAGGAGGTTTCCCGGGCCGAAGCCCAGGCCTGGCTGGAGTCGGTGCGTCCGGATCGTCCCCTGACGCCCGCAAGCGACCTGACGGTGACCGGGCCCACGCCTTTGTCCCGGATCGGTTTTTCCGACTGGACCGCGTTCGGGGTCAAGGCCGCCAACGTCGCCGAACTGGGAAAGATCCTGCCCGAGGGCGTCGCCCCCGATGGCTACGCCCTTCCCTTCGCCCTGTACGACCGCTTCATGTCGTTGCCGCGTTGCGGCGAGGAGCAGACGCGCCTGTGCGCGCCGGGCGAATCCGGCCTGTCGTTTTACGATCAGGCCAGGGCGTTGTTGGCGGATGCCGGTTTCCAAAACGATCCAGAGGTCCGTTCCAAGAGCCTCAAGGCGCTTCGCAAGCGGATCAAGAAAGGGGAGGCGCCCGAGGATCTGACGGCGGCGGTCGAGGCCGTCCGCCGGTTCTGGGAGCCGCAAGGGCCGCCTTTCCGGCAATCGCTGCGGTGCCGCTCCAGCACCAACAACGAGGATCTGCCCGGCTTCAACGGCGCCGGCTTGTACCGCTCCACCACCCACAAGGCGGACGAGGGGGCGTTGATCGAAAGCGTCAAAAAAGTCTGGGCCAGCCTGTGGACCCTCGAAGCCTTCGAGGAAAGGGCGTTCTGGCGGGTCGATCACTTCCTGACCTATATGGGGGTGTTGATACATCCCAATTACGGCGACGAGCAGGCCAATGGGGTGGCGGTGAGCAAGAATCTCTACAATCCCGAATGGCCAGGTTACACCGTCAACGCCCAGCACGGCGAGATTTCCGTGACCAACCCGGAACCTGTGGAAATCGGGAATGAGACGGTCTATCCCGTGCCCGACGAGTTCGTCCTGGTGCGCCTGCCGGTGTCCAGCCAGGCCACCGATTGGGAGACGATCTTTCTCCGTCACAGCAACATCACCGAAGTGTATGGACAGGCGGTGGCCGATGGCCCGGTGCTCACCCCGGAGGAGACCGACGAACTGCGCCATTATCTGACGCTGATTCACCACCATTTCAAGAAACGCTACCGGGGCGGTGACGATTTCGCCATCGAAGTGGAATTCAAGATCACCGAGACCGATGACGGCAGCCGGGGACGGCTGGCGATCAAACAGGCGCGGACGTGGGTGGAGTGATGTGAAGGGTCTCCGGGAATTTGCTTGGGGAGTCGTCCGTTTCAGGAATCGGGATGATAATGGTCGTAGGTGGCGGAGGTGACGGCATTGTTCTCCATCACCTGCCGCTCGATCTCTCCTCCGCTGAAATGGCTTTCCAGGTCCAGATCACCGATCAGATCCCTGCGGATCTCCACGGTCAGGCGGGCAAGCGCCTGGTGCAGGTCGGTGCGTTCCCGGTAGTCGAAACGGTGGTCGCCGACGGCCCTGGAAAAGATGTCGAGCACGGTGCGGTAGCTGTTGAGCACATCGGGGCTGGCGGAGATGGCCAGTTTGTGGGTGAGGAACTGGAGTTCGACGATGTCGCGTGAGCTGATTTCAAGGCGTTGCAGGGTTTCTTCGAGATAGTTGAGCAGCTCCAGGTAGATGGAGGATTTGAGTTCGATGAACTTGATGTTCTGTTCCTTGGTCAGCTCCACTTCGGTCTGTTTGTTCAGCAGGATGGCCGTGATCAGGATGGTGGCGAGGGTGCCGAGAATCACCAGGACGATCTCCTGGGTGAAGGGGGTGGGTTCCGACAGGTGGTAGGCGGCCCGCAGGAAAAAATAGCCACCCACGAAGAGGATGGCGGTGAGGATCATGTAGAGAAGGGTCTGCTTCTGGATCCGGGTCATGGGCGGCCGATCTCCCGCATCCGGGCTTCGATCCATTCCTCCAGCCGGCGGTTGATTTCCGCCGCTTCTAGTTCCCCGCCCTCGAGTGGCGGGCCGATCCGCATCCGAATGGTGCCCGGGGTCTTGATGAAACCGTTGCGGGGCCAGTGTTTGCCGGCGTTGTGCGCCACCGGCACCACGGGAACGCCGGCCTTGCGGGCGAGGGTGCCGGCCGAGCCCGCATAGCGCTTCCGTTCTCCCGGCGCCACCCGGGTGCCTTCGGGGAAGATGATGATCCAGTGTCCTTCCCTGAGTCTCTGAACTCCCTGTTTGACCAGGGACATCAGGGCCGCCCTGGGTTGACTGCGATCGATGGCGATGTGGTGGTAGCGGCCCAGGCACCAGCCGAAGAAGGGAATCGTGAGCAGTTCCCGTTTCAGCACGTAGACGGCCTTGGGGAAGATCAGGTAGAGCATCAGGGTTTCCCAGGCGGACTGGTGTTTGCTGGCCACGATTCCGTTGCCCTCCGGAATGTTTTCCAGACCCTCGATCTGATGGCGGATGCCGCAGATGAGCCGCAGCGACTGGATGAGCAGCCAGGCCCAGAGCCGCGCCAGGCGATAACGGTAGTCGTAGCGGGGCAGCAGGGAAGCCGCCAGGACCACCGGCGTCATCAGCACGGTGATAGTGCTCTGGACCAGGAAGAACAGGGCCGAGCGGAAAACGATGAAAGGAGAGGGAAGCTTTCCGGCGTTCATCCCTGTAACCGCGAGATGTCGGCGATTCGAAGGAACAGGCCGGAGGTCTTCGCCAGCAGGTTGAGCCGGTTGCTGCGAACGTTCGGGTCTTCGGTCATGACCATGACATGATCGAAGAAAGCGTCCACCGTGTCCTTCAGTCCCGCCAGCCGTTTCAACGCGGCTGTGTAGTCGCGTCGGGAAAGCAGGGGTTCGATGGCGTCATGGGCCTCTTGTACCGCCTGGAACAGGGCCTTTTCCTGTTCTTCCCGGAACAGGCCGGCATCGGGGGCGGCGAAGCGGTCCTGCCCCGATTTGCGCAGGATGTTGCGGATGCGTTTGTTGGCTTCGCTGAGGGAGGCGGCTTCCGGCAAGGCGCGGAAGGCGTGGACGGCTTCGATGCGCTGGATGAAATCGAGCAGGCTTTCCGGCCGCAGGGCGGCCACTGCCTCGAATTCGTGGGGAGTGAAGCCGCGGTCGAGCAGATAGCCGCGCAGCCGCTCGAGGATGAAGTCGTAGACTTGCCGTGCCACGGCGTCGTGATCGAAAGGATGGGCGTACAGCCCGGCGGACTGTTTCAGCAGCGTCGCCAGATCCAGATCCAGTTTCTTTTCCACCAGGATGCGGATGATGCCCAGCGCGGCCCGGCGCAGGGCGTAAGGGTCTTTGGCGCCGGTCGGAACCTGACCGATGCTGAAGATGCCGATGAGGGTGTCGGTTTTGTCGGCCAGGGCCAGCATCTCACCCGTCCGGGTTTCGGGTAACCGGCCGCCCGCCTGCCTGGGGCGGTACTGTTCCTCCAGGGCGGACGCCACTTCCGGGTCTTCCCCCTGGGCCAGGGCGTAGTACCTGCCCATGATGCCCTGCAGTTCGGGGAATTCCCCCACCATGTCGGTGACCAGATCGGTCTTGGCCAGCCGGGCGGCGCGGATGGCCTTGGTGCGATCACCGCCGAGCAGATCCGCCAGCGTTTCCACCAGTTTTTCCAGTCTGCGGGTCTTGTCGAGCAGGGTGCCGAGGGTCTTCTGAAAGACGATGCCTCCGAGCTTGTCCAGATGCTGCTCGAGGGGGATCTTCAAATCCTGGTTCCAGAAGAATTCGGCGTCGGCCAGACGCGGCCGGATGACACGCTCGTTGCCGCGGCGCACCGTCTCCGGGCGGCTGCTGTCGAGATTGGCAATGGCGATGAAGTGGGGCAGCAACCCACCTTCCCGGTCCAGGACGGGGAAGTATTTCTGATGGGACTGCATCACCGTGATCAGCACTTCCTTGGGAAGATCGAGATACCTGGCATCGTAAGTACCCACGATCCCCACCGGCCATTCCACCAGTGCGGTGACTTCGTCCAGCAGACCGTCTTCGAGATGGGCCTGTCCACCGACCTGCTCCGCCAGTTTGAGCGCCTGCTGGTGAACATGGTTGCGTCTTTCTCCGAAATCGACGATCACCCTGCCATCGGCCATCAATGTCTGGGCATAGTGATCCGGGGCGGCGAAGGTGAGGGGGTGACGGCAGTGGAAGCGGTGGCCGCGGCTGGTGTTGGAAGCGCGCACGCCGAGAATCTCCGCATCGATGACCTCGTCTCCGAACAGCAGCACCACCCAGTGTACCGGACGAACGAATTCCGCCTCGCCCTCTCCCCATCGCATCCGTTTGGGGATGGGGAGGGCGGCGAGCGCCTGGCGCAGGATGCCTGGAAGGATTTCGGCGGTTGCGGCGCCTTTTTGCCGCAGGCGGCACATCAGCCATTCACCCTTGGCGTTTTTCAGGGTCTCAAGCGCATCGACAGTCACCCCACAGCTCTTGGCGAAGCCCAAAGCCGCGGGCGTGGGATTGCCGTCCGCATCGAAAGCGGCCTTGAGAGCGGGGCCGCGGCGTTCCACGATCCTGTCGGGCTGGGATTCCGTCAGCTCGTGGACGACCAGGCTCAGGCGGCGGGGGGTGGCGTAGGCATTGAGATAGGCGTATTCGAGGCCGGCTTTCCGCAGTCGCCCGGCGGTTTCCTCCCGCAGCGCCTCCATCAGCGTGTGCAGCGCCCTGGGGGGCAGTTCCTCGGTGCCCAGTTCGAACAGCAGGTCACGGGTGGCCATCAGCTTTCCTCCTTGTGCAGCATCGGGAATCCGAGTTGTTCGCGCCGTTGGTAGTAAGATTGGGCGACGCCGCGGGCCAGTTCCCGTACCCGAAGAATGAAGCGTTGCCGCTCGGTGACCGAGATGGCGTGCCGGGCATCGAGCAGGTTGAAGGTATGGGATGCCTTGAGCACCTGGTCGTAAGCGGGCAGGGGAAGTTCGTGTTCGAGCAGTCTGCGGCACTCGCTGGCGTAGTGATCGAAACTGCGAAACAGGAAGTCCACGTCGGCCAGTTCGAAATTGTAGGCGGACATCTCCACCTCATTCTGGCGGAACACGTCACCGTAGGTGATGGCGTCGCCGTCGTTTCGTGTCCAGATCAGGTCGTAGACGCTCTCGGCGTTCTGCAACACCATGGCGATTCTTTCCAGCCCATAGGTGATTTCCCCGGAAACCGGCCGGCAGTCCAGTCCCCCCACCTGCTGGAAATAAGTGAACTGGGTGATTTCCATTCCGTCCAGCCAGACTTCCCATCCCAGCCCCCAGGCACCCAGGGTGGGGGATTCCCAGTTGTCCTCGACGAAGCGCACGTCGTGCTCGAGCAGATCGAAGCCGATGTGGCGCAGCGATTCCAGGTAAAGATCCTGGATCTCCAGCGGGGAGGGTTTGAGCAGTACCTGGAATTGATAGTAGTGTTGCAGCCGGTTGGGATTTTCGCCGTAACGGCCGTCGGTGGGGCGGCGCGAGGGCTGGACGTAGGCGGTGCGCCAGGGTTCCGGGCCGATGGCGCGCAGGAAGGTGCCCGGATGGAAGGTGCCCGCGCCCACTTCCATGTCCATGGGCTGCAACAGGGCGCAGCCTTTGCCTGCCCAGAAGTTCTGCAAGGCGAGAATCAGATCCTGGAAAGTTTCGATGCTGGAATGGGTTTCGGCCACGGTACTCGTCGCTTGGTTAAAAGCGAAGTATTATATCCGATTAGGATTTGAAAAAGCGTGCCGGAGCCTCGATGCCATCGATTCCCATTCTGATTCTCTTGCTGTCCTTGAGCGGTTGCGGGTTTCATTTGCGCGGTGCGGTGGAATTGCCGCCTGACAAAAAAGTGATCGCGCTTCAGGGGATCGATCTCAACCGGCCTTTCGCCCGGGATCTGCAATTGTTCCTCGATCTGGTGGAAGGCAGGCTGGTTTCCAATCCGCGAAACGCCGGCAGCGTCATCGTCATTCACGATATCCGCGAGGGACGGCGGGTGGTTTCGCTCGATCAGAACGGCAAGGCGATCGAATTCGAACTCACCTTCCGGGTCCAATACGACATCCGCACCCCGGAGGGGGAGATCCTGTCGCCACTACGGACCCTCAATGTGCGGCGGATCTATCTCAATACCCAGTTGCAGGTGATCGGGAAATCCGAAGAGGCGTCGGTGATCCGCCGCGAGATGCGGCGCGAGGCCGCACGGACGCTGCTGCGGCATTTGCAAAAAGTGTTGAGGCGGGATGAGAATTAGATTCCCTCAGCTTCCCGGCCAGTTGAAAAAAGGATTGGCGCCGGTCTATCTGGTCTTTGGTGACGAGCCGTTGCAGTTGACCGAGGCCGCCGATTCGATCCGCCGGGCCTGCCGCCGGGCGGGGCTCGGGGAGCGTCAGGTATACAGCGTGATGCCGGGGTTCGACTGGCGCTCGATCGAGTCCGAAGCCGACGCCATGCCTTTGTTTTCCAGTCGCCGCCTGCTGGATGTCAGAGTACCCGAGGGCAAGGTGGGAAGCGAGGGCGGGAAGGTTTTGAGCCGTTATGGCGAACGTTTGCCCGCCGATGCGATCTTGTTGCTGGTGCTGGAAAACCCGCCGGCCGCGGTGCAGAAGGCGCGCTGGTTCAGAACGCTCGAACAGGCGGGTGTGGCGGTGCAGGTCCGGTCGATGCACGGGCGGGAATTTTCCGCCTGGTTGCGGCAACGGGCCGTGTCCAGGGGTATTTCGCTGACCCGCGAAGCGTTGCAATTGCTGGCGCTTCGGACCGAAGGCAACCTCCTTGCGGCCTCCCAGGAGATCGACAAACTCTATGTCTTGTACGGGGCGGTGGAGGTGGACGCCGCACGGCTGGCCGAGGCGGTGGCCGACAGCAGCCGTTTCGGGGTCTTCGATCTGGTCGATGCGATGCTGGCCGGCCAGGTCCGGCGCACCGATCGCGTCGTGGCGGGGCTGGCCGCCGAAGGGGTGGCGGCGCCCGTGGTATTATGGGCGGTCACCCGGGAGTTGCGGTTGTTGTTGGCTTTGTTGGACGATCGCGGCCGGGGGCTTTCCCTGGCTGAAAGCTGTCGGCGGCGTCACCTCTGGGAGTCGCGCAAGGCCGGGTTGGAACAGGCTTTGGGGCGTCTCGGGAGGGGATCGCTGCACCGTGCCCTGGAAACCGCCGCCCGCATCGATGCCGTCATCAAGGGGCAGGCGGGGGGCGATGCCTGGGGGGCTTTGAGGACGCTGTGCCTGTTCATCGCGACAGGGGAGAAGAATTTGCTACCGATGTTGGAAACGGATTGACAGATGACGATAGAAAACGTGCAGCACTACATGCAGACGGTGGGTCGAAAGGCCCGTGAAGCGGCGAGGGAAGTGAGCCGGGCGACCGCCGGGGCCAAGAACCGGGCGCTGTTGGCCATGGCCGAAGCCATCGAGGCGGGCCGCGCGAAGATCCAGCGGGAGAACGCCCGGGATCTGGAAGCCGGGAGACAGAGGGGGTTGTCGGATGCGATGCTGGACCGTCTGACCCTCACCGACGCACGGATCGATTCGATGGCCGAAGGCTTGCGTCAGATCGCCGCGCTGGCCGATCCCGTCGGGGAGATAACCGGCCTCGGTTACCGCCCTTCCGGAATTCAGGTGGGAAGAATGCGGGTGCCGCTGGGGGTGATCGGCATCATCTACGAATCACGGCCCAACGTCACCGTGGATGCCGCCGGACTGTGCCTGAAGGCCGGCAACGCCTGCATCCTCAGGGGGGGCAGCGAGGCGATTCATTCCAACCAGGTGCTGGCGTCCTGTATCCGGACGGGACTGGAAAAGGCCGGGCTGCCCCGCTCCGCCGTCCAGGTGGTGGAGACTACCGACCGGGCCGCCGTGGGAGAACTGTTGAAGATGGACAGCTATGTGGACGTGATCGTGCCCAGGGGAGGGAAGGGGCTGATCGAGCGGATCACCGCCGAGTCGAGGATTCCCGTGATCAAGCATCTGGATGGCATCTGTCATGTCTATATCGACGACCGGGCGGATCCGGACAAGGCCATCGCCATCGCCTTCAACGCCAAAACCCAGCGTTTCGGGGTCTGCAACGCCATGGAGACCTTGCTGGTGCATGAAGGCATTGCTGCCGAAGTGTTGCCGCCTTTGGCGGAGAAATACCGGGAAGCGGGCGTGGAGCTGCGCGGCTGTGAGCGCACCCGGGCCATCGTGAGCTGCGAACCGGCCAGCGAAGCGGACTGGGCCACCGAGTATCTGGCGCCGATTCTGGCCATCCGGGTGGTGCCGGGACTCGACGAAGCGATGGATCACATCGACCGCTACGGTTCCGCCCACACCGACGCCATCGTCACCGAGGACTACACCCGTGCCCGCCGTTTTCTGCGCGAGGTGGACTCCAGTTCGGTGATGGTCAACGCCTCGACCCGTTTCGCCGATGGGTTCGAGTATGGCCTGGGGGCCGAGATCGGCATCAGCACCGACAAACTCCATGCCCGGGGGCCGGTCGGCCTGGAAGGGCTGACCACCCAGAAATTCGTGGTGCTCGGGGACGGACAGATCCGGGTGTGATGATCGGCGTCTATGGCGGTACTTTCGATCCGGTTCACTACGGTCATCTCAGAACCGCCCTGGAAGTCAGGGAAGCCCTGGATCTGGACGAGATCCGGTTCGTTCCCTGCCGGATCCCCCCTCATCGGCGAAAACCTTTTTTCTCCGCCGGAAAAAGGCTCGAGTTGCTGAAACTGGCCACGGCCGACGAGCCGGGTTTCGTGGTCGATACCCGGGAGCTGGCGCGGCCCGGCCCCTCCTACATGGTGGATACGCTCGCCTCGCTCAGGCGGGAAGCCGGTGACAAGCCGCTGTGCCTGATCGTCGGGCTGGATGCCTTTTTGGGACTGCCGGGCTGGCATCGCTGGCAAGATTTGTTCGAGCTGGCCCATCTGGTGGTCATGGATCGGCCGGGTTACCGGCCGGAATGGCCTTCCGCCCTGAAGCCCCAGGTGGAGGCGCGAAGGAGCGACGAAGTTCTACCTCTCCGCCGCCGTCCTGCCGGGCGGATCTTCTTTCAACAAGTCATCCGCCTGGAAATCTCGGCAACTTATATCCGCCAATGTCTCAGAGAGGGCAGAAGCCCGCGTTATCTGGTGCCGGATGAAGTTTTGGAATTGATGGTATGAGATAGGCCCTGGGGTCCGGGGTGCTGGAGGTTGCCCTGCCAGCCCGGAAATTCATCCGTGAATTCAGGGCTGGAGCGGCCATCCATGGCCGCTGACAGTCACTCTCGGGCATCCGGAACGTGACGTTGGCGAAGCGATAAGTGTGAAGATGCTGGACAGAAAGGGTAGCTTTTTATACGCTTGATTCAGACTAGACAGACTAGACAGACTAGATGGAAATCATGGAAATTCATGAAAAATGGCAACTGCAAACCGCCAAGGCCCGTTTGAGCGTCTTGGTCAAGCGGGCGATCACTGAAGGCCCCCAGGAGATCACCATTCACGGAAAGTCCGCGGCAGTGGTTCTGTCCCGCGCTGACTATGAAAAATTGATTACCAGGAAACCCTCTTTCCTGGAATTCATGCGCCGCTCACCTCTGCGGGATATTCTATTGGAAATCGAGCGGGACAAAAGCCCGGTCAGGGAGATCGACTTGTGAGCTATCTTCTGGACACCAATGTCATCTGCGAAGTCGCGAAAGCAAATCCTGCTCTAGCGGTGCTGTCATGGTTTGAACAGGTGCCGGATTCCACGTTGTATCTCAGTGTGCTCTCCCTGGGAGAAATCCGCAAAGGTGTGGAGCGGCTTCCCGAGGGCCAAAAAAAAGAGCGACTCCGTTTGTGGCTCGAACAGGAACTCCCCGAATGGTTCGAAGACCGTTTGCTTGTTATCGATCATGCCATTGCAGAACGCTGGGGAACTTTGCTGGCACAAGCAGCCCGGACTTTGCCAGCGATCGACAGCCTGTTGGCGGCGACCGCGTTGCATCATGAATTGCGTCTGGTGACACGCAACCAAGCGGATTTTGAAATTCCCGGATTGACGGTTATCAATCCATGGTTGGATGTTTGACCTATTTTGGCTGAATAGGGTGGTGGAGGTATCCAATTCCTTTTAAATCCGAATAGTGCCAGGGCGGTAATCTTGAGGCCACTCAGGATTGTCGTTTTGTCGTTTCAAAATCGACCTGACTCCACTTGGTGTCAAGACCCGCGAGATTATTTACTGGTAACTTGAAGGAATCGGGTTTTTTCTCATACCAATTTTGTAGTGTTTGCATGGGCGTTTTGTGATTCAGGGCTCGTTGAGGGATGTGATAGAGGTAG
>JALSIB010000058.1 GCA_026981855.1 Methylothermaceae bacterium | reverse complement strand
TCAATGGGTTATTGCTATACACATTTTACCCGATCAGGAACCCCGATCCTCTCGTTTTGAACCCCTTTTTATCCGTATATCAATGCCTTGCGCTGACCGCTTGGGAAAATTGGGGAGACACTAGTGTCAAGGCGTCGTCCTGATCAAATGGGCCACTTTCTTTCCACCGATCGCAATATCTGTTCGAATTCCTCGGGTGGCATGGGCCGGCCCGTGAGATGGCCCTGGACGGTGTCGCAGCCGATCTCCCGCAGCAAGCGGAGTTGTTCTTCCTTCTCCACTCCCTCGGCCAGCACTTCCATGTCCAGGGTATGGCCCAGTGCCGCCACCGTTGCTTCTGCAGGCACGCCTGGCGCAAAATCCATTCTCCCAGCTGGATGATGAAGCCGTCGGATTCGGCGATGGGAATGAATGTGCCGGGGGGAATGAAGCCCCGTTGGGGGTGATTCCAGCGCAGCAGAACCTCCGCGCCGGTCAGAACACCGCTGTGGATGTTGAACTGGGGTTGATAGAAAAGGTGCAGTTGTCCTTTCTCGAGGGCATAGGGCAGCTCGCGCTTGATGCTGAGAGTGTTGTTGAGGTGGACATGGAGGCTGTTGTTATAGAAGAAATGACCGTTTCTTCCCCGGCGCTTGGCCTCGTACATGGCGGTGTCGGCTGCCTGGAGCAAGGGTTCGAGCGCCTCTCCGTGTTCCGGAAAAAATGCAACCCCAATGCTGCCGGTGACGTTGAAGGTGTTGCCCCAGATGGGGATGGGCAGACTCAAGGACTGGAGGAGTTTCCGGCAGACGGTTTCCACTTCCCCGCGGACTTCGTCTTCGCTGCCCTCCAGCTGTTCCAGCAGGAGGATGAATTCATCTCCCCCGAGGCGGGCGATGGTATCGGTGGAACGCACGGCTTGGCGCAATCGTGCCGTCACTTTCTGCAGCAGGTGGTCGCCGGTGGTGTGTCCCAGGGTGTCGTTGATGTGCTTGAAATTGTCCAGATCGAGGAACAGCAGCGCTATCCGCAGCCCTCCCCGGCGGCTGCGGGCGACGGCGGTGCGGAAACGATCCTCCAGGAGCACCCGGTTGGGCAGTTCGGTCAGGGGATCGTAGAAAGCCATCTGATGGATCGTCCTGATCTTGCGCCAGCGGTCAATCAGGAGCGCCAGGGTGCTTCCAAGCCCTTCGAGGAAGTTGGTCTCCTCCTCGGTGGCCTGATGGCCGTGCTCCAGGTAGAGAACCAGCACTCCGATCAGTTACTTCTCGAGCAACAGCGGAACGTTGTAATGACCATGGGGAGACATATGGGGGTATTGGATGGTGTGGCGTTCGTCGACACAGGACGCATGCACCAGTTCGCGTTTTTGGGCCGCCAGACCGCACAGGCATTGGCCGATGGCCACTTCCTTGCACAAGGTCAGCAAGGCCGGATGCATGTCGTGCTGAACGAACAATTCCAGCCGCTGGCGTTCGGGGCGGTAGAGGAAAATACCGCCCTGGGGTTTGAGGGGTATCCAGGGAAGGCCGAAGATCACTTCCAGGCATTCATCCAGCAGATCCTTGAGAGAGCGGTTGGCCAGGGGCTTGGTCAGCAGCCGGTTCATCACCTGTTGTCCCCGCAACTGGCTTTGTGTCCGCCGCTTCTCCGCCAGCAGGGTGCCTTCCTGACGTTGCAGGCGCCAGGCCAGGGGAGTGACGAGCACCAGCACACGGCCGTGTCCAGAACGGCTTCCGCCAAGGGCGGCAGGGCGGAAACCAGAGGAAAGACCAGCATCATGCTCATCTCGCCCACCGCGATGGTTTTTAGAATGCGCAGGGGGGCTAAGCGGTGTTGCAACAGCATCGAGGCGAGGTTGGCGCTGAGGATGAAAATGGCCGCCAGCAGGACTGTGAGACCCATAATGTCGGTATCCAGGGTTAGACCCGGGGCTGCCAGGGGGGTGAATCCCTCCGCGGGTATTTCCATGCCCGCCATCGTCGTGTAATGCATGGCGCTGATCGACAACCCCAGGACGATAGCTTCCAGCGGGGGGCGAATAGGTTCCCTGAGACGCGGCCAGGAAATCCGGCCGTGGCCGATCAGCAGTGCCAGAAGGGCGGCGCAGAACGCGACACCCAGCGAGAGCGCCACCCAGAGGGGGTCGTAGGCGATGGGGGGCGCGACCAGGAGTGCCGCCATGCCGGTGTAATGCATGGCGGAGATACCCACGGACAGTAACAAGGACTGCAACAGCAGCTCTGGAATGCCTGGCCGGGTGGCGTGGAGGAAGGCGAACGCGATCTGGCTGGAGAGGATGGCGACAAGGAAAGAGGCAACGGTCAACCACAGATGGTAATGAACAGGTATGCTTTCCCGGCATGCCAGCATCCCGAGAAAATGCATGGCCCAGATGCCGGTGCCGAACACGCAGCCGGAGAGATGACGTTTGACTCTACTGGAGGAATGGCCGAGCACTTCGTGCATGCCCAGGGCGGCGTGGGAGGCGACGATGGTCACCAGGATCGAGAGAGCAACGAGATTGACATCATGATGCATGGTGGCCATCCATTGACCTCAAACCTATTTCGGCGGAGCAGTTATGTTAAGGAGGGACGGAAAAGCGGGTTTCTCGATGAAACAGGTAGTGACTGAATTCATTTCGAGGCGTCACCCTTTTCCATGATGAAAACAAGCGTAGCATAAAAAAATTCCCCGCCGCACGCACCATTACGCCCGAGTGGGCAAGGAGATTTGTGAACATTTGGTTCAATGGCGATTGGATTGCCTTTCATTCTGTGGCACAGTGACAAGGGCTTTTCCCCTACGGCCGGAATGATCTGTGAATCGGACGAAATGGAGTCACCCATGCGCAATCCCCGCTTTGCTCGTTTCATGATTTGTATCTTGCTGAGCATTCCCGGCTTTTGCCGGGCGGCACCCCCCGGCTATATCGAGACCGATGTCGACTGGCAAGCTATTCCGTTTGCCACCAGCGCCCGCGAAACTTGGCTTCGGAACCGCCCGGAAAGTTATGTCTACGACCTGGAACGGAAATGTTTTTGTCCCCGGCGGGCGGTCCGGGTCTTCGTCGTGAAGGGGAAGGTCGTTCAGGTGGAGGACAAGCAAAGCGGGGAAGTCCTCACCGATGCGCGGGCGCTGAAGCATTTTCGCACCCTCGACGAATACATCGCCTGGTTGGATCACTTGTGGCGCAGGGGCGCAGATTCTTTCAAGGTCAGGCGCAACCCCCATCTGGGCTACCCCGAAGAAATCGATATCGACCCGACCTATCGCATGATCGATGAGGAAATCCAGGAAAAAATAACCCGTTTCCGCCTGTTGCAAGAGGCGGAAACGGGTGAACGTCCCTGAAATCATGGCGCATCTCGTTATTCGTTGCCGGGCCCGATCCAGGAGCGGTTCCGAGTGCTTCTTGTCAGTCGCGGTCAAAAATAGGATTCGAGCACGCCGCGGCGGCGGATGTCCAACGTGGCGCAGTGGAAGGAACCACCAAAGGGCGCATAATGAAGAAAGTCACAGGGCACCGGCTCGAAACCCCACGATTTCAGCGCTTTGATCATGCGTTTGTGGTGCCGGTCTACCACGACCCGCTTTTCATCCAGTGACAACACGTTCATATTCAGCCATTTACCGCACATGGAAACTACGTTTAGGAGTTTCCCATCGATCGGATCCGGCTCGGGCGCCTTGAGAATGTCCCAGGATCGAAACATCTCTGGCAGGGTGTTTTCATCCAGGTATTCTGGGTTGATCAGCAGTTTTCCCGGTGCCAGCGGCATGAAGGTGGTATCGATATGCATGGGCTGGCGGCAGCGTTGCTCGATGACATGGATACGGTATTCTTCGCCCAAATGCCGTCGCAACCATTCGATTCCCATTTCATTAGTGACATTGCTGCGGATGACGAATAAATCCCGACCACAGCGGACGAAATCGGCCGCGTCGAAAACGGGCTCGAACTCATTGACGACATATCTCAGGGGTTCATCCGCTTTCGGAACTTTATAGTCGTAGTCGAAAAGCGCGTCACTGAGTTGTGGTTTCGGTGCGGCGGTCCATCGTGCCCCGGCGCGAAAATACTCCTTCAGCAGAGTGCGGTATGAATGAGCTTCAAAGTATCTGCAGCGCCACGCCATGGGAACTTCGATGATTTCATCTCCCACCACCAGCAGGCTGTCTCTTGGGCAGGCATTGGCAAAGCCGTGAGTTTTCCATTCCGGGGTTTTGAACCGGGCCGTATGTTTGCCCGGGTCCGGTCTGCGCACGGTGACGCCTTCGGATTCGAGAAGCTCGACAAATCTTTCCAATTCTTCCCGAGCGGGCCCGGTCAAAATGCGGGGGTAGCGAATTCCGCTGACATATCCCAGTATTTTGGCGGCCACCTTGGGAATGTTACCCGTGACCGCGATGTGGCTGTCGGGAATGCAAACATTCTCCAGTCTTCCGACGATGACTTCTTCCAGTGGATCCCACTCGTTATGGCTGTTGACCGGGCAGGAAGGTGACGGGAAACGATTGACCGGCGTATTCATGGCTGCAATATCGATAGACATTTCTTCTCCTCTCTTGGTTTTTTGGGCTGTTTTGTGGTTTTTCTATGGGTGATTCTGGGAGTGGATCTGGAGTCCTGCGATGCCGACAACGATCAATCCGATGCAAATCAGCCTGACAGGATGGCGGGGTTCATTGAATAAAACGATGCCCAGAACGGTTACGCCGACGATGCCGATACCAACCCAGACGGCATAGGCGGTACCCACCGGTATCGTCCTCAGCGCCTGGGAGAGCAACAGAAAACTTGCCGCCATGGCAATGACCGTTCCGATGCTGGGCCATAAGCGGGTAAAGCCATCTGTGTATTTGAGTCCAATTGCCCACCCCGCTTCGGCGATTCCGGCAAGCAACAAAATCGACCACGCCATGATTTTCCTCCCCTTGCGATTTTTTTCTGATCCCACTTTTCCTACTCGTCCAGCCATGCTTGCATCGGGTTCCTCGTGATGCAAGCGGAGGCTGGGTGCGGCAGTAGTCAATTAGAATAATACACAAATTAACGCGAATGTGAATCGATTGCATTTTTACCTTGAAATCTGTCTCTTCTTCCGGAGGGGTCCGGGAAAGGTCCGCCAGTGGCCAGAGAGGGCCGCGCCGGGCCTGAATTCACGGACGAATTTCAGTCCGGCGAGCCCTTCCCGGACCCCAAAAAAGCAAACCGAATAGGTGTTGAACGTTTTTATAAACTTGTTGCGGGCTTGGATATGGCCGTAGATTTTCTACTGTGGCCGTATCCTGCCACAGGCTTATGCCTGTTCCGAAAAGGGTTCCAGGTCGCCAGGCTTGCGCAACATCTTGTCCACTTCTCCCTGGTGCATCTCTTCGGCGGCGATCATGCGCCGGGCATATTCTTCAAGCAGTATCGACTTGTCTTCTACAAGAGCCAGGAGTTCTTTATAGATCTCCAGCGCTTGGCGTTCGTGCTCTAGGGATTCACGCAGGATGTCGCCTATGTCGTGCTGATGGGTTTCCAGCAGCGGGCCGATTCCGAGGGAGGGATGGCCGCCGAAATGGGTAATCAACTCACCGGCCTCTCGGGCGTGTTTCAGGGCTTCTTCCGCTTGTTCCTTCATCCAAGAAACGATGGGGATACGGCTGTAGCCGTAGACCATCAGAGAGTAGTGAGTGTAGCGAACCACGCCGGCCAGTTCGAATTCAAGGATCTGATTCAGCAGTGCAATGGCTTTTTTGCTGTCGAATGTGCTCATGAGAGTTTCCTTTTTCGTTTATTGGAATGAGAGTGTGTGTGCTTGCCGTCAACGCAAATGTCCGACACAGCTTCGCAATAACAGTTTTCGGGCGGTTCGATGGCTGGCGGCGTCGAGGCAGCGAAACTCGGCGGCACACAATCGTCCCTCGGAGAGTAACCGTAGCAGAACCAGGGAAGACAATTCCACTCTCAGGTACTGCTGGGGATTGGTGGGTGCGGGAAGAGTTATGATGCTTTCGTGAGCGGCCATGATGTTTCCTCGCGATAGCGTCGTCCCAGTTCTCCGAGTCCGTGAACGAAGGCGCTGAGGCTGGTGTTCGAGAGCAGGAGAAAGGGTTTGCGTCGACGTTTGCAGGCGTTTTTGATCCGTTGTACCGCATCGTGGCTGACATGGTCTAGTGGGCAGAGCACCCAGTCAGCTTGCGCCAAGAGGTTGTCCAGCGAGGAGCGATTGTCCTCGCGGCCGCCATCATGAGTGATCAGTTTTCCTTGCCGTCGTTCTACCAAGGCGCGGAAGGAAGGCCATTGGCGCTTAAGGCCGCCGACATAGAGGATTCGCCGGCCGTTCAGATCGGAAGTGTCAGGGTTTGTTTTTTCATAGGTCAGCAGGTTTGTGAGAGTTGCTTCCAGCGCAAGCCTTTCCCGCTGCTCATTTTTCCATTGGGCCGATAATTGGATCCGTTCGCTTTCCGCTGTTTCCGCACGGTGACGCCAATCGGCCAGTTCTGCCTCCAGGCGCTCACAACGTGCCGCAAGGCGGTTGCAATGAGCTTGTGTTTCCGCCAAGCGCCGATTGAGCCTGGCCTGGGCCGCACCGCTTTGCCAATTCAATAACTGGCGTTCGGTCACCCGTAAGCGTTGCTGTAATCCGGCTACCCTCTGTGCCTGTGGTTCAAGTTCTCTGATGCGTGCGTTCTTTTCTTGAAGACGGCGTTGGAATTGTTCCTGGAGTGCCTTGAGGGCTTGGTGGCAGGTTTCTTTTTCACGTTTCAAACGGACCATTCGCTCCATGTCGATGCGCAGCTTGGCTCCTTGAAGGTGGGAGAGCATATGTACATCGCCGAACAGATGGAATAGAAATCGTTCATTCGCACTGGGATGGGTCACGGCGGCCCAAAAGGCACCCGCAATTTCCCCTTCTTGTAAGGCCGAACGCCAAAGCGACTTCAACGAGTTCTCGTCTTTGGCGTTACGGAAGCGGCGCAAGGAGGCAGCGAATTTGCGGTCCAAATATCTATGGACCGCTTTGGCCAGTTTCCCCGGTTGGCCGATAGCGGCGACGAATGCGCAGTGTAGCTCATAGTCGCCGATCTCTTCCGGAATAGGGGTCCGAATCTTCCGGCACAGCTCTCGCAATTCCGTCAGGGAGAGACAGGTGCCTGCCACACTACAGTGGAATCGGTGCTCTAGTTGCCAAAGTTTTTTGCGATAGCTGCCTGATGATTCAATGACATGAGGTTCGTGGCTCATTATTGATGCCTCCTGCTCGGATGATTATTTGATATAAATGATAATGATTATCGTTTATATTGTAAAGGGTGTCTTGTATGCGAATTAAGCGCGTGCGATGTGGTTTTTCAAGGTATCCCAACCGACCAGGAGGATGAAGGCGGCACAGAGGCGGCCAAAGATGTGGGCGAGCAAACCTCGCGTTGACCTGACCTTGCTGGCGGT
>JALSIB010000057.1 GCA_026981855.1 Methylothermaceae bacterium | reverse complement strand
CCAAATTCCATTCGTTCTGCGGTACACTTTGGCATCGGCACAATCTCCCTGGAATTGCTTCAAAACCCCGATTTTATCGGCTCTCGGAGGTTGTGCCGACCCCTGCTTGGTGAAATATCCGGGCTAGAAAGTCCACAAGCCCGCATAACAGCGGGCTTTTTCATGCTTGTTTATTCCCATAACGTTTCATAAGATTTCACTACATGCCCCCACTTTTGGGGGCACAATTGGGGGCATCCGGGGGCACCTTGGGAGCATCAATTTTTCGGGAATCGAACCGGGGACCACCCAACGGGAGAAACGCCATGCCGCTGACCGTGACCGAAATCAGGAATTTCAAACCCGGCGACAAGCCCTACAAGCGTTTTGACGAGAAAGGGCTTTACCTCGAGGTCATGCCAAACGGTGTCAAACGCTGGCGCTTCAAATACCGGCGGCCAGGCAGTGGCAAAGAGAATCTGTCGGGTTTCGGGAGATGGAGGGATAAGCGTCAGCGTTTGAAATCGCGATAGAAGTGCTCGTGCGGCCCCATGGCCTCGAGCCAGATCAGACGCACTTCGTCTTCTCGGGTATAGCCCAGCAAATAGAGCTGGCCCTGGCTGCGGAATTTGTAGACCCAGAGCTGGGCAAGATCGCCCTTTTTCTTCTCGCCGATGTCGGGATCCTCGGCAATCGCGGCCACCGCCGCATCCACCTCCGTGGCAATGTTGTCATGCAGTTTCTTGTAGGCCCGGGCAAAGCGGCGCGTTTGCCGCACCCTCCAGGTCATTCGGGCTTTCGGGTGCGCGGCACGAAGGGTTCGGCCTGTTCACGTGGCTCGTTCATCGCCATCAGACTCTCGGCGATGAAACTGGCCGGCAGGTCCGGATTGTCCAGGGCAGCCCGGCCCACCTTGGCCCAGAACTCGATCTGGCCCTGGACCGTGCGGAATTCAGCCTTGTTCGTGCGATTGTCCTGGTGCCTGCCCCATCTCGAGACCCCGCCGTTGCTGATCGCTCCGGTACGCCTGCGCAAACGGACAGATCCTCCTCACTGCCGCCGACGAGACCGGAACCGAAAGCCCAACCTCAGAAAACCGCTTGAACGAAGCGGCGCGAGGGAGGACACCCCGAGCACCCGGCCACCTCACCAGGTCCGCGCCGGCCTCCATTCAGAGAGGCCAGGTCATGCCGTCAGCCTTTCCAGCCGCGTGAGCCGTTCCAGGGCCTGCCGCCGGGTTTCACCGCAAGTTTCAGGTTCTGCCTGAAACCTGCCACACACCTCCGGGCGCTCCGGGTGGCCGAAGAGGTTGCAGCGAAATTGCTCGTCCAGGTGAATGCAACGCACGCCAGCGGGTTTCCCCTCCGGCATGCCGGGAATGGGGCCGGTGATCGAGGGCGCGATACAGCAGGCGCCACAGCCGGGGCGGCAGTTCATGGTTTTCATCGATCCCTCACGCTACAATGCCCATTCGGTAATTTCAGAATCCGCCAGGCACCATGACCGCACCCCCGCCGCAAACCGTGCTGGATCAGCTTCCCGAGGCGCTGGACAAAAAGAAAGCCAGGCAACGCCGATTCAAAGGGCTCGCCTATTGCCACTTCATCGATGACTGGCGCCATATCCCCCGCGGCACGGCGGTATTCGGCAGGCAGGTGGTCTACGGCTATCCCCATATCGGCAGGGTACTGGCGCTCGAAGCCGGGCTCAAGGCGCACTTTCGGGCACCTTTCTGGGCGGAAGAGAAAATCAACGGCTTCAACGTCCGGATCGTGCAGATCGAAGGAACGCCGATCGCCCTTTCCCGCGGTGGATTCGTCTGTCCGTTCGCCACCGACCGCCTTCCGGACCTGATGCCCCTGAGCGTCTTCGAAGAACATCCCGAGATAGTAGTCTGCGCGGAAGTGGCAGGCCCCGACAACCCTTATCTGGAATCCTTTCCCCCTTTCGTCCGCCACGATGTCCGTTTGTTTGTGTTCGATTTGATGCAAAAAGACCATAACCGCTTTTTGCCCTGTCGCGACAAGACGGAAATCACAGACCGCCACACCCTCCCCACCGTTCCCCAATACGGTTATTTCACCTTGGAGAACGTGGCGGAGATCCGCGCCATCATGCTCCGGCTGAACGAACAGTGGCGCGAGGGGCTGGTGTTCAAGGAGGATTCCGACCGCAACCACCGCGCCAAATATGTCACCGGCAATGTCAACATCGACGACCTGCGCGCCGCCGCCGACAACCTGCTGGAACTTCCGGCCGAATATTTCACCAACCGGCTGCTGCGCCTGATCCTGTTCGCCGAGGAAAACGGCCTCCCCGTCACCCCGGAAATGGAGCGGATGCTGGGAGAAGCCCTGCTTCAAGGGCTGCATGGGGCGTTTGACAAATTCAGCCGGGAGCGCAAAGTCTACACCACCTTCCGCTGCCGTTTCCGGGAAAAAGACAACGCCGAAATACTGCTCGATCATCTCAGGCGCGCCAGCCACGGTATCAAAATACAAAAGAGACGGCTGGAACGGGATGGCGCCCACTGGCTGCTGGAATTCGACCGCATCTACCCCGCCCTCACAGGAATGCTGGGAGATCTCATGGCCGGCAAGATGATCTACGATTGAGGCTGGCCACTATGAACGATCCGCGGCGGCAATCAGCCAGCGGGCAAAACCGCGCAAATCATCCAGCTGTTTCTCCACAATGGCACGCAATACAGGCAAACTGATTTCCTGGTAGGCATGGACCACGATGTTGCGAAACCCCACCATCTTTTTCATTTCCCCAGCCAAATCGGCGGGCAACAACCCGGCCCGTTCCAACAGGGTAAACGCCTCCCGCCCGGATTGAGGAACCCCCAACCGATGACGACGAACCAGATGTAAGGCCGCATCGATACCGGCCTCGCAAGCACGTTGAAGATTGAGCACGATGGCGTCCTGACGGGTGAAATTGGTCTCCAGCTCATCTTCGTGCCCCTGATATTCTTCGGCGATGCGTTGGAGACAACGTTCGATGATCGCCGCCTTGTTCAACAACACGTCATCCATAAACGCTTCCCCGCTCCCGTATGTCCCGAAGAATACCCGCCCGCCTTTCATTGAGGTCGACATAATCGGAAAACACGTGGGTCTCGAAGCGTTCGCACAGAAAAGGATCCCGGCAATAGAGCCGCCGCCCGCGGGAAATGATCTGCATCTGCAACACCGTCGACGCCCTGCTCAAATCCACCAGATCCACATCCCGCCCGCTCAGATCCATCAATTCCTGCGCCAACTCGGCCAAACGCCCCTCCGGCAAAGGGTTACGGGTCAGAATGGCAATATCCACGTCGCTGCGGGGCCCGGCGAATCCCTCAGAGAAGGAGCCATACAGATAAACCGCGATCAGCTCCCCACCCAAACGCCAGCGCAGAAGATCGACCAGAATTGCAAAATCCGGAATGAATGCGTTGTCCATCAACTCACTCGCCAGCCTGATACGCCACCAGTTTCTCCATCACCTGGAGCAGGTTATCCGGGCGAACGATCTTCACCCCCACCTTGTCGGCCCACTTGCGCAGCCCCTGGTCGGCCGACAACAAGACCGCATCGAGCTCATAGGCCAACAGCAGCACGTCCATGTCCTCACGACTGTCGATGATCCCCTGGCGCAAGGCCTCGCGGTAGCGCCCCCGCAGGCGGTTGATCACCTTGCCCACGTCCTCGGCCTCGATCCCCGCCTGGGCCATCTTGGCGTGCTCCTCGGCGATCCTGAGCCCCCGGTCGATCCGGGTCCGCACCTCCTCGATGAATTCATACAGAATCCCGGCAGGCACCGTGATGTTGAAGCGCCTGGGCGAACGAATCCTGACCACCGCCTCGAAGTCGGGCGGAATCTCCTTCCCCTTGATCAGGCACAATTCGTCGAACACCGAGCTGGGCATGTAGAACCGGGCTCCGCTTCTTCTCACCAGACGCAGGAACGCATCCATCGCTACGCCGGGCGATTCCCCGAACTGACCGTACACATCCGGGTTGGTGAAAATACTGGTATCGAGGACGAAACTGTCCATGAACTTTCACTCCATGACTTGTTTTTGGCCTACCAAATCGCTATATCTATTGACCCATAGCAACTATACTTGAAAGAGTGAAATCATGCCCAGTTATGACTATCTCTGCAAAGCGAACAACCGTGTCATCGAGGTCCGTCACCGGATGAACGAAAAGGTCGGCACCTGGGGCCAACTCTGCGACCTGGCCGGCATCGAACCGGGAGACACGCCGCTGGATGCACCGGTGGAAAAACTCATCACCGGCGGCAACGTCATCTCCAGCGCCAGCCTGAAGAACCCGGAACCGGCTTGCGCCGGAGGAAGCTGCAATACCGCCATGCCCGCCTGTTGCGGCGGCGGAGCCTGCGCGATGGAGGATTTTTAGCTTGAAACCCACAATGCATTCGAGTGGAACCCCCATGGAGGTCGAAAGTGGCCACCTCCTATGAGCGGGATTTTTACCGATGGGCCATGGAACAGGCCGATCTGCTGCGTTCGGGCCGTCTCTCCGAAATCGACGTGGAACATTTGATCGAGGAAATCGAAAACATGGGGAGAAGCGAAAGGCGGGAATTGGAATCACGGTTCAAGGTGCTCATCACCCACCTTCTGAAGTGGCGATTCCAACCCTCCTATCGTGCCCGCAGCCGGGCACTGACGATCAAGGAAAAACGCCGGGCCATCGCCCATTTGCTCAAAGACAATCCCAGCTTAAAAGCCCATTTGGAAGATATTTTGAACGATGCTTATGAACTCCCCATTCTCGCTGCCGCCAGGTAGACGGGACTCGACGAACGGACCTTTCCCTCAATCTGCCCGTGGGAATCCGGGCAAGTCCTGGATACCGGCTTCCTGCCCGACTGAAAATGGAGCGGGTGATGGGAATCGAACCCACGTTCTCAGCTTGGGAAGCTGATGTTCTGCCATTGAACTACACCCGCTCCGACAGAAAATGATTATATCCCAACCCTTTTCCAACACAAAACCCAGACCCTTCCCTAGATTTTTCAGCCACAACATCTTTCGCGCCCAGGAATGGCTGCTGCGCCGACCGACCTTTCCTTATTTCTCCGAACTTGAACAGACCCAATACCTACCCCGGGAAACGTTGGAAGCGCTCCAGCTGGAAAAGCTCGGCCGGCTTCTCCAAACCGCTCTGGCGCACTGCCCCTGGCACGCCGGAAGAATCCGCGAAGCAGGCATCGAACCGCAGGATATGAGCTGGGAAGATTTCCGCCGATTGCCTTTCATGGATAAAGAAGACGCCCGAAAACATGGAGCAGAAATGGTTTGGAAATCGGTTCCTGGAGGCGCCCACCCCTATTCTACCGGCGGCTCGAGCGGCAAGCCCCTCACTTTTCATTTCAGCCGCTGGCGGCAGGCCTCAGATGCTGCAGGCCGCATGCGCGCCCGCCGCTGGTGGGGGGTAGAGCCTGGGGATCCCGAGGTCTACCTTTGGGGGGCGCCTGTCGAATTGAAAAAAACCGACCGGATCAAAACCCTCCGCGACCGCTCCATGAATCATTTGGTGCTCAATGCTTTTGCCATGTCTCCCCAAGCCATGGCAGATTATGTCACTGCCATTGTCAACTTCACGCCCAAATGCATTTATGGTTATTCCAGCAGTGTAGCGCTCTTGGCCGGCTTCATTCTGGAAAACGGTGGCCCCTTGCACCTACCCTCGTTAAAAGTCGTCTGTACCACCGGTGAGCCACTATACCCCCATCAAAGAAATCTCATTTCAGAAGCCTTTGGCGTTCCGGTAGCCAACGAATTCGGTAGCCGGGATATCGGTTTCACCGCCCATGAAGCACCTTCGGGACAAATGCTGTTGATGAGTGAAAGCATCATTCTGGAAGTAGTGGATGGCGAGGGACAGCCGGTTCCTCCCGGGGAAACGGGCGAGGCCGTAATGACCGGTCTCCATTCCGAAGCCCAACCATTCATTCGTTATCGCACCGGCGATATGGTGAGACTATCCGAAACAACCGACCCAGATGGCCGAGGGCTCCATGTCGTCGAAAGCGTCGCCGGCAGGATCACCGATTTTCTGATACACCAAGACGGCTCCATCGTCCACGCATTGGCCGCCATTTACATCCTCCGCGAAATCCCCGGAATCGATCAATTCAAAATTGTCCAGGAAACCTTGGATCGATTCGAGATCCAGCTTGTGACCAACCACCAGTGGCACCCGGAAAAGGATTCCAATGCGATCGTGACAGGTTTCAAAAAACGGTTCGGGGAAAATATCAAGATCCAGTTGGTTCAAGCCCATTCCATTCCTCCCGAAGCATCGGGAAAGTTCAGACAAGTGATATCGAATGTACCGAATCCTTGGGGAAGAGTAAGCCACTGAACTTGGGAGTTTGGAGAAAGACCCCGCTTCTGTAAGCATGAAGTAACCGCTATAATCCTCAGGCAAAAACTTGCTCCCCCCATCGCATCGTTCCCTAAACTGAATTGTCAATCATGAAAAAAATTCTGGAACTGCCGTTTCGTTACAAACCATGGAAGCCTTTACATTTGCGCTACATCGCCCAGGATTTACAAGGTATTTCCGTTCAGCCTCCCTACCCGGACGCCACTCATCTACAAGCCGCAATCGACTGGCTCTGCCGAGCCCAGGACATTCGCAATGGGCAACCGGACGAAGGCGGTGTCTCCGCCGGCTGGAGCTTCGAGGATGGCTGGCTGCCCAGCTATCCTGAAACAAGCGGCTATATTGTCGAAACTTTCCTGGCCGCCTCCGATCTGCTCGATCGCACCGATTTGAAAGAACGGGCCAATCGCATCCTTGACTGGGAATTGTCGATCCAAAACTCCGATGGCTCGTTTCCAGGTCATTTCGGAGAACCCGGCAGCCGGCCTGTGATCTTCAACACCGGCCAGATCATCCACGGCCTTGTCGAAGGCCACCAAAAACTCAACCGCTCCGAATGCCTCGAGGCGGCAATCAGGGCCGGCCAGTGGATGGCACAACAACAGGACGACGACGGCTGCTGGCGGCGCAGCGTCCACAACGGCATCCCCCACACCTACAACACCCGCGCCGCCTGGGGGCTGCTACGGGCCGCCCGGGCCGCCGGGGAGAAGTCCCTGGAGCAGTCGGCACGCAAAAATCTCGACTGGGCACTGACCCAGCAGACCAAAAGCGGCTGGTTTCAAAACAACGCCTTTACACCGAATACGCCTCCCTTCACCCACACTATCGCCTATGCCATCCGAGGTCTGCTCGAAAGCGGCCTGATCCTTGGTGATGACCGCATGATCGACGCTTCCCTCAAGGCAGCCTCCGCCCAGGCAAAGGTTCAACGCGAAGACGGCTTTCTGGCCGGCACCTATGCCGATGGATGGATACCCAAAAGCGGCTACTGCTGCCTCACCGGCCTTGCGCAGATGAGCATCATCTGGCTGCGGGCAACCCAGACCTTGGACTCGGGCAAAGACAAGTTGGAAAAGTCGGCTATACTAGGCATCGGCTATCTCAAATCCAATCATCACATCACCGGAAAAGGGGATCCCCGCGACGGCGGCATCGCCGGATCGGCGCCGATATGGGGCACCTATTCGCGCTTCGAATACCCCAACTGGGCCGCAAAATTCTTTGCCGATGCGCTGATGATAAAAATGGCCAAAATCTCCGTGCCCTCAGATTGATTCCAGGCATTACAGGGAGTCCACGCATCATGTCCCAGCTTTCCATCGTTGTCCTCTGCGGCCGCTCACCCCGCCATCTTTACTTTGCCAATCGGCTATGCAAAGCGGCCGATGTCAAAGCCATCGTCCAGGAACAGGCCCGCGACTGGTCCATGAAAAAGATCCTCGATCTTCTCAGCCACCCGGCCAAACTGTGGCGCAAAGCCTGGCGTTGGCTGCGTGACCGCAAACGCTATACCGGCGACAAGGAAGCCAGATTCTTCTTTGGCAACGACAACCCGAAGCTTGATCGCGAGGACTTGCAGGTAGAAGTCCCCCACATCAACCACCGTCGGGTATTGGAAATCGTCGAACACCACGATCCCGACCTGATCGCCGTATTCGGCACCTCCCTCATCAAGGGAGCTTTGCTGGAAAAAGGCCGCCTTGGAATCGTCAATCTCCATGGCGGCCTTTCTCCGGAATACCGTGGCGCCGATTGCACTTTCTGGGCGCTATACAACAAGGAGCCGGAGAAAATCGGCTGCACCATCCACTACATCAACGCCGGCATCGATACCGGGGATCTCATCGCCCACGTATGCCCGGAAGTCCACGAGGGGGACGATGAGCTGACCCTCTTTTGGCGGGCGGTCAAAACAAGTACCAATACGTTCTCCGAATTGCTCGACCGGCTTGAACAGGGGGAGAAATTCGGACAGAAACAAACCAGTAAGGGACGCCTGTATCAAGTAAAGGACCGCCAGTGGAAACATGAAAAAGCAGTGGATAAGGCACTCCGGAATGGATTGCTGGACGACCTGAAACTTCCCGAAAGAGTCACCTGGTTCCAATCCCATTCATGAGCACAGGACAAAGCATCCATAGCAGTGTCGCCTGGCTTTTCGTCGGCAACTCCGGTCGCCAGGTTCTTACTTTCCTGTTCGGCATCGTCCTCGCACGGCTGTTGGCGCCGGAAGACTTCGGTGCCCTGCTCACCATTCAAGTCTTTACCGGCGTCGCGGCTTTTTTCGCTGGAGGCGGCATGGGGCAGGCACTGATCCGGGCAAAGAAAGCCACCCGCAAGGATTACGATATCGTTTTCACCATGCAGCTTATAATCGGTTGTCTCATTTACACGGTGTTCTACTTTCTCGCCCCGTGGTTTGCGAAATGGTACGACAACCCGCTTTACACCAATCTTTTGAGGGTAACCGCGCTCTCTTTCATCTACCGTCCTTTCGTCAACCTGCCCGGAAACAAATTGACGCGGGAAATGCGCTTCAAAGCCAGGGCGATCATCGCTTTCGTCTCACTGCTCATTTCCAGCACCACCAGCATAACACTGGCATATTACGGCTACGGTGTCTGGAGCCTGGTATGGGGAGGTATCGCCAATGCCATCGTCACCGCTTTACTCCTCGCCCCCACCGCTCGATGGCGCCCCCGCCTGTCACTGGCTTTCCACCGGGGAAGAAAACTTGCCAAATACGGAATGCTCAAGGCCATCAACGACATCGTCTTCTATCTACGCACCCAGGCAAGTATCTTCTTGCTATCCAGAACCTTGGGCGTTTCCAGCGTCGGCCTTTATAACAAGGGAGAAAGTCTGGCGAGGATACCCCATACTTTCCTTACAGGATCCGTATACCCGGTACTGTTCCGAACTCTGTCCAAAGAACAAGAGAATCAAGACAAATGCCGCTATCTCTTTTTCAGAAGTATCACCTTGCTGGCGGTCTACGCCACACCTTTTTATGTAGGGCTTATCTGGCTGTCCGAACCATTGATCAAAACAATATACGGAGACAAGTGGCTGGCTTCTGCCGGCCCTCTGTCGATCCTGGCAATGGCGTGGCCATTCTGGCTGATGGGTAATTTATCCGGTAACGTTTTGGCAGCCAAGAACTGGCTTCACCGTGAACTCTTCGTTCAGATCTCCAGTTTGATCATTACCTGCCTCGCCATCATCATCGCACTACCCTATGGTATCGACGGGGTAGCCTGGGCAATCGTCGGCGCCACGGCTTACGCGGCCATTCACCAGTATTTCCTGGCAACCAGTTGTCTGGCAGCCAAGCGATTCCAATTCTTTGTCGCCATCGTACCCGCCTTGCTTCTCAACGGTCTGCTGGCGCTGACCCTCTACGGAGTAGACAGATGGTTGCCGGAACCTTTCCGTAGCGACGATTTGTTCTATCTCCTGGCGATGACCCTGGCCGGTGGTGCGATCTATGGATTATGTTTTCTATTCCTGCCTTTTCAAACCTTGAGGCCGGAACAACGTCGCTGGAAAACGAAATTACGGCTTGCTTGACAAATATCGGGAAAATCATAGGTGCTTTTCATCCGCCACCCGGAATCTGCAACACAATTGAACTAGAATTCTAACCATGTTCATAAAACACCAGTCCTTGTCATCCTCATCCAGATTCACCAGTTGGTATTGGTATCCAGCAACGATGGTCCTGATGTTCCTGGCATTGAGCGGTTGCCTTGAAAGGGAAGAGGACATCAGAATATTCGAAGACGTCACACTCAAAACCCCGCTCATCGACCACGCCGGCATGACCCATGGCGCCGCCTGGGGAGACTATGACAACGACGGCAAGCCGGACCTTTGGCTGACCAATCATCTCAACCAGGCCCAACTATACAAAAACCTGGGTAACGGACAATTCAAAGATGTGACGCATGAGCTCTTCGATTCAAAGGATCTGGGCAGAGACAAACATGGCGCCCAGTGGGCAGACTTCGACAACGACGGCGACCTTGATCTTGTGCAACTGACGGGCGCGGTGCGGGGAGTAGGTCAAGAACCCAAGCAGTTGTTCAGGAATGTTGGAAATCGTTTTGAAGAAATCGGAAAACAGGTGGGAATCGCCAACCTCAGCGGCAGAACGCGGATTCCCTTGTGGGTGGACTTGAATGGGGACAGCCATCTCGATTTGTTTCAGGGGGCCGAACAACGGCTCGACGACCAAGTACCACCCTTCATATTCCTTCAAGACGCCACCCACCAATTCACCGGAAAAGAAAATCTGGTTCAATTCGCCACCAAGGCCATTCCTTTTTGCATCCTGACCCAGCTCAACGATGAAGTTCATCCTGAAATGGTCTGCCGGGTAGCAGGCAGAGGAGCGAAGCGAACGGTTCAGATTTTCGATACCTCCACCCTGCCTCCTCACGAACTTGATCTGCTACCGGTCACCGCATTCGAAGACATCGCTGCAGGGGATTTTGACAATGACGGCCGTATCGATCTGTTTCTGGCCCGAAAGTCCCCCCCTCCCCCCGTTGTCTGGAGCAATCCCGGAAACAACGAACTCATGGTTGACCTGAAAATCAACTCTGCCAACCAGGATAGACCCCTTGGATTAAAATTTCACACCACCGGCCACATGAACGTCCAGGCCTACCCGGCCTGGCCTCACGACGGAATCTCGCCGCAGGCAATATTCCTCGGCAGGCAAGGCATCCACCCCCCACGACTTATGTTTCCCTTGTCCCGGGAAACATCGGGGGTTGAGGGATTGGTAAATTATACCCCTGGAGCCGATTCCGCCCTCTATATCGGCATGACCGGATCCGACACATGGGAAATACGGGCAAGCGCCGACCGCAAGGCATTTGAAACAGGCACCACGCAATACCAAAATATTCACATCCATATTCTCTCGACGGAGCCAATCACCCAGATAGAACCCATCGGCAGCCCCGACAACAATACCAAACAGGCCCCCGCCCGCCTATTCATGAACCTGGGAAACAAGTTTGTCGAGGAAAGCGACAAACGGGGCATCAATAACCGATTGGTGGCAGGTAGCAATGTCGTTACCGGTGATTTTGATAACGACATGGATCTCGATCTCTTTATTCTGGCTTCTGGCGTCATTGGAAACCAAGAAAACCTGTTACTCCTAAACCGGGGAAATGGCCATTTCAACCCTGTGAAATATGCCGGAGGCGCTGCCGGAAATAAAAAAGGAGTGGGAGACTCGGTCACGACCGCTGATTATGATGGCGATGGCTTTCTCGATCTGCTAATCGCCAACGGTGGCAGTATGGGGAGAAGCCTTGGCCTGCCCTCTTCGCAAGGGTATTACCGCCTGTATCACAATATCGGAAACACTAACCACTGGATTGAAATAGACCTGGAAGGGAAGGATTCAAACAGGGATGGCATTGGCGCGGTTGTCCGGCTAACTGCAGGCGGAATCACCCAAACCAGAGTTCAAGACGGCGGGTTACATAATCGCAGCCAAAATCATGCCAGACTACACTTCGGACTGGCTCAAAATACCAAAATTGACAAAATATCCATTCATTGGCCAAGTGGAAAAAACCAGATTCTTAAAGATTTGGAGGCAGACCAGATCATCAGGATTCGTGAATCAGAATCTTATTTAAAATTGAAACCACCACCAATTAAAAAATATTGATAAATTCAATCAAAAAACAAATAAAGTTATTCGGGGAGTTTTATGCTTTTCTGGAAAAAAACCAAAAAACCAAGTTACGAGCTGGCCATGGATTGGTTTAAGCAAAACATGATTCCAGATCAAGGAATCATTGTCCATACGAAGCAACCGGTACCTTATCCCGAGGTAACCGGCTATTTCATCCCTACCCTCTACGCCTGGAAAGAAACCGAATTGGCACGGACTTGCACCCACTGGCTATTGTCCATCCAGAGGCCGGACGGGGCCTTTCCCGCCCCAGATGGTGTGCCTTATACCTTCGACACCGGTCAGATCATGCGGGGACTATGCTCCGCTATCGGGGATGTCGATGGTGCGGAGGCCGCGCTCAGAAAAGCCGGCGACTGGATTCTTACTCAAGTGGACACGAGCAGCGGACAGCTCAAAACCCCATCGGTCGAACAATGGGGCGACATCGCCGATGACCTGATCCATACCTATGTGCTTCCCCCCCTAGCCGAAGCAGGTAAGATTCTGGGCGTAAAAGAATACGAGGAGGTCGCCGCGTTCGTGCTCGATTACTACAAGCGCCAAGAGTCCCTGGTACCCTTCAATCGCCTGTCCCACTTCCACGCTTACACCATGGAAGCACTGTGCGAAATGGGGGAATTTGAATTGGCCCGACAAGGCATGGAGGAAGTGGCTCAATACCAGAAAAGAGACGGCCGTATTCCCGCTTATCCCAATGTAGGGTGGATTTGTTCCACCGGAATGGCGCAATACGCCATCGTCTGGTACACCTTGGGAGAAAAGGAGCGGGCCGATAGGGCGATCCGCTATCTGGAGAAAATACAAAATCCCTCCGGTGGATTTTTCGGAAGTTACGGCAAAGGCGCCAAATATATCTCAGGTGCTGAAATAAGTTGGGGCGTCAAATATTTTCTCGACGCATGGAAACTCAAACAAGATGCCGAGAAGGCCCATGCTTAAGACCTTGACAGTTTTCGGAACCAGGCCGGAAACCATCAAAATGGCACCAGTCATCTCCGAATTGGAAAAACAGCGGGGGAAAGTTCTGAACAAGAACTGCCTGACAGGCCAACACAAACACATGGTGGCCCCCCTGCTCGAACTGTTCGACATTCGCGTCGATTACGATCTGGATCTGATGCGGGAAAATCAAACCCTGGAACATATCACCATAGGCGTTCTTCAGGAGATCGGCGCCATTTTACGCCGCGAATCTTTTGATCTCCTACTGGTACAGGGAGACACCACCACCTCCATGGCCGCTGCCATGGCAGCCTTTTACGCCGGCATCAAAATCGGTCACGTGGAGGCCGGGCTACGCACATTTAACAAGAACCAACCCTATCCCGAAGAAGCCAACCGAAAAATCATCGATTCGGTGACCGACCTGTTTTTTCCCCACACCGAAATGGCAAAACAGCATTTGCTGAATGAAGGCGTTCCAGAAACAGCCATCACCGTCACGGGAAACACCGTGATCGATGCTCTTCTGGATGTTGCCGGCCGCCCGTTTGATTTTCAGGGCACACCACTTGCGTCTTTGCCCTTCAATACCAAAAAAATCATTCTGGTCACCGCCCATCGCCGGGAAAGCTTCGGAAGGCCATTCCGATCCCTTTGCGAAGGGCTGAAACGATTGGCGCTGAAATACAGGGATGAAATCGTTCTCGTGTATCCGGTCCACCCCAATCCAAACGTGCGCGAAATAGTCGGCGAGTCATTGGGTGGGCTTGGCAACGTTCTCCTGATCGATCCCCTTGATTACTTGCCCCTGGTGCATTTGATGAAACAGTCCCACCTTGTCCTCACCGACTCCGGAGGACTCCAGGAGGAAGCCCCAAGCCTGGGCAAGCCGGTGCTGGTACTGCGGGAAGTCACCGAAAGACCGGAAGGAGTGGCCGCCGGTACCGTCAAAGTCATTGGTACCGATAGCGAGGCCATCGTGCGGGAAACATCCCTGCTGATAGAAAACACTGCGGCCTATGAGGAAATGGCAAATCAAATCAACCCGTATGGAGACGGGACCGCCGCCCGGAAAATCGTTCAAGTAATAACAGGCAAACCATAGGTCGAAAAATGCATCTTGACAAAACGTCTCTCAAACTGAAATACGACAGTCGATATCAATCCGATTATATGGATTCAGACACATTTTCAGTTTGGACCCAGCAAGGATTGGCCGCTTTCCGCGTCAGGCAAACACTCGAACAAATTGATTCAAAGCCAGAAACCATCTTGGATTACGGAACCGGACAAGGAAAGTGGATCCCTTTGCTACAGGAAATGTACCCGGATGCCAAGATAACAGGGATTGATATATCCGAAGTTGCCATAGATAAAGCAAAGAATAAGTATCCCAGTTGCAATTTCTATAGTTTTGATGGGGAAAAATCACCATTCGATGACAACACATTTGACTTGATATTCTCCTTCCATGTCTTGGAACATGTTTTGGATATCGAGTCAACCCTTGATGATATAGCCAGGATCCTCAAACCTCAAGGTTACGCCTGTATCATATTTCCTTGTGGAAATAGGAAATCGTTCGAAGAAAAAATTGTATCCTCGTTAGAGGGGGGGATAATAAAATCAGATACTGGAGAATCTATTTTCTTTCATGAAAAAAATGACGGTCACTTACGCCGCATGCGAAGCGGGGAAACAATTAAGTTATTTGAAGAAAGGGGAATAAAGATTTTCTCAGAAGCCTACTCAGGGCAATTTTTCTCATCGATAGACTGGATTGTACGTGGAACAGGCCCTTGGTACATTAACAGACTCCTAAAAACCCTAACTCCAACCGGCCCTGTCAGCAAAGTAAGGCTATCTGTAATCCATATATTTCTTTTCTATCTGAATAGGTTTATAAACCTAAAGAATCTTGATATAAAAAAACCAAGAAATCCAGTTAAACAAAGCATAGTTATATTACTCAAAAAATCTGCATTATTTACAGATCAGGCGATAGTAAATCTTGCTCTTTGGGAGTGGCGTCACCATCGTCATAAAAAAAATGGTACAGTTCAATATTTGATCTTCAAAAAAATTACATGAATGACCCTGACCAAGCGCTCGTCAGTATTGTTCTGCCCACATACAAGCGGGCTGATGTTCTTCCCTATGCCATCGACAGTGTATTGGCCCAAACCCATACGCATTGGGAACTGATTGTGATCGATGACGCCTCCCCCGACCATACTCGGGAAGTTATCAAAAGCTATGACGACCCCAGAATCCGGTATTTTCGCAATACATCCAATCTCAAACTTCCCAGAAGTCTGAACAAGGGGTTTTACTTGGCACAAGGCGCATATCTCACATGGACATCGGACGACAACCTCTTTAAGGAAAACGCCATCGAAAAAATGGTGCATTATTTAAGAACATCCGGGTGCGACTTCGTCTATGCCAACTATTTTCTCTTCGAAAAACTGGATTCTCGCGGAAACCCCGTCCCCATCCGGATAGACAACCTGCCAGACAGCATCCGGCTCGAACAAGGAAATCATATTGGCGCCTGTTTTCTCTACACCCGCCGCGTCTACGAGTCGATTGGGGACTATGATCCACAATTGTTCCTGGTAGAAGATTACGATTTTTTCATCCGGGTTTCAAAATCATTCAAAATGTGTCATTTATCGGAACCTTTGTATTACTTCCGGCGCGATGACAATACCTTGTACTGCTCCCGTTTTTGCCTGGTCAAGGCCGCAGACGCGCTGGTGCGATTCAAAAACGGGCTACTGGATGAAAACCAAGTGATCGACAACTTGACTTCCCTGTTGCTGAAAAATCCAATGAACCTCAATATACCTCTTTACCGCTGGTGCGTTCCCGTAACGAAGCGTTTTTCCTTCCGCCTCCACCAATCCCTTCTCTCATACCTAACCGGGCAGGTTAGAAATAAACTCTCTCAGCCGGTCAAAGACACCTTGGCAGCCTACCAGGCGCAACAACTCAGTTTTAGCGAGGCGCGGGACCGTCTCTGCGCACTGATGCAACAAATCGGAAAAGTGGAATACCGCTCGTCTTGAAACATTGAAAGGGGCGATGCCCTCTTTATTTATCTCAAGATAAATTCATGTTAGACAGAATCAAAGACTACATAGATCCTCCTATCACCGATCATCGTATTTTCTTTTTTCATATCGCAAAGTGCGGTGGAACTTCTATCTCCAACGCGATCGTGCGCTGCTACAAACCGTGGCGGCCAAAAAATGCCCTGTCCATCGTCACCCTGAACGAAAATGCGGCACGCTACGCCGAACGAAACACCATCGGCAACGGCAACCTGGTAAGGCGGGATCTACTTAACTACATGATGTCACTGCCAGAAGTGAAATGTATCGCTGGCCATTTCTTCTACAGCAACACGGCACACGATACATATGGTGATCGTTGGCACTTCATTACCGTACTCCGAAATCCAATTGACCGTTTTCTCTCCCATTACCGATACAATCATCTAAAAGGAAAAATTCAAATTCCCATTGAAGAATTTGTGGAGACAAATCTCGGCGCTTCCTTCGGACGTGCCTTTGTGGACGAAGTCACAGAGGATGTGGAAAAGGACGCGATCAGCATGGAAAAATTGACTGAAATCGCCATTGAGAGATACCGCAGATTCACCTTGGTTGGGACTATCGACGACATACCTGCCTTCGCTAGGCGGTTTGAAGAAATTTTCAGCCACCGACTCACTATCAAGCATTTGAATCAGACTCCGAAATCCCACAAAACCTCTCTATCCAAGATTCCCGACCACGTCCGGAAAAAAATAGCTCAACTCTGTGAACCCGATGCTTATCTTTATCGAAAAATCATTGATGTCAAATAAAGTCATGAAGCTTCCAAACCTAACTTCCTGTGTCCTGTTGTGATGCTTAAAACTCTGACCGCTGCTTTACTTGGTACACCCTACGCCCGAAAAAATCACCGACGGGCCTTGCGAAATTTTCCCACTGTCAAAACGGGACTCGCCCGGCTCGGTCACATTCATGCTCCTTTAGAATCTCCAGATGATGAAGCGCCAATTTTTCTTTTGTCCGCTGGTTGGCGATCCGGTTCAACCTTACTCCAACGGTTGATCATGTCCGACCCCCGAATTCTGATATGGGGCGAACCTTACGACGAGTGCGGCTTGATCCAGGCACTGGCGAATACCCTGCTGGCCTTCCGCGACGATTGGCCTCCGGAGAATTATTTCTATGACTTCTACCAAGGAAAGCCACCGGGCCATTTGACCGGCGAATGGATCGCCAATTTATTCCCATCGCTGGAACATTGGCATAAAAGTCACCGCGCCCTGTTTGATACCTTGTTTTCCCAACCGGCAAAAAAAACCGGGGCCTCCAGATGGGGCATCAAGGAAGTACGTCTGGGAGTGGAACACTGCGCCTACCTGAAATGGCTCTACCCCAAGGCAAGTTTCGTGCTGCTCTACCGAAATCCACTCGATACATACCGCTCCTATTGCCGCTACGGCCGAAGCTGGTATGACGTATTTCCCCAAAAACCGGTTTTTACGCCGACTGCCTTCGGTACCCATTGGCGCCGCCTCGTGGAAGGCTTTCTGAGGGATGCAAAGGCACTCAACGCCCTCGTCATCCGTTATGAGGACATGGTTTCCGACACCAGTCTGATAGACAAACTGGAAGCGTATCTCAAGATTGAAATCGACCGCCGAATTTTGGAATCCAAAGTCGGGAGTTCCGAGAAAAATGGCAACAAGGCCCATGTGAGCCTTCTGGAACGTTGGCTGCTTAAACGCGCTGTGGGTTCCGTGGCTGAGCAAGTCGGGTATTCATGGTAATGAAAGCATCCATCATCGTCTGCACTTACAATCGGGCCGATTCGCTCCGTGAAACCCTGCAGGCACTGAAGGCGCAAAAAACAGAGCCCGCGCTGTCCTGGGAGGTGGTGGTTGTCGACAACCGTTCCACGGATCATACAAAAAGCGTTATCGAGTCCTTTCAGAAAGATTGGCCCACCCTGCGGTATGTCTATGAAGCCAACCAAGGTCTCTCCCATGCCCGCAATCGTGGCATAAATACGGCGCGGGGAGAAATCTTGCTGTTCACCGATGACGACGTACTCCCGGAACCGGACTGGCTGGAGAATATACTCGCCGGCATACAGCGTCATCAGGCCGACGCCTGTGGTGGCTACATCGCGCCCATTTGGGAAATACCCCCTCCTCCCTGGTTGACGGAACGATTTCACGGATTTCTGGCGATTCGGGCCGACCGGACCGACGATTACCCGATCACCGCCCCCGGTCAAGCCCCCTTTGGGGCCAACATGGCTTTCAGAAGATCAGTGTTCGATCAAGTGGGACTGTTCGACACCGAGCGGGGACGCAAGGGGAAAACCCTGGCCAGCGGAGAAGATGGAGAAATGTTCGAGCGACTCCTCAAGGCCGGCTATGAAGTAGTCTTTCTGGGAAATGCCCGTGTCCATCACAAGGTAGAAGGTTTCCGACTCAAAAAGGCTTATTTCCGCCGCTGGCGCTTTCAAACCAGCCGGAATATCGCGCAAAGCCGTGGTTTGCCAGGAAAAAGGCGGATTTTCAATGTTCCCCTCTATCTGTTTCCCCAACTGGGCAGGGCTTTCACCAGAGCGATATACTCCAGACTGACTGATTCTGAGGATATTGCATTTCACCATGAAATCATCGTCTGGCACTTTTTGGGAACCATCCAGGGACTCCTCGGCAGATCATCATGAAACTCACTGTTCTTATCTGCACCCATAACCGGGAGCTTCTGCTCAAGCGCGCACTCGACTCTTTACAGGCCGCGAAACGTCCCTCCCGCCCCTGGCAGGTCGAAATCCTTGTCGTCGCCAATGCCTGTGACGATGGCACACACGCACTGCTGGAACGGGAAAAAAGTCTTTCCCAGCAAGAACCCGGCCGTCTTCCATTGATATGGCTGAAAGAACCCGTACCTGGAAAATCCCAGGCATTGAACACGGCCATTCCCTTAATCAAAGATTCGGATCTGATCGCCTTCGTCGATGACGATCACCGGGTGGATTACAACTACTTGGCAGAAATTTGCCGGGCCGGCGATAGGTATCCTGAATTCTCCATGTTCTGCGGACGCATCCTTCCCGACTGGGATGGCAGTGAGCCGGCCTGGGTACACGACGAGGGGCCTTATCGCATCAGGCCCCTGCCCATTCCCCGCAGCGATGGCGGCCCCATTGGTCGGGAACTGAAAAGCGACGATCCCACCCCGGGGGGAGGCAATCTGTTTATCAGGGGCCGCATACTGGAACGAGTAGGCCATTTTTCCCCCGAACTCGGCCCCCATGGCCACGACCTGGGTGGCGGGGAAGACAGCGCTTTCGTCGAAAAAGCCTTATGTCGGGGGGAACGCCTCCGATACATTCCCGGCGTATTGCAATACCACTATGTGGATCCCGAACGATTACGTTTCCGGTACGTACTCAGAAAAGCCTTCCAGCGCGCCAAAACAACCGCAATGGCGAAGGCCGGACGTCAAGGCATTCCGCTTTATCAATGGAAAAAACTCGCGCTTTACCTCGCCAGCTTAGTGCTTGCCTTCAACATGGCCGGGTGGCGCTTTTATCTGGTTCGAATCAGTACCATTCTTGGTGAAATGGCCGGTCAGCAAGCGAGACGCTGGCGCCGTGACCGCCGCAATGAAGAAATACGGCACAACCGTATTTATCTCATCTCTCTGTCACTCGCCACCGCTGCAGGAATTTCGGCGGCGTTCCTATCGGCCAACGCCCACATGGGCACGGCGCTGGGTGCAACCCTGGCAGCGGCAGCGGTGTTCACCTGCTGTCTCGCCCTCAAATCCCTGCTGGATTTCAGCTACGCAGGACCGCGGATTCCCCAGAAGATTCTTGCCCACTACCGACATTACATCGTTTTTTCGTTTCTCCGCCTGTTGGGCTTCGCGTTCTTGATCCTCTCCGTGCTGGCTGCCCCTGGTGTGCTGGCGTATTTTTCCATCGCAGAAATCGCCGATCTATCTCCCCGTGGTTTTCCAGCCTTCTCTGCCGGGAGCCTTTCCATTGCCCTCTTGACGGTATGCCAATTCAGCCGTCATTTACTTTTGCTGCCCGCCAACATCGCAGCCTCCTACAACTACAGAATCAGCCGACTCTACCCTTTTTGGCAGAAGCTGACGAAAAAACGCCTGAATACCACCACCGCCCTCCTCCTGGCCATCCCGTTGACGTTATCGGCGCTTGCGGCCATGAAGTCATTCTCAGAAGCAGATCTTCCAGCTGGAGTCGCCTACACAGCCCCCCTGGCACTCGGCCTGTTGTTGCATTTATGGCTTCGCCCCACCGAAGCAAAGGCTGTCCCAAACAAAAAGGGGAAACGACCAAATATCGTCATGATTGGCTCCGACACTCTCCGTGCGGATCGCCTGGATGGCAGCTACCGTCGGGAGGTCGCCCCCTTTATTCGAAGCCTGGCCCGGCAAGGTGTTTTTCTTATCCAGTGCTTCGTCCCTATCGCCCGCACCGCGCCAAGCCTGTTGTCCCTCCTGACCGGCTGCTGGCCATACCGGTTTGGTGTACGGGACAATTTCGTACCGGACGAAACCACCCAACTGACCGTACCCACCCTTCCACGGTTATTGAAACAATCGGGATATTACACCGCCGCCCTGTCAGACTGGTGTGGCGCGGATCTGGGAAAATTCGACCTGGGTTTCGACTACACCGACGTGCCAGAGGATCAATGGAACATCAAGCTCTTCATCCGCCAAGGCCCTAAAGATCTGCGCCTGTTTCTGTCACTCTTCACCCGCAACCTTTTTGGAAAGACATTTTTACCGGAGATCTACTACCTGGGAGGCGTCCCCCAAACCACCGAGCTGGGAAGAGAAGCCCGGCACTTGATCACGCATCTGGCACAACGGGCACAACCCTTTTTCCTCAACGTTTTCTTTTCGACTACCCACGGTCCCTTCGGCTCGGAATACCCTTACTATCTGCGTTATGCCAATCGTGATTATCGGGGTGAATCCAAGTTCGTCATGGCCCGCCTCACCGATCCGTGGGAAATCATCCGCCGTCAGGCCGAACCCCGGCAAGCCTTTGATCTGGATCAGATCATCGATTTATACGATGGTTGCGTCACCTGTTTCGATGATGAAGTGCGGAAACTCTGTGCTCACTTGAAAGCCTGCGGTCTCGATGAGAACACCCTTGTGGTGATCTATACCGACCATGGCATGGAATTTTTCGAACATCATACGTGGGGACAGGGAAACTCAGCCATCAGCGACGTTTCCAGCAAAACGCCCATGATCATCAAAGGCCTCGGGATATCCCCTCAAACCATCCACCAACCAACCCGCAGCATCGATCTGCCTCCCACACTTCTGGAACTGGTCGGCATCCACTCAAGATTGGAACAAAGCATGGATGGGAAGTCACTCGCCAAAATATTTCACCGGGAAACGGTTATGCCAGATTTCCCGATATACAATGAAACCGGCATCTGGCTTAGCGACTTGCCCGGTATGCCGAAAGACCATCTTCGTTATCCAAATCTCATCGAACTCCTTACCGTCAGAAACCTGGAAACAGGCACCATAACCCTAAAACCAGAATACGAACACCTAGTGATTGCAGCCAAAGACCGTTGGATCCGGCAAGGAAAATGGAAACTGATTTACATCCCCATGATAACAGGGCATTTACTAATGCTGTTTGACACGGAATCCGACCCGGATTGCACCCGGAACCTCTCGGCGACCTACCCGGAAACCGCTAGAATGCTATGGGAACGTCTGCGAGAATGGATAGAAAATGATCCTGACGCTGCCATAAATGACAAGGAACACCAACCACCAATTTTTTTCCGGAACGCGAAATGAATCTGTATCCTCGGCTCAAAGTTACGCTGGCATCCCTTTACCTGCGCCACAGCCCCCTGAATATCGGTCGCTGGCGAATCATTCATCATATATTGCCAATCCTTCGAGAAAAAGGTGCCCTGATGGGGGAACGCATCGTTTCTTGCCCCTATGATTTTCTTTATAAAGCCGACCTCGGTGACTGGCTGGGACAATACGTTTATTTGACCGGCGTCTATGAGCCGCCGACAGCCAGAATTATCGCCCACTTATTGAACAAAGGCGATACGTTTATCGATATAGGCGCAAATTCCGGTTTTTTCACACTATTGGCCGCCAGACAAGTAGGAAGCGACGGGCAAGTGTTGAGTTTTGAACCTGTCCCTGCCATGAGTACACGGCTGAAACAAAATTTGACTCTGAACGGGTTTTCTCATGTCAAGCTATTTAACGTCGCTCTTTCTGATACCAAAGGAGTCCTTACTCTTTTCGAAGGTCCGGAAGGACATAAGGGCATTTCCAGTCTGAGAAAGATAGAGAATTCCATCGATCAGATTCAGGTAAAAACAATACCATTAGACGAATTACCCGACCTGCCTCGGCGCGTGAATGTCGTCAAAATCGACGTGGAAGGGGCTGAACAAAAGGTTCTGAATGGAATGACACACCTTTTGGAGCGGGACAAGCCCAGCATCGTCATTGAAATCACTGATGATTACCTGAGTGCTTTTGGCCACTCCGCCATCGGGCTTGCCACTTTCCTGACTTCACGAGGTTATCGCATGTACGAAATCGGGGAGAGTGGACTCTTTCCAAGAAAGCCGGAACAAGCCATCGAACAAGAACAGTTCAATGCATTGTTCACCTGCCAACCCATTCCCGAAGATCTGCTGGCACTTTCAAACCAAACTTGAAAACTCATGCGCTGCCTACTGATCAACAACAGCCCCCAACCGGGGAGAAAAGAACTGGCCAAACTTGGCGGAGGTGGAAAAAGCCTTTTAGGGCTCCTTTCCCGATTGCCAGATCTCGGCTGGGAACCCTATGTGATTGTGCCAGGAGAAGGCCAGTTTACCGATGCCCTGGCGGATATGGGCATCCCTCACACTATTTTCCCCTTCACGCCACTGTCGATGGGCAGACCGATGAAATCGGCGCAGGAAGCGCTACTCTGGCTACGGCTGCTCAAACGTTTGCGACCGGCTCTGATCCACGCCAATGGCTTCGAGCTGAGCCGGTCGTTTTCATTGTCGGCCGGATTTCTGGATATCCCCTATATCACCCATGTGCGCTTTCCGGTAGAAGCAGAGGGCGCACGCTGGACCTTGAGCAAACTGCCCAAACCTTCGGCGTTCATCTTCAACAGTCACGCGATGAAATCGAAGCTGTGGCCTATTCTCAGGAATCTTGCGCCCAAAAGTATTCCTTATGTAGCGCACAATGCCGTCGACCTTTCCGAGTTCACCCCCGCCCCCTGGCCAGACTCTGCAAAACTGCGCATAGGAATCGTCGCAAATTTCGCTCCGTTCAAACGCCACGAAGATTTTTTACGCATGGCGGAGGAAATGCTTAAACAACGAAAGGATCTGGAATTCTGGCTCGTGGGGGAAGATACGCAGGGCAGCGGAAGACGCGGCGAACTGGAAAAGTTGGCACAACGGCTCGGAATTTCCTCCCGAGTGACTTTTCTGGGGCACCGCCTCGATATTCCGCAAATATTGGGGCAACTGCACTTGTTGGTCGTCCCCTCCCAATTCGAACCGTTCGGCAGGGTCATCATCGAAGCGATGGCCTGTGGACGCCCCGTCATTGGAAGCAACGACGGCGGCATACCAGAAATCATCGAGCATGGAAAGACTGGTTATTTGGTTGAGGTGGGCGATTACCAGGGATTCGCCAATGCGGCACTGAAACTTCTCGGCAGCCGGCAAGGCTGGAGAGCAATGGCGGAATCAGCGGCCATATCAGCCCGGGAGAAATTTTCCCTGACCAGCCATGTCAAAACGATTTGCGCTATCTACGGGGAGGTTCTGAAAAAAAAGTAGGCTGGGCACAATCTGTCATGACAAAGCGGGCGATGACTTCGAAGCCGGTTTTGTGGACCGTTCCTTCTTTTTTGTTCTTTTAACAGGCCTGGGAAAAGGCCGTTTGCCCCCCAAGGCAAGATAACGGCGCTTCAACGCATTGCTGTTGGGGACATGCCTCAACCCTTCTGTGACGACCTTCAAAGCCACGGCTTTCTGGCCGTGCTTTTTGTAATAATCGGCCAAACGGGCATAAGCTTTAGAAAGATTGGGTTTATAGGCAATCGCTTTCCGGTAATCCTCCACCGCAGCCAAATCGTGTTTCATCAAATCATGGGTAATGCCCCGGTATAAATGAATATGACCCGCCAGCCTGCTGTTGGGAAACATATGATCCACCATGTAGTTGAAATCGAGCAATGCTCTGGCCAGATTGCTCTTCGCATCGGGTGCTGACATGTTACGATAGTAACGATTCAAAAAATTGAGCCCAGTACATAAGTGGTGGACGTTTTTGAATTGCTCGCCCAGAACTTTGAGCCCCCTTCGCTTCAGGCCAGGATCACCACTGAATTTCCAGGCACAAAACTGGGGGAGCTGCTTGATCTCCTGAGGTGAGGGCTTATACTCTTTCACCGCCCACCCAGTGGATGACCACGCAAAAATAACCAAAAAGGCCAAAACAATTTTTTTTCCAGCCTGGCCAAGGAAAACACCAATCATTCTATTCACACCCAATTCTATTTTATTGACACAGATTCAACGTTTTCGCCGCCACATTTTGCCAACTGAATTCTGAATGCGCCCGCTGAAGCGCGGCCTCTTCCAATGAGGCGATCAGTTGATGATCTGTAAACAGGCACTTTATGGCGTTCGAAATTTCACCCGTCTTCGAACCGTCTATTCTAAGCCCCGTCCTGCCATCGATAACGGCCGCCCCCGTCCCACCGGCTTTTCCGGCAATCGAGGCTTTACCGCAAGCGGCCGCTTCAATAAATACCATGCCAAACCCCTCTGTATCTCCTTTGATCTCTCGATTGGGCATGACAAAAATATCGCACGCATTGTACCAGCGGGGAAGGTCTTCGGAAGACACATGCCCGAGAAAATGAACCCGGCCCTTCACCTGCAACTGGCGGGCAAGAGCCTGCAGATAATCCCAATCTTCGCCGACGCCGATTAACGCATAATGCACATTCAGGCCCGAGTTTATCAGTTCCGGAAGGGCATAAATTACGCTATCGAACCCCTTGCGGCGGGAAAGCCGCCCCACCGACAGCAGTAACTTATCTCCGGCGCCCAATCCCAGCTTTTGTTTCAAATCCAAACAGGGAAGCCCCGGCCGAAACCGCTCGACATCCACACCAGGATAGATCAACTCGATCTTTTCCGGGGAAACGCCGATTTTCAACAATTCCTCTTGGGTGAACCCGCTGTTGGCGATCACCTTATCGGCATGGCGGTAGGTGAATGCCATGACACGAAACTTGGCGGGCTGCCGCCATGTGGTGATCTCTTCCCCATGGGCATAAATCACGAGGGGTTTGCGAAAGATTCTCGCCCCAACCCAGCCGACCAGACCCTCCGGCAAGACGCGGCCGGCATGAATCGCCGCAATGGGCTTTCTCGCCAGAATTCTGAAAGAGGCGAACAAGAATTTTGCATACATTCCCAGCGATTCCGGCCTGAGCCACCAGTGGCGCCGCATGTTCAGGCGGTGAACGCTGTTGGGATGATTCCGGTCATGGTCTTCGGAGCCGGGAACACGGGCGGTGACGATGTGGATCTCCTTCCCCCCGAGCCTGCGGTAAACCTCGTCGAACCACACGGCGGTCCCCCCCTTGGTGGGCAAAAACAGTTCCGTGATCACCAGCAAACCTTTGTTGTTCATCCTCTGAGCACCGATCCAACTTTCTTCAAACTGTTCCAGGAAGGCGCCTCTCGAAGCAGCGGCAAAATCGCCTTTACGGAGTCGAGCCGTTTTCCTTCCCTCAACAAGGCCACGGCCAGATTGTAGCGGGCCCTGGCCAACCCTTTGCCGTAGCCTTCTTTCATCATGGAAGGGATGATCGGCTCCAGCGACTTCCACGCCTTCACCGTCTGCAGCTGGGCACGGATGGGATCCGAGCGGGTGGCGCTCCCCGGGTGTATGACATAGGCCGCCACCGGAGTGCAAATCACGCCGGCCAGCCGGCTGACCGAGCAAAGCCTGACCAGAAGATGAACATCCTCGCAGACAGCAAATTCCCCACAATATCCACCCAGTTCCATGAAAGTCTCGCGCCGCATGGTCAAGGTGTGCGTATCACCAAAATGATCCTCGATGAAGTCGCCGAAATGTTCCCGCCCCATCAGGACAAAACCCTCTCCCGCCCTTTCCAGCAGCCGCCTGCCCAGTGCCGTTGAGGACATGGAACGGCGCATTGGGCTGCCTTCTTCATTTATATAGTCGAAATCCGCGGTGACAAAATCGACCTCGGAATGCTTGCCGATCAGTTCCGCCGTCAGTTCCAGGCGCCGGGGGTAATAATAATCATCGGCATCAAGAAACGCGATCCACTCCCCCCGCGCCTGCTCCACGCCAGTATTCCGCGCCGCCGACACCCCCCGGTTGGGCTGGCGTATCAACCGGACCGGTTCTCCATAAGAGGCCGCGACAGCGGCTGTGTCGTCGGTGGATCCGTCATCCACCACGATCACCTCCCCGGGCAGAACCGTCTGGGCCAGCACGGAATCAATCGCACGGCGCAATGTTCCGCCCCCATTGTAAACGGCGATGATCACCGAAACATCGAACGTCTGTCTGTCATTCATGAACGCAACCTTTTCCAGGCAACCTCAAGCCCCCCTTTCCAGATAGTGCCCTGCCCGTCCATTTCCCGGGCCAGCTCCCGGGAGCTCATGAAACGGACAGCCGGAAACTTTTCCATCACGCCTTCAAGCAAACGCTCCAAGGCATCCAACGACGTCCGGGCGTGTTCGCCCAGGTAATTGAAACGGTGGGTCTCGATCAAAGCCGGCTCCCTCCGCGACCATTTCCAGGAGATCTTCTCCAGCACCTTGTCACCTCGATGTCCCAACGCCGGCTCGAAGTACAGATCCCTCACCAACGCCTTCATTTTCCCGCAGACAAGCTGTCCATTGACGTACTGCTTGTCGCTGTCCATCAATGCCCCGTCACCTTTACGGCCGGGGTAACGCCGCCCGGGCGTGATCAGAACCTCGACCCCCATGCTTCCATATGCCCGCTCCACATTATCGCCCCATACGAAAGTGGGGGGAACCGCCACTTTTGGATCCATTCCGAAGCAACACCGGAACAACTCGATCTCGTCCGCGACCGCCTCCCGCACCCGTTCATACGATAACGGTTTCGAGGGCAGGGTTCCGGCATCGATCCAGCGGCTCTGCAACCACGAAGGCAGCGACTCCGTCCGCCACCCTTCCCGTTTCGACCACCGGTCCGGCACATCCTCCCCACGATCCAGAAAAGTCATAAGGTTGGAAGGCCAATAATGGGCCATGCCGTGTAACTGGAGATCGAACACCGCCTCCCCAGCCCCCTGCTTGAGGATATCCACGAGAGAACGAAATTCCGGTTCGTTCAGATAGCGCGCCTGGTAGCGGCCGCTCTCTTCAATGGCCTGGACGTCGGGTACGGAAAGAATGACGCCCATGGTCATCACCGGATGCCGCCCTCTCTCGTCCCGGAATCGGGACAACAATAAGCGGATCTCATCCAAGGCCCGCACCTGAACTTCCGGCCCCGGCCCCCAATCATCGCTTTCCAGAATCACGACGGGCCTGTCCAAAACAGGCGCTTTCAAAGCATTCAGGCGGGAAAGATACAACATGGCCGATACTCACTCCCGGGCAGTCCCCCGGTTCATTCCCGGTATCCCATGGCCTGGGCCACCGGCCACACCTGTGGCAATATTTTCTCGATCCTGGCGCGGTTTCCGGTGGATTTCCACTTTTCCTTGCCGATCGTTGAAAAAGCATTGTAGGGGTTTTCCAGAACCTGGCTGCAATGCCGTTCGAGATGCGCATCAAATGGAATCCGGCAATGGGTGAAAATCCCCCTGAAAGTTTCCACGGGATCATCCAGAATGGATTCATAGCGAACTTCGCACCACCGCTCCGGATCCACGGTCTGCCGGGCGGCCAAAATGGCCTGATTCATTTTCCGGTACTGGAAAGCGCATACTTCCTCGATCGAGGCAGTCAGATAATCACGCCACCCCTCGGCAAGAAAGAAACACCACCGCCTGAAACGCCCGTTTTCGATCGCAACCTCGGCCGGCAGCCGATCCGACCAGGTGGCGAACGTATCCGCCCGCCGCCATCCCTCGATCAGGGAGTGAATATTGTCGCCAGGATGGCGCTTCACATAAATGAAAAACGCATCCGGATACAAGCTGCGCAGATAGGGAATCGACAAGCCGTTTTGATTGTTCTTGTCCACGAAACGCGTCTTGCCCGTTGTGGTATAAAACAGTTTGTCAACGAGCCGGCGATCCTGATCGTTTGCCAGTTCCTCCGGGATCTCGTGACTTGCCCACTGGCGCTCTGCCGGTGGATGAAGCTGTGCCCAGAAGTCGTGGGTTTCCCGGTGCAGCGACCCCAAATCCCGGGACTCCGACAAGGTTTTATAAACCAGTGTCGTGCCGGCCCGGCTGCATCCCACCACGAACACGGGATCGTGCGTTTCCACAGAAAACGCATCGAAACGCAGGCCACGCACCGCGCCCATCATTTCCCCTTGATAAAATGCGAGCGTTTTATACACTTTTTCAATAAAATCCTTCATTCTTCCTTCCAACCTCGATTCTTCCGGAAAAAACCATGTATGACTTGTTAGGCTGGTTCTCGACCGCTGATACGAAAAATAGCCCATCCGAACTGGTGAGAACCATATTCCCCGCATGCCAGAATTTGGAAATCCATGCACTTTCCGCCCTCGCTTCGGGAAAAAACGGGAAAATCGGAAAAAAAGACGACACCATTGCTCTGGTGACAGGCACCCCCCGGTGGCGAAATGACGGCGAAACAGAATCCAGCCGGGACACGGATATCGCCGCCTCGATTGCCGCGGCATTCCGGAGGGAAGGCCCCGAATTCTTGCAACGATTGACAGGCACGTTCTCCCTGGCTGTTTTCGATTCCCGGACCAGGCAAGGACTGCTTGCCATAGACCGGATGGGCGTCTGCCCCCTCGCCTACGCCGCGGCACCAGAAGCACTGATCTTCTCGGGAGATATCAACCTCCTGACAGCTCACCCGGCCCTCAACACGAGGCTGAATCCCCAAGCCTTGATGGCCTACCTCTATTTCCACATGATTCCCGCCCCCCTTTCCATTTACGAAGGCATCGACAAGCTTCTCCCCGGCCACTATCTGTATTGGAACAAAGGCAGCATCACGATTCATCGTTATTGGCTGCCGCGGTTCGAAGACCTGTCCGGCAATGAACGGGAACTGGCCACAGAACTCAGACGCAAGCTCAAAACCGCGGTATCGCAGGCCCTCCCCGGGGAAGAAAGCCCGGGGACTTTTCTGAGCGGCGGACTCGACAGCAGCACCGTCACAGGACTGTGCCGTCAATTGCACCCGGAAACCGAGGCTTTCTCCATCGGTTTTTCCGCCAAGGGATACGACGAAATGGAATACGCCCGGGCCGCCGCCCGGCATTTTGGCCTCCCCTTGCACGAACATTATGTCACCCCGGAAGACGTGGTGAAGGCCATTCCCCTGATAGCGCAAACCTACGATGAACCCTTCGGCAACGCCTCGGCCGTACCCACCTACTATTGCGCCCTCCTGGCCCGGAACAACGGCAAAAGCCGTCTTCTGGCCGGAGATGGCGGAGACGAACTGTTCGCCGGCAACGAACGTTACGGCAAACAAAAAATGTTCGCCCTCTACCAGAATATCCCGTCGTGGATGCGCACACATTTCATTGAACCTGTCGTTCAAACACTCCCCTCAATTTCCATGGTGGGAAAACTGAAAAGCTACGTTGATCAGGCGAAAATCCCCATGCCTGACCGCATGGAAACCTATAATTTTTTGCATCGAAGCCCTTTGGAGGAAATCTTCGAGCATGATTTCCTCGCGTCAATCGATCACCACTGGCCCTTGTCCCACATTCAGGAAACCTACAGCGCGCCGGACACCAATTCCATGTTGAAGCGTATGCTTTACCTGGACTGGAAAATCACCCTGGCCGACAACGACCTTCGAAAAGTCAACCGCATGTGTACCCAGGCCGGTGTCGATGTCCGTTACCCCATGCTGGACATGAACGTGGTGAATTTGGCCGCCACCATTCCAGACCGTATGCTGATGAAGGGGTTCGAGCTTCGATCCTTTTACCGCAACACATTCAGTGATTTCCTGCCACCCACCACCCTGGAAAAGCGCAAACATGGATTCGGCCTGCCCTTTGGGCTATGGCTGCGATCGAACCCTGCTCTTCAGGAAATAGCCTATGACAGCCTCGGCTCCCGCCATTTCTCGGGCATCATTCGCCGGGATTATCTGGACCGTCTCAAAAGCCAGCATCAAAGCGGACACGCTTCTTATTACGGGGTCATGATCTGGGTATTGATGATGTGGTCCCAATGGGCCGAATCGCATCATTGATATGTGTCAAGTCAGTTTTTACGCACCACGAAGGATGGAACCGATTTGACGATATCAGCGTTGGATTCATGGAGTTTTTCTTCATTCAGTGATTTCCTGACGAGCACTTTCGCCAGCACAATCAGGGCTATCAAATTGTAGTAGAGATCGAAATAAGCAAGCCCGAGAAACGCTCCCGATGCGGCATATCCGACTAAGCTTACTTGCAACATGGATGCCAAGTCGTAGATCCACTTAAGATCCTCGCGCTGCTTTGTTTTTTTCATGATCCAGCGACAACTCCGCCAAGCCGAGTAACCAATGGCGAGGAAAAGTCCCAGGCCAATGAAACCATGCTCTCCCAAGACCTCGAAATAAATGCTGTGGGCATCGTGCAATTCCTCGGGATTAGGGGCGTACTGCCAAAAAGCCGGCCTCTGAAAAGTTTCAAATCCGCCGCCTAACACACGGTCCCTGGCCAAATTATAGGCCATCCACCAGGAATTGATTCTGCCCATGGCGGAAGCATCCTGTTCGTATGTCTTGATAGTGGACATACGCTCATGCCAGCTCTCCGGCATGAACATATATATCGCCGGCAAAGTAATCACCATGAAGATCAGCAGGGTCCATTTGCGGCGGCTGTTTCGCACCAAGAACAACGACATGGCCGCAACGCCGATGAAAGCCCCGCGCGACTGGGTTCCCACCACCGCAATCAGGCAAAGCAGCATCCCCACCAACAGCAGGCGACGGGCCCAGATCTTGTCTGTAGTCAACTGGCAATAACGGAGCAGGGGCACCGTCATGATCAAGGCCAAGCCGATTTCATTGTTCCCCCCAATGAAAGTGCCAGTCGGCCCATAGACGGCATAGGCCCCCCCTGTCATCAGAGTAAAGATTCCCCCCTTGAAACCATAAAACCCCAGAGAAAGGGCGATCACCCATATCCATGTCTGGATACGCCAGCGTGTCGTCATGATCATCATACTGATGAAAGTCATGAGCTGGATTTTCCAGACCTTGTTCCATTGTTCCCATGCCAACTCTGGAAAGAGAGAGAAAATCGTCGTTACTAGCATCCACAGGCTGAAAATCAGTAACAAAATGGTTTCCCTTGTCCAGGGTATCCTTTTCTCTTCCTTGGAAAGCAACAGGGCGAGCATGGTGGTGATCGCCACAATCTGCGCGTAGGGGAAATCATGAGCGAACTGCCAAGAGAGTTTGTGAGGATTCATATAACCCAGCCAAGCCCACATCAGGATGCCGATCTCAGGGCGACGCAGAATCCCAGGCAAGGATCCGAACACCAGAATAGTGACAAAAATATCGCGAAAGGGCATCAGTTTAGTTTCTCGAAACAATCAATAAGTTGTGATTGCCGATCCAATGCGTGGCAGTAACTGACGAACAATTTCTCCCTGACTGACTGCCAACAGTGATTCCGAACTTTAGCGAGTCCGCTGGCACGCAAACTTGCCATTACTTCGGGTCGCTCCAGCAGGTAAATGGCGGTCTCAGCCATTGCATCCGGATTTCCAACCGGTACCAGCATGGCAGTTTTGAAATGTTCTACAAGATAGGGAATTCCGCCAGCATCGGTAGTAATGATGGGAACACCTGCAGCCATTGATTCAAGTAGGGAATTGGGGGAATTGTCCACATTGCTGGGATTAAGCATAAGGTCTCCCTTATGATAAAAATCAACCATCTCCTCAGAAGATAACTGCCCTGTGAACTCTACACTTTCAGCCAGCCCCAGTTCCCGGGCTAGGGACTCCAATTCAACTCTTTGAGAACCTGAGCCTGCAATTAACAAGCGAGCATGAGGAAATCTCTTTCGGATTTGCGCAAAAGCTTGTAATGCCACAGAAATTCCATAAATCGGCTCTAGGTTGCGGCATATAATCAGATTTGGCCAATTTCCCCCACATAGTCTCTCCTGTGGGGAGAATCGCTCTAGATTCACATGATTGGGCACCACCTCAGCTTTTATACCGTACTTCTCAAATATTTCCTGTAGATAACGTGAAGGCACAATCACAAGATGGGCACGCCTCAATGTGGGAGCCACAAATCGGAATGAACGGGAAAAAAAGCTATCCGCTTCCCCTCCGCGATAGTTAACGACAATAGCGCATCTACGAAAGGAAGCAATCCACACCGCAGGAGCAGCAAATAAATGCCACGACCAACCTGAGTTAGCCATAATATGAAATAAACGCTGATGCCCCGCTGCTCGCCATAAGGTATAGAGGTAGGGAATAAGGCGAAAACCAGCTCTGATAAAAGGCACTTTCCCTACCCATGCAGGCTTGTAAGGTACATTAGTCTGGATTAATTCGACCTCAACCCCTTCTGCAACCAACTTTGAGGCTAACTGTTTGGTTTGATTAGCCATTCCCCCAAAAGGTGGCGGTAAAGGCCCAACCAAGGCGATGCGATCGATGATACCCCTCATATCTTTTCCAGCAATCGCTGATAAACCTGTCTGTACCTTGAAACACTAACACTCCAATTTCGTTCCCGTTCTACATAATGTCGCGCCCTTTCAAGCATTTTAGGCCAATGGGATCGACGTCCGAGTACCTGCAGAAATTTGTCCGCCAATGCCCTCGCGCTCCCTGCATAAAACAACAACCCCGTCTCCCCATCCCGTATCAGTTCCCGATGCCCGCCCACGTCGGAAGCGAGCACCAGCTTGCCCTGAGCCATGGCCTCCAACGGCTTGAGGGGGGTGACCAGTTCGGTGAGGCGCATGGAAAGCCGGGGGTAGACGAAAACGTCCACCAAATCATAGTAGTTCTGCACCTCATGGTGAGGAACCCGTCCGGTGAAGATCACCTTGTCGAGCAGTCCCAGTTCCCTGGCCTGCTCCCGCAAGGCGGCATCTCTGGGACCTCCGCCCACCAGGAGCACGCGCACCTGCGGGCGTTCCTCGAGGATCGTCGGCAACGCTTCCAGCAGCAGGGAAAGGCCTTCGTAGCCATAGAAGGAACCGATGAAACCCAGCACCGTTTGCCCCTTCAAACCGTGGCGTTGCTGCAACCCGGGGTCGGGTAAGCGGCCCATGGTGAAACGTTTAAGATCCACCGCATTGGGAATCACGGTGATCTTTTCGGCCGGGATTCCGCGCTGAATGATATCGCCTCTCAATCCCTCGCAGATGGTGGTCACAGCATCGGCGCCGCGGAAAACATGCGTCTCCAGCGCCTGGGTCAACCGATAACGCAGGCTGCCCTCGGAAGTCGTGCCATGATCGACCGCCGCGTCCTCCCAGAAGGCGCGGCACTCGTAGACGACGGGTATCCCGTGTTTCTTCCCCATTTTGACGGCCGCCAGCCCATTGAGGGAGGGGGAATGGGCGTGCAGGACATCGGGCCGGATTTGGGGAATCAATTCATCGAGGCGCTTTTTCAGCTGGTGCGCCACCAGTTTCTGGTTGAGCACCGGCACGTTCTCCGCCCAGGCGGGCAAAGGCGGCGTCCGATGGAAGGTGAATGCCTCCACCGTTTCCTCGGGAACATAATCGGCCGGATGCTTGGGAGAGGTGAGATGAAAGGTTTCATAGCCCATCCGCCGCTGATGCTCGAGGATGGCGCGGGTGCGGAAGGTATAGCCGCTGTGGAGCGGGATGGAGTGGTCGAGGATATGGAGAATGCGCATTCAGTTTCGCCTGAGAAAGGATTCGAACATCAACAGCGACCAGATCGGGGCGCTGTAATCGCGCAGACCCTTTTGATGCTGGTCCACCATGGTATGCAAAAATCCCGGATCGAACCATCCCGAATCCAGCATCCGCTCTCCCAGCAGCGCTTCCCGCACCCGGGATTTCAGCGGCCCTCTGAACCAGGAGGCCAACGGCACCGCGAACCCCATCTTGGGGCGATAGAGAACACTTTCCGGCAGATAGGGTTCGAGGGATTTTTTGAAAATGTATTTGCCTTCCCGCCCCTTCAATTTGAATTCCGGCGGCAGGGTCGCCATCCATTCCACCAGCGGGTGATCGAGAATCGGCACGCGGACTTCCAGCGAATGGGCCATGCTGGCCCGGTCCACCTTGGTCAGGATATCGCCGGGAAGATACGTCTTCAGATCCAGATACTGCACCTGGGACAAGGGATGATCCGGGGCATTCGCCTGATGGGCGCGGAACACTTCGATTGCGTGATAGCCCTGAAGACGGCTATGGAAATCCTCGCTGTAGAGGCACCGGCGGATGCCGTCCCCCATGACCGAAACGCTGTGGAAATAGCCTTCCAGCGAATCGCGTCCCAGGGATTCGAAAGTGCTCTTGGCGCGCAGAACCTTGGGCGCCCAGTCGAGCTTGGGATACAACCGCCCGAGGGTTCCGAACAGCGGCCGGCGAAGGGAGGCGGGAAGGAGGGAGCGCATTTTCTCCTCGTAGGCATGCCAGCGGTAGCGCCGGTAGCCGGCCAGGTTCTCGTCCCCGCCGTCGCCGGACAGCGCCACCGTCACCTCCCGGCGCGCTAGTTCGCACACCCGGTAGGTGGGCAGGGCCGAACTGTCGGCGTAAGGCTCGTCATAAAGGCCCGCGAGCTCGTCCACCAGGGAGAAATCGTCGGGATCCACTTCCTGCACCCGGTGCCTGGCGCCGTATCTGTGGGCCACCTCCCGGGCGAAGTCCACTTCGTTGAAGGCCGGATCCCCAAAGGAGATGGAGCAGGCATCGACCGGCTCGTCCATCAGGCCGGCCATCATCGCCACCACGGCGCTCGAATCGACTCCGCCGGACAAGAAGGCCCCCAGGGGCACGTCGGACACCAGACGCACGTCCACCGCCTCGCGCAGTCCCTCGATCAACATCCGCCGGCCCTCCTCCTCGCCAATCCGAGAATCCGGCTCGAAGCGCACATCCCAGTACCTCTCCGGACGCCAGGGCTTTCCCCGCTCGATCAGCAACCGGTGACCGGGAGCGAGTTTGTGTACCCGGCGGTAGATGGTCCTGGGGTCGGGAACATAGCCGAAAGCGAAGTATTCCTCCAGCGCCCGGGGATCGATCTCTCTGGGCAGGGCGGGATGCTGCTGCAAGCCCTTGAGTTCCGAAGCGCAGGCGAACCAGCCATCCCCCATCTCGGCATAATACAGCGGTTTGATGCCCAGCCGGTCGCGGGCCAGGAACAGGCTTTGCCGGTCCTCGTCCCACAACGCGAAGGCGAACATGCCCCGGAACCGGTCCACGCACTGCGGGCCCCAGGCCTTCCAGGCATAGACGATCACTTCGGTGTCGCAATGAGTCTGAAAAGTGTGCCCCAGTTTCTCCAGCTCCCGGCGCAAGGACTGGAAATTGTAGATCTCGCCGTTGTAGGTCACCACCACCTTGCCATCGGCACTGGCCAAAGGCTGCCTGCCGCTGGAAAGATCGATGATGGCCAGCCGGCGGTGGGCCAGACCGACACCCGGTCGCAGCTCCAGACCGCTGCCATCGGGACCGCGGTGGGTCTGGATCTCGTTCATCCGACAGAGGAGTTCTTGATCCACCGTGCGCATTTCTCTTAAATCCATTATTCCAACAATGCCACACATAAAAATACTTTTCCTCTATTTGTAAGGTCCCAATAGATAATAAACTGTATAGAATACCTGTAAGGTCCCAATAGATAATAAACTGTATAGAATACCCAAGAGCAGCCATCGTATGGTGATGGCCCTGGATATCCTGGAAGCAGTCATTCCCGAGCTGGAAAAGATCAAAAGGAGCCACTGATGAGCACGTACCGTATCCATGCCAACGCCCGGACCACGCCCAGGATACGGCAGGAAATCCAGAATTCGGATCTGAGCATCGATGCCCTGGCGGAGAAGTACAACGTTTCCAGGGCCACGATCATCAAGTGGCGCAAACGCAAGGGCCAGGGAGTGGAGGACCGGTCTCACCGGCCCCACAGACTGCGTACGACACTCAGCCCGATCCAGGAGCAGTTGCTCCTGCTGCTTCGGGAAGAACTGCTGCTGTCGATCGACGATCTGACCTGCATCGCCAAGGAATACATCGATCCCAGGGCTTCTCGATCCGCCATTGATCGACTTTTGAGAA
>JALSIB010000056.1 GCA_026981855.1 Methylothermaceae bacterium | reverse complement strand
GTTATTGCTATACACATTTTACCCGATCAGGAACCCCGATCCTCTCGTTTTGAACCCCTTTTTATCCGTATATCAATGCCTTGCGCTGACCGCTTGGGAAAATTGGGGAGACACTAGCCGAATGTAAAGAAGGCCGGATCCACATCATTGAAACAGATAACGCTTCTTGGATGTGACAGAGGGGCGGAATGAATTCAGGTGCCGGCCCCGGGGAAGGGGTCATAAAATACCGGTTGCGTTTCGAACGAAGAAGGGTTTCTGTCTGGCCGGGCTATCCTTGCCTCAATGCCTGGCGGCGGGTTCTGTTCCGTTTGCAGCTGATAGGCCAGGACAGGTTTCGATACCAGGGGCTGGGATTTGGTAATGTCAGTGAAAGAGTCGCCCAAGGTTTCATGATCAGTGCAACCCAAACCGGTGGCGTGGAAAATCTACGGCCGGACCAATATTGCCTGGTCCATAGAGCCGATCTCGGCGCCAATTTGGTCGTCGCCTCGGGGGGCGCTCCGCCTTCTTCCGAGGCGCTGACGCATGCCGCCGTCTATGAGGCGTCGTCCCGAGTGCGTGTGGTTCTGCATGGACATAGCCCGGATATATGGGAACAAGCGGATCGTCTGGGGCTGGCGGCGACCTCTTCAGAGATCGACTATGGTACGCCCGCCATGGCGGAGGCGGTGGTCTGCCTGGTGAAAAAGCATCCCGAGGACGATATCATCGTCATGAAAGGACATCGGGATGGTTTTTTGGCTTATGGGGAATCGGTCCAGGGGGCGGGAAGGCTGGTGGTGGAAACTCTGGCCAGGGCATGGGCTTTGATTTGAAGGATTGCTCCTGATTTCGGGGTCGTCATCCGGCCATCGTTTCCGCCGATCGATGGTGATGGCGTTTCGTTTTTTCTCGAGCGCAAAAAAAACAGCAGGGTAAAGCCCTGCTGTCAAAGAGGAGGAGTATTGCACTACTGTCATGCAATATTCGGTTCGGGTTTCAGCCGAACACATAAATATCCTAGCAGAGCGGTATTGTTTTGAAAATGCGACAAATTGTCGCATGGGGGCAATAGAATTGAGCAGGGGGAGAAAACTTGCAGGGAGTGGAACTCCCTGCACAAGAGGAGGAAAGTATCGCACGCTTGAAGCAACGCGAGACTAGAGGTAATGAGCAATTACCTTGATGCTAATGATAGCCCCTGAGATCGAACTTTAGAATGTGACAAATTGTCGCAGGTGGCACACCTTATCGAATCGGGCATCACCCTTTCAGGATCGACGACAGATGTTGCACCTTCCCTTGAACTCCAGCCATGCCGCCGGCAGAAATCTCCGCTGGCTGTTCGTGTTGCGTAATCTCTTGATCACGGCGGAAATCCTGATCATTCTGGTGACGGTGTATGGGATTGGAATTCCCCTGGAAACCGATCCGCTCTGGGGGGTCATCGCGCTGATGGTGGCGGTCAATTGTCTGACCTGGTTCAGGCTCCAGCAAACTGCGGCCGTCACCGAGCTGGAATTGTTTGCCCACTTGTGTCTGGATGCGCTCGGTCTTGCCGTGATGCTGTATTTCACCGGCGGGGCCACCAATCCGATGGCCTGGTTTTTGTTGTTGCCCTTGATCATTACGGCCACGGTATTGCCGCAGCACTACACCTGGTACATGATGTTGCTGACGACCGGGTGTTACTCCATTTTGATCACCCATTATCAACCTGTTCCTCCTTTGCCGGTTGCGGAGATCAAGGACACCCATCTTTTGTCACCGGAATACCTCAACCAGCGCCGGTTTGAACTCCATACGTTCGGTACCTGGGTCGGTTTCGTGTTCAGTGCCGGCCTGGTGGCGTATTTCGTGGTGGAAATGGCCAATACTTTGCGCGAGCGGGAACGAAAACTGGCGGAGGTGCGGGAGCAGGGGTTGCGGGACGAGCGGGTGGTCGCGTTGGGAACGCTGGCCGCCGGTGCCGCCCACGAAATGGGAACACCGTTGGCGACGATGGCGATTCTGCTCCAGGAGCTCCTGGAAGAATACGGGGACAAGGAGCATGAAGATCTGCGTCGTCACTTGATGATTTTCAAAGATCAAATCGACCGTTGCAAGAACGCGCTTTCCGTGATGTCGGCTTCCGCCGGCCATATGCGCGCCGAGGGCGGACACGTGGAAGAGGTCCGGCGATATCTCGAGAAACTGGTCGGCCAGTGGCGGCAGCAACGGCCGGAAACCAGGCTGAAGTTTCAGGTCGGAGAGGAGGCGGACTCCCAGGCTTTGATTCTTGCGGAACAGACATTGAGTCATGCCTTGATCAACATTCTCAACAATGCTGCGGACGTCTCGCCGGAAGGGGTAGAATTACGGGCGCGCTGGAACCGCGCCAGGCTCGAGCTGGTTGTCATCGATCATGGTCCGGGTATCAGTCCGGTGCTGAGTGAGAAATTGGGGAAGCAGCCGGTGGTCTCCAGAAAGCAGGGGTTGGGCGTGGGGTTGTTCCTGGCCTATGCCACCATTGAACGTTTGGGAGGAAGCATAGAAATGCGATCGGTCCCGGCGGGGGGCACGGTGATCCGGATCGTCCTTCCTTTGATGGTCAGAGAGGACGGAGATGAGTGACAAACCCCATTTGCTCTTGGTGGATGATGATGAAATTTTCTGCCAGGTTTTGGAAAGAGCTTTGAGTAAGCGCGGGTTTGAGGTCATAGCCGCGCGCACGCTGGAGGAAGGGCTGGAGCAAGCGGCCCGCCATATGCCCGAATACGCGGTGATCGACCTCAGGATCGGCCATGAGTCCGGGTTGGTCTTGGTCAAGGAATTGAAACAGCTCGATGCCAATACCCGCATCGTGATGCTGACAGGCTATGCCAGTATCGCGACCGCTGTCGAGGCGATCAAGCTGGGAGCGGTGCATTATCTGACCAAACCGGCCGATGCCGACGAGATCGTTGCCGCTTTGCATAAGGAGGAAGGGGATCCAAGCGTTGCGCCCAAAGACCGGCCATTGTCGGTCAAGCGAATGGAGTGGGAATATCTGCAGAAGGTGTTGATGGAGCACGATGGGAACATATCCGCGGCCGCAAGGGCTTTGGGCATGCACAGAAGGACATTGCAGCGGAAACTCGACAAGCGCCCGGTGAAGGAATGAGGCTTGGAGTGCCCGGGCAGGCAGGGTATTATGTGATATGGTTCTATTTTCAGATCCATAACGTATAAAAAAGAACGAGGAGGTAAGAACCAATGGCTGAAACGGTTTCACACAAAGTGGTCATCATAGGTGCCGGTACCGCCGGTGTGGCGGTGGCGGCTCATCTGAAAAAAATGGACGAGTCCCTGGATGTCGCGATTCTCGAACCCCGGGATGCCCATTATTATCAACCCGGCTGGACCTTGGTGGGAGCGGGGGAGATGAAGCCCAAGGCGACCTGGCGGCCCATGGACAAGGTGATACCGCAGGGGGTCGACTGGATTCACGACGGCGCCGCCGCTTTCGATCCCGATCATAATAGCCTGACCACCACTTCGGGAAAGCAAATCCGCTACGAGTATCTGGTCGTGGCGGCCGGTATCGAAATCGCGTGGGACGCGATTCCGGGGTTGGAGGACGCGCTACAGAAGAATATCGGCGTGGTTTCCATTTATGACTACGATCTGGCTCCGCTGGTTTGGGAGGCGATCAAGAATTTTTCCGGTGGAACGGCCATCTTCACCCAGCCAAAGCCCCCTTTCAAATGTCCGGGGGCAGCGCAGAAGATCACCTATCTTGCCGATGATGCCTGGCGCAAACGCAATGTCCGGGGCAAGACCAAGCAATTGTTCTTTTCCGCCGCTCCCGGTATCTTCCCCGTCAAGCGGTATGCCAAGACATTGAACGAGGTGCTCAAGCGCAAGGCCATCGAAACCCATTATCAGCATCATTTGGTGGCGGTGGACGGAGACAAGAAAGAGGCGACCTTCGAGCATGTCGGAACCGGTGAAACCCAGACTCACGCCTTCGACTTCCTCCACGTGACCCCCCCCATGCGCCCACCTGCGTTTCTCAAGGGGTCTCCCCTGGGGGATGAGGCGGGGTGGATGGATGTCGACCCCCACACCCTGCGGCATACCAAGTTCGATAACATCTATGGGCTGGGGGACTGTACCAACACGCCCAATTCGAAGACTGCTGCGGCCGCCCGCAGCCAGACCTACGTCGTGGTCAGTAACCTGTTGACCGATATTGGGGGGGGTAAAGGCATCGCGGCCTACGATGGTTATGCTTCCTGCCCTCTCATCACCGGCTATGGGAAACTGGTATTGGCTGAATTCGATTACAATCTGCAGCCCAAGGAAACGTTTCCGATCGATCAAAGCAAGGAACGGCGCAGCATGTACTGGTTCAAGAAATACTTCCTGCCCTGGTATTACTGGAACGTACTGTTGAAAGGTGGCGATACCCAAATGTGGCCTTTGGGCTGAAGCCGCAGACAGGTAAGGTTGCTACGGTGCTGGCCCGGATATTTCACAGCCGGCAGGGAGGCCGGCGAGGTTTTCGAATCGGACCACCTGTCTCTTGGTCAAGGCGCTGCATGTTTGAATGATGCGGAGGTGCCTGTCGACGGATTGAAATTCGCGTTCAGCAGGGATGATGCTATAGTTTTCAAGTACAGATCATGGCAAATTAATCTTGTTGGGGGATCCATGCTCAAAACCATGATGGGTTTAGGATGTGCGGCGCTGATGAGTGGCAGTATGGCAGCGCACGCTGTCGAGGCGACCGTTCAGGGAACGACCCTCCTTCCGGTGGCGGATGGGAGTACCTGTATCGATATTTCTGGAGAGTATCCTGGCGTCAGGATAGAGGCCAGCGAGGCGGGGAAAACGCCGTTGATTTGTTTCAGCGACGCCAGGGAAGACGTGCTGGCGTTGCGCAATGCCACCTTCGTGGCCACGAATGCCGTCAGCCAGCCCGGTCCCAACGGGCAGATTCAGGCTGACGCCGCAGCCGGGGCCGCGAATGACCTGTCCAGCGGCGGCCTTCCGGATAAAGTGGTCATAGAATTCCGGCATACGTTTCCACCAGGTCCTGTGGGAAAAGTCATGGCGCGGGCCAAAATTGACGGTTTTTTTACCACCGAGACGGGCGTCGGTGTGGCGACCGGTGACAAGGTTCATTTCATCGGCTTTTTTTCCCAGGGAGGGCAGGAGGATCCGATCGCCGACGCCTTGGAACACGAGGTCGGCGAGGATACCGACAGTGCCCTGTTCGAGTACAAAGGCAAGAAACGCTATCTGATCGCAGGTTCCCGTACTCTGAAGGCCAGGCTGGAATTCAGCTTCGTTGCCCCCGGACACAGGATGACGCTGCTCAAAGGTGCTTTCGTCAGTATCGATACCGGTTCGCGTTTCGAAGACAAACTGGAAGAAATGGAATCGGGGGCCGAGGAATTGCTCCCGGCGGGAGAGGCCCAGCAGGAAGCGCCGGACCTGGAGGAAGAATTCTCGTTCTGAGGTGATCCTCCACCCGGGGTACCCCGTGATTTATCGCTGGCAGCGCGGGCAGTAATAAGTCGTCCGTTGCCCTGTTCTCGTGACCCGGATCGGAGTACCGCAAGCGGGGCAAGGCAGGTTGCCTCTGCCATAGACGTTCAGGGCCAGCTGGAAATATCCAGGCTGGCCTTTTTCGTTGGTGAAATCGCGCAGGGTGGTTCCACCCTGATCGATCGCTTGCGACAAAACCTCGCAGATCGCCTTGCAAAGCCTGTCGTAGCGTTTTCTGGCGATCGTCCTGGCAATCCTGTCCGGTCTGATTCCGGCAACAAACAGGGCCTCGTTGGCGTAGATGTTTCCTACGCCCACCACCACCTGTTGGTTCATGATCAGGGATTTTACCGGGCACCGGCTGCTTTGGGCTTTCCGGTGGAGCCAGGTTCCATCGAAAAGATCGTCAAAGGGTTCCAGTCCCAGGGATTTCAGCAGCGGGTGTTCCCCGGCGGGAGATTCCGTCCACAGGAGCGCCCCGAACCGTCTGGGGTCGTGAAAGATCAGGCGCCTGCCGTCATCGAGATGGAATACCGCATGATCGTGCTTGCGCAGTTCGGTTGCCACCTCGGAGATTCTGAGACTACCGGACATTCCAAGATGGATGATGAGGGTTCCTTGGCCGGTTTCGAGCAGCAGGTACTTTCCTCTCCGCCCGATATTCAGGATCGGCCGGTGAGACAGCTGCCGTTCCAGATTCCCGGGAACGGGCCAGCGTAGCCTGGGTTGATGGATTTCGATCCGGGTGAAATGACGGCCCTCGATCAGAGGGGCGAGCCCCCGAACGGTCGTTTCCACCTCTGGCAGTTCGGGCATCAGGAGGAATTTTCGGCCTCGCCGCCGGGGGCGAGCAACCGGCGACCGGTATGGGCATAGAAGTGATAGCGCAACCCCAAGTCCGGCCGGAGCAGAATCAATTCAGGTTCTTGTTGCAGTACCCTGAATTCGATCGTCGAATTCATCAGCCGGACTTTGATGACCGGCGCATCCGCCGGTATCTCTTGCTCGAAGGGAGTGATCCGGATGGCACGGGCGTTTCGCCAGGCATTCACCCATTCCCTCAAGGCGGTGTCGTCTGCCGGAGGCTTGGATGTCCAGGCACCCTTTTCAGTGAGCATGACGTGCCAATCCGGCAGTTCCAGCTCGCGAATGGCGGAAGAGGGCAGCAGCTTGGTGTCGATCCAGCTGGTGGCCGGCGCGTTCAGCAGTGGCATGAGGGTGTCGTCTGTCAAGTGGACCAGGCCGTCATCCACCTGAACGTAGCGGCGAAAGTCAATGGGATTCTGCATCCCGAAGCGGAACTGGGTGTCATTCAGTTTGACGCTGACGCGGGGCGGCGACAGTTCGAACTGTGCCAGATTGGATTTTTCGATTTGGTAGCGGGCGTGGCTGATTTGTCGCGGAAGTCCGGTGACCTGCTCCATGTGGTAGGGATCGGCCGGCGCCTGGAAAGGTTTACGCATGAACCAGCCTTCGGCCCGGCGGGTAAATGCCATGGTGCCGTTTGAGCGCTCGATCACGATGGTTTGGATGGATTGTGGGTCCAGATCGGCGAGGGTGGCTTCCTCTGGGGCGGGTCTCTTTTCCAGCCACAGAACCCAACTCCCCAAAGCGATCACCAGGAGCGACAACGATCCAATGAGCCGCCACATTCCACGCAAGCTCATGCCCGCCTCCGGCGCCACCAGATGAACATTCCGAAGCCGAACAGCGACAAGGGGAGGAGGATCATGAAGCCGAACGCTATCAGCGCCAGGGTCAGTTCGGAAAGTGTCAGCCGAGTGTCGGGGTTGGTTTTGGCGGGAATGTCGATCAGTTGGTCGTTATGGAGCGCCCACTGCACTACGTTGAGCCCGAGATCCAGGTTGCCGCCATTGCCAAGATAGCTGTTGGAGAGGAAGTCGCCGTCGCCTATGATGACGATCCTCTGCTGGCCGGGCGCCTGTTCCGGGGTGGTATCGATCGTTCGTGTCAATGAGAGGCCCAGCGTGAGGGGGCCTTCTTTTTCTCCCCGGTCAGGATCAAAAACGACCCTGCCTTCAAGGGGGTCTGTCTCATTCCAGGATCCCGGCAGGGTCTGAAGGAAAGGGGCAGGCGAGAAGGTCTCCTCGTTGGCTGCCTCGATGGCTCTGGCCTGGGGGAAAAGGGTCAATGTCTCGAAATTCCGGGTGACGGGGTGAATGGGGTATTGTGCCACCACGACGAAGGTGGGGTCGTCGATTCCCAAAAGACCTGCAGTCGTATCGACGATCACCCCCGGCAGGAAGGTGATTCCCAGGAATGCCGCCAGATCCCGTAATCCTCTGGAATCGCCGGGTTCGGTGAGCCACAACAGGTTGCCGCCTTTTTTCAGGTAGTCACGGATGATGTCCACTTCCCCTGGCAAATAGGACACCTGGGGACTGGCGATCACCAGGAGCGTGGTATTTTCCGGCAGCGCCGCCTGTTTGCCCGGATTCCATTTTTCGATTTGCATTCCTCGCTGCTGCAGGGTATGGCCAAACTGACCCAGGTCGAAATTGGCATCGCCCAGAGGGTCGCGTTCCCCATGCCCCTGTAGGAACAGGATTTTCTTTTCCTGGCTTTGAGCCAGCCGGAGCAGCGCGTTGGTCATGCCCTGTTCGCTCAAATCATGAATCTTTTCCCGGCGCCCCCCGTACTCGATCACCAGCTCACCGTCGAGGGTGATGCCCAGCTCACGGATCTTGTCCGGGTGGAGATCGGGGTTGACGAAGACGATTTCGAGATCCGGCTTGTAACGCCGGTAGGGGGCGAGCAGGTCGTCAATGCGCTGGCGCAGTTCGTTGTTTTCCCGGGCATAGACCGTGACTTTGACCGGGCCCGCCAGCTTGTCCAGGGTTTTGCGGCTTGCTTCGGAAAGACTGTGGCGGCCGGCCGCGGTCCAGTCCCATTCCAGGAAGTAGCGTTGTGACAGCCATCCCAGCAACCCCACCAGGATCAGGAACAGCAGGGTGAAGAGAAGATTTTGCAGCCGGATTTGTTGATGAATCTTGCGGTCGATCTTCATTTCTGCAGCCTGTCGTTGTCCAGACGGCGTATGCTCAATCCCACGAAAGTCACGATCAACAGAAGAAAGTACACCAGGTCGGTGGTATTCACCATGCCTTTAAGGAGGTTCTGATAATGACGAAGCATCGAGAGATAACCCAACAACTCTCCCTTCGCGGTGCCCACCGTGGCATTCCAGTCGATGATCCACAAAAGCAATAACATGCCGAAACTACCCACCGCGGCCACGACCGGTTGCGTGGCCAGGGAGGAGAGATAGAGCCCGATGGCCGCGAAAGCGGCGAGCAGCAGCCCCAGGCCCACCACGCAGGCGGCGAATTTCCCCCAGTCGAGATCGGTGCCGAGGGTGAGCGAGAGGGGCATGAGGACAATCATCGTGATCATGATGGCCAAAAAAGCCAAAATGCCCAGATATTTCCCCAGCACGATCTCGGTGATGGAAACCGGTGCGCTGAACAGCAGGCTCAAGGTGCGGTTGCGACGCTCCTCACTGATGAGGCGCATGGTGAGCATCGGTGTCACCAGAAGCAGGATCACACCGGCGTTGCCGAAAAGGGGGGCGACGATCAGGTCGGTGACCCCGGGGCTGCTCTCCAATGCGGCGATGTGTGGTTGCAGCCTCTGGAAATATTCCACCTGGGACAGAAATATGTAGGCCAGCAGAAATTGAACAACCGCCAGGATCGACCAGGCAAGCGGCGACAGAAAAAGGCTGCGCAATTCACGCGAGGCGATGGTCAGTGCGCTCATGATTCCTCGTGTCGGGTGATTTCCATGAAAATCTGTTCGATCGTCCGGCGTCTCGGGCTCACTTCGACCAGCCCCCAGCCGTTCTCGAGCACCTTCCGGACGATGGTTTCCGTCGGGTCGTTGTCCCGGGCGCAGAAAATCCGGTAGCGGCAATGATTTTCGTCTTCCCGTTCCACGGCCTCCACGCCGTCGAGGGTCGAAAGAAGGCCGGGGTCGATGGGGTTGCGGGTCTCCAGGGTGAGACTGGAAGAGCGGACGTGGTGTTCCAGTTCCGCGGTGGTGGCGTTGAGGGCCAGTCTCCCCTGATGAATGATCAGCACCCGGCTGCAGACCGCCTGAACTTCCGGCAGAATGTGGGTGGAAAGCAGGACCGCATGCTCTCTGCCAAGATCCCGGATCAGTTCGCGAATCTCGCGGATCTGGATGGGATCCAGTCCCACGGTGGGCTCGTCCAGCACCACCACGGGGGGGGAATGCAGGATCGCCTGGGCGATCCCGACTCTTTGCTGGTAGCCTTTGGAAAGATTGCCGATCAACCTGCCGCCGCTGTGCCCCAGGCCGCAGCGCCGCTTCGACTCTTCTCTGGCCGCGCGCAGCCGGGCGGCCCTCAGGCCGTGCAGGCGGCCGCAGTAGTCCAGATATTCATCCACCGTCAGTTCCCGGTAAAGAGGCGGGGTCTCCGGCAGATAACCCAGATGGCGTTTGGCCTCTTTGGGTGAGTCCAGCAGGTCGATGCCATGGATGCGGATCTGCCCGGCGCTGGGCGCCAGGTTCCCGCATAACATCTGCATGGTGGTGGATTTGCCGGCCCCGTTGGGTCCAAGAAAACCCAGGATCTCCCCCTTTTCCAGGGTGAGGGAAAGGTCGGACACGGCGCAGGTGTTTCCGTAGAAACGGTAAAGATGTTCTGCTTCAATTAGCATGGGGTCAGAGCTGTTCCAGCAAATTTTGGAGTTCGTGCCCAAGCCGGCGGCGGTTGAAGAGCAGTTTCAGGCGCGAACCACCGCACTGGCGCCACAATACGGCCGATCGGATGCCGGCCAGCAGCAGCGAGCGGATCTTGTGAGCGTTGGCGGGGTTGGTCAGGTGAATCCTTTCACCGGACACGATGATTCTCGGCCCCAGCGGGCTGATATGATCGTGATAGGTTTCCGCCAGGATTTCCAGCACCGATTCGTCGAGCAGGCTGGATTTTCGTGCGCAGGCGGCGGCTTTCTCCACCCCCGCACGCACCTGTTCCCGGGCCCGGGGGCGCTTTTCCAGTTTGCTTTGCAGTAGCACCAGCAGGGCGCCATAGCGGGCGTTTTCGGGATCGATGTGCAGCTTGTCGCCCAGTTGTTGGCGCAATTTGACCAGCCCCTTGCGGAGTCCACCCAGGCCGCCATAGACGTCCTCGACACTTTCGGCATCGATTTTCAGGGTGCTGCCGATACTCACCGCCATGGATTCCTGATCCGCCTCCCCTTCTTTGGCGATTTGCTGGACCAGGAGAACGGCCTGAGTCAGCCCTGCCAAGGCAATGGCTTGATTTCGAGTGGATTGGATCATGTCCAATAAGATACCCATTGGCGGGGCGGGCGGCAAGAGATGTCTCTCCGTGACGATGGAGCGTGGCTCAGGTAAAATAGGCAGATTGTTCTCCACGGAAAGGTTCCTGCCAAGAATTTCATGACCAGATTCATCTTCATCACCGGAGGTGTCGTTTCCTCTTTGGGCAAGGGTATTGCGGCCTCTTCGTTGGCCGCGATTCTGGAAGCGCGCGGCATCAAGGTGACCTTGACCAAGCTCGATCCCTACATCAACGTGGATCCGGGCACCATGAGTCCCTTTCAGCATGGCGAGGTGTTCGTCACCGAGGACGGGGCCGAGACGGACCTTGACCTCGGGCACTACGAACGTTTCGTTCGTACCACTATGAGCCGCAGGAACAACTGGACCACGGGCCGTATCTACGAAAACGTCATTCGGAAAGAAAGGCGTGGAGACTACCTGGGCGCCACGGTTCAGGTCATCCCCCACATCACCGACGAAATCAAGAGAGTCATCCTCGAAAGCGCCGAAGGCTTCGAGATCGCGTTGATCGAGATTGGCGGAACGGTGGGCGACATCGAATCTTTGCCGTTTCTTGAAGCGATCCGGCAATTGGGGGTGGAACTGGGGCGGGACCGGGCCGCGTTCATCCATCTGACTCTGGTGCCCTACATTCGTTCGGCCGGGGAGCTGAAAACCAAGCCAACCCAGCATTCGGTCAAGGAGCTTCGGGCGATCGGGATCCAGCCGGATGTGTTGTTGTGCCGTTCGGAAAAGGGGCTGCCAAGATCCGAGCGGAGCAAGATCGCCCTCTTCACAAACGTGCCTGAAGATGCGGTGATCTCGGCCGTCGATGCCGATTCGATCTACAAGATTCCCTTGTTGTTGCACGAGCAGCGGCTCGACGAGATCGTTCTGGAACAGCTTCGTTTCAGTGCGCCGGCGGCCGATCTGTCGGAATGGGAAGGTGTCGCCCGGGCGATGGAAAGCCCCAGGCACCAGGTGAACGTCTCCATCGTGGGAAAATATGTCGAACATACCGATGCCTACAAGTCCTTGCACGAGGCGTTGGTCCACGCCGGCATTCAGACCCGCACCGAGGTCAGGATCCGCTACGTGGACAGCGAGGAGGTGGAAAATCACGGAACCGCCTGTCTCGAGGGTAGCGATGCGATTTTGGTGCCGGGAGGATTCGGTCGCCGGGGGGTGGAAGGCAAGATCGCGACCGCCCGTTTCGCCCGGGAAAACCGGATTCCCTATCTCGGGATCTGCCTTGGAATGCAAGTGGCCGTGATCGAGTATGCCCGCCATCAGGCGGGGCTGGAAGGCGCGCACAGCACCGAGTTCTATCCCGATACCCCGCACCCCGTGATCGCCCTGATCACGGAGTGGCAGGACAAGGCGGGCCGGATAGAGCATCGTGACAAGAACACCGATCTGGGCGGAACCATGCGCCTGGGGGCGCAACCGTGCCGCCTGGCCGCCGACAGTCTGGCGTATCGGTTGTACGGCAAAGAGATCATCGAGGAGCGTCACCGTCACCGTTACGAATTCAATAATGTCTACCGGTCGCCGCTGGAGCAGGCGGGTCTCCGGATTTCCGGGGTTTCTATCGATGGCGAGCTGGTCGAGATCGTCGAGATCCCGGAGCACCCCTGGTTTCTTGGGTGTCAGTTCCACCCCGAATTCACTTCCACCCCACGTCGGGGCCACCCGCTGTTCGTTGGATTTATCGAGGCGGCCTTGATGTATCAGACCAAAGAGCAATCACTATGACGACTGTTTCCCTGTGCGGTTTCGAAGCCGGACTCTCGCTTCCCTTTTTTCTCATCGCCGGTCCCTGTGTGATCGAGAGCGAAGGTCTGGCCATGGAAACCGCCGGCCGCCTGAAGGAGATTACCGCCAGGCTGGGCATCGATTTCATCTACAAGTCCTCTTTTGACAAGGCCAATCGTTCTTCCGGGGACAGCTTCCGGGGGCTCGGCTTGGAGAAAGGCCTCGAGATCCTGTCCAAGGTCAAGCGGGAATTCTCCGTGCCGGTGTTGACCGATGTGCATGAATACACCCCCCTGGAGGAGGTGGCCTCGGTCGTGGATGTGCTTCAGACGCCGGCGTTTTTGTGCCGGCAGACCGATTTCATCCAGAATGTCGCCCGCCAGGGCTTGCCGGTCAATATCAAAAAAGGCCAGTTTCTCGCTCCATGGGACATGCGAAATGTGGTCGCCAAGGCCAGGGCGGCCGGCAACGAGCGGATCATGGTGTGTGAACGCGGCTACACTTTCGGCTACAACAATCTGGTGGTGGACATGCGTTCCCTGGCGGTGATGCGTGACACCCGGTGCCCCGTGGTCTTCGATGCCACCCACTCGGTCCAATTGCCGGGAGGGCAGGGGAACGTCTCGGGCGGCCAGCGTGAATTCGTGCCCGTCCTGGCGCGCGCGGCGGTGGCCGTGGGTGTGGCGGGGCTGTTCATGGAAACCCATCCCGATCCTGACAAGGCCTTGAGTGATGGGCCCAATGCCTGGCCTCTGGACAAGATCGAGGCCTTGTTGGCGACGCTGCAATCATTGGACCGGGCGGTGAAGCAAGGCCCGTTACTGGAAGATACCCTTTAATTGCATATTCTTTATTTTTTTGAGGAGATGACATGGCGAAAATCGTAGACATCCATGCCCGCGAAATCCTGGACTCCCGTGGCAATCCCACGGTGGAGGCCGAAGTCAAGCTGGCTTCCGGTGTGATCGGCTGTGCCAAGGTGCCTTCGGGTGCCTCCACCGGCGCCCGGGAAGCGGTCGAGTTGCGGGATGAAGACCCCGCCCGTTACCTGGGGAAAGGCGTGCTCAAGGCGGTGGGCAACGTCAACGGTGAAATCCGTGATGCCCTGGTGGGAATGGACGCAGCCCAGCAATCCGCCCTGGATGCCAAAATGATCGAACTCGACGGCACCGAGAACAAGGGCCGTTTGGGGGCCAACGCCATTCTTGCCGTTTCCATGGCGGCGGCCCATGCCACCGCCCAGGACGGCAACGTTCCGCTGTATGTCTATCTGAAGGATTGCGAGTCGTGGCGGCTGCCGGTGCCGATGATGAACATCATCAACGGCGGCGCCCATGCCGATAACAACGTGGATTTCCAGGAATTCATGATCCTTCCCATCGGCGCGCCCACTTTCCGCGAAGCCCTGCGTTACGGCGCGGAGGTTTTCCATCATCTGAAAACCGTGTTGAAAAAGCGCGGTTACAATACCGCGGTGGGCGACGAAGGGGGATTCGCACCCAACCTTTCTTCCAACGAGGAAGCGTTGCAGGTCATCATCGAGGCCATCGAGAAGGCGGGGTACAAGCCCGGCGACGACATCGCCCTGGGTCTGGACGTCGCCAGTTCGGAATTCTACAAGGATGGCAAGTACGTCCTCGAATCGGAGAACCAGAGTTACGATGCCGAAGGTTTTGCCGACTATCTGAACGCCTGGGTGGAGCGTTATCCCATCATTTCCATCGAGGACGGCATGGCGGAGGATGACTGGAGCGGCTGGAAGATTCTGACGGAGAAAATGGGCGGTCGCATCCAGTTGGTGGGGGACGACCTTTTCGTCACCAACCCCAAGATCCTGCAGGAAGGTATCGACAAGCAGATCGCCAATTCCATCCTGATCAAGGTCAACCAGATCGGCACCCTGTCCGAAACCCTGGAGGCGGTGCGGATGGCGCACGATGCGGATTACAGTGCCGTGATCTCCCATCGCAGCGGTGAAACCGAAGACGTGACGATCGCCGATCTGGTGGTGGCGTGGGGGACCGGCCAGATCAAGACCGGCTCGCTCAGCCGCAGCGACCGGATCGCCAAATACAACCGCCTGCTCAAGATTGAAGAAACGTTGGGCGACAGTGCCGTCTATCCGGGACGTTCCGCTTTCAGATATCTGCGGTGAAAACGGCCACGGCGATTCTGGCTCTACTGCTGGCCGTTCTCCAGTACCGGCTTTGGTTCGGCGACGGGGGGGCGATGGAGCGCCGCCAGCTGGGGCGGCACGTGGCCGATCTGCAGCAGCAGCTGCGACAAAGCCGGGAACGCAACCAGGCGCTGGAGGCCGAGGTTCAGGATCTCAAACATGACCTTTCCGCGATAGAGGAGCGGGCCAGGCGGGATCTGGGGATGATCAAAAAAGGAGAAACCTACGTCATGATGGTGGAACAGCCATGAGACCCCACTGTTTCGTGGTGGTCCCCGCCGCCGGCAGCGGCAGGCGGATGGGCGCGGCGGTTCCCAAGCAATACCTGGAACTGGCAGGTCGGCCGGTTTTGCAGCACACGCTGGAAAGGTTGCTGGCGGTCAAGGAAGTCAGGCATGTCATGGTGGCGCTGGCCGCCGAGGATGACAGATGGCCGGGATTGTCCGTCGCCTCCCATCCCCGGGTGCTGACCACGGTAGGCGGTGCGGAAAGAGCCGATTCGGTGTTGGCGGGCCTTCGTTCGCTGGAAGATATCGCCACGGCGGAGGACTGGGTTCTGGTGCACGATGCCGCAAGGCCCTGTCTGCGTCCGGATGATGTGGTCCGGCTGCTGGAACGGCTGGCGGAAGATCCCGTGGGTGGCATCCTGGCCTTGCCCTCGGTGGATACCCTCAAGGAGGTGGAAGCGGGAACGATCCGGAAGACGCTGGATCGTGGCCGGGTCTGGCGCGCGCTGACGCCGCAGATGTTTCGCTATGGATTGTTGCGCGAGTCCCTGGAGCAGGCGTTGGTTGCGGGCCGGGTCATCACCGACGAGGCCAATGCGATCGAGCACGCCGGGCTTCAGCCTAAAATCGTGGAGGGCAGCCCCGACAACATTAAAATCACCCGGCCGGAGGATCTGCCTTTGGCCGAATTCTATCTGGGACAACGTCTATGACATTTCGAATCGGTCAGGGGTACGATGCCCATCGTTTCAAACCCGGCGACCACGTGATCCTGGGCGGCGAAAAGATACCCTTCGAGCAGGGGATGGCGGCCCATTCCGACGGCGACGTGGCGCTGCACGCCCTCTGCGATGCCTTGTTGGGCGCCGCTGCCCTGGGCGACATCGGCCGCCACTTCCCCGATTCCGATCCCGCTTTCGCCGGAATCGACAGCCGGCTGTTATTGCGCCGGGTGCGGGACCTGGTGGCGGAAAAAGGGTATGTCCCCCTCAACGTGGATTTGACCATCGTTTGTCAGGCGCCGAGGCTGTCAGGACATATCGCCGCCATGTGCCGGAACATCGCCGCCGATCTGGGGCTGGAGGTGGAGTGCGTCAACGTGAAGGCGACCACCACAGAGAAGATGGGGTTCGAGGGCCGTGGCGAAGGCATTTCCGCCTATGCGGTGACGCTTTTGAGGGCGGTTTGATCCCTCCCCGGTGGCTGCGGGCCTATGGCGGCCCCGCGGGGGGCGGGGTGTTGAAAGGAATTCCCGAACACTTCCAGGTGGAGGAAATCCTTGGCTTCGCGCCCGACGGGGAAGGGGAGCACGTTTTCCTGTGGGTGGAGAAATCCGGTCTCAATACCGATGAGGTGGCCGACCGGCTCGCCCGTTTCGCTTCGGTGGCCAGGCGGCAGATCAGTTATGCCGGTCTCAAGGACAGGAACGCCCTGACCCGGCAGTGGTTCAGCGTCCATTTGCCCGGGAGGAGGGCGTTGCCCTGGGAGGATTGCCGGGGCGAGGGCTTCCAGGTCTTGCGGTGGCGCAGGAACCGGCGCAAATTGAAGCGGGGGGCCTTGGCCGGCAATCGCTTCAGGATTCGAATCCATGATTTTTCCGGTGACAGAGGGCAGGCCGACGGTATTCTTTCCCGGATTGCGGAGCAGGGCATGGCCAATTATTTCGGCCTTCAGCGTTTTGGAAACGGGGCTGGCAATATCGAGCGCGCTCTGGCCTGGTTCGAGGGAGGGAAAAAGCCTGCCAGCCGCCATTTGAAGGGTCTGTATCTTTCGGCCGCGCGCGCCTGGATATTCAATCGGGTGCTTTCCTCGAGAGTGGAGCGGGGGGATTGGAACAAGCCGTTGCCCGGTGATCTGCTCATGTTCGATGGAGGCGGCGCGTTCTTCCGGGTCGAAACCGTCGATGACGAGATCGTTTCCCGGGTTCGGGCTTTGAAGATTCATCCGAGCGGTCCCTTGTGGGGCCTTGGAAAGGATCGGGCTTCTCTCGCTGCCGGTGAGATCGAGCGCCGGATCGCGGAGGAATGCGGGGAGCTTGCCCGGGGGCTGGAAAGAGTGGCTGTCAAATCCGCCCGGCGGGCCTTGAGGATTCGGCCGGTGGATCTGTCCTGGAGTTGGGAAGGTGACGACCTGCGGCTTGAATTCGCCTTGCCGGCCGGGGCTTATGCCACTGCGCTGATAAGGGAGTTGATCGAAATCGAGGACAGTTTCCGATGAGTTGTGATCATGCGTTCTGGCTTGCGCTGCTCCAGGGGTTGACCGAATTCCTGCCGATTTCCAGCTCTGCCCACTTGATCCTGCTTCCCAGGCTGGCGGGATGGACCGACCAGGGGCTGGCTTTCGACGTGGCGGTTCATGTGGGAACCCTGATGGCCGTGGTGTTGTATTTCCACCGGGATCTGACGGCGATCGTGCGGGACTGGATGCGGTCGTTGTACCTGCGGGAAATGAACGATCACGCGGTGTTGGGATGGGGGGTGATCATCGGGACGATTCCGGTGGGTCTGGCGGGGCTTTTGGCCAAGGACTGGATCGAGGGCAACTTGCGTTCTCCCCTGGTGATCGCCGCCGCCACCGTTTTCTTCGGCCTGCTCCTGGGACTTGCCGATCACCGGGCCTCGGGAGAGCGGCCGCTGCGGCGGCTGGGTTGGCGCGATGCCTTGATTATCGGTCTGTTCCAGGCGCTGGCGCTCATACCCGGCACTTCGCGTTCGGGCATCACCATCACCGGTGGGCTGGTGTTGGGCTTTGACCGTGTCAGTGCCGCCCGGTTTTCGTTTCTGCTGTCGATACCGGTCATCTTCCTTGCCGGGGGACTCGAAACCCTGGATTTGGTTCGCGCGCAGGTTCCGGTGGACTGGTACGTCCTGTCTTTGGGGGTGGCCGTTTCGGGGCTGTCGGCCTATGGTTGTATCGGCTGGTTCATGAAACTGCTGGAACGGACCGGGATGCTGCCTTTCGTTTTCTACCGTCTGGTGCTGGGCGGGGTTTTGTTCTATCTCTTCCGGCCTTAAAGATTCCGTTCCAGCAGGACGTAAAGAGCGCCGTTGCCGCCATGGGCGGTTTTGGCGGAGCAGAAGGCCACCACTTCGGGGAATTGCGGCAGCCACCGATTGAGCGCGGTCTTGAGGATCGGTTTGAAACCCTCTGAGCGCCAACCCTTGCCGTGAACGATCAGAAGGCTGCGCAAACCCTGTTCGCGGCAGTCGCGGATGAAGAACTCGAGCATCGGCCGGGCCTCGGCGCGGGTGCAACCATGAAGATCCAGCGTGGCCTGGGGAGGGATTTTGCCCTGTTGCAATTTTTTCAACAGTCGTTGGTCGCCGCCCGGGCGCAGATAGCGAATCACATCCCCAATGGTCAGGAGGTCGCCTCCTTCCGGCGCTGCATCCGTTTTGCGACCGGCGGCGGGCGCGCGGAGCTTTTTGTTGACGGAACGGTGTTCCCTGGCGTCGTGGCGGATTTTCCGGATGCCTGACACCGCCTGGCGGAACAGGGCCTTGTCTTCGTCGTCGATGCTCATGGCGGCAGTACCTCGACACCGAAACGTTGCAACAGGCCGATCAGCTTGATGAGCGGCAGGCCGATCAGGGCGTTGGGGTCATCGCCCTCGAAGGCCCGGAACAAGGCGATTCCCAATCCTTCGGATTTGAAAGCGCCCACGCAATCGTAGGGCTGTTCGCGGCGGAGATAACCTTCGATCTGGCCGCGGTTCAGTTTGCGCAGGTGGACCCGGCACACGTCGATGTCGCTCAGCTGTCTGCCGGAACGGCTGTTGAGAACGCTGACGCCGGTATAGAAGCGCAGACTGCGCCCCGAGGCGGCTTCGAGCTGCTCTACTGCTTTCTCGAAGCTTCCGGGTTTGTGCAGTTGCCGCCCGCCGAGCAGGGCGACCTGGTCGCAACCGATGATCAGGTGTTGGGGATAGGCTTCTTTGAGCGCCCGGCTCTTGGCGCCCGCAAGACGCATGGCCAGCTGTTCGGGGCCTTCGTTGAAGTGGGGCGTTTCGTCGATGTCGGGGGCCGCGGTGGTAAAGGGCAACTGGAGTTTTTCGAGCAGGACTTTACGATAGGGAGAGCCGGAAGCCAGAACCAGGGGAGGTATTGCCATCGCACTGTCGATTCGTTGATCAATCCATATTATTTTGACAGGTTTTGCCGAATATCGATATCATTTATCAATTATGCCAATGCGTTTGCCTGAATTGATCGATCCCTTGTTGTGCGCCGCCAAAGGGCGTCATTGGCAGGGGAAGCTGGCGCTTGGCCGGCTGGGCAGATTGGCCGATATGATCGTCAATCCCGCGGAGGACGAGGTCGAGATCGATCTTCGATTCCATCGGGACGGCAGAACGCCGGTCGTGACAGGTCATGTGCGGGCGGGGTTGAAAGTGGCATGCCAACGTTGTCTGGAGCCGGTCGATATCGCAGTGGACCAGGCGGTGAGCCTCGGCTTGGTGACTTCACTCGATGAAGGGGCGTTGCTGCCGGAGGACTATGAGCCTTTGCTGATCGGGCAGGGAAGGATCCGGCTCGCGGACATCGTGGAAGATGAGCTGATTTTGGCCATTCCCCCGATTCCCCGGCATGAGCGATGTGAAATGTGCGAGATACGGAAAGATACGTTGGAGCGCCCGAATCCCTTCGCGGTGCTGGCGGATTTGAAAACGAAAACCTGAAAACCATCCTGACCAGGAGAAACCGAAAATGGCGGTACAACAGAACCGAAAGACACGTTCCAAGCGCGGCATGCGCCGTGCCCACGACTCCCTCAAGGGGCCTGCCCTGTCCCAGGATCCTTTGACCGGCGAGACCCATCTGCGTCATCATGTCAGCCCGGATGGCTATTATCGTGGTCGCCGGGTGATCGAAGTCAAACAGGAAGAAGTGGAAGAAGAAGAGTAAAAAACGTCTTCCGCTTTTTCTCGAGTCTCAACGAGCAATTGGATCATCAATCATGATGGAATCACCTCAAGGGATCGTTCATGCCTGAGCGAGGGCCGGTCATCGCTCTCGATGCGATGGGAGGAGACCATGGTCCCGAAGTGACCGTGGCGGCGGCCCTGGATTGTCTGCGTGAACATCCCGGGCTGACCCTGATTCTGGTGGGCCGTGAGCCTGAGCTGCGCGAACGGTTGGCGCGGCACGGAGAGAGCCCCGGGGGCCGCCTGAAGGTGCATCATGCTTCCGATGTGGTCGCCATGGACGACCTGCCTTCCAAGGCGCTCCGTAACAAGCGCGACTCCTCCATGAGAGTCGCGATCAACCTGGTGCGCGATGGACAGGCCGATGCCTGTGTGAGCGCCGGCAATACCGGCGCGTTGATGGCGACCGCACGGTTCGTGCTCAAGACCATCCCCGGCATCGATCGGCCGGCGATCATCGTGACCCTCCCTTCCGCCCAGGGCCATACCCACATTCTGGATATGGGCGCCAACGTGGATTGCAGCGCCGAGCATCTTTTCCAGTTCGCCGTCATGGGTTACGAGCTGGTGCGGGCGGTGGAAAATATCGATTCCCCCCGTCTGGGGCTGTTGAACATCGGGGAAGAGGAAATCAAGGGCAACGAGCAGGTCAAGCAGGCCTATCGTCTGTTGTCCGATTCCTACCTCAATTTCATCGGTTACGTGGAGGGGGACGACATCTTCGGGAATTCCGTCGATATCGTCGTCACCGACGGGTTCGTCGGCAATGTCGCCCTCAAGACCATCGAGGGGTTTGCCCGGCTGCTGGGGCAAAGCCTCAAGGATGCCTTCCAGGTCAACTGGTATACCAAACTGGTGGGACTTTTGGCGGTTCCGGTATTGAAGCCCTTCAAACGGCGCTTCGATCCGCGCCGTTACAATGGCGCGACCCTGCTGGGATTGCGGGGAATCGTGATCAAAAGCCACGGCAACGCGGACCAGAAATCCTTCGCCAATGCCATCCGGATGGCCATGTTGGAGATCGACAAGGCGGTGCCGGAGAGGATCGGTGAGCGGGTGAGCGGTATCGTCGCCCAAAGCGGGTCCCGGCAGGATTCCGGCCCGGCCCAGGTGAAGAGCGCATGAGGCGCTATGCCCGTATCGCCGGGACGGGTGGCTATCTTCCCGAAGCGGTTCGCACCAATGACGACATCTCCCGGATGGTGGATACTTCCGATGCCTGGATCATGGAGCGGACCGGCATTCGCGAACGCCGGGTCGCGGCGCCGGAAGAGACGGCCTCCAGCATGGGGGAGATCGCGGCGCGCCAGGCCATCGCCGCCGCCGGCCGGGAGCCGGCCGACATCGATCTGATCGTCATGGCGACCAGCACCCCCGACCGGATATTTCCCAGTTCCGCCTGCATGTTGCAGCAGCGCCTCGGGGTCGGTGTCTGTGGCGCTTTCGACGTGCAGGCGGCGTGTTCCGGCTTCATCTACGCCCTCAGTGTCGCCGATCAGTTCATCCGAACCGGCGCCGCCACCCGGGCGCTGGTCGTCGGCAGCGAGATCAATTCCCGTCTCGTCGACTGGAGCGACCGGGCCACGTGCATCCTGTTCGGCGACGGTGCCGGTGCCGTGGTGCTCGAGGCCTCGGACGAGGCCGGTATCCTTTCCACCCATATCCATGCCGACGGCCGATACCACGAACTGCTCTATCTGCCCAATCCCGAGATGGGGATCACGGGGGAGCCGGCCTACGTCAAGATGCAGGGCAACGACGTATTCAAGATCGCCGTCAACACCCTGGGACGAATCGTGGATGAAACGCTGGCGGCCAACCAGATGGAAAAGTCCGATGTCGATTGGCTGGTGCCCCATCAGGCCAATATCCGGATCATCGCCGCCACCGCGCGCAAGTTGAAGATGCCCATGGAGCGGGTGGTGGTCACCATAGAAAACCAAGGCAATACCTCCTCGGCCTCCGTTCCCCTGGCGCTCAACGAGGCGGTCAGGGATGGGCGGATCAAACGGGGGCAGGTTCTCCTGATGGAGGCGTTTGGGGGGGGGTTCACCTGGGGCTCGGCTTTAATCAGATACTGAAGGAACGATGGAACCACAACAAAGACCTTATCTCGCATTTTTGTTTCCCGGCCAGGGTTCCCAGTCGGTGGGAATGCTGGCCGCCTTGGCGGATGAATATCCCCAGGTCCGGGAAACCTTCGAAGAGGCCTCCGAAGCGCTCGGCTTCGATTTGTGGCAACTGACCCGGCAGGGGCCTGCCGAACGTCTCAACCAGACGGTCAATACCCAACCGGCCCTGCTCGCGGCCGGCGTGGCGGTTTGGCGGCTATGGTGCGGGCAGACGGGGATCCGGCCCGCCTGGGTGGCCGGGCACAGTCTGGGTGAATACACCGCTTTGGTGTGCGCGGAGGCGCTGAATTTCGCCGATGCCGTCAAATTGGTGGCCGAACGTGGGCGGCTGATGCAAAGCGCGGTGCCTGAAGGGGTCGGCGCAATGGCCGCTATCCTGGGGCTGGAAGATCATGTGGTGGTGCATCTTTGCCGCGAGGTTTCGTCCCGAAACGGCCTCGTTTCGGCGGCCAACTTCAATGCCCCGGGGCAAGTGGTGATAGCCGGTGAAGCCTCGGCGGTCGACAAGGCATGCGAAGCAGCCAAGGCGGCTGGCGCCAAACGGGCGGTGAAACTGCCGGTAAGCGTCCCTTCCCATTGCGAACTGATGAAACCGGCGGCGGAGAAATTCGCCGCCTTGCTCGAGAAAATACCGGTCCGCATGCCTGCTGTCACCGTGGTCCACAATGTGGACGTGGGAACCCACACGGCACCGGAGGTCATCCGGGCGATGCTGGCGGAACAGCTGTATTCGCCCGTCCGCTGGAGCGATTCCATGCGCTTTCTGCACGACCAGGGCGTGAGCACCTTCGTCGAGGCCGGCCCAGGCAAGGTGCTGACCGGCTTGAACAAGCGAATCGTCAAGGAATGCCGGACCCTGCCGGTGTTCGATCCGGCCTCTTTGGCCACTGCATTGGAGGAAATCGAATGACCGAGAAGGTTGCGCTGATCACAGGCGCCAGCAGAGGAATCGGGCGGGCCATCGCCCTCCAGCTGGCTTCCGACGGCTTCACCGTCGTGGGGACGGCGACCACCCAGGCGGGTGCCGACGGAATCACCGCCGCTTTGGCGGAGATGCAAGCCACAGGTAAGGGGCGGGTGCTCGATGTGAACGACGCCGGTCAGGTGAGCGCCGTGGTCGCCGCCATTGGTGAGGAATTCGGTCCGCCCCAGGTGCTGGTCAACAACGCCGGTATCACCCGGGACAATCTGTTGATGCGGATGAAAGACGAGGAGTGGGAGGCGATCATCGACACCAATCTGACCTCGGTCTTCCGGGTGACCAAGGCTTGTCTGCGCGGGATGATGAAGGCGCGTTGGGGGCGTATCGTCAATATCGGATCGGTGGTCGGCTCCACCGGTAATCCCGGTCAGGCCAACTATGCCGCCGCCAAGGCGGGGATGCTCGGATTCACCAAGTCCCTGGCCAAGGAGGTGGGTTCCCGCGGCATCACCGTCAATACGGTCGCCCCCGGGTTCATCGATACCGACATGACCCGGGATCTGCCGCAGGCGCAGCGCGAGGCGCTGCTCGAGGCGATCCCCCTCGGGAGACTGGGCGAAGCGGAGGAAATCGCCCATGCGGTGTCATTTCTCTGTTCCGACAAGGCGGCTTATATCACGGGGGAAACCCTGCATGTGAATGGCGGGATGTTCATGCCCTAAAAAGATTGTGTTTGCGGGGGGCGGACATTAAAATGCCCGCCCTGTATGTTTGGATAAACAACACCTGACAGAGGTAACAAAAATCATGAGTGACGTGGAAGAACGGGTAAAGAAGATCGTGGCCGAGCAGTTGGGCGTCAAGGAAGAGATTTCCACCGATGCGTCTTTCGTGGACGATCTGGGAGCGGATTCGCTCGATACCGTGGAACTGGTGATGGCGCTCGAAGAAGAGTTCGACTGCGAGATTCCCGATGAGGAGGCCGAAAAGATCACCACGGTCCAGGAAGCCATCGATTACATCGAGAATCATCTCAACAAGTGATCCCGCCTCTGCGGGATATTCTGGCGTTGTTTACAGGTGAGTGATTTGAGCGATAGACGGGTCGTTGTGACCGGAATGGGTATCGTGTCACCGGTGGGTAGCTCGGTGGCGGCGGCCTGGGAAAACATCCTCTCCGGCAAGAGCGGTATCGGTCCCATCGACTATTTCGATGTCAGCCGGTTTTCCACCCGTTTCGGCGGTGTGGCCAGGGATTTCGATGTCACCGATTACATGCCGGCCAAGGAAGCCAAAAAGATGGATCCCTTCATCCATTATGGCATTGCGGCGGCGCATCAGGCCTTTACCGAGGCCGGTGTCGAGGTGACCGAGGAATCCTCCGAATGGATCGGGGTGACCATCGGCGCGGGGATCGGGGGCATCACCGGTATCGAGAACGGCCACGCCGCTTTCATGAAGGGCGGTCCACGGCGGATCTCCCCCTTCTTCGTGCCGTCGAACATCATCAATATGATTTCCGGCAACTTCGCGGTGATGCATGGACTCAGAGGCCCCAATTTCGCCGTGGTGTCGGCCTGCGCCACTTCCAACCACAACATTGGAGAGGCGGCTCGAATCATTCGTACCGGAGACGCCGAGGTGATGATAGCCGGTGGGGCGGAATATCCCATTTCTCCCACCGGGCTCGGCGGCTTTGCCGCCGCCCGCGCCTTGTCGCGGCGCAATGAAGATCCCCAGGGCGCCAGCAGGCCATGGGACAAGGATCGGGATGGTTTCGTGCTATCCGAAGGAGCCGGAGTGTTGGTTCTGGAGTCTCTCGAGCACGCGCGGAAACGGGGGGCGCCGATCTATGCCGAATTGATCGGTTATGCGGCCACCGCCGATGCCTATCACATGACCCAGCCGACCCCCGATGGCGACGGCGCCGCCTTGTGCATGCGCCGGGCACTGCGTTCGGCGGGGATAGCAGCTGAGGACGTCCATTACATCAACGCCCACGGCACCTCCACGCCCGCTGGAGATATCGCCGAAACCCGGGCGATCAAAAAAGCCTTCGGGGAGCACGCCCACCACATTCCGGTCAGCTCCACCAAGTCGATGACCGGCCATTTGTTGGGGGCGGCAGGGGGAATCGAGGCGATTTTCACTCTGTTGGCGATTCGCGATCAGGTGGCCCCGCCCACCATCAATCTGGAACACCCGGACCCGGACTGTGATCTGGATTACATACCCAACGCTGCCCGGGAGATGAAGATCGAGATCGCCATTTCCAATTCTTTTGGCTTTGGTGGCACCAACTCCACCCTGGTGTTCAAGCGATTCACCGGCTGATTTCTGAACGATGAACACCCCGCCGGTACTGATCAATGGCCGGCCCGGACATTGGATCGATGTCTTCGACCGGGGGTTCCAGTACGGTGACGGACTTTTCGAAACCCTGCTTGTGGCGGAAGGTCGGCCTTTCCTTTGGCCGGAACATGTCGCGCGTCTGGAAAGGGGGTGCGGACGCTTGGCCATTCCGATGCCGGATCCGGCGCTGCTTTGGCGCGAGGCCCTTCGTCTTTGCCGGGAGAAGGCTGCCGGGGTATTGAAGATTCTGGTAACCCGCGGGACGGGAGGGCGCGGCTACCGTCCTCCCGCGCCTGCCCTCGCCACCCGGGTGTTGTCCTTGCATCCGCTTCCAGCCGATATCGGAACCTGGCGCCGGCAAGGCATCAGGATACGCTTGTGCCGAACCCCCTTGGGAATCAATCCGTTCCTGGCGGGTATCAAACATTGCAACCGGCTGGAACAGATTCTGGCCCGGAGCGAATGGGACGACCCGGAAATTCAGGAAGGGCTGATGTGCGATTCTGAAGGCTGTTTGGTGGAAGGGACCGTGAGCAATCTTTTCTGGTTGCGGCAAGGAAAACTCTGCACCCCGAAAATCGATCGGTGCGGGATCGCCGGCATTGTCCGATCTTGGGTGATGGAGAAGGTGGGCGCCTGGGGCGAGGGGGTGACCGAGGTGCGGGTGTCGCCCGAAGCTTTGCTGGAGGCGGAGGAGGTGTTTGTCACCAATAGCGTGCTGGGCATCGTTCCGGTGACCGAATGGGCCTGCCACGATCGCCATTGGCCTGTCGGCGGGACGGCCCGGCGCTTGCAGAGGGCGTTTCGGCAATGAAAAAACTGATTTGGGCGGGACTGCTTCTGATCGTTTTTGCCGTGGCGGTGGCCGGCTGGCAATGGCGCCAATATCGCCAGGCGCTCGACCGGCCATTGGCGCTCCGTGAGCCCGTCACCTTGGAGATCAAAAGAGGCGAGTCGCTCAAGTCCGTCGCCAGGCGCCTCGAGCGTCGGGGGATATTGGAAGATCACCGGCCATTGCTGTGGTGGGCCTTCGAGAAGAAGGCCGCAGGCGATATCAAGGTGGGGGAATATCTCCTGGAACCGGGCATGACACCCAAGGCCTTGTTGTCGCTTCTGGTTTCGGGCAAGGTGAGGCAGCACCGGTTCACGATCGTGGAGGGGTGGACGGTCAAGCAGGCCTTGCAGGCCTTGCAGGCCCAGTCCGAGGTGAAACACACCCTCGGAGAAGTTGCGCCAGGCCGCTTGCTGGCCGCGCTGGGGTTTCCCCCCGGGCATCCGGAGGGGCGCTTTTTTCCAGACACCTATTTCTTCACCCGGGGGACCGAGGACCGCGAGATCCTCCGGCGCGCCTACCGGCGCATGGAGCGGGTGCTGGCCGAAGAGTGGCGCGCCAGGGCGCAAGGTCTGCCGCTGAAGGATCCTTACCAGGCCTTGATTCTCGCTTCCATCGTCGAGAAGGAGACCGGCAGGCGGGAAGAGCAGCCGAAGATCGCGGGCGTATTCGTGCGGCGCTTGCAAAAAGGCATGTTGCTGCAATCGGACCCGACCGTCATCTATGGCATGGGGGAAACCTACCAAGGCAATATCCGGCGCCACGATTTGCGGGCACCCACGCCTTACAATACCTATGTCCGCCCAGGCCTGCCCCCCACCCCCATCGCCCTGCCGGGCCGTGACGCCCTTCATGCGGTGCTTCATCCGGCTCCCGGCAAGGCGCTGTATTTCGTCGCCAAGGGCGATGGCAGCCACGTGTTTTCGGCCACCCTGAAGGAGCACAACCGGGCCGTGTACCGCTACCAGATCAGGCGCCAATGAAACGGGGCTGTTTCATCACCCTGGAGGGCGGAGAGGGGGTCGGCAAGACCACCAATCTCGGCTATATCCGGGGCTATCTGGTTTCCCGGGGGATAGACGTGGTCGTGACCCGGGAGCCTGGAGGGGTGCCGTTGGCGGAGGAGCTGCGCGGCTTCATTCTGGCGCAGCGGTCGCTGCTGCCGGAAGCGGAGTTGTTGTTGATGTTCGCTGCCAGGGTGCACCATTTCAAAGAGAAGATCGACCCCGCCCTGTCCGAAGGGAAGTGGGTGATCAGCGACCGTTTCACCGACGCCAGTTATGCCTATCAAGGTGGTGGACGGGGGATCGCATGGCAGCGGATCGGGTATCTGGAAGACTGGCTGCTCGACGGTCGCAGGCCGGATCTGACCTTGCTTTTCGATGCGCCGGTGGAAGTGGGGCTGGCCCGGGCCAGATCCCGGGGGGAGACCAACCGCTTCGAGGAGGAGGAGAGGGCGTTCATGGAAAGGGTGCGCCAGGCTTATCTGCAACGGTGGCGGGAGGAGCCGGAAAGGATCCGGAAAATCGACGCCACACTGCCGTTGCCCCAAGTGCAGGGTCAGATCGCCCGGCTTCTGGATTCCATCATCGACACATGGCGGCCATGACCTATCCGTGGCACGACCCGTTGTGGGCGCACCTCGATGCTTATCTGATCCAGGACCGGCTACCCCACGCCCTGCTTCTGAGCGGCGCGCGGGGGCTGGGAAAACGGCGCCTGGCCAAGGCATTCGCGGCCCGGGTTCTGTGTGAAACGGCAACCGCTTGCGGCCGTTGCGGCCCCTGCCGTCTCCTTGCCGCTTCCAGCCATCCGGATCTGATCGAGATCGCCCCCGAGGCGGGAAAGCCCCTGACGGTGGACCGGATTCGCGGCCTCATCGGGCGGTTGGAACTCAAGCCTCAATACCAGCGTGGGCGGATGGTCGTGGTCGAGTCGGCCGACCAAATGAACGCCGCGGCGGCCAACAGCTTCCTGAAGACCCTGGAAGAGCCGGCCGAAGAGACCACGATTCTGTTGCTTTGCGAAATGCCGGGGCGGTTGCCGGCCACCATCTTGAGCCGTTGCCAGCATCTCAAGCTGGCGGTTCCTCCCGCCAGACAGGCGCTGCGATGGTTGCAGGATCAAGGTTTCGCCGCCGAGCTTTCCCAGGTGGCCCTGGGACAGACCGGCGGTGCGCCATTGGCGGCCAAGCAGTGGATGGAAAGCGATTTGCCGGACCGCCGCCGGCGGTTCATGGAAACCGTGGAAAAACTTCTCGATGGGCGGCACGATCCGGTTTTGCTCGCCGCCTCCTGGCAGGAAGAGGATTTGTCCCACCTGCTCACCTGGTTGCAGACCGTGACCGCCGATCTGATTCGTCTGGCCCAGGGAGGAGGAGAGCGGCTGCTCAATCCTGATCGCAGACAATGGTTGCAGACGCTGGCATGCAGGCTAAACTTAAAGCGATTGTATGAATTGTGGCAACGCCTGCTCGAGATGCGCGAAGGCCTGCATACGCAATTGAATCAGGTTCTGTTACTGGAAACGCTGTTTATCACCCTCCACCGTTTGAGATCATGAGTCAAGCCAAGTCCAAACAGGGGATTTTGTCACTGACCATCAAGGACAAAAGCGCGCTCTATGCGGCCTACATCTCTTTCGTGCCCAACGGCGGGTTGTTCATCCCCACCAGCCGCGAATACGAACTCGGGGACGAGGTGTTCATGCTGTTGAGTCTGCTGGACGAGCCGGAGCGTATTCCGGTGGCCGGGCAGATCATCTGGGTGACTCCCAAGGGTGCGGAGGGATATCGCGCCGCCGGGGTGGGGGTGCGGTTCAGCGACGAGGATCAGGGAAAGACCCGCGGCAAAATCGAAACCCACTTGGCCGGAATGTTGCAATCGGAGAAGCCGACCCATACCATGTAGCCCCTTTCCGACTACAATGACTGGGTATTGGGATGCTGATCGATTCTCACTGTCACCTGGACCGCCTCGACCTGAAACCCTATGACCAGGATTTCGACCGTTTCATGGAAAAAGCCCGTCAGGAAGGCGTCACCCACATGCTTTCTGTCGGCATCAATCTCGAAACCTTTCCCCGGATGCGGGATCTGGCCGATCCCTATCCAGAAGAAATCTCCGTTTCCGTCGGGGTGCATCCCAACGATTGCAAGGGCCTGACGATTCCTGCCGCGAAACTGCTGGAATACGGGCGCGACCCCCGGGTGGTGGCCATCGGTGAGACCGGTCTCGACTATTTCCGCAGCGAGGGCGACCTGGCTTGGCAGCACCAGCGTTTTCGCCAGCATATCCAAGTGGCCAGGGAACTGGGCAAGCCGGTCATCGTCCACAGCCGCGACGCCAGGGAAGACACGCTCAGAATCTGGGAGGAAGAGGGAGGCGGGGAAGTGGGGGGGGTGCTCCATTGTTTCGCCGAGGACTGGGACATGGCCCGGCGCGCCCTCGACATGAATCTCTACATTTCCTTTTCCGGCATCGTCACTTTCAAAAATGCCCAGGCCATACAGGAAGTCGCCGTCAAGGTGCCGGAGGACCGTTTCCTGATCGAGACCGATTCGCCCTACCTGGCCCCCGTCCCTCACCGGGGGAAACCCAATTACCCCTATCTGGTCAGGCATGTGGCGGAGAAGGTGGCGGAACTGCGCGGCCTGGCGTTCGAGCAGGTGGCCCGGATCAGCGCGGAAAACTTCCATGCCTTGTTCCCATTGGCGGGAAAACCCGGCGATTGATCTGTCATTTTCCGCTGGCCGCCTTGCGCAGACTCTCCAGCAGCAAGGTGAAATCTTCAGGCAAAGGGCTCTGCCACTGGAGTTCGCGGCCGCTCTCCGGGTGGAGAAGCGCGAGCCTGGCGGCATGCAATGCCTGACGCTTGAAACTGCGCAAGGCTTCGGTCAGCTCCGGACCGGCGTCGGGCGGCAGACGCAAGCGTCCGTATTGTGGATCGCCCACCAATGGGAAACGAAGATAGGCCATGTGCACCCGGATCTGGTGGGTGCGGCCGGTTTCCAGCCGAACCCGCACCACGGTGTGATGCGGGAAGCGTTCCACCACCCGGTAATGGGTGATCGCTTCCTTGCCCGTCGGCGTGACCGCAAAACGCTTGCGGTCGGTGGGATGGCGGCCGATCGGCGCATCCACCGTCCCGCCGGTGATCATCGCCCCCTGCGCCAGGGCCAGATACTCGCGCCTGACGGTGCGGGCCTGAAGCTGCTCCACCAGGCTCTTGTGCGCCTTGAGGGTTTTGGCGACCACCAGCAAGCCGCTGGTTTCCTTGTCCAGCCGATGCACGATGCCGGCGCGGGGCAACGACTCCAGCGCCGGGAGGTGGAACAACAAGGCGTTCAGGAGGGTACCGTCGTGGTGGCCGGCGGCGGGATGGACGACCATTCCCGCCGGTTTGTCGATCACCAGCAGGTGGTCGTCCTCGAATACGACCCGCAGGGGAATATCCTGGGCGGTATGATCGGCCCGCGTTTCTTCAACCGCGTTCAACTCGACCCATTCCCCACCCCGCAGTTTGTCACGGGGGCGCAGAACGGCCCCGTCCACCGTCACGCGCCCCTGCCTGATCCACTGTTGCAGGCGGTTGCGGGAGTAGTCGGGAAACAGCTCGGCCAACGCTTGGTCAAGCCGCAGGCCGGCCAACCTGGCGGGCACGGTGCAGCTCAGAAGATCGTCCATCGTCAGAAATCCGCCGGGCTGACAACCGGCGGCAAGCCGGGTTTGTTGAGCACATGGGTATAGATCATGGTGGTGGAGACATCGGCATGGCCCAGCAGTTCCTGCACCGTGCGGATGTCGTAACCGGCTTCCAGCAGATGGGTGGCGAAGGAATGGCGCAGGGCATGGCAGTTGACCCGTTTGGGGATACCGGCCTCCTTCGCCGCCCGCGAAATGGCCACCTGCAGGGTGCGCTCGTGGATGTGGTGACGGCGCCGCTGGCCGGAGCGGGGATCTTGGGATATGCGCGCCGATGCGAACACATACTGCCATATCCATTCGGATGAGGCATTGGAATACTTGCGTGCCAGGGCATCGGGCAGAAAGACATGCACCGGCCCCGCCTGACAGTCTGAGAGGAAAAGCCGGCGGCGCTGCGCCAGGTGGTCGCGGAGGGAATCGGTATACGTTTGTGGCAAGGGGACTACCCGGTCCTTGCGACCTTTGCCATCGTGAACCACGATCAGCTGACGTGCAAAATCAATGTCCTGAACCCGAAGGCGCACCAGTTCCATCAGCCGCATCCCGGTTCCATACAAAAGGCCTGCCATCAAATGGTGGGTGCCTTCCAGCCGGTTCAGCAGACGCTTGACCTCCTCACGGCTCAAAACCACCGGCAGGCGCCGCGTGCGTTTGGCGGGACGGAAACCCTCCTGCAGAGACAATTCCCGCTCCAGCACGTGTTTGAAGAAAAAGCTCAATGCATTCAATGCCTGACGCTGGGTGCTGCTGGATACCTGCCTTTCCACGGCGAGATAGGTGAGGAAGGCGTTGACGTCCTCAGAACCCAACTCCGCCGTGGATTTTTCCGTGAAGGAGAGAAACCGCAGCACCCAGTCACGATAGGCCGCTTCCGTGCGGATGGAGTAATGCTGGGTCCTTAGTATCCGGATCATTTTGACCACTTCCGCACGGGAAGCGGGGTCGGAAACACTGTCGGTTCGGTATCGGACCACCCTTTCAGGGGAGGTTTCACGGGCGGTGGCGGGATGTTGCCGGGGAAGTGCATCCACCACCGCCTCTGCCCAATAGTTCCACTCCACTTCCAATGCATGCCTGCTTTGAACCAGATCGACCAGAAGGAGCCGGATGGCGTCCACCTTCTGCCGCAGTATCCAGCCAGGGATGCCGGACGAGCTGATCAGTTTACGAAGGTATCCAGTGAGTTCACCACATGAGATACTCTTCAAATTACGTCCGTCAAAAGCGGTGATCAGCTCCTCGACATGACTGACATACCAGCGCCTGCATTTCTCCGGAACCCCCCTTTGATCAAGCAGATTCAAGTAACGCTGCCAGTTGGAGTAGTGGGATTTCTGGGTTGCACGGGAACTGATGGGTATGATATTTTCGCTCATGATCGGAATGATAGATGAATAGACGAAATTCGTCTAGTATTAGAATGACGTGTTTCGTCTATTTAACTGTTAGATGCAAAGATAATATGAACAAAGCATTCCAGAGAGTAGGGTCAAGATCCAATGCCCAAGTAGGTAGTGATTTCGAAATTTCGGCAATGCGGTTCTTTGAAAGAGAAGGGTTGTACCTTGAAAGAAACGTAAAAATACAGATTGGCATAGAAAGTATCAAAAAGGAACATGCATTCGACTTAGGTTGCATAAATCAAAAAGTAATTGTCGAATGCAAATCACACAAGTGGACGTCGGGAGCTAATGTGCCAAGTGCAAAGATGACTGTATGGAATGAAGCCATGTATTACTTTGTTGCAGCACCAAATAACTTTCGGAAAATCATGTTTGTGCTGTATGACTATAGTGAAAAAAGAAAAGAAACATTAGCACAGTATTATATACGGACATATAGGCACCTGATTCCAGGCGGCGTCGAGTTCTGGGAATACAATGAATCTACTTTAAGTGCAAAGAAGCTAAGCATCTAACAATACGCTTCAGCCGACCGCTAACGCGGCGGCTGAGCTCATCGTTAGCAAAAGGGGTAAAAAATGAGTGGCAAAAGGCCAAAATGTCCAGAATGTAAAACATCAGAGTTTGTTGTATTGAAAAATACTGCTGAAAAAGTAGGTACTGGTGTTGGGGCTGTGGCAGGAGGTGTGGCGGGTGCTGTAGGTGTATCTGCTGGTGCAACAGCAGGAGCTGAGTTGGGGGCAACAGTTGGATTAATTGGGGGTCCTATAGGAGCTGCGGCTGGGGCTACAATAGGAGGTGTTGCAGGGGCTGTCTTAGGTGCTTTGGCTGGTGCTTCCGGTGGTGCGGTAATAGGAAATAAAGTAGGAGAAAAAATAGATGAATCAATGGTTCGGTTTAAATGTAACAAATGTGGCAAAGAGTTTGATGGTAAACCATGAAATCTTGTACATGTACACCATGTGAAACGTAATAAAATCATTCGTACCTGCTAACAATTTGCTTCACCTGACCGCGGTTCCGCTGGCGCTCCACCGCGGCAGGTGAGCTTAACGTTATGAATCAGTAGCACTTTTGGAGACTTGATGTCGGAAGATATACAAATGGAGAGGGCCAAAGAGTTGCTCGCCACTATGGAGCACTCCGTGGACGAAAGTGATCGCGGCATTACGCTTATAATAGCTGCCCACATAGAAGAGTGCCTACGTAGGATCATTGAGTCATTCTTGATTGATTCAAAAAATGTAAAAGAATTATTTGAAGGGCCTTATGCGCCATTCGGCTCATTGTCAGGAAAAACCAAAGCCGCCTTTGTAATGGGCCTTATTACAAAAGATGAAGTAAAAAAGATTGATGCCATACGCCAAGTTAGGAATGTATTTGCTCACGAGATTTCTGCTGGTTTCGATCACCCAAAAATTGAAAAAATATGCAGGCCTATCGTTGAAGATTGGGGAATGATAGCCAGAGATTCTTTCCTGCATATGGCGCAGAATACTGTCCCTCCTCTTTTATACAGAGATTTAGAGGTAATAAAGTGGAAACGACCTGAACTGACTAATGAATACATTCACCTGCAAGGAGATGATCAAAATGATTCATAACAAGGCGCTCGTTCGGACGCAAACTACGCTGCGCTTCGTTTGCGCCGCACAGCTTTGTCGTTAAGTGGAAAACTTCGTTTTCTTCTTTGATTGAATATTGCCGCTGACTGTTTGTCGGCATCCCGGCAACCGAACAAGGTGCGTGCAAGGAGGGTGGTTTCTATCAGGGTAAGGGAAAAGCCGATGCCGCTGGTCTAATCAGAAGCCGCTTGGTGCGGGGAATCAAAAATCAGCCTCTGTCCGCTAAACGCCGTTTGCGTCATCGAATAAGTTATTTTCCAGGATGTTGGCATCAAGCAGGCCCATTCAAGAATGAAATCAAACTGTGCGGCCTCGAATGGCCGTTCAGTGCGAGGAACCCCAGTAGCAGATTGTGTGCAATATTCTAAAATGAGTAAATGGGGCGGCATTGGCCCTGTGCTGTTTGCTGCCCATTGTGCAAACACTTAACAAGTCGCTTCAGCCGACCGCTAACGCGGCGGCTGAGCTCATCGTTGGGCGTAGCATAAGACTGGATTGAGGTATATCAACGCCATGATTGATGACAAGCCAATTTATGAAAAAGATCGAGAGTCGGATGCGCCAGATCCCGATGAGGTACCTATTCGGGAACGAAAGGTTGTAACGCAGCCTTATGATCTTGCGATAGATTCCCTAATCGATCAAATACGTGCTGGAACAATCTTTCTTAGGCCATTATCTGAACGCCCTGATTTTCAGCGCAGGTATGTGTGGACTGACATTTTAGCTTCTCGGTTGATAGAGTCGATTTTTCTAAATGTGCCCATCCCTCCGTGTTATCTATCGCAAAACGAAGAATTTGAATTGGATGTCATTGATGGTCAGCAGAGATTGTTCTCAATATATAGATTCATTGATAATCAATTTCCATTAAAGGGCCTTGAGGTGTTAACAGAGCTTAATGGCAAAAGGTTTCATGCAATTCCGAACAAGCTTCAACGTCGATTAAAAACGCATACCCTGAGATGTATGCTAGTTACAAATGAATCGCACCCAGAAGTCAAGTTTGATGTATTTGAAAGACTAAACACAAATACGGTTCCTTTAAACTCTCAAGAATTGAGAAACTGCATTTATCGCGGTGCGCTAAATGACCTGCTCAAAGAAGCCGTTAACAATAAAGATTGGCTAAGTATATTAGGTAAAAAAACACCAGACAAAAGAATGAGAGACGAAGAGCTGGTGCTAAGATTTTTTGCATTTCAATTATCCGGCTTAGAGTCGTATCGTACACCATTGAAACATTGGCTGAATGCCGTGGCTAAAGAGGGAATGAAATATCCGCAGAATAAGATTGCTGAGTTACATGATATTTGGAACAACGCCTTACGGTGCTCGCTGACATGGTTTGAGCCTCAAGAATGTTATAGGCGTGAAGGATCAAAATCTATAAATCGCGCGCTTTATGATCTTGTTGCGTTTCATGCCGCTAGCGTTACACCAGAAATCGCATTACAAACCAAAGATAGATTCAGAAATGCCTATAATGAATTATTGGCGAACGAGGAGTTTCAAGACCTTATAAGTAGGTCAGTTGATCACACAAAAAGAACTAAGCGCAGATTTCAAATGTGGGATGAGGCATTCGAAGGAATTCTGTAATGGCTCGGTATACTGCAGCTTACTCTTCCTTTGTGGAAAGGTTGGAGGAGGTAGAACTGCTACGCAGGTTTGCCTTAGAAAAGGAAAAGCAAGATCCTGTCAATAATGGCTCTGAAATCAGTGCACTATGTAGGGCTTCGGTGGTTCTTCTTTCTGGACATTTGGAGGCATATATAAAAGAACTTGGGGAACTCGCTATAGACTCCTTATATGAAAAATCGGTCCCCAGAAAAGAGATATGTTCAAGGTTTTTTTATCATATATCTAAAAATTACATAGACGAAATAAAAGACACATCAGACCCAGGTGCAATCGGGGATAAAATTTTTTCTTTTCTGGCAAACGATATAGAGTTTTGGTCTCGTGATGGTTCTTTTCCGGCTTCAGTGCCAGCTGAAATGTTTAATAAAGGGTTCTCTAATCCAGCATTTAAACAAATTAAATCATATTTTAATCGTTTTGGATACGATACTTATCAACGTGACTTGGCATCAAAGTTGGCGGCGAACTTTCAGTATACTAAAAATATGATAGAGCATTTAGTTGAGATTAGAAACAGGATAGCACATGGAGATCCGTCCGCAACCAAAACACCTTCAGAAATTAAAGATATGATACGAATAGTAAAAAACTTTTGCGTTGAAACCGACGGAGTTTTTGCAAGTTGGTGGAAAGGAATGTTTTGCGCAATTAGATAATACGCCCAACAAAGCGCTCCACCTGACCGCTATTCCGCTGTGCTGCATAGCGGCAGGTGAGCTTAACGTTAGCAATACGTGGAAATAATCCATGGAAATCCCTGGCCGTGACAAAGGAGTTATCCCAGTCGAGAAAATACGTGATTACTTGTTGGCTCATGAACACCCAATCGGAAAGTTCAAGGCGAAGTTTTTCTATGGATTAGGCTATTCCCGCCAGAATTGGAAAGCTTTGGCCGAAGATGTTGATCGGATATTGCGCCAAGGAAACGTAACGAAGTCGGAAGAGACGAATTATGGAATAAAGTATGTTGTTGAGGGCAAGCTAATGTCCCGGTCTGGTGTATCACATGATGTGGTAACCGTCTGGATTGTGAGGGCTGGTGAGAGCAAACCCCGCTTGATTACTGTATATCCGAAGAGGTGAGTGATGAAGTATACCGTCCTGGATACTGTAGTGTTAAACAAGGATATTCCAGAGCATGGGCTGAAGGCTGGAGATGTAGGTGCAATCGTCGAGATCTACGAGCCTGATGGTATTGAGGTTGAATTTGTTACCGGCTCAGGTGCAACACAAGCACTCTTAACCCTGAATATAAATGATGTGCATCCAATATCCGATCGAGAAATTTTATCAGTTCGTGCGCTTGATGCTGCGTAATTGCTAACTGTAAGGTCCCAATAGATAATAAACTGTATAGAATACCCAAGAGCAGCCATCGAATGGTGATGGCCCTGGATATCCTGGAAGCAGTCATTCCCGAGCTGGAAAAGATCAAAAGGAGCCACTGA
>JALSIB010000055.1 GCA_026981855.1 Methylothermaceae bacterium | reverse complement strand
CTACCTCTATCACATCCCTCAACGAGCCCTGAATCACAAAACGCCCATGCAAACACTACAAAATTGGTATGAGAAAAAACCCGATTCCTTCAAGTTACCAGTAAATAATCTCGCGGGTCTTGACACCTAACGACCAAGCTCACTGGCGCCAATGGAGCGCAGCGGAATTGGTGTCCAGTGCAGCGCCTTGTTATGCCATAAGCTCCTTCGCTCGTCTTTCTATTATTTCGGATCTAACCTTTAAGAATTCTGGATAATCTAGTTCTGCAATATTTTCCGGACATAGCGCACTTGCAAGATATTCAACCCTCACTTCATCTGGTATACTTGCAACATATTCATATGGAGCCTTATCTTTAATATTGTTATTGTCGCTCCTTGTTAAGAAACAGATGTTTGCAAGGACGTTTGCCTGTTTTCTATCAAATCCCAACCTTTCTAGATATTTCTGCGGGAATATGTGATGGTATTCATGCTTACTACCTTTCTTCAAAACATTATCAAGATCAATTTTTGCACCACTTAAAAGCGAGTGCGGCATCGTTGAGTTTAAAAGCAAAATCATCACCCGACCATTTGCACTGCCACTAGAAAACGGACTCTGCTTAAAATCTATGCGCACATCTGCTTCAGGCAGCTTCATATCATAATCTTCATTATTTTTTAGTTTTAACAACTCAGCAATATCCTCCCGTTGTCTCCTATTTACGCCCGCGGAAAACCGGCGAGTAAACAGCGACCTCCAAAACCATCTAAGAATCTTGTCACGTTGCTTTGACGTATACCGGAATCCATCCTCACTGTCCGTTGCGAAAAACACAGATAAAGGCACAAGCAGCCCAGGGAAAGGCAGCATCTTATAATGCTTAACATTTGCTTCGCGTTTTAGGAAATCCAAAGCCCCCAAGATACCTTTCTCTATTTTTGAGAAATTCAAGCGTATCTCTTCTCCCTGAAGAGCCATAATAACTTGCGGCGTTGTCTCTCCAGAAATAACACCGGCGCAAATTCTGAGTTGAAGGTCTTTATCATCAATTAAATCAGCGAAGTTATGTTCCGCGATCGACTCTTGAAGCATCCGAAATTTTTCTACTAGGTCAAAATCATCAGACCAGCTCCAAGCAGAAAGAAGCTCGAATACATCTAATTCTGTTCCTGCTCGATTAATTCTCTCGAACACAATAGCCACTTTATTTCTATCTTCCGACTCAAAAACTTCATTAGGAATCAGATATTCTTTAAACCTTGATTGAAGGTTATCGAGTTTCAATATAATTTCATCATCTAGCTTATTGGTAGCCGCCCGATAAGAAACCGGGTCAAAAAGAGTATTAACGGGAAAATGACGCAACGGATCGACTTCAGATTTATCTAGCGCCAAAAACAACGATTCCTGCATATTTTCCTCGGCATACATATCAAAATATATATCAACCCATTCGTCAGATATTGGATCCAGCTCTGTTTGGAATACACTAAATAATGCAGTTAGACGTTGCTGTCCGTCTAAAACGTAGTTTACAGGGTAATCTTTATGTGGCTCAGGCAGATCAAATAACCCAAGCCTTTTTTCTGTGCTTAGCCGAGTATCCGTTTTCCATAGAATTACTGTTCCGATAGGAAATTCTTTGTATATACTATCTAAGAGAAAAGCCACCTGCTCAGGCTCCCACACAAAGTCCCTCTGGAAGGCAGGTATTCGAATATCACCAGATGTGATGCGGTCTATTAGCTTGCGTATAGTAATTGGATTACTCATTTTATTTAGACCATAAAGTCAATTTATTGATTGGCTCCACAAGAATTAACTGACTACCAAACCTAGGATACCGTGGCATAACGACCAAGCTGTGCGGCGCAAACGAAGCGCAGCGGAGTTTGCGTCCGAACGAGCGCATTGTTAGCGGTTATTTGATTAGCTTTACGCCAAGGTCTTTGCATATTTTTCTGGCAAGAATATCCTTGATCTCCGAGTGGCGCGGTATGGCCGACCGCTTATTTTGGGATGGATTATACCACCACGAATGACGACCGCCCTCTCTCAACAACTCACACCCATTGGCACGAAGATATTTCAATAACTGGCTTCGCTTCATACAGCTATTTTTTCTTCACTGTAATTGGATCCCGCAGCAGAAAGTGCATCCTTGCGGTTAAACTCCAAGGCCTCCTTCAGGGTGACCTTTATAGTTTCAAGTAAATCCTCACGAGTTTTTTCCTGGCAATTTACCCCTGGAATTTCTTCGATCCATCCAATCCACCATTCTCCTTCTTTTTTGATTACAGCAGTATATTCTGTATTCACTTTATACCTCCGAGTAAATTTCCGCTAACGCTACGGCTCAGGGGCGGCAAACATGCGGGGCAACGAGCCTGGAAATGCTGCTAAGTTTTGCGCGGGGCACTGCCTTGCAAAAACCGCCGAGCTGTTTGCCGTCCCTTGCAGCCGCTGGTTAGGGCTTCTTGAAAGATTATAAGATACTATAAATTTTATCTTTTCGGTATGTTATGATCCAAATTCCTTTATCAAATGGATTTCTTTCCAAATCAAGCTGGGATTTAATTTGATCTATAACCATGTCCCAATCCCAGTCTATAGGTGATGCATCTCTGATTACAAGGGCAACATTGTTTCCGTAATCTTTTTTCAATTTAGGCTTTATTCTACTTATAATCATTGCAGTTACATTACCTTGCAGACAACTCACTCTTTCAAAAGGATTAGATCTTCCGGCTTTTACGTTGACAAGATGTTCTTTCAGTGATTCTAAACTCCTATGATTAGATCTACCGAGGTTTGCTTGTATGTCTCCTGGCCTATCCTCTGTCAGGGTAATTTCAAAATTGAATGTGTTTCCATCTGGATCTTTGCAACGAATATCTGGGGCATCTGAGTGTTCAACAATTGAAAAAGATGTTCCAAATTCAGAGTTATACAATTTGATGAATGCGTCGGCAGTAGCTTTTTCAATAGCCTCTTTTTCGTTCAAGTAGCACCCCCACTATTTTTCTGCCCTAACGCCTTGCTCAGCGGCAATTTACAGCGTGGTTTGTTTGCGTAAAATTGAGCGAAGCGAATACGCAAACAAACCACGCTGTAAATTGTCCGCTGGAGCTATTTGTTAGGCTTTTTATGGTTTAAAATGCCCCATAAATTTTATATCCTCGATAGCTTCCATGTAGGGCAAGAATCGGCTATCTCCGCTTTCAAATGCTTTCGCGGCTATCATTGCATTCTCTAATGTATCCCACTTTGCAATGTCTGCAAACACCCTATTATTGTCAATAGGTGAAAACGTTTCTAACTCCATTAAGCCAGAAAAATCTATTAGTGCTTTTCTTAACCCAGCCCGTATCTCGGGCATTCTCTCAGTAAATTCTTCTTTTACTGTAAATATCGCTACCTCTAATACATACTCATTGTTTTTCATGTTTTATTACCTCATTTAATTGAAAAGAAGCAATTATAGAGAAGCCCTACTGACAGCGTATTGTCAGTAGGCAATTAATTTTTCTACAGAAGCCAAATAAGCCTCTAAATTTATTGCTTTACTCTCTAATAATTTCTTCATTATTACTTTATTTCCTTACACGCCCAATTAAGGGGAGTTAAAGACAGATTCGTCGAAAGCCTAACAGTTAAATAGACGAAACTCGTCATTCTAATACTAGACGAATTTCGTCTATTCATATATTTTAGATCGAATGAAAATATCATACCCATATGACGTTGTTGCATAAATCCTTCCCCTCGTATCTGTCTAAGATGAGGGTTGGACGAAACCGGGGCGAATATAACGATGCCCTGGGCCAGCGGGATCGTTGCCCCTCTGGCTCGAAGAGTCGGCCGGATCGCAATGGCATGTCGTTAAGTGTTGGATCCCGTGTGATCATATTCCCCGAAGGAGTTATCCTTTGTTCCAGGCCAGAGACGTACTTTCCAGCCTGATTGAAGAGGCCAAAGCCTCACGACACCAACCCTGATTCCAGAGGACATCATCATGGTCATCCGCCTCCACAAGAAAGCCCGCCCCTGCCCTGCCGGCTTCGCCTACCGGCCGGTTTGCGGCCGACGAAAACACAATATTCCGTCAACCGCTCTTCGAACAGCAGCAACTGCGCCAGGCCGACATGGTAATTCGCCGTTTGCGCCCGGGTTCTCAACCCCAGCCACTGGCTGATTTTTTGCACCGGGTACAACCGCCTGGCCACCTTGTACATGTGCCGCGCCGAGGGAAGGGTTTGCCGGGTGATGTCGCAAACCGAGATTTCCCGGAAGCCTGCTTCCTCCAGCAACCCCTGAAATTCCGGGCGGGAACACAGATTGGGTACGGCCCAGCCGTTGAGACAGGTGACGACCGCTTTCCACTGCCGCGGGCTGAATTCCCGTTGCAGCAGGAAACCATCACAGACCACAAGACGCCCGCCGGGGCGCAACACCCGCCAGGCCTCCTGGATAAAATCGCCCTTGTGCAAGGCGTGGCAGGCGCTCTCCAGTGCCCAGACCACATCGAAGGATTCATCGGGAAACGGCATCCGGCAAAAATCCGCCACCTCGAACCTCACCTTGTCCGCCACGCCGTGACGCTTCGCATGGTGACCGGCCCAATGCACCTGCCGGGCGCTGATGCTGATGCCGGTCACCCGGTTGTCATGGTGTTTGCCCATCCAGATGGCGCTTCCACCAATCCCGCAACCGGCGTCCAGCACCCGGTCGCCGGGAACGATTTCCGCCTTTTCATACAACAGCCGGTTTTTGTCCAGCAACGCCCGATGATGGCGGTAGGGTTCGCTGCGGTCCCAGTATCCATAATGCAGCGCCAGGTTGTCGCGGTTGCACCAGGCGGTCAGATAATCCCGGTAACATTCGTCGTAGTGGGTCACCGCGCCCTGATTCAGCGTTTCTCCGTCTTCATTCCCGCAGAATTCGGGATCGCGGTAATCGCGGTTGGGGTCCATGCGGTAGCGTCGTTTTCCTTCTGTCGTCATCGTTCCCTCTCCATTTCCTCAACACCTGTCGGTTTGTTTTTTCGGGGTCCGGGCGGAAGGGGCCGCCGGACCGAAACCGGATGGTGACACGGGAAAATAACCCGGGTGGTCGGAAACACCTCCCCGGGGCCTGCCCGAAGCGGGGGGGCGGGTCGGTGGGAAAGTCATCCCTGCGGGCGGAAGAAACCCGTTGGGCGTTCGGTTTCCGGCGTCGCTTCGCCCTTGGGCCGTTTCTTCTCGATTCCGATCTCTTCCAGCCACAACCGATGATGCTGCCTGGCCCAGGAGAGATCCACCCTGCCGCGGACCATGCCTTCCAAAGCACCCTCCGTACCCAGGGAACCGATGTAAATGTGCCCCAGCGCCCCAGTCATGATCACGAGAGCGCCGGCCACATGGAGCAGGTGGGAAAGCTGCATCCACTCCCTTTCCAGACCGAACAAGGGGAAATCCAGCACTAGGCCGGTAAGCGAAACCAGGGTTCCGAAAGTGACCAGCAGCCAGAACCAGGCCTTCTCTCCCGCGTTCATCCGTCCCGCCGGCGGGTGCCCGCCACCGAACATGCCGCCAAAGGACTTGAACCAGCGCCAGTCGCTCTTGCGCCACAGATTGTCCTTGAACCACATCCAGGTCATCGCCAACAGGCACAGGACGAAAAGCGGCCCGGTGAGGTTGTGCAGGAATTTCCCCCAGCCGAGCACGGCGGCGAAGGTTTCCTGTTGCATCCAGGGCAACAGCGCCTTGCGCCCATACAGCAGACCAAGCCCGGTCAGGGCCAGCAAGATGAATGATAGCGCCGTCAGCCAGTGCAGAAACCGCTCTGCCGCGTTCCAGCGGGGCACCAGAACCCCGGTGCGGGGTTTGGCGAGGCGTATGGGGCCCTTGAGGAGATAGAACAGGGACAAGGCGGCCAACGTTCCCCCCAGCGCCAGGCCCACCGCCCAGGAAAGCGGGCCGTTTCTCAGCCGGCGCCAGAATTCACCCGAAGCCTGGATCAACTCCCCGGTTTCCTGACCCGCCACCGCACTGTATCCACTGACGCCCTCCCGCACCTGACGCCACAAATCCGAACGCGGATTGGCGCCGTCCGGACCGGCCGCCCACAGCAGGGAGGCGTACATCAGCAATACGCCCACCAGCACGCCCCAGCGAACCAGTCGGCCAAAACGGTGACATCCTGTTGCAGCCATCGCCTTTCCTAACGGTCCGTTTGGATCTTGAGCAACCTTTGGCGCAGCACCGTCTCCCTTTCCGCGCCGGCCATCGCGTGCTTGTCCGGCTTGCCCGCATAGCCCGGATTGTCATCGAGGAGGGTGTCCGCCGATTCCCCACCGCAACCTGCCAGCAGCATCACCATTCCAGCCAGACGCCATGCTTTCACGGCTTTTTCCCTCCATAGGCCTGGCCCCAGCCCCAGGGGGAGGCCGGCGGCTTTCTGTCATCGTCCCGACCGGCCCGGCGCACCACCCGCTCCCGGAAGATGTCGGCAATGATGTCGCCGTCCCCCGCCAGCAGCGCCTTGGTGGAACACATTTCGGCGCACAGGGGGAGCTTTCCTTCGGCCAGGCGGTTGCGGCCGTATTTTTCGAATTCCGCCTCGGACAGATCCTCCTCCGGTCCCCCGGCGCAGAAAGTGCATTTGTCCATCTTCCCCCGGGCGCCGAAAGCCCCGTCCTGGGGAAACTGCGGCGCTCCGAAGGGGCAGGCATAGAAACAGTATCCGCAACCGATACACAAGTCCTTGTCGTGCAAGACCACGCCATCTTCGGTGATATAGAAACAATCCACGGGACACACCGCGGCGCAAGGCGGATCGGTGCAGTGCATGCAGGCCACCGAGATGGATTTCTCCCCTGGCTGGCCGTCGTTCAAGGTCACCACCCGGCGGCGATTCACGCCCCACGGCACGTCGTTTTCATTCTTGCAGGCGGTCACGCAGGCATTGCATTCGATGCAGCGCTCATCGTCACAGAGAAATTTCATTCGCGCCATGTCGGGCTCCATTCCGTCTCGTGGCACGCCAGGGAAACAATGGCGGGGTTTCGGGCGCGGGGGGACAGATTCCCGGCATCCCCCTCACCTTTTCCCGGCATGGTTACCGATCGCATGTTCATCCCTCCCGTTTCAGCCGGCACAACGATACTTTGGTTTCCTGCATCATGGTGACCGAATCATAACCGTAAGTGAATACCACGTTACACGATTCCCCGCGCACATAGGGAGCGGTCCCTTCGGGATAACGGTCCTGCAGATCCTCCCCCTGCCACCGGCCACCGAAATGGAACGGCATGAACACCGTGCCCCTCGGCACCCGACGGGTGACGAAGCAGGTCACCAGGATCCGCCCGCCTTCCGGCCCCTCGACCCAGACCTTGCCGCCGTGGCGCAGACCAGCGTCGTTGGCGTCGGCCGGGTGCACCTCCACGAACATTTCCTGCTGCAGTTCCGCGAGCCAGGGATTGGAACGGGTTTCGGCACCACCTCCTTCGTACTCCACCAGCCTGCCGGAAGTCATCACCAGGGGGAACCTGTGGCTGAAATCGATTTGCTGCAACGAGGCGTAGCGGGTGGGGAGGCGGAAGAAGCGCCCGCGATCGGCGTAAGTGGGGTACCGCTCCACCAGATCACGCCGGTTGCTGTAAATCGGCTCGCGGTGGACCGGCACGGGATCGGGAAAGGTCCAGACGACACAGCGGGCCTTGGCGTTGCCAAAGGGGGCGCAACCGTGAGCGATCGCCACCCGCTGGATACCGCCGGAAAGGTCGGTCTTCCAGTTGCGGCCTTCCGCGGCCTGCTTCTCCACCGGGGTGAGATCGTCCCACCAGCCCAGTTTCTTGAGCAGCGCGTCGGAAAACTCGGGGTAGCCGTCTTTGATCTCCGAGTCCCGGGTGTAGCTGCCTTCGGCCAGAAGACTGACACCGTCACGCTCGACGCCGAAACGGGCCCGGAACGGCAGCCCGCCCCCGGCCACCGGTTTGGACAAATCGTAGAGGATGGGCGTACCCGGATGTCCCAGCTCCGGCGTGCCCCAACACGGCCAGGGAAGACCGTAGTATTCGCCGTCGCAGGGACCGCCCTCGGCCTTGAGGGTGGTGGTGTCGAAGGTGTGCCAGTTTTCCTGCTGGCGCTTCAACCGCTCGGGACTGTGACCGCTGTAACCGATGGTCCAAGTGCCGCGGTTGATCTCCCGCAGGATGTCCTCGATGACAGGCTCGTCCTCCTCGACCCGGATGTGTTTGGTCAGCTCGGCGGCGAAACCCAGCTTCTTCGCCAGCTGATACATGGTGACGTGGTCGGGCTGGGACTCGAACAGGGGCTCGATCACCCGGTTGCGCCACTGCACCGAACGGTTGGAGGCGGTCACCGAGCCGCGGGTCTCGAACTGGGTGCAGGCGGGCAGCAGGTAGGTGTCGTCGCGCCGCTCGTGCATCACCGCCGACACCGTGGGGTAAGGGTCGATGACCACCAGAAGATCCAGCTTCTCGAAGGCCCGTTTCATCTCCAGCCCCCGGGTCTGGCTGTTGGGGGCGTGCCCCCAGAAGATCATGGCGCGGATGTTGTCCTTCTGGGACAGGTTGGCCTTGTCCTCCAGCACCCCGTCGATCCAGCGCGACACCGGAATACCCGCCTGGAACATGGTTCTGGCTTTCCCCCCCTTGCCGTCGTCGTATTCCGCCGGGTCGAAACGGGCCGAAAGCCAATCGTAATCCACATCCCATACCCGGGCCCAGTGGCGCCACGCCTCTTCGCTCAAGCCGTAATAGCCCGGCAGGGTGTGGGCGTTGGGCCCCACGTCGGTGGCCCCCTGGACGTTGTCGTGGCCGCGGAAGATGTTGGTGCCGCCGCCGGCCACCCCCATGTTGCCCAGGGCCAGCTGCAGGATGCACAGCAGCCGGGTCTGGTTGTTGCCGTGGTGGTGCTGGGTGATGCCCATGCACCAGACCACGGTCCCGGGACGGTGCTCGGCCAGGGTTCTGGCGACCTGGAACACTTGATCCCGCGGCACCCCGCACACCCGCTCCACTTCCTCGGGCGGCCACTTCTTCGTCTCCGCGCGTATGGCGTCCATGCCGTAGACCCGCTGTTTGATGAATTCCCGGTTCTCCCAGCCGTTCTCGAAAATGTGCCACAACAGGCCGTAGACGAAAGGGATGTCGCCACCGGGGCGGATGCGGACGTACTGATCGGCGTGGGCGGCGGTGCGGGTGAAACGGGGATCGACCACAATCAGACGGGCGCCCTTTTCCTTGGCGCGGAAGATGTGCTGCATCGAAACCGGATGGGCTTCGGCCGGATTGCCGCCGATGATCAGAATCGCGCGGCTGTTGTGAATGTCGTTGTAGGAGTTGGTCATCGCCCCGTAGCCCCAGGTGTTGGCAACCCCGGCAACGGTGGTGGAATGGCAGATCCTGGCCTGATGATCGACGTTGTTGGTGCCCCACAGGGCGACGAACTTGCGCAGCAGATACGCCTGTTCGTTGTTGTGCTTGGAGGAACCCAGCCAGTATACGGAATCCGGCCCCGACTGTTCGCGGAGGGTCAGCAGTTTCGCCCCGATCTCCTCGATCGCCTGCTCCCAGCTGATCCGCCGCCACCGACCATCGATTTTCTTCAGCGGATATTTGAGGCGCTTGTCGCCACGGCCGTGTTCCCGCACCGACGCCCCCTTGGCGCAATGGGCGCCCAGGTTGAAGGGATGATCGAACGCCGGCTCCTGCCCCATCCAAACGCCGTTTCTGACTTCGGCGATCACCCCGCAACCCACCGAGCAATGGGTGCAAACGGTCTTGATCTGGCGCACCTCGTCCCCGTGATCGTGCCCTTCGTGGGCCTCGGCCCGGCGAATCATCCTGAAGGAAAGGCTCCCGGCCAGGACGGAGCTGCCAACGGCCGCGCCGGAGCCCTTGAGGAAGGTGCGGCGATCCATTCCCTGGCCGTCATCCTGCGGCAGTGGGCGTCTGATCAGTTTCATGCTTACCCCCGGGCGCTGCGGTAGTAACGGCGGATATGGTCGCTCTCCCGGTAACCGCCTGTCTTCGGGGATCGGGACACCTTCGCCCGGACATCGCCAGGCCGCGCCAGCGTCAAGGCGGAGGCCGCGGTGGACACGGCGAACAGCTTGCCGAAAAATCCTCGGCGATCGATTCTGACGGGAGATTTATCTGCCATGGAAACATCCTCGAGACAATTTCCTGCCAATTAAAACGCCATTGCCACGGGCAGGTCAATGGGGGGTTTGCGACCGAACCCGTAATATAGGAAACTTTGCCGGTTTTATTCAATCAGGAGACACGCCCGCCCATGCTCAATCCAAACGAGTGGTTCACCGAAATCGACGAAGACAATCACAGCGCCTTCTCCTTCAAAATCGAACGCAAGCTGCACGAGGAACAGACGCCGTTCCAGAAAATCGAAATCTATCGGACCGCCGGCTTCGGCAATCTGATGGTCATCGACGGCTTCGTCATGCTCTCCGCCCGGGACAACTTCCTCTATCACGAAATGATGACCCATCCCGTGTTGTACAGCCACCCCTCCCCATCGAGGGTATGGATCATAGGCGGCGGGGATTGCGGCAGCCTGCAGGAGGTGCTCAAGCACCCGGAGGTGGAAGAGGCGGTTCAGATCGAAATCGACGAACGGGTGACCCGGCTTGCGGAAAGGTTTTTCCCCGAACTGTGCCGGGCCAACGACGACCCCCGGGCGCAATTGAAATTCGAGGACGGGATCGAATGGGTGGAGCGGTCACCGCCAGGCAGTGTGGAGGTGATCATCGTCGACAGCACCGACCCCTTGGGGCCCGGAGAGGGGCTGTTCACCGAGGACTTCTACCGGGACTGCCTGCGCTGCCTGTCAGGAGACGGACTGTTGATCCAGCAGAGCGAATCCCCCCTGTTCCACCCCCACATCCTCCACCCCATGCGCAAAGCCATGAAATCGGCCGGGTTCAAGGAAGTCAGCACCCTGTTCTTTCCCCAGCCGGTCTATCCCTCCGGCTGGTGGAGCGGCACCGTAGCCGCCAAAAGCGGCATCGGACATCCGCGCGAACAGGACATCGCCAACAAGCCGTTTTCCACCCGCTATTACAATCTGGCCATCCACAAGGCGGCCTTCGCCGCCCCCGATTTCTTCCTGCAAGCCGTGGAAGAACAGGAAGCGACAGGCTGACAGCCGCGGCACGGAGCCCGCTCAGCCGGGCTCCGTCATCCGTTCAGCCGTCTTTCAGGGACAGGGTTTCAAACTGGCGTAATAGGCGGCCAGGTTGGCGATGTCTTCGTCGCTCAATCCCGCCGCCATGCCGTTCATCAAGGGCGCCTGCCTGGACTTGTCGCGATAGGCCTTCAGGGCCCTTTCCAGATAGGGCGCCCTCTGGCCGGCCAGATTGGGATAGCCGGTTCCCTCGGCGCTGATGGCATTGGCCCCGTGGCACCCCGAACATCCCTTGCCTTGGGACAATGCTTTTCCCGCCCCGGCATCGGCGGCCCCGGCGCTGCCAAGGTGGCCCAGACACAAAGAAACAGCTATTATATATAAGGTTTTTTTCATGTTTCTCCTCCGGCTCGAGTTGTGATTTTTATAGGATGCGGAATGAACCTACCGAATGATCCGGCGTTCTGTCAACCACGGACAATTTGATGAACAGCAGCAACATATACAAATTTCTGGAAAGGATAGGCAACCTGTTGCGCGCCGAAACCCGTCAGGCCAAAACCGATCCCCCTTTGCAACCGGTCCAGCTGGAAATTCTTCACTATCTGAACCTGTGCAACCAACACAGTGACATCCCCGCCGCGGTCAGCGAATATCTCGGCCTGACCAAGGGAACGGTCTCCCAGTCTTTGTCGGTGCTGGAGAAAAAGGGCTATATCGACAAGAAACCGGACCCGGCGGACAAACGGGTGATTCATTTGTTTTTGACCGAGAAAGGAAGGTTGGTAGTCGACACAACTTTTCCTCCTGACCTGCTGAAACAAGGATTGGCCCTGATGCCGCAAGCGCAACGCGATCAGCTGCTGGCCAATCTCGAAACCTTGTTGAAAGCCATGCAAAGCGTGCGGGGGTTCAAACCTTTCGGTGTATGCGGAACCTGCTACCACCTTTCAAGGGGCGAAGACGGCAACGTCTGCCAATTGACCCGGATGCCGCTCTCCGCCCAGGAATTGGAGCAAGTGTGCCGCGAACACGATCTGGGCGCTGACGAATCCGGGCTGGTCGCCTGACGGGGACGTCTGTCATGGCCCTGAAAAAGGCCATGACAGATACGCGCCTTCACCAATGGTAACCTGTCTCCTCGTGCTGGGAGATATCCAGCCCTTCGGTTTCCACTTCCGGACTGACACGGATTCCGATCAACAGGTCAAGCCCTTTCAGCAGGCCGAAGGTGATGAGCCCACACCATAACCCCACGCTGATCACCGCGATGGCCTGAACCCCCAACTGGCCGAGCACGGTCACCCCTTCCGCCAAACCAAAACCGCCCAACGTCTCACTGGCCAGCACCGCCGTCAGCAGCGATCCCAGAATCCCCCCCACTCCATGGACCGGAAACACGTCCAGCGAATCGTCTATTTTCAGCACCCGTTTGATGATCTGAGTGGCGGTGAAACAAATGCCGCCTGCCAGAATGCCGAGCCCCAATGCCCCGGCAGGACCGATAAAACCCGAAGCCGGAGTGACGGTTCCGAGCCCCGCCACCATACCGGTCACGGCGCCCAGAACGCTGGGCTTGCCAAAACGCACCCATTCGATGGCCATCCAGGTCAGCACACCGGCCGATGCCGCGATGTGGGTCACGAAAAGCGCCATTCCCGCACCCCCATCGGCCGCCAGGGCGCTGCCGCCGTTGAAGCCATACCACCCCACCCAGAGCATTCCGGCACCGGTGACCGTCATGGTCATGTTGTGAGGCGGCATCGGTACTTTGGGAAATCCCTTTCTGGGTCCCAAGACCAGGGCCGCCACCAAGGCCGCCACGCCACAGGTCAAATGCACCACGATCCCGCCGGCAAAATCCATCACGCCAAGATCGGCCAGCCAGCCACCCCCCCACACCCAGTGACAGACTGGAACATAGACCAGCAGCAGCCACAAGGCACTGAACCACAACATGGCGGAAAAGCGCATTCTCTCGGCGAAACCACCGATGATCAAAGCCGGGGTGATGATGGCGAAAGTCATCTGAAAAGCCAGAAACACCACTTCAGGAATACTGCCCGAAAGACCGTCGGGCCCCATTCCCCAAACCAGTACCCGCTCCAGTCCTCCGATCCACGGCTGAACCGCCGCCCCATCGCCGAAAGCCAGACTGTAGCCCGCGACCAGCCAAAGCAACGAAACGACCGCGGCGATCACAAAGCACTGCATCAGGATGGAGAGAACGTTTCTGACCCTGACCAGCCCCCCGTAGAAAAGCGCCAGACCGGGCAATGTCATGAAAAGCACCAGGGCGGTGGAAGTCAAGACCCAGGCGGTATCGGCCCCGTTCAGCTGTCCTGCCAGAGCGGCCGGCGAGAAAACGCCAAGCCCCGCCGGCACGAAAAAAAATCCGTGTTGTTTATTCATCTCGTTTTCCCCTACGCTTCAAAGGGCTTCTCTTCCCGTTTCCCCGGTACGGATCCGCACGACTTCCTCCAGTGAGGAGACGAAGATCTTGCCGTCGCCTATCTTGCCTGTGCGGGCCGACTGGGCGATGGCCTCGACGGTACGGTCCACCAGATCTTCCACCACCGCGACCTCGATCTTCGCCTTGGGAAGAAAATCGACCACGTACTCGGCGCCGCGGTACAGTTCGGTGTGCCCCTTCTGCCTGCCATACCCCTTGACCTCGGTCACGGTCATGCCGGAAATCCCCAAATCCGACAGGGCTTCACGAACGTCATCGAGCTTGAAAGGCTTGATGATTGCAGTTATCAGCTTCATCGTTGCTTCTCCCTTGCTGTGGATACAAATTGATCTTTTTTGGTGCATAAAATGCAAACTATGCACTATCGCCGTGCAAAAGACAATTTGGCCCCTTCCCCGCGAATCCGCTATCCTTGAAGCAATTTCCACAACAACATTCACGGGTGTCACACCATATGTTCGACCCAAAGGTTCTCGACGAACTCGCTCACAAACTCTCGGGCGCCATTCCGCCCGGACTGCACCATTTGCGCGAGGATCTGGAGAGAAATTTCCATGCCATCCTGCAGAGCGCGTTTTCCCAGATGAATCTGGTCAGCCGGGAGGAGTTCGATGCCCAGGCGGCCCTGCTCCGACGCACCCGGGAAAAACTGGAGAAGCTGGAAAAACAGGTGGAGGAACTGGAACAGAGACTGAAAACCTGAAATGGCGCTGGCAAGGGTCTACAGCCGCGGCCAGTGCGGCGTGGAAGCGCCGGAGGTAAGCGTCGAAGTCCATCTGGCCAACGGCCTGCCCAGCCTCGCCATCGTCGGGCTTCCGGAAACCGCGGTCAAGGAAAGCAAAGACCGGGTGCGGGCGGCCATCGTCAACTGTGGTTTCGAATTCCCCACCCGCAGGATCACGGTCAATCTGGCCCCGGCCGACCTGCCCAAGGAAGGCGGCCGTTTCGATCTCGCCATCGCGCTTGGCATCCTGGCCGCCTCCAGACAGATCCCCTCTCCGCCGCTGGACGATTATGAATTCCTCGGTGAACTCTCCCTCGGCGGTGAACTGCGCCCCATCCGGGGTGCCTTGCCAGCGGCGCTCCACTGCCACAAGGCGGGAAGATCGCTGATCGTCAGCGCCGAAAATGCCGGTGAGGCGGCTCTGGTGGAAACGTTGAACGTGTTCGCCTGCGATCATCTGCTGAAAGTCTGCGCCCATCTCCAGGACCGGGAACCCCTGCCCTCGCCCGGCCCGGTCGACACCACCGCCTTCCCCGCTTCCCGCATCGACTTTTCCGAAGTCCGGGGTCATTACCAAGCCAAGCGGGCCATGGAGGTCGCCGCCGCCGGCGGACATAATCTGCTCATGCTCGGTCCGCCGGGTTCCGGAAAATCCATGCTGGCCGAACGCCTGCCCACCATCCTGCCCCCATTGACCCAGGAAGAGGCACTGGAGACCGCGGCCATTCACTCGGTCAGCGGCCAGGCTTTCGACCCCTCGAAGTGGCGCCTGCCACCCTATCGAAATCCGCATCACTCGGCTTCCGCGCCCGCGTTGGTGGGGGGTGGAATAGGCGGACAAATCCGCCCCGGAGAGATTTCACTGGCCCACCGGGGCATCCTGTTCCTCGATGAATTGCCGGAATTTCACCGCAAAGTTCTGGAAGTTCTGCGGGAACCGCTGGAAACGGGCCGGATCACCATTTCCAGGGCATCGAGCAAGGCGACGTTTCCCGCCCGCTTTCAGCTGGTGGCGGCGATGAATCCTTGCCCCTGCGGCTATCAGGGCGATCCATCCGGACGTTGCCGATGCTCTCCGCTTCAGATCTCGCGTTACCGCGACCGGATCTCCGGCCCGCTGCTGGACAGAATCGACCTCCACCTGGAAGTGCAGTGTCACACCCACGAACTGTTGGGAAAAGCGAAAGGAGACGAAATTTCAAGCCAGACGATGCGCCGCCGGGTCATCCAGGCCCGTGAAATCGCCCTCAGCCGTTGCGGCAGACTCAACGCCCAGATGAACGTGGGAGAGATAGAACGCCATTGCGGGCTGGATGGCGGCAGCGAGAAACTGCTTGCCAGGGCCGTCGATCAACTCGGCCTCTCCCACCGCGCCCTGCACCGGATCCTCAAGGTCGCCCGCACCATCGCCGACATCGACGAGAGTCGGCAAATCGGCTCGAAACATTTGAGCGAGGCCATCGCTTACCGCAAGCTGGATCGCCGGGCCAGGGCTGCGGAAACACGCGGCGTGGCGCCGTGAATTTCCCGCCCCCCGATTCGTTTCGCTATAAATCGAGCGCCACCTCGTAACCTGCGAATTTGCGCACGTTGATCACCCCGCTGTCGAATATCAGATACTGCCCCTTGATCCCCAGCAAGGTTCCGCCCACCTCGTTCTGCTTGTCGAAATTGAAGGATTTGATCTTGGCGGGGTATTCCAATATCGGATAGCGGATGGCCGCAACCTCGGCCCCGGCAAGCCGCTTGACCGATCCCGGCCCAAACGACCGTTCCACCTCGAGGATCTCCGCCTCGCACAATCCAAGCAACCGTTCCCTTTCGGTTTCCAGATCCACCGCCTCCGCCTCTCCCTTGAGCATCCTCTGCCATTGAGTCCGGTCGCTGACATGGGATTTCAGGATCATTTCCACCTTGCCGGACACCAGACGGGAGGATACCTCCAGAATCGCCAGCGCCTGGGTCGCTCCCTGGTCGATCCAGCGGGTGGGAAGCTGCCGTTTGCGGGTGATGCCCACCTTCAATCCGGAAGCATTCGCCAGATAGACGATATGAGGCTGAAGGCAATTCTCCCTCCCCCAGTCGGGCTCTCTGCACGTTCCCTGATCGAAATGACACAGTTCGGGTTTGACGATACAGGTATCGCAGCGGGCCAGTCGGCGGAAACAGGGAAAACAATAGCCTTGATTGAAGCTTTTGGAGGTCTTGCGCCCGCAGTGGATACAGTGAATCTCACCTTGATAGATCAGGTTCAGCCGCTCGCCCAGCAAGGGGAGCAAAGGAACCCGTTCATCTCCCAACGGGAGATCATAGGAAACCTTCCCTCCGTCATCCAGCTTGGTTTCCATTTTGCGCAAAGGGCCAATGTCATTCATAATGGAGTGTTTTTGATCATCCGAAGGAGTAAAGACTGTGGCATTGATGCGGGTTCCCACCGGGAACAACATTCCTCACGATATCAACGTGATCATTGAAATTCCAGCCTACAGCGACCCGGTCAAGTACGAAGTGGACAAGGAAACGGGCGCCTTGTTCGTCGACCGGTTCATGGGAACGGCCATGCAATATCCCTGTAATTACGGCTATGTCCCCCATACCCTGTCTGAAGACGGCGATCCGGTCGATGTCCTGGTGATCGCGCCGTGGAAACTGATCCCCGGATCGGTGGTCCGTTGCCGTCCCATCGGAATGCTGCAGATGAGCGACGAATCGGGCATCGACGCCAAGGTGCTCGCCGTCCCCGTGGACAAGCTGACGCCCTTGTACCGCACTGTCGATTCCTTCCGCGACGTGCCCGAATCCCAGCTCGCCCAGATCGCCCATTTCTTCGAGCATTACAAGGATCTGGAGCCGGGCAAGTGGGTCAAGGTGGAAAGCTGGCTCGGTCCCGAAGAAGCCAAACAGGAGATCACCTCGGGAATCGAACGCTACAACCGGCAAAAAGAAAAGCCTCACTTCTAGCGGCGTCAGCCGGGGGTGTTGCGCTCGACCCAGCGCTCCCCCCCGGGCCCGCTTTCCTTCTTCCAGAAGGGCGCCCTGCTTTTGAGCGCCTCCATGATCCAGCGGCAGGCCTCGAACGCCTCTTTGCGGTGGGCCGACCAGACGCCAACCACGACGATGGGCTCGCCCGGATCGATCCCCCCCACCCGATGCTCGATCATGGCGTCCAGAAACGCCCAGCGGGCGCGGGCGTCGCGCAAAATCCTCTCCAACTCGCGCTCGGTCATCCCCGGATAGTGCTGAAGGTACAGTGAATCGACCGTCTCGCCTTCGTTGAAATCCCTCATGGTTCCCACGAAAACCGCCGTAGCGCCATAACTTCCCCGTTGCAGGCTGCCGGCCTGGAATGCTTGCACCGATTGCCAGGGATCAAACGGACGCGATGACAAAACGACCCGCACCGTCACCCTCCTGTGACCGGAGGGAAGAAGGCGACCTCGTCTTCATCCTTGACCGGCGTGGCGGGGCTGGCATAATCCATGTTCACCGCCGACAACACGTGTGGCGGCAATGCCTCGCCCGTTACGTTTCGCCACACATCGGCGACGGTTTCCAGCCCGCAAGGCTCCACCTCGATCTGATCGATCCGCCATTTTTCCTGTAAACTAGCAAACATTCGCACCCTGATCGCCATGGGACTGCACCTTTTCAAACTCCAAAACCCTGCCATCATTTAATCACAGGATGAACCATGACTGAACTCACCCATTTCGATGCCCACGGCCGGGCCCACATGGTGGACGTGGGAGAAAAGCCTTCCACCCGGCGACGGGCGGTGGCGGAAGGCCATATCGGCATGAACCCCCAAACCCTGGCGCTGATCGTCCAGGGTGGCCACAAGAAAGGAGATGTGCTGGGAATCGCCCGGATCGCCGGCATCATGGCGGCGAAAAAAACATCGGATCTGATTCCCCTGTGCCACCCGATCGCCTTGACCAAAGTGGAAATCGACCTTGTCCCCGAACCCGAACACCAGCGGATCCTCTGCCGGGCGGTTGCCGAAACCACCGCCCCCACCGGGGTGGAAATGGAGGCCTTGACCGCGGTTCAAATCTCTCTGCTGACCGTTTACGACATGTGCAAAAGCGTGGACCGGGGCATGACCCTGAACGCCATCGGTCTGGTGGAAAAGTCCGGCGGCAAAAGTGGCGACTGGCGGCGCGAACGATGAAGGACGGGAACTCTCGAAGCGTGTAACGATCCGCCATTATTCCAGCAGAAACCCAAAGTAAAACCAAGGAACCCAACCATGCCCAAATTCAGATTGACCTCCTTTCTCTTTTTGCTCGCCGCCCTCATCCTGGCGACTCCTTTTTCCGACGCGGAAGCCAAACGCTTCGGTGGTGGCCGCTCGTTTGGCGGAAAGTCGTTCTACAACACCCCTTACAGGCGCTCTCAAATTCCCAAGAGACCCAGCTATTCCCAACAGAAGGCGATCCAGAAAAACCAGAACACCCGCCAGTCCTGGCGCAACCGGGGAGGTTTCCTGGGAATGCTGGCACCTTTTCTGATCGGGGGCCTGCTGGGATCCCTGTTCTTTGGCGGCGCCTTCGAAAACATCAATTTCGCCGACCTGTTGGTATTTGGGGGATTGGCCTTTCTGGCCTTCAAACTCCTCTCCCGGCGCACCCGCGCGGCGCCCCAAACACCCTATGGATACGGTTCTCCGGAGCCTTTCGACAGAGAAGGCGGCGCCTTCGGGGGAACGCCGCAGCCAACGCAGGATCGCGCTTTTTCCACCGATCTGCTGTTCGGAAAAGGGCGGGATAACAGCTCCCCAGCCATCGGGCAACCCAACCTGGTGCTGCCTCAAGAATTCGATATCGATGAATTTTTGCAGGAGGTGAAAGAGGTCTTCATCCACCTTCAAGACGCCTGGAATCGTGACGAATTGGCCGAGATCCGCGGATTGACGACAGACGACGTGTTCATCGAGCTCAAGGATCAAAGAAGCCGGTTGGGCCATGATGACGCCCCCACCAAGGTGATCGAACTGGAAGCACGCCTGATCGACTTCCAGGATCATCCAAAAACCCAGGAAGCGACCGTATTGTTCGATGCCCTGATCCAGGAAGGAAAGCTACCCCCTGAACGCATTCAGGAAGTGTGGCATTTCACCCGATCCAAACAGGACTTCGCCCCTCATTGGCTGCTGGACGGGATTCAGCAAGTCGGCTGACGATCGAAGAGGCGCCGGAAGCCCGGCGCCTCCAAGGGTTGGAGAGATTTCTTCGCCGTTTTCTTTTTCAACGCCCGCTGCGGTTCATTCCGCTGCGGGAGCGGCGGCCATACTGACATCGTGCATCGCAAGTCCCTTCAGATCCCAGTTCTCCTGGTCGTCCAGGTCCCCCCCGGAGTGTTTGATCTCACAGACGAAGTTCTTGCGTACCGTCGGCTCGCTCGGCTCTGTGACGTCCACGTGGGATTTGATGATGAAGCGTCCATAACCAATGTCCCATGAGCTGTAACCGCTATTGGCGAAAGTCAGGTTGACGTCTTCGTCGAATTTGTCCTTGACGAACCTGTTGCACTGCAACAGCGCCATCGCTGTCCGGTTGTCGTGAACCTCCGACACTTGGCCGGACTGTGAAGGATCGCCACTAAACGTCTCGCTGTTGACCACGTTCATCACAAATGGCACGATCGCCTTATTCAGCAAAACGTACAATGCCACGACATAGACGGCCAACAGCAGCAAAGAATAGGGGTTTTGAATAAACTTCTTGAACATAAATACCCACTCCGGTCTTTATCACTGATTTATAATGGGTTCTGTCTTCGACGATGGTTCCACCGCCGAAGTTCTCGCCTCTGGAACAGGCAAGCATAACGCTTCTGACATTTCTTGGCCAGAACGGCTATGATGGATTCCATTCCACCAGTCCGTTCCTCTCTCCCATCGGGAAAATACGCCGGGCCCTTGCCCTGAAAACGATAACAGTGTAATTTTCAAAATCATTTGCTACCAATAGATCAATGGCGATACAGACCCTCCGGATCATCAAAGCCAGCTCCAGAGAGCTGTTCATAGCCGCTGTCACTTTTCTCGGTATCGCGTTGTGCCTCTATGTCGACTCTTTCCATGATCTGGGGCTGCAAAAGGCCGTTGGCCAATGTGGCTGGGTGGTCCTGGCCGGATTATTGCTGCGGGAATCGAATCTGGTGCGCCTTCAGGTTCTGGTCGCGATCCTGTTCGCCACCGCAGGAGAACACTTCGCATCGGGTATGATGCAAGGCTACATCTACTATTTCCACAATATCCCCGCCTATATTCCACCGGGCCATGGAATGGTCTACCTCACGGCGGTCGCCCTCGCCCGCTCCCCCTTGTTCCGGTCGTACCAGCGCCAAATCACATGGTTGGTGCTGATATCCATGGGATTGTGGTCACTTTGGGGAGTGACCCTTGCAGGGCGCAGCGACTGGCTCGGCATGATTCTGTTTTTGATCTATGTTCCCTGCGTTCTGTGGGGACGCAATCCCCTCGTCTATCTGGCGGCGTTCTTCATCACCACCCACCTGGAACTGATCGGCACCGCACTCAATACCTGGGCCTGGGCCCCGATCGATCCCACCTTCTCACTTTCCCAAGGCAATCCTCCCAGCGGAGTCGCCACATGGTATTGTCTGGTGGATGCCGTGGCGATCGGAGGAGCGGCTTTCATCATCCGTCAAGGGCAACGCCTGAAAAACCTGGGCAGGAAATTGAAAGGCCCTTTGACAGCGCCGGAGTGGATACGGGCGGCCGCCGAGGATTGAAAACATCGCCCCTTGTCGCTTTCCCCCGCGACAGGGGAAAGCCGTTCCACCAATGAGGTTGCATTTCAAGACGACTGGTCATATTATACATGCATGGATCGTGAAGCACGTAAACGACTAAACCGGGAAAGGCTGTTGGACAAAGGGGTTCAATTGCTGATGGAAAGGGGCTACCACGGGACCGGTCTGCAGGAAATCCTCAAGGAAGTGGGGATCCCGAAGGGATCGTTTTACAACTACTTTCCAAACAAGGAAGCCTTTGGCGCCGAAGTGATCGCCCATTACATCGAACCCTTCATCGAGCAGCTCGACGACTTTCTCTCCCGCCCGGAACTGGACCCGCTGACAGCCTTGCGCGGCTATTTCGAGGCGTTGATTCAGGAACTGACCGACAGTCAATTCAAAGGAGGCTGTCTGCTCGGCAACCTGATGGGGGAAATCGGCGATACCAGCGACCTGTGCCGCAAGGCCCTGCAACGGGCGCTCCACCGATACCGAAACAAGATTGCCGAAGCCCTGGAACAGGCTCAGCAGATGAATCTCGTCCGCCGGGACCGAAGCGCCGGGGAATTGGCGGACTTCCTGGTGGACTATTGGCAAGGGGCGCTGTTGCGCATGAAGATCGAACAATCCAACGCCCCATTGAAAGCCTATATGACAGAGGTGTTCGAATTCACTTTGCCGGCTTGAGGCGGATCACGGCCACGCCCCGAGACCGGCGAAACGACGGATTTCATTTACCCGACCGGAAACCGACCGGTCATTTCAACCACCAACCAAAGGAGCATATCATGCCTAAATATGTGATCGAACGAGACATCCCCGGAGCCGGCGAGCTGTCACCCGAAGACCTGACCGCCATCTCCCAGAAATCCTGCGGCATCCTCCGGGAAATGGGGCCGCAGATCCAATGGGTGGAAAGCTATGTCACCCAGGACAAGATCTACTGCATCTATATCGCACCCGATAAAGAAACCGTGAAAGAACACGCCGCCAAGGGAGGATTTCCCGCCAACCGGATCAGCGAAGTCAAAACGAAAATCGATCCCACGACGGCGGAGGGATAGATCATTTTCACCATATCTGCCGACGCTTCGGCACCAAAATAAAAATTTGTGTGGGAGCCAGGCCCCCACCTCAAGCGAAGAGGAATGTAATGATAAGAAAAATCTGTTTAATGATGATCACTTTGACGGTCATCGTCCCCTTTCATCTGAAAGCGGATGAGACACCTTTATCCCCTTACATGCAGAAAATCGTCGGTCAGGAGGATTTCATCTATGTCTGGACCTTGGGCATGGAGGGTCTGGGGGACGGCTCCGACAAGCTGGTCACCATCGACGCCAATCCGAAATCGGCCACCTATGGCAAGGTGATCCACAGCATCTCGGTGGGTGGCCGTCACGAAGCCCATCACTCCGGCTTCACCGACGACCGTAAATATCTTTGGGCTGGCGGCCTGGACAGCAGCAAGATTTTCATCTTCGACGTTCACACCGACCCAGCCAAACCCAAACTGATCAAGGTGATCGATGATTTCGTCACCAAGAGCGGCGGCGTGGTGGGCCCTCACACCACCTATGCGCTCCCTGACAGGATGATCATCAGCGGCCTGTCCAACAACAAGGACTACGGCGGCCGCACCGCGCTGGTGGAATACACCAACGAGGGGGAATATGTCGCCACCTACTGGATGCCAACCGATGACGACCTGCGCGGCGCCGTCAAGAGCGGCAAATTCGCCGACGGCTATGGATACGACGTGCGCGCCCTGCCACGCCTCGGAATCATGCTGACCTCCTCTTTCACAGGCCACCGCAACTACATGCGCGATCTGGGGGAATTGATGCAGGATCCCCAGGCGATGCAGGACTTCGGCAATACCATGGTGCTGTGGGATCTGGAAGACAGAAAACCCAAACTGGTCTTCGACGTTCCAGGATCGCCTTTGGAAATCCGCTGCGCCTGGAATCCGAACCACAATTACTGTTTCACCAGCACCGCACTGACCGCAAAGATCTGGTTGATCCATCTGGATGACACAGGGAAATGGCAGGCCAAGCCGGTCGCCGATATCGGCGATCCGCAGAAGACCCTGCTACCGGTGGACATCTCGATTGAAAGCGACGACCAAAAATTGTGGGTCACCACCTTCATGGACGGCAAGGCCCGCCTGTTCGACATCTCCAACCCATTCAAACCCCGAGAGGTCTATAGCAAAAAGATCGGCGCCCAGGTCAACATGGTTTCCCAGAGCTGGGACGGAAAGCGGGTCTATTTCAGCTCCTCGCTGCTTTCCAAGTGGGACAAGAAGGGTAAGGACAACGAGCAGTACGTCAAGGCTTTTGCCTGGAATGGCAAGGATCTGAGCCCCTTGTTCCAGGTGGATTTCATCGCCCGGAAATTGGGGCGCCCTCACCAGATGCGCTTTGGCGCCTATGCGTTGTATCGTTGATCCCCTTTGGAAGGATCGAACGACCGCCGCCCCTTGCCATGTCGATGGCAAAGGGTGGCGCGCTTCATCCCAACCACCAGACCAAAGCGCCATAGCGCAATCCCTTGCCCAAGGCGATCATCGCCAGCCCCGGCAGCCAGGGCAGACGCAACCAGCCGGCCGCCAGACAAAAACCATCCCCTACCACCGGCAGCCACGACAAAAGCAGGAGCGGGAGCCCGAATCGACGCAGCCACCGCACGGTTCGTACCGATACATTGCCGATTTTCCAGCGCCCGAATGACCATCCCCACGCCATCAGGATACCCACTCCCCAAGTCGTCATCGCCCCCAAAGTATTGCCCAAGGTGGCGCTGAGCCACAACTGCCACGCAGGCTGTTGCGCCTTGGCGAGCAGCCATGCCAGCAGCGCTTCGGAGCCGCCAGGCGCCAGAGTGGAGGAAACGAAGGCACTGAGAAAAAGCGCACCGAGGGAATAGTCCATATCGAGTCAGCGGACGGTAAAAAGCCCTCCCGAAGGGAGGGCTTTTTCATTCATCGGTCAAAACAGATGCTTCAGACTGAACGCTGCCGGGGCCGGAACCAGTCCCAAACCGCCATGAACAAGCGGAAGAACAGACAGAAGACCGCCATCAAGCGGTCGAACAGATAGCCGCTCAACGCCTTTCCCGACATGCCGAAAAAGCGGCTTCCCAGCCAGCGCAACAGATAGGGGGCACCCAGAATGGCGATGACCAGCCCGAGAATCAGCATACCCGAAAGCATGGAGGGTTCTTCTTTTTGCCCGCTGGGTTCAGGCGCCTTCACGACAATCACGGAGGTCTGCTTCTCCCCCTCGGCTGTCGGCTGCTGGAGATACTTGACCACAGGCTCCGATATACCCGGAATCCCGGGAAGCGTACCACTGCCCTTGCCCACCACCAATTGGGCTTTCATCCCTTTCTCCGTGTGTTGGGCGATATCGCAATGGACCAGATAGGTCTTGTCCTCCCGGGGAACGATGAAAGTTCCGGTCACTTCCCCCGGCCCGGTCACCTCGATATGGAACATCCCTTTTGGATAGAGGTCTTCCGGCAAGCCGTGCAACATCCACTGATGCCGGATCTGATCATCGTTTTTCAGTGTGACCGTGACCCGCGCGCAGGGTTTGACTTGCCATTGATGCTCGCTGTATCCGAACATCGTTCCGGGATAGGGGCGGGAATATTTGTGGCCCGCGCCGACGATGATCTCGACGTCCTCGGAAATCCTCCGGCAACCTTCGGGCAATTGGTCGGTATTCTGCCCCATGACCATTTTGCCGCTCATGTCCATGAGCATCCGCCCATGGTTCATCATCGGCATCCTGGCCGCCTGCACCTGAAAGGACACCACCGCCAGCCCGGCAAGGGCCAATACGAGATTGCGCAGTTTGTTCATCTTATCCCTTCCCCAATACGTACTGGCAAAACAGTTCTCTGCCACGCTGACGGTTGGCAAAAAGAATATACGCCAAAAGCCCGAGCAGCAGCCCGATCAGCAGGTTTCGCCAAGGAGTCTTGGCAGGTTCGGCCACTGTTTTCTCTTCCGCATGCACTTCTTCGGCCTCTCCAGCCACGGCTTCCGGGGCTTCGGTTTCCGGCTCGCCGAGACTGTCCCATTCATCCAGGTTCTGCCACACCGGCAGTTTCCGCTGATGGAACTCCCGGGTGAAATAGCGCGCCAGATCGATTCCCTGAACCTTGGGCACATCGTTGGCATCCAGGAAGGACTTGTAGACCACCGCGCTGATGTTGCCACCCGGATTCATGCCATCGGTGGTGATGCCTCTTTCCACATGATCGTGGAACACCCAGACGCCAGGGCCATAGTTGTGCAGCCCGTCATTGGTGGTTTCGAGTTTGAGATCGAGCCTTTGGGCAGGGGCCAGATCGAACACGTCCCGGGTGATCTGCGCCATGGGATTCTGCTCTATGCCGTCATAATGGGTGATGGTCGCCTTGTGTCCATGGGTATGCACCGCCAGCATCTCCCCCTGCGCATTGAGGATCCGCAGTTTCACATTCTGGTCCGGCTCCACGATCAACAGGGATTCTCTCAGGGTATAGGGAAACGAGCGGCCGTTGAGCAGAAAATAGTCTTCCGTGGCGTCGGTGAGATCGTATTCCCGGTTCATGCGTTTGGCAATCACGCGAGGATCGTTGGACGACTGCACGATCCGGTGCAACTCTTTGTCCACGGCCTGATAGTGCAGGTCGTATTCCTGGTCGTATTCTTCCCGAACGGCCCGGGAAGGATGGCGAACCTTGCCGGCACCGATATTGAAAGTCTGCACCCAGTTGTTGGGTCGGTTTTCCTCCACCACGAACATGCCGATCAGCCCCATCGCCAAATGGGTGTGGGTTTGAACGTGGCAATGATAGATCATGGTTCCGGGCTGGCGCGGCTGGATGTCATAGACCCGCTTGCCCCCCGGCAGAACGAAATCCTCACTGGTTTGCGGCACCCCGTCGTTTCCCTCCCCCCTGGCATCGACGAAGGGATGATCGACCCCGTGCAAATGGATGGTATGGGGAAAATAATGGGTATTTTCCAAAACAATCTTGACCGTGTCCCCCTGTTCCACCCGAATGACCGGTGAAGGGGTCCGAAGCAAGGGATTGGCCTCGGTACTGTGTTCATCCTTGGTGGCCATACCCCGGGTCTTGGGAACGAACACCCAGAACGCCGGCCGGATGCCCGGGGCGGGGGCGAAAGTATGCACCGGTTCGGTGGTATCGGGAGAGGCGCCATTCAATTCAGCAACTTCAAGCTTGATGATGATCTCGTCGGGGTCTCCGTCGCCGTCCCGGTCGTTGCGCTTGATCACCGCATCGGCGGCCAGCCTGGTCTTCATCAGGGTAGGCATGGAAATGTTGTTCGTACCCTTGACGAAAGCGGCGATGTCGTAGGGATTGTCAGGCAGGCAGGTCCGTTCCTCCTGGATCTCCACCCCGTCCACTCGTTGTTCGTCACGCCACTTGACAGGGCGTTCCTTGGGACAAAAAGGCTCCACCTGCGGCGCGGATCCCCTCTTGACAGAAGAAGATGGCGGCACATCCGCCGCCACCCCAAAAGACAGAAGCAGGACAAGAAGACCTGTCCCGCCCGTCATATAAGCTTTGCGTTGCTGCATCGTTGCTTTTTGATTTAACTTTATTTTATCGACTCGGGATCAATCAGAATTCCTTGAGTTTGCCGAAAAAGGCATCCACTTTCTGCCTGAAGCCCGCATGGGACAGGTAGGCCAGATAGAAGACGGCAAACAGAACCACAAAGGCGATGATCATGTTTCTCAGTTGCTCGCCACTGTCCTTGCCCACGGTCAATTCCAGGTGGTTTTCCATTTCTTTTCCGTCAGGGCCGACCAGCTTGACCTCGAATTCATAGGCACCCGGCTGGTCCAGATTGGCCACGGTTTCCACGATACCGGAACGGAAAGCCTTGGGCGGCTCCTCCACCAGCACCTTGCCATCCGATTCACGAATCAGCTTGACGCCCAACTTCATTTTCTTGATTTCCTGATCCAGACGTCTCTGGCTTCCGATGGAAGTGGAACCTTCCTTGGCTTCGTAGTCAACCACCAGGTTGGTCCGCCCCAGGCCGGGAATGTCGGTGCAGTATTTGGCATCGGCGGTCAGTTGGGGTTGATAAGCCGAAAACAACAAAGTAAAGGGGCCAACGGAAAGACGACATCCGGTCGCCGCACCGCCACCTCCGCCCCCATCGGCGAATGCCGGTGACAGTGAAGCAACCCCAAATGACAATGCGAGAATCAATCTTACGAATGTGCGCATAGCTCCTCCAAATGATGAGATGTTATTATGACAACCAACCTTGTTATTGTGCCAAATCAGGTGCCACAAAGGAAGGTTGGCCCTTGGAACTTTACCATAGGCAAGATCAGAAAAAAATGATGGGGAGCGGGGAAAAAGCGTCAAGCGGAAAGGAAGAAAATGGTGGCTACGGGTGGACTTGAACCACCGACCCCAGCATTATGAGTGCTGTGCTCTAACCAGCTGAGCTACGTAGCCCTAGAAGGGGGCATTATGCTTATTCGGGACAATCCTGTCAAGCGCTGGTTTTCCCTGGCGGCGACCTTGTTCCCGGCCTCCATTCCACCGTCTCAAAACCGAAAAATTCATAAGAGGGGTTCACCATGATCCAAGGTTTTATCGGCCGCAGTCCCATCTATGACCGGCAATTGGATGTATTCGCCTATCAGCTGCTACCTTGCGATTCCACCCGGAACGTGGACGACGCGCCCCTGCAAACGCTTCAACAGGTGTGGGAAAAGGCCCGGCTGGAGAAACTGACAGGAGGGAAAGCCGGCCTTCTCAGTTTCCCCGCCTCCTGGCTGGAGAATCTGCCCGATCTTTCCCTTCCCAAACAACAACTGGTTCTCTGTGCCAACTGGCAAGCGCTCGACGAGCAGGCAGAAAAGCACCTCAAAGAACTTGCCGCACAGGGATACCTGATTGCCATCGCCACCCATCACTATGCCCCTCAGCTGGCCAAAAAGCTGGATTTCGCCACCCTCCTCGCCGTGGAAGCAGGAGAGGCGGTGAAGGAAATAGCTCCCTTTCTGGATGAAATTCACGCGAAGGGACTCAAGCTCCTGGTGAATCAGGTGGAAACCCGGGAACAATACGATGCCGCCTTCGATGCCGGGTTCGATTATTTTCAGGGTGATTTTTTCCAGCGCCCGCGCCTCCTCCAGGGCACCCACATCCCCGCCAACCGCCTGGCCATCCTGCGGCTCCTGGCCAGGTTGCAGGATCCCGACATCACCATCGAAGAAGTGGAAAACCTGGTCAGTCAGGATGTCACGCTCAGTTATAAAATACTCCGGCTGATCAACGCGGCCTTTTATGGGCTGCCCAAAAAGGTGGATTCCATCAAAAGGGCCGTGGTCTTCTTTGGTTTGAACCGGATCAAACAATGGGCCATGGTCATCGCCATCAATGCCATCGACTACGAACCCAGGGAACTGATAATCACGGCCCTGGTAAGGGCCCGCACCTGCGAACAGATCGCCGGGCAACTGGGGCGCGAAGACGCCGAACAGTACTATATCAGCGGCCTGTTTTCATTACTGGACGCCATCATGGACGCCCCCATGGAAGAAATACTGCAACAACTCAATCTGACTGACGAGATCAATCAGGCGCTGTTGTATGGGAATGGCCCCATTGGTCAGGTGCTGCAATCCACGCTGAGCCTGGAACGTGGTATCTGCCACAGACTTCCCCTACCCCAACTGGATCTGCAAAACACCATGCAGGCTTATCTGGAGGCGATCGAAGCGGCGGAAAGCATCAGACATCAACTCGAAAAATCAAGCTGACGTCATCAATTCATAAAACGAAGGAACAGGAGGACGAATATGCAACTGAACCTGCTCAAAGCCACCCAGATACTGGAACGCACCATGCCGGTCATGAACCGGAGGATCTTGATCCATGCCGCCATCACGCTTGGCCTGCTGTTTTCCATTCCCCTGGGCGCCGGCAGTTTCTTCGGCCTGGCCTCTTTTTCCGACAACCCCGGATTCTGGGGACAGATAGGCGCCGCAGCGGGCCTGATCGGAGCCCTCTACGGCTATCGCATTGCAAGACCCGCCCTTTTCTTTCACCTGGATCTGCCCCAGCTGTTTGCCATCGTCAAACGGATCACAGGCGCCGAACTGCCTTCCGGAAAGGCCCTCCACAGCCAGCTGAAACAACAAGTGCAGACGTTGTTTCCCGACCCCGGGACGGCTTGGGAATACCGGCTCAAATTAAAACAAGTCATCGCCCAGGCCTTCACCGCGAACGCCACCGGGAACCCCTCCGTTGCAACGAAAACGCAGGCATTGCAAAAAGCCCTGGTCACGGCAACGATGGGATTTGCCGCCGACGCGATGCTGGCGCCTGTAATCAAGGAAATGAGCATTACCGCCTTACGCCGAAGCGCTTTGACTTTCTGTGAAAATTTCCAGATTTTCTTTCGTTATAGCCTGATTCTCAATGCTTTTTTATACACCATACTGCTCATTGCGTTCTGGGTGCTGCTCAAACCGGTGGGCTGGGTGGACGAGGCGTTACCCATCAGCCTGGGAATATGGAAGCCGATCTTCGCCGCCATCTTGACCTTCTGGATCAAGACGGTGTTTCTCGACCCCATCGTCACCACCGCGATGACCCTCAATCTTCTGTCGCTATCCAAAGAAGCCGGTTCCGGCGACGGCGACAGATGGACGGAAATCCTGGCGGAACTGGAACCATCGAAGGTGACTGACGCTCCAAACGAGCATGAATGACATGAACCCAGAGCCATTTCTTCGCTCTGGAAGGCGTGGATCGATCGCCATGGCGGACAAAAACCCGCCGGACCAGACAGCTTGGATTTGTTTGGCGATACGCCACTGAATATTTCCATGCAATCTACAAAAATCTATCTTTTTTAAGGTATATTGCCATAGATGAAACAAGCCAGTATCAAAAACACCGTCTGCGCCAGAATACCCACCCGGCATGGGGAATTCAGCCTCCATTACTATGAGAACGACATCGATGGCAAGGAGCATCTGGCGATGGTCAAAGGAAAAATCAAAGGGCGGCGGAGCGTATTGGTCAGGCTTCATTCCGAATGCCTGACCGGCGATGTTTTCGGCTCACAACGGTGCGATTGCGGACAACAACTGGAAGAAGCGCTGCGCCTGATCGGAGAGTCCGAATGCGGGGTACTGGTGTATTTAAGACAGGAAGGCCGGGGCATCGGCCTGTTCAAGAAACTTCAGGCCTACAATCTCCAGGATCAAGGGTTCGATACGGTGGACGCCAACTTGAAATTGGGACATCAGGCGGACGAACGCGATTACCGGATCGCCGCCCTGATCCTCAAGGACTTACAGCTTCAATCCGTCCGCTTGATCACCAACAATCCGGAAAAAATCAAGGAACTGGAGAAGTACGGAATCGAGGTGGAACAAAGGGTCCCGATCGAAGTGGGACACCACAGAGAAAACCTGCCTTATCTCAAGGCCAAAGCGGAGAAGATGGCCCACCTTCTCACCTTGAAAAAAGCCGAAACAGGCCGCTGATTCATCCCTGCGCCAACATCCTGTCCAAGGCCAGCCTCGCTTCCCCGGCTTCCTTTTCAGGCACCTGGATTCTGTTGACCACCTGACCTTCGGCCAGATTCTCCAGCACCCATGCCAAGTGCTGAGGGTCGGTTCTGAACATGGTCGAGCACATGCAGACCATCGGTGACATGAAATGAACCTCCACCCCTTTTGGCTTCATTTCCTGACGCAACCGGTTGACGAGATTCAGTTCCGTCCCCACCAGCCAACGTGTGCCGGGCTCTGCGGCGCGAACCGTTTTCAGAATCGTTTCGGTCGATCCCAGATAATGACTCTTCCGGCATACCTCGAAAGAACATTCCGGATGGGAAATCACTTTGGTCTCTGGATAACGTTCCAGGAAACGGTCGATGTGCTCGGGACGGAACATCTGATGGACCGAACAAAACCCTTCCCAAAGGATGATCCGGGCTTTGCGGATCTGCTCTGCGGTCAGCCCTCCCAAAGGCTTTCCGGCTTGCCATACCACCATCTCATCGAGGGGAATCCCCATCTCGTAGCCGGTGTTTCGACCCAAATGCTGATCGGGAAAGAACAGCACCTTTTCTCTCTGGCCGAAAGACCATTCCAGAATCCGGGCAGCGTTGCTGGAAGTGCACACGATCCCGCCATGGCGCCCGCAGAAAGACTTGAGATCGGCCGCCGAGTTGATGTAAGTGACGGGAGTGACCTGATTTTCCACGTCGATCACCCGTGACAACTCGTTCCAGCACTGTTCCACTTTGGGCAGGTTGGCCATGTCGGCCATGGAGCAGCCCGCCGCCAAATCGGGAAGAATGGAGATCTGCTCGGGACGCGAGAGGATATCGGCCACTTCGGCCATGAAATGAACGCCGCAAAACACGATGTATTCCGCTTTGGATTGGGCCGCTTCCCGGGACAACTTGAGAGAATCCCCGGTCAGATCGGCGTGGCGGAAAACCTCGTCACGCTGGTAATGATGCCCCAAAATGACCAGTCGCTCTCCCAGCTTTTCCCTGGCCGCTTCGATCCGCGCTTCGCAGTCCGCGTCCTCCATCAAGGCGTAGTCCTGAATCGCCAATGCTGCTGTCATAGATTCACCGTCTGGCTGAATTGAAAACCCGATTCATCCGGCCGCGCTTTCGGATCTTTCCGTCGCCCGCTGCCGGGGCGGTTTACGAAGTTGCAACATCAATTCACGCAACTGCTCCTCGTTGATCACCGCCGGCGCATCCACCATCGGACAGGCCGCCGTCTGGGTCTTGGGGAAAGCCATTACGTCGCGAATCGTCCTGGAACCTGTCATCAACATCACCAAGCGGTCAAGGCCGAAGGCGATACCCCCGTGCGGCGGGCAACCGTACTTGAGCGCATCGAGCAGAAAACCAAATTTCTCCCGCGCTTCCTCCTCGCCGATTCCCAGCAGCCTGAACACCGCCTGCTGCATCTCCCGGGTGTGGATACGAATGGATCCACCGCCCACTTCGACGCCATTGAGCACCATGTCGTAGGCTCTGGAAAGCGCCTTGCCCGGATCCGCCTGCAATTCGTCGATGGTGCAGGCGGGAGCGGTGAAAGGGTGATGCAGGGCAACCCAGCGTTTTTGCTCCTCGTCCCATTCGAACATGGGGAAATCCACCACCCACAGGGGGCGCCAGCCTTCCTCCACCAACCCCCTGTCAGTGCCCAATTTGACCCGTAGCGCCCCCAGGGCTTCATTGACTATCCTAGCCTTGTCGGCCCCGAAGAAAATCAGATCCCCCGTCTGGGCGCCGGTCCTTTCAAGAATCGATTCGATCACCTCGTCCGGAAGAAATTTCAGAATCGGGGACTGCAGGCCTTCCCTGCCCCCCTCGCGGTCGTTGACCTTGACATAGGCCAGCCCCTTGGCGCCGTAATTGGAGACGAACTTGGTCAGATCGTCGATTTCCTTACGACTGAGATCCGCCCCTTGCGGCAGCCTGAGTGCCGCCACCCGCCCGGCGGGGTCTTTGGCGGGGGCTGAAAAGACCTTGAACTCGACCGCCTGCATCAGATCGGCCAGATCGACCAATTCCAGCGGAATCCGCAGATCCGGTTTGTCGCTGCCAAAACGCCGCATGGCCTCGGCATAGCTGAGACGGGGAAACGGATTGGGCAGTTTCACATCCAGGACTTCCCTGAACAGGCGCCGCATCATCTCTTCCATGAGTGCCATGATATCGTGTTCATCCATGAACGAGGTCTCGATATCCAGCTGAGTGAACTCCGGCTGGCGGTCGGCGCGCAGATCCTCGTCGCGGAAACAACGCACGATCTGGTAATAGCGGTCGAAGCCGGCGATCATCAGCAGCTGCTTGTACAACTGGGGGGACTGCGGCAGGGCGAAGAACGAATGGGGATGGGTCCGGCTCGGCACCAGATAGTCCCTGGCGCCCTCGGGCGTCGCCTTGGTCAGAAACGGCGTCTCGATTTCATAGAAGTCGTGCTCGTCGAGAAAACGACGCAACACCCTCACGATGTCCCGCCTTGCCCGCAATTTGGCCTGCATCTCCGGCCGCCTGAGATCCAGATAACGATAACGGAGCCGAACTTCCTCGCTCACCGGAATATCGCTTTCCACCGGAAATGGGGGAGTTTCGGCGCGATTGAGGATTTCCAGCTCCGAGGTCAGGACTTCTATTTGCCCTGTCGGAAGATTCGGGTTTTCGGTGCCTTCGGGCCGGCGCCGGACCCGGCCCCTCACCTTGATGACGAATTCACTGCGAACCTGTTCGGCAAGCGAGAACGCTTCCGGGGTCGAAGGATCGACGACCACCTGCACCAAACCTTCCCGGTCCCTGAGGTCGATGAATATGACCCCACCGTGATCCCGGCGCCGGTGGACCCAGCCCGACAGCACGACTTCCTGGTCGATATGACTTTCATTCAGTTCTCCACACCGATGGGTTCGCATCATGATTATTTCAAAATCCTGTAGTCAAAAAAGTGAGGAATATTAAGTCGCCCCGAAGCCGGAAGCAAGCTGCCTAGCTGCCGGCTTTGGCAGCCGGCGCCTGGGACGACTTGTTCTTGGCGGCCGATGCCTCTTTCTTTTCGGATTTCTTCCCCTCATCGGCCAGATTTCTTTTCTTCTCCGATCCCTTCTTGAAATCGGTCTCGTACCAACCACTGCCCTTGAGGCGGAAGCCCGCGGCCGATATCTTCTTTTGCAGTGCCTCGCGGTGACACTCGGGACACTCGCTGAGAGGCGGATCGCTCACTTTCTGCAAGGCTTCCAGTTCATGACCACAAGACTGGCATTGGTATTCATAAATCGGCATCTCATCACCTCCTGGAAAAGCGAACATTCAGCAATCCGAATCGGTTTCCGGTCCATTCACAGCCCCGGAGGAAGAAGGTTCCGGGAAAACAGATTTGGGGTGGCCTGCAAATTTTCAAGTCTTTGACTTGACTGAACCGGTGATTGTTTCCAGTATACCCAAATTTCCCCCGATTCAGGTCATATCGCATGCAAACCCTCACGATCATTCAACCCGACGACTGGCATCTCCATCTGCGCGACGATGCCATGCTGTCTTTCGTGGCGAACTTCAGCGCCCGCCAATTCGCCAGGGCACTGGTCATGCCCAACCTTTCTCCCCCCATCCTCACGGTGGCGCAAGCCCTTCACTATCGCCGGAGAATTCTGGCGGCGGTGGCGGAAAAACACCCTTTCGAGCCTTACCTGTGTCTTTACCTGAGCGAAAACACCTCCCCGGGGGAAATAGAAAAGGCCGCTCAAACCCCGTGGATCCTCGGCTGCAAACTTTACCCGGCCGGCGCCACCACCCATTCGGAGGCCGGCGTCGGCAAGCTGGAGAAAATCTATCCATTGCTGGAACGCATGGAATCCAGGGATCTGGTGCTTCAGGTTCACGGCGAAGTCACCGACGGCGACATCGACATCTTCGACCGGGAAAGAGTCTTCATCGAGCGGGCGCTTCAATCCATCCACCGGCGCTTCCCACGGCTGCGGATCGTGCTGGAACACATCACCACCCGCGAAGGCGTGGAGTTCGTCACCCAGACCCCCGCCAATATCGCCGGCACGATCACCCCCCAGCATCTGCTCTACAACCGCAACATCCTTCTGGTGGGTGGAATCCGGCCACATTATTACTGTCTGCCCGTCCTCAAACGGGAAAGCCACCGCCAGGCTTTGCTCGAGGCCGCCACCTCCGGCAATCCCAAATTCTTCCTCGGCACCGACAGCGCGCCCCACGCGCGGGAACGAAAGGAAAGCCCCTGTGGTTGCGCCGGCTGTTTTTCCGCCCCGCTGGCCATGGAACTCTATGCCGAGGCCTTCGAACAAGCCGGCTCTCTGGATAAACTGGAATCTTTCGCCAGCCACCATGGGGCGGACTTCTATCGCCTGCCCCGCAATCGGGCCACGATCACGCTCGAGGCCTCGGAATGGGAAGTTCCCGAGCATTATGTCAGCCCCACCGGCATCGAGATCGCCCCGCTCCGGGGAGGGGAAAGCTGCCGCTGGCGGCTCGTGAGTGACTAAAGCTCTTCTTCCAGCTCCTGCTCGAATTTCTCGAATTCGTCGTCCAGGGGCGGTTCACCATCGTAGATCAAATATTCGCGCCGCTGAAAGTAGGCATTGCGCATGAAAGCGTACTTGTCCAGCGCCGCTTCATCGAGAATCTCGGTGGCGCTGAGGTTGTCGGCCCGAAAGTCGATGGTTTTGACGCCAAAGAACCCAATCCTCACCGCCCACAAAGGTGTATACGAAATTGGATTCATGAAGCCGTCGGCGGCCGATCCCACCGCGTCCCTGGGCGAACTGGGGCCGAGAAAAGGCAATACCAGATAAGGCCCATAAGGCACGCCCCACACTGCCAAAGTCTGGCCAAAATCCTCGTTGTGCTTGACCAGGCCGACCTCGGTGGCGACATCGACGATGCCTCCTATACCCAGCGTGGTGTTGAGCAAAAGCCTGGCCATGTCCTGCCCTCCCTGCTTGAATTTGAACTGAAACAGGTCATTGGCGGTCACAGCAATATCGTTGAGGTTGTCGAAAAAGTTGGTTACGCCTTGATCGACGAATTCGGGGGTGACCCATTGATATCCCTTGGCGATGGGTTTCATCACATAGGTATCGAGGGTATCATTGAACCTGAACACCCCTCTGTTGAAAGGTTCCCAAGGATCCCGGGAATCCCCCTGGGTGGCGCAACCATTCAACGCCAGAGTGGCCAGGAGAACGACCACCCGGCGCCACGGAGTCATCGATTTTTCCAGGTTGTTATCCATAACGCGAGCACCAGACTGCGCAAAAAAAGAAAGAAACATAGCATATTCAGCGCCGCTCTTCGAGTTCAGGCTATACTGAATTTTTCCTTCCATCTCTTCGACCTGTTCGGCCATCTCCATGAAACAAGCCAAATCGCCCATAGCCGGCCGCTTTCGAGGCTATCTCCCGGTCATCGTCGATGTCGAAACAGCCGGTTTCGATCCCAACAGGCACGCCCTGCTGGAAATCGCCGCAGTGATCACATCCATGGACCCGCAAGGGATGTTGCAGACAGCCGAGGTGTATTCCGCCCATGTCACCCCCTTCGAAGGGTCCGATCTCGACCCTGCGGCGCTCGAATTCAACAAGATAGACCCCCATCATCCACTCCGTATCGCCATGGATGAAAAAGAGGCATTGCTCAAGATTTTCCAACCGGTTCGGGCCGCGATCAAAAAAAACGGCTGCACCCGGGCCATCCTCGTGGGGCACAACCCCTCCTTCGATCTTGGCTTCGTCAATGCAGCCGCCCGGCGGGCAGGATTGAAGCGCAATCCGTTCCACCCTTTCAGCACATTCGACACGGCCACGCTGGGGGGCTTGGTCTATGGCCAGACGGTGCTCGCCAAGGCCATCAAGGCCGCAGGCATCGAGTGGGACAATCAGGAAGCCCACTCGGCCCGCTACGACGCGGAAAAAACGGCCGAATTGTTCTGCACCATCGTCAATACCTGGGAACTGCTCAAGCGCGCTTCCCAACCCCAGGAAACCGTCTGACCCCTATTGCGCCGTGGCCACCGCCTGTTCCAGCATCTTCCGAAGCTCGCCGCTTTGGTGCAACTGAATCATAATGTCGCAGCCGCCCACCAGCTCTCCCTTGACATACAACTGGGGGTAGGTGGGCCAGTTGGAATACTGCTTGAGGGCTTCACGCAATTGTGGATCCTCCAGAATGTTCACGTAGGCATATTCGACCCCGCATTCGTTGAGGATCTCGACCACACGGCCGGAAAATCCGCACTGGGGGAAATCCGGGGTGCCTTTCATATAGAGAATCACGGGATGCTCTTTGAGCTGTTGCTCGATCCGCTCGTTGACAGTCATGGTTTCACCAGTCCTCATAATCCGTCCATAAACCTGAGTGATTTTATCAGATAAATGGCGGCCTCATCACCCTTCCAATACCCTGGCGTCTCCCCATTTTTTCACCTGATTCCCGCCAACAAGCCACCGGATTCGTTGAAAAGGTCGTCAATGGGAGGGTCAGTGATGCCAGGAGCGGGGTGTCGCCGCCACCAGTGGTAAAAGAT
>JALSIB010000054.1 GCA_026981855.1 Methylothermaceae bacterium | reverse complement strand
ACCCACAGATACAGTGTTATCAATCGTTCTTGCCAGTCCATCCCGATCGCCTCCGTGGCTTGGTTGTTGTTTTGCCATCATGGCTGCAGGGTGGGCTGGCATCAACCCTCGCGCTTAATTCGCATTTAATATATTGGAGTATCAATGAAAAAGATTGCCGCTGTGCTGTTTTCCCTTGGTGTCACCACCGTTTCCGCGGAAGACCTGCTACAACCTGTGGCGAATTCTTTCAAGGGCGACTGGGGACAGATCAAGACGGACCTCCGCTACCGCTACGAATATGCAGACGAAGAAGGCAACAACAAGCAGGAAGGCCACGCATCCACCATGCGGCTGCGGCTGGGCTACCTGACACCCAACTTCAAGGGTTTCGAAGCCTATGCCGAAATGGAGGGAAACTGGGTGCTGGGGAAAGAGCGCTACAACAGCCTGCGCAACGATGAGACCAAATATTCCGTGGTCGCCGACCCGCAGGAAGTGGAACTCAATCGGGCCTGGTTGAGTTATACCGGCATCCAAGGCGTGCTGGCCAAAGTGGGCCGTCAGCGGATCATCTACGACAATCACCGTTTCATCGGTAACGTGGGATGGCGGCAGCTCGAACAGACATTCGACTCGGTGGTCATCCGCAACAACCTTCTGCCCGATACCGAAATAGAGGTCGCCTTTCTGTGGCAGGTCAGAGGCATCTTGTCGAACACCATTCAAATGACCTCCCCTCTGTTGCATCTCAAATATACGGGGCTGCCCTACGGGCAAGTCATCGCCTATGGGTACTGGCTTGATTACGATGACCGGAAAGACAGCCGGAATTTCACCCTCTCGTCCCAGACCTACGGTATCCGTTTCATTGGCGACTATCCCATCGACGACCGGACGAAAGTGCTCTACACCGCCGAATACGCCCGGCAGATGGATTTCCAGCGCAACCCGGTCGATTATGCCACCGACTACTACCACTTCATGGGCGGGCTTTCATTTTATGGAATCACCCTCCAGGGGGATATCGAAAACCTGACCGCGGACAATCGCATCGGTTTCTCCACTCCGCTCTCGACCCTTCATGCCTTTCAGGGCTGGGCCGACAAATTCCTGGTGACACCGGCCAACGGCGTGCGGGATGTCTATGCCACGGTCGCGGTGAAATTGTGGGGAGCCAGGCTGATGGGAGTGTATCACGACTTCCAGGACGAGAACGGTGGGGAGCGCTACGGTGAAGAGTACGATGCTCTGCTGACGCGAAAATTCGGCCGACATTTCAGCGTATTGCTCAAATACGCCTACTATAACGCCAAGGGCTTTTCCACCGACACGCAAAAAGTGTGGGGACAGGTGGCAATGCATTTCTGATCCCCCTCCCACTGGAAAACGGCCCTGCGGCAGCGAAGGCGGTCATCCCGACCGCCTTCATTTTTCCCGCAGCCCCCCAAGGCCAAAAATCACTGACGTATCTTCAACCTGACAGAACCGGCGTCAATCTCCTGGACGGAAGATCCAGGCATAGCAGCGCCCCCTTCTGAGAGGGGTGAAAACACCGCCGGATTCTCCCTCCCCTCCACCTTGAGAATACCCCAGGCACCCCGGTCGATCCGGCTCAGGGCATGATCCACCAGGACATAGGCACCCGGCACATCGACCTTGAACTCCACCATCGCCGCGCCACCTGCGGGAACGAGGGTGGTCTGCACGTTCTCGAGCGGCCGGGTGGTAGCCCCTTCAGGCCAAACCCGATCGAATATCTCGCCAATGACATGGAACGAGGAAATCCGCGAGACACCCCCGTTGCCGACGAATATACGAAGGGTATCGCCCGTTTTGGCTCTCAAGGGATGCGCCACCAATGACTTCACCCGACCGTTGAAGATAACGTATTCAGGACGCTCATCGAACATCTTGCGACCATCGAAAGGCTGGAAACCCTGGGTGCCGATGGAGCCTTTGGTATAAAGCTCGCCTTGCATGACGTAGAATTCATGGTCCACAGGAGCCAGGCCCTCTTCCGGCTCCACCAGAATCATGCCGTACATGCCGTTGGCGATATGGGTGGGGGCATTGCCCGCGGCGCAATGATAGACATAAAGACCGGGATTGAGCGCCTTGAATTTGAAGGATTTGGTTTCGCCCGATTTGACCTTGGTCAGCACCGCTCCCCCACCCGGTCCGTTCACCGCGTGCAGGTCGATGTTGTGCTCGTGACTGCTGGTTTCGTCGTTGTGAAGGGTCAGCTTGACCGTGTCGCCCACCCTGACTCGAATGAAAGGGCCTGGAACGGTATCGTTGAAAGTCCAGTAATGGAAACGAATGCCGGGGGCGATCTCCGAAACCACTTCCCGCGCCACCAGATTCACTTCGACGGTTTCGGGCGGCCACATGGCAATGGGAGGGGGAAGGTCATCGGGATGCCTGGCGATATCGGCCACCTGCTTGTAATCTTCCGGGTGAATGGTCTTGTGGAGGTGGAAACTGTCCCCCGGACCGAAGGTCTCCAGAGACTCGGGCTTTCCCTCGTGCCGAGATTGCTGGCTGTCGTGACCGGTCCCGGCAGTCAGTTTTCCATGCCAGATCAATGTCAAGGAGAGTCCCAAAACAACCACCTGCCCACACCGCTTCACTGCTGCACTCATCATTGTTTTATTTCCTTTGTAATAGGGTTGGTAAAGCAGCAAAGATACTCCGGGGCCAGGATGGTTTCAGCTCCTAACCATCCCGCTGTTGACCTGGATCAAAATCACCCCCCATCAGAAACTGTTTGAAAGACCCCGGCTGCAGGGGGCGGGAGATCAGATATCCCTGCAGGAAATCGCATCCTTCCGTCATCAGAAACGATCTCTGCACTTCGTTTTCCACCCCTTCGGCCACGATCTCGAGTCCCAGACTATGACCCATGGCAATGATCGTCCGAGCGATGACCATGTCGCTGGGGTCTTCCGGAATATCGCGCACGAACGAACGATCGATCTTGAGCCTGGAGATGGGCATCCTTTTAAGTTGGGCCAGGGAAGAATGCCCGGTTCCGAAGTCATCCATACAGATGGAGACTCCAGCACGCCTCAGTTTCTCCAGTTGCTCGAGCGCCTCACCACCACTTTCCATGACCAGACTTTCGGTAATCTCGAGTTCCAGCAGCCTTAGTGGAAAATGCAACTGTGCGAGGGTGGACAGTATCCGCTCGGGATAACCGTCCAGCAACTGTTTCACCGACAGGTTGACGGACAAGACGAATTCAGGCGCTCCCTGCCGCCACCAATCCAAAGATTGCCTGCACGCCGTGACGAGAACCCAGTCACCCAGTTCGGTAATCAACCCCGTCTCTTCGGCCAAGGGAATGAAATCCAAAGGTGGAATCAACCCCTTGCGGGGATGGCGCCATCGAATCAATGCTTCCGCCCCCGCCAATCTGCCACTCGTCGCCGAGATTTGGGGTTGATACTCGAGGAAGAAGGATTGCTCTTGCAGAGCCTGACGGATATCCCCCACCAAAGCGGTCCGAGACTCAATCAGTGTGGCCAGATCCGGACGGTAGTAAATATAGCGATCCCGCCCTTTGGCCTTGGCTTCGTACATCGCCAGGTCTGCGTTTTTGTGCAATGTCTGCAAATCCCCGCCATCGTCGGGATATAGACTGATGCCGATACTGGCGGAAAGGCGGTAACTTCGACCTTCCAGGAATATGGGCCGTTTGACGGCGAGCATGATTTTGTCGGCCACATGATGGACATCGAGAATATCCTCGACTTCCGGCAGCAGAATCACGAACTCGTCCCCGCCCAGACGGGCCATGATATCGGCAGGTCGCAGGACGGTCTTCAGAGCGCAGGCGATCTGGCGCAATACCATATCACCGGCATGATGCCCCAGAGTATCGTTGATGTCCTTGAAGTGGTCCAGATCGAGGAACAGTAAAGCCAGTCGATTCCCGCTTTCTGCGGCGGCATGAATCCTCTCTTCCAACTGCTGGTTGAACCCTCTGCGGTTGGGAAGCTCGGTGAGACTGTCAAAATGAGCCATCCTCCACAAGCGCTGCTGTTCACGTTCACGCTCCAGAATGATTCCCACCAAATAGGCGCCCGTTTCCAGCAACAGACGATGGAATTCAGAGGGCTGGCGTTTTTCAAAACTGGAAAGCGCCAAAGATCCGACCACCTCCCCCGCAATTCGGACCGGCAGGGACCAGCAGGCGCAAATATGGAATTTTTCGGCAACGCTTCTGAAGTCCGGGCTGGACCAACGGGGATCGATCTCCGTATCGCAGACGAACTGGGGCTCGTCCCTGAAGACCGCAGTTCCACAAGATCCCGCCGCAGGTCCCGGCTTGAGGCCATTCAAGGCGGCGATGGCCTCAGGGGAAATGCTGGGCGCGGCACGGACATTGAGGGAGCTTCGGGAATCATCGAACAGCATGATGGAGGCCACTGAATTCGGCAGCAGGTGTTCGGCAGTGACGCACAGCAGTTCCAAAGCCGATTGGGCTTCCCCTTGCACCACCTCGGCCAGTACGTCACGCTGCAGTTTCAACAGCAAACCGGCCTGCTCGCTGCTCAACTGCACGGTTCGTTCATCAGGAAGCAGCCGGGGCAAGGGGTCATTGGCCATAGGGGTTTTCCGATCAGGCTGACAATCGAATCGTTTGATCATACTCTATCTCTTTACCTTGGAAAACAAAGCCAACCAAAAACCAGGTGACGGGAATGCCCAATCTGAAAATCGGTTTCGTCTCCACCCGCCTGGCCGGTACCGATGGTGTATCGCTGGAGTCGGAGAAATGGTCACAGGTACTTGAAAATGCAGGCCACAAGTGCTTTTTTTTCGCCGGCGAATGCGACCGGCCGGCCGAAAGGACCTATCTGGTTCCCGAGGCCCATTTCAAGCATCCCTTGATCGAACGGATCAACCGTGATCTGTTCGACGACATTTTCCGCACCCCCACCACTTCCGAAACGGTCAACGCCCTTCGCAGGCGGCTCAAACAGCAGATTCGCGGGTTCGTGGCAAAATTCGATCTGGATGTGCTCATTGTAGAAAACGCCTTGTCGCTGCCCATGAATATTCCCTTGGGGCTGGCGCTGACGGAATATATCACCGAAACCCGGCTGCCGACCATCGCCCACCATCATGATTTTGCCTGGGAAAGACCGAGATACGCCCTGCACGCGGCCGAGGATTACCTCAAGGCGGCCTTTCCCCCGGCCATGAGCTTGATCCATCACGTCGTCATCAACTCCTATGCCGCCGAGCAAGTGGCCTTGCGTACCGGAATCCGCTCCACTCTGATTCCCAACGTCATGCCCTTCGAGACGCCTCCACCCGCTGCGGATGGATACAGCGCCACGATGAGGCGGGAACTTGGAATCGACGAGGATGAAATCCTGCTGCTCCAGCCTACCCGCATCGTGCCGCGAAAGCGCATCGAGCGGGCCATCGAGCTGGCGAGGCTGGCACAACGAAAGGACCGTCAATGCTGCCTGTTGATCACCCATTCCAGTGGTGATGAAGGGGAGGCATATCGCAAGTACCTGGCCGAGTATGCCAAACTGATGAAAGTAAAGGTACTGTTCGCGGCCGAACGCTTCAACCACCGGCGGGGCCGTGGCGCCGACGGCCGCCCCATCTATTCCCTCGCCGACGCCTATTCCGAGGCGGATCTGGTCACCTATCCCTCCACCCTGGAAGGCTTTGGCAATGCGTTTCTGGAAGCCATCTACTACCGCAAACCTCTTTTGATGAGCCGCTATGAAACCTTCAAGATCGACATCCAGCCCAAAGGGTTCAAGGTCATCGCCTTCGACGACTTCATCGACGAAGAAACCGTCAAAGCCGTCCGGCAGTTGATGGAGGATCCCGACAGTGCCAAGGACATGGTGGAAACCAACTATGAGCTGGGGCTGAAGTACTATTCCTTCCAGGTGTTGCACAAAAGATTGTGTTCCGTGGTCGAACAAAGCTGCGAACACACATGCGGCTGTCGCAAGGAATGATCGCCTGGGGCCCCGCTATTGTGGGCCGCGGCCAGTCTGGTGAAGACCCCGCTGGCCATGCTGGGTGGGGAACTGTCGGATCACTTGGGGCGCCTGCCGGTCCTCCTGACGGGGTGGGGGCTGAGGGTGGCATCCCTCGTCATGCTGGCTCTGGCGGCGGACGGCCCCCTCCTGACGTGGGGCCTTTTTCTGGCCTATGCCGGATCGCTGGCGCTGACCGAAGGACCGGAGCACGCGCTGATCGGAAACCATGCTCCTCCAGAGCTCAAGGCCACCGCGTTCGGGCTGTTCCACATGACCGTTGGCCTGACGGCACTTCCGGGTGCGGTGCTCTTTGGAATCGTCTGGCAAGGCTGGGGGACGCCGGTTGCTTTCCTGCTGGCCGCGGGCATCACTCTGACCGCGGCCTTGGTGCTCTTCATTCTGGCCAGATCAGTCAAGATGACCGACACTGCCTGAACCCATCAACCCGGGGAAAAGATCGACCAGACCATTGGCGATGATCTGCACCCCCACCGCAGCCAGAATCAGCCCCGCCACCCGGCGGAGAATATTGATCCCCGTCAGGCCGAAAAACGCCTGGATGGTTTCTCCTTTGCGCAAAATCATCCAGATGACATAACCCACCAGCAGCACCACCGCCGACAAAACGATTCTGGCACCCACCCCACCGGCATGGTAGGCATGGTGAATGGCGACACTGATGGCACCGGGACCTGCCATGATCGGAATGGCCAAGGGAACAATGGCGATGCTGTCACGACCGGCGGCCTCGTCGGTTTCGGCAGTGGTCTGGGTCAACGCACTGGAACGGGCATACAGCATCGCGATGGCCATCAGCAGGACGACCAGCCCGCCTCCCACCTGGAATGCACCGAGGCTGATACCGAACAGCATCAGCACCCATTCGCCCAACCATACCGAAACCAACAGGATCACCGTCATCGCCATGGCGGCCGTCCGGGCGATGGAACGCCGCTCCTCCAGCGGGCGGTCGGCGGACAAGGCAAAGAATCCGGCCAAGGCATCGAGCGGATTGACGATGATCAACAGACTGATGAACGCTTTCAAGATGAACAACATAAGGCACCCCCAAAGGTTATTCCACAACCGAGATTTCGACCCGTCGAATCAGTTCAGGCAGATCGGTGGGATCGAACAATTCCGTACCAGGCTGTTTCACCGTCCCGGCACTACAGGCAACCGCAAGTTTTAGCGTCTCCTGGAGGGATTCATCCCTGGCAAAGCCGGCCACCAGCCCACCCACCATGGAATCCCCGGCTCCCACTGTCGAACGGACTTCCACTGGGGGTGGCAGGGCATGCAAAGTGACGGACGAAGTCACCAGCAAAGCGCCTTCCCCCCCCAACGACACACAGACACATTCCACTCCTTTATGCAACAGCCCCCGCGCCACCGAAGCCACCTCCGGCATTCCGCCGAGGGGCCTTCCGGCCAATTGTCCCAATTCGAAAAGATTCGGTTTCACCAAAAAGGGGGCCGCCTCGATCCCTTGCCGCAGCAAATCTCCATGGGCGTCGAGCACCACCCTCCCCCCCCGTCCCTGAATCCGTTCGATCAGCCTGGCATAGACATCATGGCCGACCCCCGGCGGCACCGAACCCGTGACCACACCAAAGCCTCGGCCCACCGTGGCGACGAATTTGTCGAGCAGCCTGTCCTGCCGCGGTTTCGGCAAATCGGGCCCGATTCCGCTGACCTCGAACTGATTTCCGCTATCCCGCTCCAGGATCGTACAATTGATCCGGGTTTCCTTTTCCACCCATTCATAGACCGGATCATCGACGTGCTTGCGCAACAACCGCTGGAGAAACTGGCCCGTCTCCCCCGCCAGGACGCAAAAGTTGCTCGCGTGGACACCCAGCCGTTTGAGCGCCCTTCCGACATTGATGCCGTTGCCCCCCGCGTCGAAGCGGGTGGCGCTGGCATGGACCTTTCGGTCGGGGATCAAATGCCCGATCTCGTAGGTCACATCCACGGCGGGATTCAGGGTCAAGGTGACGATCTCCATCCATTTCCCCCAATACTATTCGGACTACACACTATAACCGCCTCATTCAGTCAATAAAAGCGAATGGCATCTCCCCGCAGGCCCCTCATTCGAACAAGCAAACCATTGACGAAAGAGGTGCCTTCCTCATTCAGTCGCCATTAAGCGACAGTTGAAAATACTGAGCGTCGCTGTAAAGCGACAGTCATAATTTGTAAAAATAAAGAGGGAGGCGTTTTCCATGACTCGGACAATTCATGCTTCGTTGGGTTTCTTCATGTTACTTTGGGCATCCACCCCGGTTTCGGCCTTTCCCGTGGTGACGGAATGGAAGGTGAGGGTGGAATCGGGCTTTGTCACCACCGCCTCGACGGCCGAAGGGCCGGTGACCGGTCTGGCATCGGGACTGAGCGGTTCGGATCCAAGCCCCGAACCCACGCTCGGCGGGGCGCCGGCAACGCTTTCATGGGGAAGCGGAAGTGAAATCAGTTCTCTTTCCGTCGGCGGCCCTACCGGTGGCCATCATGTCACCACGATGTTCACCAACGGTGAATTCGTGGAAACGGTGAAGATCGAATTCGTCAACCGTCAAAGCCAGGGGCCCGCCCTGGTCTACGGCGGCTTGATGGATGGCGTGTGGTCCGACGCAATAGCGCCATCCTTTTACGAGCAAGGGATTCCAGGAACCGGTGAAAACCACCTCCCCTTGTTCTGGAATATCTTTTATGTGGATACGCCCGATTCCGGAACCTGCCTCCTGCCAGGCCCGACCCCCTGCTCCGACATGGCGGTGGTCGAACCCGTAGGCATGGCGTATGTGGATAGCTATGATGCTTTCGTGGGACAATTCGACTTCTTCGGCCACCGTTACACGAGTTTCATGCAAATCGAGGGACTCAATCCGTTCAATGATCAGCTATGCGCAGCCATAGGCAAAACCGGCGGATGCCTGGGTATTCTACTGCCGGAGAACACGGTCACCTCCCTCCAGGTTCGGGTCGGCATTACCGTCCCCGAACCCCCGACAGCCGCCATTCTGCTGCTGGCGTTCTGCATGGCGGCCATCATTCGAGCACGCGCCACCCGGTCTCCAGGCTGAGCGCCTCCACCCCCCCTTGGCGTTCGCCGGCCACGCTGCCGGCGAATGCCTGAATCACCATGACAGGATCCGGGAAAATGACGCGCATCGTTGTTTTCCTGCTCTGGATTGTGCTGCCGCCAGGTCCGCTTTTCTCCGCCGAACCGCTTCTTCCCTTACCGCCGCCACCCGCCGTCTCCAGAGACAAGGCGGCTTTGGGAGAGCGATTGTTCCACGACCCCCGCTTGAGCGGGAGCGGCCGGTTGAGCTGCGCCAGCTGCCATCGCCTGGAGTCGGGCGGTGACGACGGCCTTCCCCTGCCATCCGTTCCCACAGGCCCCTATCCGCACAATACGCCCACGGTCTTCAATGCGGTGTTCAATTTCCGCCTCCATTGGTATGGAGACCTGCACAGCCTGCAAAAACAAGCCTTGGTGGCGTTACAGCGCGACATGCAGGTGGACTGGATGCGGGTGCTGAAACGGCTGCGCGCAGACCGCCTCTATCCCCGGCTGTTCAAACCCTTGTATGGCATCATCGATGCCGACGGGATCATCGACGCATTGGTGACCTTCGAGCGCACCCTGGTGACCCCAAACGCCCCCATCGACCGTTTCCTTCGTGGCGAGACCGCCGCCCTGACTCCGCGTCAGCGACAAGGGTACCGATTGTTCAAACAATATGGATGCAGTGCTTGCCATCAAGGAGCCAACATCGGTGGAAACCTCTATCAGAAGCTGGGGATCTTCGGGGAATACGACACCCGCGACCCGGGGCGCTTCGCCATCACCGGCAAAAGCGAGGATCTGCGAATATTCCGTGTTCCCAGCCTCCGCAACGTGGCGGTCACCGCCCCCTATTTCCACGACGGACGGGTGGAAACCCTGGAAAAGGCCGTGGCGCTGATGGCCGAATATCAGCTCGGCACCCGGATGAGCAAGGAGGACATCGCACTGATCGTCGAATTCCTCCACAGCCTGACCGGACATTACCGGGGACGCGCGCTGGGCGACATGCCATGACTTCGTTCCGGCCGACGTTCTTATTGCTGAGCATGCTCATCCTGCTGACGGCCATGTACCGCTATACCGCCCTGGAGGTCAGGCATGCGGTCCGCTTCGCCTCCGCCCTGACGGCGTTGCGGCTGCATGACGCCGAACTCAACCGGGATCTGCTGTTACTGAGAGGTGGCGACCTTCTCCACTACGACTCGATCAACCATGCCATCGGTCAGATTCGTTCGGATCTCTCCACGCTCACCGCCCTGCCGGGGGAACTTGCGCCTCAAGTGGAGACCCTGAAACGGATGGCGCGGTACAAAGCGGCGCAGCTCGAGCGCTTCAAGTCCACCCATGCCCTGGTTCGCAACTCCTTCGCCTACTTTCTCCACCTGCAGGAAGCCCTGACGGACGAGGCTCCGGTTTTCCCGGCACTGGGGGCCGCGATGCTGCAATTCATGCGCCGGCCCGACCCGAGACACCAGCGATCCTTGTCCGACTTGCTCGACACCTTGCCAGCAGGGAAAAATGGGCGCGGCACCCACCTCGAGGCCCATACCCGCCTGATCCTGCAACGCTTGCCCGAACTGGAAGAGATTCTGGCCAATTTGCTGACCACGCCGCTGGGCATCACCGCCACCCGGATCGCAAGCGTCCATGAAAGCCACCTGGACACCTTGCAAAAGCGAGCCGACCGATTCCGGCTGGCCCTCTATCTGACTGCCATCCTGCTGCTGGCTTATCTGTTTCACGCCCTGCGGCGGCTTCAGCGCGCCCACCGCCGCCTTGGCGAGGAAATGCGGCAGCGGCTCGACACCGAACGACAATTGCTGCAGGCCCGAAAAATGGAGGCCATGGGCACCTTTGCCAGCGGCATCGCCCATGATTTCAACAATCTGCTCGGCAGCATCCGGGGATACGGAGTCCTGGCCCGGGAACAGTTGGAGAACGGCCAATCACCCTATCACGCCCTAAGCCGAATCGAAGCCATCGTCGGCCGCGGTCACGAATTGATCCAACGGCTGCTCCAGTTCGCCCGCCCCGGCGGGGACGACCTCACGCCCCTGGCCCCTGCGGCCGTCATCGAAGAAGCGCTCGGATTCCTTACGCCCACACTTCCCGAAGCCATCCAGGTTTCTTTCCTCAACCGCCTGAACGACAGGTGCCGCATCGCCGCACGCGCTGGGGAACTTCAGCAGGTCATCGTCAACCTGGTACGCAACGCTGCCGAGGCCATCGAGGGTGAGGGCAAAATCACCGTGACCCTGGAGCCCGCCGGTTCCGACACGATTCTTATCCGGGTTCACGACAGCGGCCGCGGCATTCCCCCATCACGCATCGAACGAATCTTCGAACCCTTTGCCAGCGGTAAACCGGGCGGGCTCGGAACCGGCCTCGGTCTCGCCATCGTTCAGCGGATCGTCCGGGATCATGGCGGGCGGATCGGAGTGGAGAGCGAGCCGGACCGGGGCACCGAGTTCATCATCGAATTACCCAAAGGGTTGAAGTCCTGCCGCCGTCCCAAGAAGCCCTGACTTCGAAAGCCGCCCGATACCAGGTGAAATGTTACAACGGTAACTTTTCCGGCCGATTTTGCAATTCCTTGGTAACCGAAAGGTCATAGACTAAAGAACAGATTCAAATTAGAGAGGATCGACCCCATGGGCAAAACCCCCTCTTTTCAATTCCCCGTCTTGGCCATACAGCCGTCTTTATCATTCACCACCGGTGAACCGACATGAAGATCCGCTGTTTCATCACGCTTATCTCGATCGCTGTTCCCCTGGCCGCCAACGAAGTCAAGCTGCCGGACGCCCAGGCCCTGCTGGGGCTTCCGCCAGTACCGGTTCCGGCGGACAACCCCCTGACCCTGGAAAAGGCCCGGCTTGGCCGGAAACTATTCGAAGACAGGCGGTTCAGTGCCGACGGCACCATCAGCTGCGCCCACTGCCACAAGCCCGAACGGGCCTTCCAGGACGGATTGCCGGTGTCTGAGGGCATCAGTGGTCAGAAAGGAACCCGCAATGCCCCGACGGTCATCAATGCCGCTTACTTCACCACCCAGTTTTGGGACGGGCGCCGCAAGACGCTGGAGGCACAGAGCAAGGATCCCTTCATCAATCCCATCGAGCACGGTCTCAAAGACCACCAACCCATCGTCGATATCGTCCGCCGCGACCAAGGGTATCAAAGGGACTTCAAACAGGCATTCGGGATCCCACCTTCCCAAATCACCATCGATCACGTCGCCCAGGCCATCGCCAGCTTCGAACGCACGGTGGTGGCCGGCGACAGCCCTTTCGACCGATACCAGTTCGGTGGCGACAAGAATGCGCTTTCTCCTTCCGCGATCCGCGGGCTGGCGGTATTCCGCGGCAAGGGACGCTGCGTGAGTTGCCATGTGATCGAAAGCACCACGGCCTTGTTCACCGACAACCGGTTTCACAATCTCGGCGTCGGCTTCGGCCGGATCGAAACGCGGTTGGCGGAAATCATTCCCACCTTCCGCAAGGCGAAGCAGGCCAACCAAGATATCGATGAGGCCATCCTCACCCAAGCGGAAATTTCGGAGCTGGGGCGCTTTGCCGTCACCGGGGAAGTGGAGGATATCGGTGGATTCAAAACCTCCACCCTGCGGAATATCGCCTTGACGGCCCCTTACATGCACGATGGCAGCCTGAAAACCCTGGAGGAGGTGGTGGACTTCTACGACCGTGGCGGTTTCGACAATCCCATGCTCGACAGTGGCATCCGCCCCCTGCGCCTCACTGCGGAGGAAAAGGCCGATCTGGTCTCTTTTCTGAAATCCCTGACCAGTCAACGCTTCGCAACCACAGGAGTTCAACCATGAGCATCGACCGCAGAACCTTCCTCAAACACCTCGGCGCCGCGAGTGCCGCCGCCACCCTCCCCTTCAGCCTGGTGGAGGTGGCGTGGGGACTGGGCAGCAAACCGGCGGAACACGAATCCTTCACCTTCGCCTACATTTCCGACTCCCACCTCACCCACATCAAGGGTACCCGCTTCACTTCCAATTTCGATCGGGGACTGCGCAAGGCGGTGATGGAAGTCAACCTGCTGGATCCCAAGCCCGATTTCGTAATCTACGGTGGCGACCTGGCCCAACTGGGCAAGCGTGAGGAGCTGGATCACGGCCTGGAACTGTTGTCGGGGCTTCGCCCGCCCCTCAAGTGGGTGATCGGCGAACATGACTTCTATCTCGACATGGGGGAATACTGGCAGGACAAAATCAGCCCCTTGTATTACAGCTTCGACCACAAAGGGGTCCATTTCGTGGTTCTCAACAGCATTCTCACCCACGAAGCCTGGATCAATCAGTGGACCACGCCGATGGAGCGGATGCTCAACATGGCCCGGCTCGACAATCCCCGTGGCTCTCCTTTCATGGTGGGTGAGCGACAACTGCGGTGGCTCCGGGAGGATCTGGCCAAATACGATGATTCCATTCCCATCGTGATCCTGTCCCATTCGCCCCTGTACAAAATCTTCAAACCCTGGAATTTCTGGACCGACGATGCCGAGAAGGTGCAGAAATTGCTCCGTCGTTTCAGCCGGGTGACCGTCCTCCATGGCCACGTACATCAGGTGCTATACAACCAGATCGGCAACATCACCTTTTACGCCATGATGGCCACCGCCTGGCCCTGGCCCTATCCGGTCAGCTATGTCCAAAAGCCCAACCAGGTACCGAAACTGACGGTATTCATGAACCGCGCCGACCCCTTCCATTCCCGCGACGGGACCGGATGGGACATTCTCGACATGGACAGCGGCGCCATCACCAACCACTATCAATTGTGGCTGAACGAGAACCGGACGGTCGCCTTCGACTTCAAGCTGAAACACCCGGTGGACCTGAAGTTCCAGAACCCGGACAAACGTATTCCACCTCAACTGCATTATTGATCGGGAGGCCATGATGAAACACCGCATAATCGTATTCCTGGCGCTGGCCACCCCCCTGGCCTTGGGTGACGAATTCAGCCAAAAAGATCTGGAACGCTGGCGGGCCGAATTCAACACAGTGATGGAAAAAGGTGAAAAGTTGTTCCATTCGACCCTGGGCAGCAACCAGGTCTCCTGCGACCAGTGCCATCCCAACGGGGCCAATACCCACCCCGAAACCTACCCCAAATTCCAGAAACAATTGGGGAAGGTGGCCACTTTGCGGGAAATGATCAACTGGTGCCTGCAAAATCCCCTGGAAGGCAAACCCCTGCCACTGGACAGCGACGAGATGATCGCCCTGGAGGCCTATATCACATGGGAGCGCCGCGGCGTTCCGCTGGCGCCTGGAAAACATTGACCGTTTCAGGTTACCGGCTTGGCCACCCGTTCCACCACAGGTTCGAACCGGTAACCACCCCCCCTTTCGGTACGGATCAAACGCCCCTCGTCACTCAGCTTGCGCCGCAACCGAAGCACCTGAACGTCGATACTGCGATCGAACACCTCCTCCCCTTGGGGATGGCAGAGATCGAGCAATCGCTCCCTGCTCAGCAACCGCCCCGGATATCGTAAAAAAGCCATCAGCAGGCGCAATTCGCTGCGGGTCAAAGGCCTCCGGGTGCCATCGGGAAGCGTCAGTTCCCTTTTTTCCGTATCCAGACGATAACCGGCGAACCGATATTCGGTTTCCCCTCCATACGGTGGATCTCGATGGCTGCGGCGCAGCACCGCCCGGATGCGGGCCAGCAATTCGCGTGGATCAAACGGTTTGGTCAGATAATCGTCCGCCCCCAGCTCCAGCCCCACCACCCGGTCGGCGGTTTCTTCGAGTCCGGTCAACATGATCACCGGCACGTTGCTCCAACGGCGAATCTCGCGCAGCAACCCGAATCCATCCTCGTCGGGAAGACGGATGTCGAGCAGCACCAAGTCCACTTGGTGGTGTTTGAGCCTCTCCATCGCCGAAGCCGCCGTCATCGCCTTGCTCACCTGGTAACCGTAACGGCTCAGGTAATCTTGCAGCATGGTGCCGATTTCGGCATCATCGTCGATCACCAATATGTGCTTTACCATGGGCAACCCTGAAACGAGGTGGTCGTCATGCCTGATTTCGCCACTGACCTCGATGGTGGCATTTTATTTCATCATGAAAAACCGCTCGACGAAACACCCGCCGAAGTGGTGGTAAACTCCTTGCCCATGAGCATGATTCCCCAAGCCTGAACCCACCTTTCGAGAGGACGATTTCCATGACAGGATGGATCCCGGCGTTCGTTTTCGCCTTCGTCGCTTTCCTCGGCGCCTTCGCCGCCGGGATCGCCCCAAGATACCTGCCAATGACCAAGACACGTTACTGGCCGGCCACCACCGCGATCGCGGCCGGACTGTTGCTGGCATCGGCGATGGTGATCGTGATCCCCGAAGGTTTCGAAGTGCTTTTCCTCTCCCACGAGGCGGGTGCCGTTCCCCACTCGGACCGGTTCCTGGGCTTGCCTCCCGTCCTGGCCTCGGGGCTGGCCATCCTCGGCGGGTTCATGCTGATGCTGGGGCTGGAAGCGCGGGGTATCAGCCACGAGATTGACGAGCACCAGCAAACGGTCCGCCTCCTTTCCCTCGGGCTGGGCATTCATGCGATGACCGACGGCCTCGCCCTGGGCGCCAGCGTCGCCACCAATCTGATGGCCATCACCCTGCCCATCCTTGCCGCGGTAACGATTCACAAGCTTCCGGTCGCCTTCGGCCTCGGCACCTTTTTATGGAGCGAGCGCAACACCGGCGGACGGCCGATGCGCAGCCTGCTGGCGTTCAGCCTGGCGACACCGGCGGGATTGATTCTCACCTTTCTGTTCCTGCGCCATCTTTCCCACGAATGGATCGGGCTGATGCTGCTGTTTTCCGGCGGCACCTTTTTGTACGTGGCCGCCGTCGACGTACTGGGACGCATCCGCAAGGAACAAACAGCCACGGAACTGTTTCGCTGGATCAGTATCGGCGTGGCGCTGGTGATTCTGGCCCTGATCGGATTTCAGCTGCTGGGTCTGGAAGCCGAATTCCACGGCTGACTTCCGGCAAGGCGCCACCACCCCCGCTTCGAAAGACCGGGTGAAAAGCTCACCTGCCGGCGCCTGCGGCCTGGCGGCTCCGTTCCTGAAGAAACGCCTCCAGAGCCTTTGCCGTCACAGGCCCGACATGGCGGCCGATCACTTCCCCGTCGGGGGAAACCAGAAAAGTGCTCGGCAGCGCCACGACAGGGCCCAGAGGCGTGGGCGCACCGGGAGGCCCCAATAAAACCGGGTAACTGATCTTGCGGTTTTCGCTGAATTCCTTGAGCCAGAGCCTGGGAATCTCTTCGTAATCGATGCCCAATACCACGGCATCCTCGTCCTTGTGGCGATCGTGAAAACGGCTCAATTCCGGAATTTCCTTCAGGCAGGGGGGGCAGGTGGTACTCCAGTAATTCACCACCACCCATTGACCGCGATAATCGGAAAGCCGGTAAGGCTTCCCGTCCAGGCCGGGAAGCACCAGCTCCACCGAAGGCGCCGCCCCTCCCAGCAGGGGCAACAGCCCCAGAAACGCCATCACCCACCTTACCATCGTGTCACCTCCAGCAATTCGAATGCCAGCCCGCCATCGGGGTCGAGTCCCGCAAAGCGTACCGTGGCGCCGATCACATCCTGACGGCGAATGCCGCGGCGCTTGAATTGCGCTTCCTGCGAAGGTGTGAGGCGAATACGAACGACATGTCCCGGCTGGCTCATGGCCCTGGCGGTGAAATGGGTCGGCACCGGCGTCCGCTGCTCCCTCGGGGGACCCTTGGGACGGTCGGGCCCATGATAAATATGATAGAACTTGAAACGCCCTTCGAAGGTTCGCCCTCGCCACCGCTCCGCCTCACGCTGCACTTGCGCCAGTGGAACCTGGTCGAACGAAGCCGGCGCCTTGCGGGACTGCAAGGCCGTACAGGCGGAAACCGCCAATGTGAGCAAAAAGACAATGATTTTCTTCATCGTAACCGGTGTTGAAGTTCGAGCGCCTGGCCATAATCGTGCCAGAGATCGCTGGATGGAGAAAGCAGCCGGGGATAAGCGGTGGGGATGCCGTGGCCGTTCACCCGGTGGCAGGCGCCACATTTCACCGGGCCGTGACTGTGATCCGGGTTGAGCGAAGCGGCCTGGGCGTAACTGACGGAATCGACCCGGGGATCGACCGGATACAGTCCATGGGTGGACTCGTGGCAACCCTGGCAGGTGATGCCGGCATGCCCCTTGGAATAACGCATCAGAGCATATTTACCCGGCTGATCGATCGGAAACGCGCCACCTCCCCCGCTTTCCACGAAAGGGGGACGGTGGCAGTCGGCGCAATGGGGCTCCCCGGGCGCCAACCAATAGTCCTTGCCATGGGTGGCACGCCCATATCCCACTGCCACGCCCACGGGTTCGGATGGATCCGCACTCAGCAGGATAACGGAGCGGTCACCGTCTTCATCAGGATCGGTCAAACGGAGTCGGCCCTCTGCATCCACAGCGATCCTGCCTATGGCGGCGAGACGGTCGCCGGCCCTATGCCAGGTCCGGTAGACACCGCTATGGTCGTCATCACCCCTTTCAGGAACGCTCGGATCGAGATATTCCTGGATCAATTCGCCTTCCGTGACGCCCAAAGCGCCGGCGATCCCGGCCAATGGCAGATTGCGCAGGGTCTCGCCGACCTGATTGACCGCATCCCGCAAGTGATCGGCCTTGTACAGTTCACGTGACAGCCGGTTATGGCAGTGGGTGCAGTAAAGTCCCTTGTCCGCACCGCCGACCGTCATCACGCGCGCCCGCAGATATTCACCGATGGCGTTCAGGGCCGCCGGCGTCTCGGCGCCGTCGCGATTGCGGGCGGCATTGGCATGCACATCCCGGCGGGTATAACAGCCCTTGGCGTCACGAATATCTCCTTGAGCAAACAGGTTCTGTCCATCATCAGTCAAGGGGAAAGCCTCCATGCTGCGGTCGCTTCGATGAGTCGGGTGACACAACTGACACCCGCTGGCCCGCCCCAATGCATCGGGCAGGGGTAAATTGCGCTGATGCACCTTGTGGATGGCTTCGGTCAACGGCGGCAGCACCCGCCCGTCCGGCCCCCTGGCCGACATCAATTTGCCGATGACATTGTCGGCGTGGCAATCCTGACAGACGACCGCCCCCCGTCCCAGACGGGTATAGACGTTGGCCCCTCCCGGCCAGTGGGCGAGGAAGTCGGTGCCATGGTGATCGTCGTGGATTTCCAGAATCGAAATGGCGGCGGCCTTGAGCTCCGCGTACCACCGGCTGGCGCCGCGAATGCCACGCCAGAAATCGTATTCCTGGCGATACTTGCGGTAACGCTCCCCGTTGGCGCGCGCATTGGCGTGACAGCGGGCGCAATTGGGCACATCGATGGGATTGAGGCCGAAAAAACGCACCGGAAGGCCCGCCGAATCGAGCACCGGCGCTTCCGTCCCCGCATCCACCAGAGTCACGACCGCTTTCTGATAGGGCTGGACCATCGTTTCATCCAACGAGATGAGGGCGGTGAAATCGTCCCCGAATGGCGTCAGGGGCAGTCCCAACGCTTCCCAGACGCCCGGCTGGGAAAGTTGGATCGGAACGTTTTCCATCACCGGCGAGTCGGTGAAGACCACCGTGCCGGTGGGTCCGGAATAGCGCAGGAATCCTTTTCCCACGTGATCGCCCGCCGGCCCGCGGTTCCATCCCACCGGGAGGTCCGGGCCGATCCTTTTTTTCCTGGCGTCGGCCGAAGTGTTCTCCGGGTTGCTTCCGGCCAGATCCTGATAGATATAGAGGTGGCTGAAGACATGATCGGGCAGTTTCGTCCGTTCGTCGTAGCGCACCCCCCAATAGACCAGTTTCTTGGGAGCGGAATAACTGTTGGGCACGCCCTCCGGGGTTTCATGATGATAAGCGAGTTTGAATCGCCGTTCACCGTCGACCAAAACCGTGGGATCGTCTGCGGCGGCGCCCAGCAACACCGGCTTGCCCCCCTTGCGCTCGGTCCGCACCACCTGGGCCAGAATCGAATTATAGGGAGGCAGCACGCAGCAATAGGAAAAATCGAAGCCGGTACAGTGCATCCCCAGTTCGTAATTGACCAGAATCAGGTAGTCGCGGGGAGGCGCCTGGCCCTGAAGCGGTGTACGGGCATGGGGAACGCACCCTGCCATGAGCAGCAGCGCGCACAGCCCCACGATCCGAATCCGGGAAAACACGGAATCAGTGCGTTCCAAGGGCGACCTGTTCCCTGGCCAACAATTGCTTCAACCTCTGCCGATGCACCACCACAGGAAACTTCTCTTTCCGCAGAGCGGCCACATAGCGGCCCTCCCGCTGGTGTTCCAGCAACCGTTTCACCTGACGCCGGGTGGCCGGATCATCCAGGCTGTGGTAGCGGCCGGGCCTTGTTTCCAACACCTTGACCAGGTGCCATCCCGCCGGTGTCGCCACCGGGCCGCCGATCACGCCCGGATTCAGTTCGAACGTCAGCCGGTCCAGCGCGAGATAGCCACTGCCTTGTGTGACCCAGCCGATTTCCCCCAGGTTTCGCTTCGCGTTGGGGTCGATGGAATATCGCTGGGCGGCCTGATACAACGTCAACTCCCCGGCCTCGATGCGTCTTTTGAGGTTTTCCGCCTCCTGACGGGTCTTCACCACCACCATCTGAACCTTGCGCCTGGGCTTGACCTCGATCTTTTCCCGATGCCTCTCGAAATAAGCCTGGATTTCCTCATCCGACGGCATCCAGGCGGAAGCGAGCCTTTCACGGTGGAAGTTGATCAGGCGGGTCTTGCGATATTCCCCCACCCGCCCCAGATACCGGGCATCGCGCTCCAGATCGTGACGACGGGCGTAATCGATCAGGAGCCGGTAATCGATGGCCTTCTCCAGCGCCTCGCGGCGTTTCTCCCCAGGCTCGCTCATCACCGAACGCCTGACCTCGCCCCAGAGCAGGGGTTTGCCGTCGATTCTGGCGACCACTTCCTTGTCTCCGAGGCCGTCGTCGAGTTTTTGCGCCCGGATCTCCACTTTCACCTTGTGCCGTAACCTGTCCCGCATTTCCGAGCGCCGACGCACGAATTCCCGCTTGCGCAGCTTGGCCCGGATGGCGGTTCCCAGATCCCGCGTCAACGGCGTATCCGGATCGAAGTGGCTTTTATAGTACGCCAGCACTTCCTCGTCGCCGATTTCGATCTCTCCGATCAGTTTCTCCCGGGCGAGGGAGGCCAGCATGGCCTCCCTGTACCGGCGGACGTCCTCCCGGTAGACGGGGTTGTCGTCCAGTCCCTGGGACAAGGCGTCGAGGTAGAGAAGGTTGGCGCTGATCATCCGGTCCAGGATCACCATCCTGAGGCGGTTGCGCTCCGCGGTTCCCTTGGGAGGAATCGGAACGCCGATGACACTGGAGCTGTCGATCAGCACATCCACATCGTGAAGGGTGATGGTCTGATCACCGACCTCGGCGATCGCCTCCTGGCTGCCGGAGGGCATCGCCAGGGCCGGGATCAGACACAGCCAGACACCCAACATGCGCACATACAAGGTCATCTGCATCCTCACCATCCGCAAGTCGAACCGGCCAGCCGGGTGGAGACATGCTCCCAGACCTTGACGGCCACCCGCCCTCTGGTGAGGTGTCGCTTCCATTCCTTGCGGTCGCAGGACACCTTGGAGCGCTTGTCCCCATGACACCCCTTGCAGACTGTCTGCAGCGGATCCTGGTGATCCGGGTCCCCGGACACGAAGCCCTGGGTCAGGATTTCCACCTTGTCCATGAGCCGCCGCGAGACCCGCCCCTTGCTGGCGTGTTCCAGCCAGTCGTCCTCGCGCCAGCCGATCTCGTCACTTTCGTCCCCGTGACAGTTGAGGCAGACCGATTGACGGGGATCGGCTTCATCCGTGAAGGTGTGCGCCCAGGCGACCGCGCTGTCGAAGTCGCCGGCGATGCGCCGGCCTTCATAGCTGAGCCGCTTGGCCCAGGCCACCACCCCGTTCTGGTTGGTTTCGTGACAGGCCCCGCATTTGAGCGGCCCATGGGAACCATCGGCATTGAGCATGGCCGCCTGGGCGTAGGTGGTGGTGTCGATGTCCGCCGTCACCGGATACAGACCGTGGGGCGATTCGTGACAGCCCTGACAGGTGATGTCCTGATGCCCACGCGAATAGCGGAACAACGACGCCTTGTGGGGATAGTTGAAGGGCGGGAATGGATTGTGATTTCCACTCTGCTCCACGAAGGGCGCCGCGTGACAGTCGGCGCAATGGGGCTCGCCGGCGGCCAGCCAGTGATCCCGGCCATCGGTGGCGGCCGAGAAGGGCACGGCGGCGGCGGTCGAATCGGCCAGCCTGGCCTGGGCGGCGGAGACGCAGTCGGGGGTGGTGCAGAAGTCCAGGATATGGACGCTGAAATCCCCGTCACCGTCCTGGGTGCCGCAGATCTGGAAGTCGGGGCTTCCATCGGCGTCACAGTCGGGCCCCGGTACGCCAAAGCCGGTGGAACAGCTCTGTCCGCCGGCGGCCACTTCCACCGTGGCCACGCCCGCGTCGTTGTAAGGGCTCGGGTTGGCCGAAAGATAGTCGCACAACCCCGGATCCCGGTTCCAGACGGCAAAGGTGTCACTGGCCGTCTTGGGATCGAGCCAGGCGACCGCCTGACCGAGCGGCACCCCGACCGCGGCGGCCACATCCGCCAGGGAAGCGTTGGCCGAGGGCTCGCGCACATGACCGGGATCGCCCGGATGGGCATTGATCAGATCGGCCACGTTCTCGGCCTTCCACATTTCCTGACTGAACTGGGTGTGGCAGTTGGTGCACCAGATACCCTTGTCATGGCCGCTGTCACTGGCCACGTTGTCCACCAGCCATCGGCCGACGGCGTTGAGGTGACTGGGGGTGCCGCAGTCGGCGTTGCGTCCGGGATTGGAATGGACGTCACGGCCGACGAAACAGCCGCCGGCGGCGTCGCGGTTGTCGGCATCCGCATAGGCGTTGAGCCCCAGTTCGGTGATGGGGTAACTGTCCATGTTGCCATCGGAACGGTGGGCAGGATGACACCCCTGGCAACTGCCGTCACGCCCCAGGGAATCCTGAAACGCCAGATCCATGTGATTGAGATGGATCGCTTCGCTCAAGGGCGGAATCAACCTGCCGTCCTTTTCCCCGGAACGGGTCACCGCGATCACGTTGTCGGCATGGCAGCGCTGACACAGAACCGTGTCATGACCCAGCCGGGTCACCGTATTGCTGTCATTGGGATCGTAGTTGGCGGTGAAGGACGTGCCGTGCTGCCGGTCGTGCAACATCAACATACTGATGGCCGCCCCTTTCAAGCGCGGGTACCAGTCCGAATCGTTTCCGGAAATATCGTAATAGGCTTTCCAGAATTCGATCTCGCCCTGGACCGCCGCGGCAACGTCGGGTTCGCCTTTTTGCGCGCTGTTGACCGAATCGTTTTCGCCGATCGCATGACAGCGCTCGCAGTTGGGAATGTCGATCGGGGCGGTCCCCATGCCGATGACGGGCTCACCGTTGTCCAGCACCGGCTCGCCGATTCCGCCGGGCCGGCCGGGATCATAATGGTGCAGCTGGGCCATCATCTTCACGTAGGGACGGATGCTGCTCTCATCGACCGCGCCGGGATCGGCATAGAAGTCGATGGTGTCCTCGAACGGGGTCAGCGGCAGGCCGAGCGCTTCCCAGATCCGGGGAGAAGTGAGCATCACCGGCAGGTTTTCCACCGTCTTGGTCTGGGTGAACACCACGGTGCCGCTCTCGCCGGAGAAAGTCAGCACGTTGTTCAACCCCTGGACCGCACCCGGCCCCATCGGATGAAAGGCCGGGCCGCTGTTGTCCGGCAGGATGGTGGAAAAGTTCTTGTGGTCATTGGGCATCCCCAGGCGGATCTTGTCGATCTCCAGGCTGCTGCCGGAAGAATTGCTCCCTTCGAGATCCTCATAGATATAGAGGTGATTGAGCCAGGCGTTGGCGTAATTGTCGTTGGGGTCGCTGGTGTCACCATCTCCCAGCATCACGCCATCGCTGCCGTCCTTGGAACCATATTGCAATCTGTTGCCGCTGTCCACGGTGGCGGCATCGAACACCGTCCCCCACATCAACAGGGAGTTGCCTTCCACCTTGCTGATCAGCGGATCGGTCTGGGGCGCGCCACGGCCATCGTTGCGAGGCTGGGCCTCGTGCCAGTAGCGCAGGACGTACTTCTTGAAGTTGCCGTTGGCGTCCAGTTCCGGATCACGCAATACCGTCGGCCGGCCGAGAAAATCCAACCCAAGATTGGGGTCGGCCTCCAGAAGCATGGGCGTGGCGGCGCCTTTTTCCGTCTTGACCACCTGGGCGAGGATGGAGTTGTAAGGAGGCAGCACACAGCAGTAGGAAAATTCGAAACCGGTGCAGTGCATCCCCAGCTCGTAATTCATCAGGAGATTGAAGGTGTGTTTCGGCGTCGTGCCTGCCGCAGCGTCATTATTTCCATTTCCGTTATTTCCATCGTCTCCATCGTCTCCATCGTCTCCATCGTCTCCATCGTCTCCATCGTCTCCATCGTCTCCATCGTCTCCATCGTCTCCATCGTCTTCGTCGTCTTCGTCGTCTTCGTCGTCTTCGTCGTCTTCGTCGTCTTCGTCGTCTTCGTCGTCTTCGTCGTCTTCGTCGTCTTCGTCGTCTTCGTCGTCTTCGTCGTCTTCGTCGTCACCAGTGTCGCTTCTGCCACAACCAGGCGGCGCGTCCTTGACGCTTTTTTCCCGCCGTTTGCCATCACTTTGCTCGGCGCTGATCTTGCACGGGACGACAGCCGGATTCCTGACCTCGAACTTCCATTTCCCCTCCTTCCTGATCTTGGTTTCACCGATCCTGGCGCCGCTGCCAGCGTCTCTGATCGTCACCTTCAGACCGGTGATTCCCCTTCCCTTGACTTTCAGCTTGCCGTCATCCCACTTCGCTTCTTTGATCTTGAAGTCGCGGCGGTTTTCTTCATCGTCGTCCCCTCCCCAGGACACACCGCTGAAACCGGCCATCAAGATCAGACAAACAAGCCAATGAATCAGTGTCTTACCATGCCATACATTCATTTTTCTTCTCCCTTCAAGAATCGTCTTTCATGGCCAAGCCGGCCCCGGGTGCGGAAACGCCACTTCACCACTTCGACGGTACGATTGTTCTCGAGATGAATATTAGCAATATCTATACCACGATGAGCTCTGTGAGCAGATGATGCAGTTTTCCCCTCTCCGCAACCTCACATCCCATCCATGCGGATAAAAAACAACGGTTTGAGAATGCCCCACGGCACGATTTTTGTCCCCAAATACCGACACGCATTTGCGGAAAAATGACGATCCATGCAAAATCAACCAGTTAATGTGTCTCCGCCGGGCGACAGCCCCTACTGGAAAACCCGGCGCCTTCAACACCTGTCGGTTTGCTTTTTCGGGGTCCGGGAAGGGTCCGCCGGAGCGCAATTCGTCCGTGAATTCAGCCCCGGAGCGCCCCTCCCCGGCCGCTGACGACGAACCGGTTTCCTCCCTCTCCCTTTGGGAGAGGGGCCGGGGGTGAGGGAAACATACCCCCACTTTCACCGGCTCCAGCCCTCACCCCAACCCTTCTCCCAGAGGGAGAAGGGCTTCAAGGCCGTGCAAAATCGAGTTTGAACGGGAAAGCCGCGGTCATACGAGTGCCCTGCGTGTGCTCCCGCCTCCGGCTTGGTATCATGAGCGGAGCTCTCGTTCACCCCCTTCGTTCCTCATGCTGACAACGGACTGATCTGTATGGATTTTCCCGCATCCTTCCCCATTGAAACCTTCATCGCCCTGGGAGCCGGATTTCTTGCCGGCTGCCTGGTGACCGCCCTGATCACGCTCCGCCATCATGCCCGACTGCAGCGGGAACAGGCGCTTCTGTCCCACCGGGCTGCGGATCTCCGGGACCAGCTCGCGCGTCAGCAAAACGAAATATCAAGGCTCATGGAGGAAAAGGAAGCCCATGTGGCCAGGGAGGCCGAACTGACCACCCGGCTGGAGGAACAGCAACGCCATAACGAAGCAAAACTGGCCGATCTGGAGAAGGCCAGAGAACAGCTCAAGACCGAATTCGAGAACCTGGCCAACCGGATTCTGGAAGAAAAAAGCCGTCAGTTCACCCGCCTGAACCAGCAACGTCTGGATGAAATCCTGAAACCCGTGAGCACCCAGCTCAGGGACTTTCGTGAGCGTATCGACGCAATTCACAGCAGCGAGCAAAAAGAACGCGGCTCCCTGCAGGCGCAATTACAACAATTGCAGCAGCTCAATCAACGCCTGAACGAGGAAGCCCAAAACCTCACCCGGGCACTGAAGGGCGACAAGAAACGCCAGGGCACCTGGGGCGAGATCGTTCTGGAAACCGTGCTGGAAAAATCCGGGCTGCGCAAGGGCATGGAATATCAGGTCCAGGGAAGTTTCCGGGATGCGCAGGGGAAACGATTGCGGCCGGATGTCATCATCCACCTTCCCGAGGGAAAAGACATCATCATCGATTCCAAGGTTTCCCTCAACGCCTATCAGGAATATGTCGCCGCCACCGACGAGCTGGCCGCCAAAGCCGCGTTGAAACGCCATATCGACGCCATCCGCCACCACATCGACGATCTCAGCGGCAAACATTACGAGGATCTCGAAGGAATCAACTCCCTCGATTTCATCCTGATGTTCATGCCCATCGAGCCCGCCTTCAGCGCGGCCTTCCAGGCCGAACCGGGGCTTTTCTCGAAAGCCTTCGAAAGCCGCATCATCGTGGTCACTCCCACCACCCTGCTGGCGACGCTGCGCACCATCGAAAACATGTGGCGCTTCGAACGCCAGCAGGAAAATGTCCGCCATATCTACGACCGGGCCGCCAGGCTCTACGACAAATTGTGCGGCTTTCTCGAAGACTTCGAACAAATCGGCCGGCAACTGCAATCTGCGCAAAAATCGTATGACACGGCACGCAAAAAATTGCAGGATGGCCGCGGCAACCTGCTCCGCCAGGCGGATACATTGGTGGAGCTTGGAATCAAGACCAAGAAAAAGCTGCCGGCAACCTTGCGTCAGGAGGGAGAGGACGGGAACTGAGGCCGTTCTTACATGACAAACATGCATGACAACCTGCTACCACACCTCTTATGGACTCAGGAGCACAGTATGAAAACCTGTCGCCACTTGATACAAGCACTCTGGTTGGGGATACCTCTGAGTTGTTTTTTTCTCCTGAGCGCCTGCTCGACGCTTCCGCCTGAACTCGACTCTCCGGGGCTGCAACCCATCACCCTCGGTCAGGCCATGGAGGATCCAGAGCACTATCGCGGCAAGCGGGTACGCTGGGGAGGAAAGATTCTCGAGTTGACGAACGACGCCCAGGACACCTGGGTACAGATCCTCGCCTATCCCCTCGACAATGCAGGACGCCCGAAAGAAAACGCCACCCCCCTGGGGCGTTTCGTGGTCCATACTTCCGCATTTTTGGATCCGGCGATTTACCTGCCGGAAAAGGAACTGACGGTCGTCGGCACCCTGGCAGGCCTGGCGGAACGCACCGTGGGCAAACGCAAAATCAAGATCCCGTTGCTGGAGGCACGCAGCTGGCACCTGTGGCCGAAGCGCAAGCAAACACCCCCTCCAGCGCCCCCTCCTTACTGGTGGTATGATCCCTGGTGGGGGGGATGTTACAGATCCTATTGGTGTTGGTAAGATCCGCGCCCATTCCGAATGCTTGATTGCAAGTCCTGGCTTCCAGGCTGCAAGAACGCCAAGGCAAAGGCAAATGCCGGTTCCATCCGCAGCACCAGGAACTGACCCCCCGCCCCCATCCTTCCCGACTGGAAGGAGGCCGTCCAGGTGGACTTTCGCAGCCGAACGAGCGCCCGAACACGGATGCTTGATGAGGGCGTCATAGCGAAAAAATCGTCCTCTGTGAATTTGCGGAGATCTTCAATACAATATGCCTTCTTTCAGGACGACCTCCCATGACACAACACCGCAAGACCCGCTTTGCCCCGAGCCCCACCGGGTATATCCATCTGGGCAATGCGCGCACCGCCTTGTTCAATCGTTTGTTCGGCCAGACTTTTCTGCTGCGAATCGAGGACACGGATCAGGAGCGCAGCCGCCCGGAATACACCACTGCCCTGATGGAAGATCTGCGCTGGCTGAAAATGGACTGGGACGAGGGACCGGCATCCGGCCAGGCCGATCAATACTTTCAATCCCGGCGACAGGCGGTGTACGACCGTTACTACCGGCAATTGGAAGCCCAGGGGCGGGTCTATCCGTGCTTCTGCTCCCCCGATGACCTGGTGCGCTCGCGTAAACTGCAACGGCTGGAAGGCAAGCCGCCCCGCTACGCGGGCACGTGCGCCCACCTGAAGCCCGACGAAATCCAGGCGCGCCTCGACCAGGGGCTCGAACCCACCCTGCGTTTCCGCGTTCCTGCCGGTCGCACCATCGAATTCGACGATCTGGTCCGGGGAAAACAGCGCTTCGATACCGACACCATCGGCGACTTCATCATCCGCCGCGCCGACGGCACCCCGGCGTTCTTTTTCTGCAACGCGGTGGACGACGCCCTGATGGAAGTCACGCACGTACTGCGTGGCGAAGACCACCTCACCAATACACCGCGCCAATTGCTGATACTGGAAGCGTTGGGCCTGCGGCCACCCCGTTATGGCCATATTTCCCTGATCGTGGGAGAAGACGGCGCCCCCCTGTCGAAACGAAACGGCAGCCGCAGCATTCGCGAGCTGAGGCGACAAGGCTACCTTCCCCTGGCGGTCATCAACCTGCTGGCCCGACTGGGACACCGCTACACCGTTGAATCCCTGCAAACGCTGGAACAGTTGCAGGCGGGATTCTCCATCGACCACCTCAGCCGTTCCCCGGCACGCTTCGATCCCCACCAGCTGGACTACTGGCAGCAACAGGCGGTCCATCAGGCGGATGACGAAACCCTGTGGCAATGGCTCAACGCCGATTCCCGCAGCACCATCCCGCCGGAAAAGCGGGCGGCTTTCCTCGCCCTGGTCCGAAGCAATTGTGTCTTTCCAGATCAGGCCGCTGAATGGGCCACGATCCTGTTTCGGGATGAATTTCCCCTCACCGGCCAGGCCAGGGAGATTCTCGCCCAGACCGATTCCACCTTCTTTCGCACCGCCCTGGAGGCCTTTCAAGCGCATCGGAACCAATGGAAATCGTTTCTGCAGACACTGCAGGCCCAATCCGGGGTCAAGGGCAAACGGCTTTTCAAACCCTTGAGGGCCGCGTTGACAGGCCGCCTCGACGGCCCGGAACTTCCCCGGCTTCACGAACTGCTGGGAGCGGAAAAAATCCTGACCAGACTCTCGAAATGGGCCTAAACACCATGTTGAAACTTTACAACAGTCTTACCCGCGCCAAGGAAATCTTCACCCCCCTGGAGCCGGGCAAGGTCCGCATGTATGTATGCGGCATGACGGTGTACGATTATTGCCACCTGGGCCACGCCCGGGTGATGGTGGTGTTCGACGTGCTGGCCCGCTATCTGCGGATGAAAGGCTTCGAGGTCACCTATGTACGCAATATCACCGACATCGACGACAAGATCATCCAAAGGGCGGCTGAAACGGGGGTGCCTTTCGAAACCTTGACCGACCGTTTCACCGAGGCCATGCACGAGGACGAACGGGCCCTCGGCTGCCTCCCCCCCGACGAGGAACCCCGGGCCACCCGCTCCATCAGCGCCATCATCGATATGATCCAGCGATTGATCGACAAAGGCTACGCCTATGTGGGGGAAAACGGCGACGTCTATTACGCGGTCGGCAAATTCGAGGGCTACGGCAAGCTTTCCGGCAAAAAACCTGAAGAACTGCGGGCCGGAGCGCGGGTGGAGGTGAACGAATCGAAACGCGATCCGCTGGACTTCGTACTGTGGAAACGCGCCAAACCCGGAGAACCCGCGTGGGACTCTCCCTGGGGGCCGGGGCGGCCGGGCTGGCACATCGAGTGCTCGGCCATGTCCACCACCTGTCTGGGCGCCCATTTTGACATCCACGGCGGTGGCGCCGATCTCCAGTTCCCCCATCACGAGAACGAGATCGCCCAATCCGAAGGCGCCACTGGCGAACCTTTCGTCAACTATTGGATTCATGCCGGCTTCGTCAGGGTGGACAAGGAAAAGATGTCCAAATCCCTGGGAAACTTTTTCACCATCCGCGAGATTCTCAAACAGTTTCCGGGGGAAGTGGTCCGTTTCTTCATCCTCACCAGCCACTATCGCAGTCCCCTGGACTACTCCCATGAATCCCTGGAAAAAGCGCGGGCCGGGCTCACCCGGCTGTACACGGCTCTGCGGGGGCTTGCACCCGTACCCCCCGAAGCCGCCAGGCTGGAAGGCGACCCCTGGCTTGAACGTTTCCAGGCAGCCATGGACGATGACCTCAACACTCCCGGCGCCCTGGCGGTGATGTTCGATCTGGCGAAGGAAATCAACCGGCTGCGGGAAAAGGACCCCGGGGAAGCCGCCCGCCTGGGCGCCATACTGAAATTCATGGGCAATACCCTGGGCATCCTGACCCAGGAGCCCGAGGCTTTTCTGAAAGGAGGAAGGGAAACACTGCCGCCGCAGGAAATCGAAGACCTGATCCGGGCGCGCGAGCAAGCCAGGGAAGCGCGCGACTGGGCCGCCGCCGACAGGATCCGTGACCGGCTCAAGGCCCAGGGCATCACCCTGGAAGACACCCCCCAGGGCACCTTGTGGCGGCGGGAATGAACCGCACCCGGCCGGCTGCGGTCAGCCGGGCGATGCAACGCCCCTATGCCATCTCCCTGGCGATGGCGTAGATCTCCTCGGCATCGAAGATCTGATCGTTACGCTGAAACAACCGGGCGATGCAAGCCTTGTGAACGGCCAGCTTCAGGGTGCCGAAGCCGATCGCGCCCCAGCAGACCTTGCCATGCCGGCGTTCGCCCCGATCCATCATTTCCACCCCTTCGATACCCAGAGGGGGCGTGGCGTTGGCATCGGCCAGCACCTCCAGCTTTTCCAGATCCTTCCAGTGGCGTTCTTCCAGCAGTCGCACCCCCGCCGCGCCGGTGGCGAAAACGATCTGGGCGCTGCGGATCACCCTGCCCCGGGCGTCGTCGTCGCAGGCTTCCACCGGCTCGATCTCCACGCCAAAGCGGTCTTTCATGGCGGCGCAAGCCTTTTCGGCCCGCTCCAGCTCCCGCGAAGTCAGGAGGACTTCCGCCCCCTCCCTGGCCAACAGGGCCGCCGCCCGCTGACCGACCGGGCCCGTTCCCGCCAGCACCACGGCTTTCTTGCCGGCGACAGGCGTGCTGGCGGCGATTTTCGCCACCCCCGCCGCCGCCGTGGTGTTGCTGCCGTTACTGTCGAGCATGACCGAAACCCGGAAACCGGCAAAAAACACGTTCCTCACGGCCTCGAGCAGTGCCTGACCGGCCAAAAGATCGCTCCCACCGATGAAAATGGCGGTATTTTTCTTTTCCCTGGGCGGGCGGGTGAAAATGGCGCCTTCCACCAGCGGCGTCACATTTTCGGGGGTCACCCCCCCGTAACCGATCACCTGATCGGCCCCGCCATCATAGGCCACCACCGTGTCGAAGGAAGCGGGACGGGAATCGGTATCGAACTGAAACAACAACTTCTTCAATGACATGCTCCGTAAATTTCAGCGAAAAGGAGAAGGGCTTCAGCGGCACCGCCACTGCCCCGCAACATAACATCAAGCGCATCCACGAAAAGGCGGGTTCGATTATAATGGTTGGTCATTTCTCGCACCAATCCTTTGCAGGCCGCACATGTATCAACAGCATTCCCTCACCGAATTCCTGGATCAACTGGCCAGCGCCTCTCCCACCCCCGGCGGCGGCAGCGCCGCGGCGGTGATGGGGAGCATGGGCGCGGCCCTGGTCAGTATGGTCGCCAACCTCACCATCGGAAAACCCAGGTACCAGGAAGTCGAACCGCAGATGCGTGAACTGCTCGAACGATCGGAGGCGCTGCGGCAGCGTTTGCTCGCCGCCATCGACGACGACATCGCCGCCTTCAATCAGGTGATGGCCGCCTATCGCCTGCCGAAAGATGACCCGGAGCGCGGCGGCAAAATCCAGACGGCCCTCAAATCCGCCACCGATGCGCCGCTGGCCTGCGCCCGGCTGTGCGGCGAGGTCATCGGGTTGTGCCGAACGGCCGCCGAAAGCGGCAACGTCAATGTGATCTCCGATGCCGGCGTCGGCGTGCTGGCCGCCCAGGCGGCGCTGAAAAGCTGCGCCATCAACGTGATCGTGAACCTCAACGTCATCCGTGACCGGGCGTTCGTCGAGGACCGCCGGCGGCTGCTCGACGACCTGCTGAACGGCAAGGACCATGAAGTGGAAACCCTCTATCAACTGGTGTTGAAAAAATTATGACCCTGACCCGTCTTTTCTATTTGCTCGGCATCGCCATCAGCCTCTCTCTGGCCTGGATTTTCTTTCCCGGCCCCTTGACCGAGGCGGGCCTGTCGCTTCCCTCGACCGTCAAGTGGGTGCCCTCCCTGGACGACACCGAGGATTTTTGTCAATTCGAGCATCCTGAATGGCGCCAGGCCCAGAGCATCGAAGGGGTGGAAATCGAGGAAGACCCGCAGTGCAAGCCCGACAACCCCTATCTGGTCGCCAGCGTGGTCAAGGGCACCGACAAGGTTTCCATGCCCACCTTGATGAAGACCCGGCTGGCGATGGACGCGGTGGTCAAGGAAAACGACCGTGACGGCGACGGGGATCCCGATGTCATCCACATCAAGCTGGAGGTGGCCGAACTCAACGGCAGCACCCCGGACGGCGACTTTCTCATCCCCGGTTACCGCATCGCGCCCGGCCTGACGCCGGGTATGTGGGTGTTCGTTCCCAAGATGCGCGGCATGGCCACCGTGGATGCGGTCAATCTGGACGCCAACCCCATGTTGCGCGCCCCCTCGCCGCCCATCCGGGTCGAGCAGGGGGACACGATCTACCTGACGCTGGAAAACAGCCATTATTTTCCCCACACCATCCACCTCCACGGCGTCGACCACCCCTATCTGCGCGCCGATGGCCAGGGCAATGACGGCGTCCCCGTCACCAGCGAGAAGATGTTGATGCCGGGCGAGCGGCGCACCTATGAAATCACCCCCCGCCGGCCGGGCGCGATGCTTTACCATTGCCATGTGCAGACCGACAAACACATGCTCATGGGGCTGCAGGGATTGTTCATCGTGGAAGAGAACCGCCCCGACAACTGGCTCCAGACCTTCAACATCGGCGCCGGCAAGGTCAGGCACCGCTCCGCCGCCAGCCGGCAACGCTTCGACCAGGAATACGACCTCCACTTCCAGTCCCTGGACAAGGAACGCTATCTGCCGATCCAGGCGCACAACGACCCCCGCCTGGTGGCCAGAGCGATGAACCGCGAGTATGACATCACCGACTCGGACGAGGATTTCTTCCTGCTCAACGGCGAATCCTTTCCCTATACCCTGCGCGATTCCCTGATCGTGGTGGAGCCGGAACAAAAGGTGTTGCTGCAGGTGGCCAACGGCCACCCACACACACTCGGGCTTCACCTCCACGGCCACAAGACCACCGCCATCGCCGCCGACGGCGTGCCCCTGGAATCCCCCGTCACCCGGGACGTGCAGGCACTGGCACCGGCGCAAAGGCTGACTCTGGTGCTCGACACCCACGACGACGGTTTGCACAGTTTCGGCGAGGGGGCCTGGTTGATGCACGACCACGCGGAAAAAAGCGTCACTTCCGACGGCATCGGACCGGGCGGCGACATCGGTCTGGTGATCTACCGGAAATATCTCGGCGAGGACGGTTTCCCGAAATTGCAGGGGATGGATCTGGTTCCCTTCTTCAATCGTTGGTTCTATCGAAAACAGGTGCCGGTATGGGCACGAAGCGACGAATGGGCGATTTTTTCCGATGCCGCGCCCCTGCCCCCCAACACCATCCGGGTGGTGATCGCCGGGCTGTTGCTGGGCCTGGCCCTGGGGCTGCTGGTGGCACTTTGGCGTGACGGGAGGAAAGGGCGATGAAAATTCCAAGCATCGTTTTTCTGTCGATACTGCTCCTGCCGGCCTGGAGCTTCGCCGGTCATCGCATGGACATGGACAGCATGGTGATGAACGAAAACCCCATGACCCTGCCCGAAGGCTGCCAAAGGATCTCGGGGGACCAGAAGATCACCGTCCATGCCGGACGCAAACACGCCAAAAAATTCCCCGGACTGGTCTTCGCCTACGACCGGCAGAGCTGGGACGTCGCCCCCTGCACCCGGCTGACGGTCCGGTTCGTCAACGACGACGACATCCGTCACCAGTTCATGGTCCACGGCCTGCCGGAAAAGATCTACCCCCAGGGCATGTTCACCATCGAGGTGTCGGGACCGGGGGAAGAAACGGCCTCGTTCATTCTGCCGCCGTACAAAAAGACCTACCTGGTTCACTGCGACATCGCCCAGCACACAGAACACGGCATGAAGGCCCAGATCAAGGTGGCCGGCGGCGACCGGGATCTGGCCAGCCTGCCCGGCCTGACCAAAGCGGTCCGCCCGGACCGCTACCCGACCGACTGGACCGCGGGCTCGATCGTGTCACTGCTATTGGCGCTGGTTGCGGGAGTGGTCCTGGTGTGGGGCGGGCGCCGACTGTTGAAGGCGATGGGCGAATGAGCAGAGCGCCGCACGAATTTCCTGAAGGCGCATACCAGACGCGGCCGAATCGTCGCCTGGGTCTGAGTGAAAGGCGCCTCTCTCAATCCGGATACCCCTCCGGATTTTGCGACTGCCAGCGCCAGGCGTCTTTGACCATGTCGCCGATTCCCTTTTCGGCCCGCCAGCCCAGCTCCGCCGCGGCCAACGCCGGGTCGGCGTAACATTCGGCCACGTCGCCGGGGCGCCGGCCCACGATTTCATAGGGGATATGGACATCGCATTGGGACTCGAAAGCTTCGACCACTTCCAACACGCTGTAGCCGGTTCCGGTCCCGAGATTGTAGGTGAAGACCTGCCCGGGAGCCCGCTTCATCTGCGCTTCCACCGCCTTGACGTGGGCCTTGGCCAGATCCACCACATGGATGTAATCGCGCACCCCGGTGCCGTCCCGGGTCGGATAGTCTCCCCCGAAAATCCGCAGCCTTTCCAGCTTGCCCACCGCCACCTGGGTGATGTAGGGCATCAGGTTGTTGGGGATGCCATTGGGATCTTCGCCGATGGTGCCGCTTTCGTGGGCTCCGACCGGATTGAAATAACGCAGCAGGGTCACCGTCCAGGGGTTCTGTGCCTGCTTCAGCCTGTCGGCGCTGACCAGATCCTTCAGGATTTCCTCGATGAACAGCTTGCTGCGGCCGTAGGGGTTGGTTGCCTGCAGCGGGAAATCCTCGGTGATGGGCACCACATGGGGATCGCCGTAAACCGTGGCCGATGAACTGAAGACCATGCGCCTGACCCCCGCCCGGCCCATTTCCTCACACAGGTTCAAGGTACCGGCGATGTTGTTCTGATAATACAGCAAGGGTTTTTCGCACGATTCGCCGACCGCCTTGAGCCCCGCGAAATGCACCACGATTTCGACCGGGAAAAGTGACAGGATCTTGCGCATCTCCACTCTGTCGCCGATATCGCCGACGAAGAACGGAATGTCTTTCCCGGTGATCCGTTCCACTCTGCGGATGGACTCGATCTTGCTGTTGCTCAGATTGTCCACCACCACGATCTCGAAACCCGCATTCAGCAATTCCACACAGGTGTGGCTGCCGATGTAACCAGCACCACCGGTGACCAGTACCCGCTTGTCCGTTTTTTCCTCTTCCCCGGTCATTGCCTTTCCCCCCGGCAGTCATGTCGTTTGCAACAATATTAGATCAGAAAGCACCCCATCGCCCGCCGCCGCCTTTTGCTCCGGCGTTTCCTATCCCCTCGGATGATATGTCTCGTGCAGGCGTTTCAGCCTCTCCTGGGCCACATGGGTATAGATCTGGGTCGTGGACAGGCTGCTGTGTCCCAGAAACATCTGCACCACCCGCAGGTCCGCCCCGTGATTGATCAGGTGGGTGGCGAAAGCGTGACGCAGCGTATGGGGGGACAGGGGTTTGGAGATACCCGCCCGGCGGGCGTATCGTTTGATCAGATGCCAGAATGCCTGCCGGGTCATCGGTCCTCCCCGGCGGGTGACGAACAAATATTCCGACCGGCGGACACCCAGCAGCACGGGACGAGCGTCGCCCAGATAACGGTCCAGCCAGATCGTCGCTTCCTCGCCCAGAGGGACCAGGCGTTCCTTGTTGCCTTTGCCGAACAATCTCACCAACCCCCGCAGTTGATCCCACTGATCGAAACGCAGGGCCACCAGTTCCGAAACGCGCAGGCCCGTCGCGTAGAGGACTTCCAGCATGCTGCGGTCCCGCAATCCCAATGCCCGGGAGGTATCGGGAGACTCCAGCAGGGCTTCGACCTCCGCTTCGCTGAGTGAGTCCGGGAGCGGCCGTCCCAGATAGGGGGATTCGATTCCCGAACTGGGATCGAGACCGATCAGACGCTCGCGCACCAAGTATCCATAGAATTTTCGCAGGCTGGACAAGATTCTGGCACTGCTGCGGGCGCTGCCGCCACGCTGACCGAGGTGGGCGAGATAGGCGGAAAGATCGGCGCTGTCCACCTGCAGCAGCGGCCTTCCCGACCAGCGGGCGAACTGCTTCAGATCGCTGCCGTAGGCCTTGAGGGTATGTTCGCTCAACCCCTCCTCCAGCCACAGGGTTTCGGTGAACCGTTGAATCAGGTGGGCATCGTCCTCGCGGATCGTTTCAACCATGCCATCCTTCGTGTTTCAACAACCAGCGTTTGAGATCCAGCCACTTGCCCCCGGCCTGGCCGCAATAGCCTCCCGGGCCGGTTTTCGCCACCACCCGGTGACAGGGAACGACGACAGGGTAAGGGTTGGCGCGGCAGGCTGCCGCCACCGCCCTCGGAGAGGTTCCCAAGAGGGAAGCCAGCTCTCCATAGGTTCTGATCCGGCCGGGGGGAATTTCGAGCAGCGCCCGCCAGACCCGCCTGCAGAAGGGCGTTCCGCGAAGGGCCAGGCGGCACTGGAAAACATGACGGGGACAGGTGAAATAGAATCGGAACGGGTCCGCTGCCGGGCCGGGAGACGGAAGCCTGGGGCACGCCTCCCTGCGCCAGCGCACACCCGTGATGACGGCCCCCTTCCCGCACACCTCGAGGGAGAACCCCAGTGGCCCGTCCACCCACTGGCGGAACGGCGGGCCGGAGGCTTCGGCATCCCATACGACCACAACGAAACGGGCGCCTGAAGCGCCCGCCGTCCAATCAGATTTTCTCCTTGATTCTCGCCGCCTTGCCGCGCCGCTCGCGCAGATAGTACAGTTTGGCCCGCCGAACCTTGCCCCGGCGCTTGACGCTGATCTCCTGCACCAGGGGACTGTGAAGCGGGAACACCCTTTCCACCCCCTCTCCATGGGAAACCTTGCGCACCGTGAAGGAGGAATTGAGCCCGCGGTTGCGTTTTGCGATCACCACCCCTTCGAAGGCCTGCAAACGCTCGCGGTTGCCCTCTTTCACCTTCACTTGCACCACCACCGTGTCGCCGGGATTGAATTCCGGCACCTGCTTGGCCAGCTTGGCCATCTGTTCCTGTTCGATCTGCTCTATGATATTAGCCATCTTTCGTGTCCCCTTCGCTTTTCATCTCAGTTTTGAATTCTTCCAGCAACGCCCGCTGCGTTTCCGTCAGCCTGCGGCCGGCCAGCAAGTCCGGCCGCCTGAGCCAGGTTCTGCCGAGGGCCTGTTTCAGCCGCCAGCGCTCGATGGCCCGATGGTCGCCACCGAGCAATACCGGCGGCACCCTTCTGCCATCCACTTCTTCCGGACGGGTATAGTGGGGGTGATCCAGCAACCCGTCCACATGCGAATCGCGGCGCGCCGACTCCCGGTGATGCAGCACCCCCGGCAACAGCCGGGTCACGGCATCGATCACCACCAGCGCCGCCAGCTCTCCGCCCGACAAGACGTAGTCGCCGATGGACCATTCCTCGTCCACCTCGGCATCCACCAGGCGCTCGTCGATGCCTTCGTAGCGGCCGGCCACCAGAATCAACCGCCGCCGGTCCGCCAGCCGGGTCACCGCCGCCTGATCGAGCCTGCGCCCCTGGGGGGAAAGGCAGATCACCACCGCCGGCCGTGGGTCCGACTCCCTGGCGTCCCGGATGGCGTCCCGCAGCGGCTGCACCTTCATGACCATTCCCGGGCCGCCGCCGTAGGGCCGGTCGTCCACGGTACGATGACGGTCGTGGGTGTAGTCCCTGGGGTTCCATAGTTCCAGTTCGGCCAGACCCTTTTCCAGCGCCCGCCCGGTGACACCAAAACGGCTGGCGTGATCGATCATCTCGGGAAACAGGGTGATGACGTCGAACCGCATCAATAATCCGGATCCCAATCCACCCGGATCACCCCCGCCGCCAGATCCACTTCCTGAATCACCCGCTGCCGAATCCAGGGAATCAGGATCTCCCTGCCATCCTGCCCACGCACGATCAAAACGTCGTTGGCGCCGGTTTCCATCAGGTTGGTCACCTTTCCAAGGTTTCTGCCCCCGCTATCGATGACCTCCAGACCGATCAGATCGGCCCAGTAATATTCCCCTTCCGCCAGGGGAAGCAACTGGGAGCGCTCGATGCCGATCCGGGCGCCCCGCAAGGCCTCCGCCTGCTCCCGCGTTTCGATGCCCTGCAGCCGCGCCACCACGGTCTTCCCTTGACGCCGTCCCTCCATCACCTTCATGACGTGCTCTTCCCCACGATGGCGGATCCGCCAGGGGGAATAGCGAAGGACGTTCTCCCGCGGCTGGGTGTAGGAGTAGATTTTCACCCACCCCCTCACCCCATGCACGCCGGAGATTTCACCGATCTCGATACGCTGCGGCACCTGTTCTCAGGGAATCACCCCTGCGCTTCGGCTTCCTTTTCCGGCTGGGAAGCCTGCATCTTGCGCCATTCCCGAAGCAGGCTCTTCACCCGGTCGGTCATGCGGGCACCGTGTCCCACCCAGTACTCCACCCGTTCCATGTCCAGGCGCAGACGGTCGTCGCCCGCCTCGATCAATGGGTTGAAATAGCCGAGCCGCTCGATATGACGGCCATCGCGCTTGGCGCGCGAGTCCGCCACGACCACATGATAAAATGGGCGTTTCTTTGCGCCACCGCGCGTCAGACGAATCGTAACCATAAAAAATCAGTCTCTCTGTTATTGATTGGTTGCCAATCGAATATCTTTCCAGGTTAATCGATATATTTTACCGATTTTTCCCGGAATGTTAACTCGAATCTATTGCCTGGCGTCTCCCCATTTTTTCACCTGATTCCCGCCAACAAGCCACCGGATTCGTTGAAAAGGTCGTCAATGGGAGGGTCAGTGATGCCAGGAGCGGGGTGTCGCCGCCACCAGTGGTAAAAGATG
>JALSIB010000053.1 GCA_026981855.1 Methylothermaceae bacterium | reverse complement strand
TTTGCGCCAAATTCAGGCCAGGACCGTTTCCGGAGCATATTTGCCCCCTTCCAACCCCAACTCAGCCCCAATCAGGAACCGTTTACGCCTGGATGGCCCTTTACTTCAGAATGATGAAATATCCGGGCTAGAGGGGAAACTGATCAGCGGTCCCGAAATGGAGCACGTGAGCGACCTTTCCCTACAGCAAAGAATCGAATCCACCACGGTCTTCGCCCGCACATCTCCGGAACAAAAAGTCCGTATCGTCAAAGCGCTGCAGGCACATGAACACGTGGTGGCGATGACCGGCGACGGAGTCAACGACGCACCGGCGCTGAAAACCGCCGACATCGGAGTGGCCATGGGAATCAGCGGCACCGACGTGGCCAAGGAGGCCGCCACCATGATCCTCACCGACGACAATTTCGCCACCATCGTGAGTGCCGTGAGGGAAGGCCGGACCATTTATGACAACATCCTCAAGTTCGTGCGCTTCCAATTGTCCACCAACATCGGCGCCATCCTGACCTTGTTCAGCGCCCCTTTTTTCGGTCTGCCGCTGCCTCTTAACCCCATCCAGATTCTCTGGATCAACATCATCATGGACGGCCCACCGGCCATGGCCCTGGGAGGGGACCCGCCGCGGCCGGGGATCATGGACGAACCACCACGCTCATCTCGAGCCCGGATACTGCAACCAAGGCGTTTGCTCGGACTCGTTTTTTTCGGCCTGATCATGATGTCCGGCACCCTTCTCATCCTTCACTGGGGACTGGAGACCCGCCCCCCGGAGACTGCCCTGAGCCTGGCGTTCACCACTTTCGTATGGTTCCAGATCTTCAACGTTTTCAACGCCCGAACGAAGAAACAAACCGCGTTCGGCTTCCACAGCCTGCGAAACCGCTGGCTGTGGCTCTCGATTGCCGGGGTGGTGGTCATGCAATGGCTTGCGCTCATGACGCCGGCGGGCAGACAGATCTTCCACACAGTGCCTTTGAATCCGCGGGAGTGGGGTCTGACCATCGCGGTGGCTTCCTCCATCCTGGTGCTGGAGGAAATCCGCAAGGCCTTACTATGGGGGTGGCACAAGTTCAGACCCCACCCCCCACAGCCCGTAAACGGAATGCGCAGGCCCTCCCTCAGACCTTCGAACAAATCGATGCAATCACCCTTGTAATCAGTGATAATGAGGCCGTCCCGCAACTGGAGGGTGAACGAAACAAGCTCTTTCTGGTCATCAATGAAGCCCATTGGGGGGATCTTGGGCTGCAAGGCCGAACCACATATGTCTCGGGGAAAGAGAAAATGAATTCAGCCATTATGAAACGAGGAGGGCTATCTTGGATGCTCATCCTCATTTTGAGTGGATGTCAAACACCGAATCAAGTCACAGAAACAACAAAGGCACATCACCCGATCCCTTCTGCTAACGAAGCGGGGAAATCCCAACCCGTCGAAAGCAATGAGGGAAAAGAACCGACCTTACTGTTCGATACCGCGATAGACGGCATCGAAACACCTGGCCTCACCGCCCGGCGAACGGTCTATTTCGATTTCAATAGTGCGCGGGTGGCCGAGAAAGAAATCCCTGTCATACAAGCGCATGCCAATTATATGAAGGCCAGACCGGAACTTTGGGTCACCTTGGTGGGACATGCCGACCCGCGTGGCTCTCGGCAATACAACCTGACCTTGGGTAAATACCGGGCACAGGCGGTTGCCAAACTGCTCGTATCGAACGGTATCGCCCCTGACCGTATACGTATTGTCTCTTACGGTGAGGAGGCGCCAGTGGTTCCGGGTGACGACGAATCTGCCTATGCGCAAAATCGCAGGGTCGTTTTCATCTATCAGCAACATTGACCAGTCTCGGTGAAGCCGGCAATTGCCTCTATTCCGCCAGCCCGGCGCCACACGGTAGAGGGTCAAACGGCGATTCCGCGCTGCTTCGGAATAATTTACTGGACGAAGTTTCGGTAAGCGATTCTCCCAGCACAGACTGAGTCATGCCCTTCCAAGACAGCTCGCCCCGAAACCACCTCAGCCAAACGAGACAACCTTAGTAATCAAGGATCCACATGGGCGCATCAACGAGCAAACCCTTCACCCGGCTGCTGGGCCTGATCGTCGAGGACCGGCGCGATCTGGTCACCCTGGTGGCGTTCAATTTCATTTCCGGGCTGCTTTATCTGGCGGTTCCCCTGGGTGCCCAGGCGCTCATCAACACCATCGCCGCGGGGGTGTTCATGCAACCCCTGGTGGTTCTGGCCTTGTTGGTGTTCGCAGGGCTTTTTTTCGTTGCCTTTCTCAAGGTGATCCAATACAAGCTGATCGAACTGCTACAGCAACGGATTTTCGCCCGCATCGCCCTTCGGCTGGCCGAACACCTCCCCCGCATCGAGCACGTGGCCCTGCGGGAAGACTATGCGCCGGAAATGGCCAACCGCTTCTTCGACACCATCACCATCCAGAAAACCTGGGCCAAGCTCCTGACCGATGTACCCGCCTCGGTTCTGCAAATTCTGGTGGGCCTGGCGCTGATGGCGGTCTACAGCCCCTTTCTGCTCGGCTTCGACCTGCTGTTCGTGGGCGCGGTGAGCACCATCGTGCTGCTGGGCCGTGGCGGCGTCGACACCAGCCTGGAGGAATCGAAGCACAAATACCGGGTCGCCGAATGGCTGGAGGAACTGGGACGGTGCCATGTCAGTCTCAAGATGAACAGCCTGCCGGATTATTTCGTCCAGCGGCTGGATCGGGAAGTCAGCGACTACATCAAGGCCCGCCGGCGTCATTTCGCCGTGTTCCTGCGCCAGGTTTTCGGCAGTCACATCTTGCAGGCCCTGGCCCTGACCGGCGTCCTGGCGGTGGGCGGATGGCTGGTGATCCAGCGGCAATTGACCCTGGGACAGCTGGTGGCGGCGGAACTGGTGATCGTCATGCTGCTGGCGGCGATCGAGAAGCTGGCCCTGGCGATCGACGAACTTTATGACCTGGTGACCAGCCTAGAAAAACTGGGCGGCGTCACCGATCTGCCCACCGAGCGCCAGGGCGGCGCCCAGGTGCCTGCGCGAAACGCCGGCGCACGGGTGGAATGTGAGCGGCTGGCCTTCCACTACGACCCCGGCCTGCCGATCCTGAAAAATATCCACCTGACGCTGGAACCGGGACAACACGCCTGCCTGGTGGGCCGTTCCGGCAGCGGCAAGAGCACCCTGGCCCAGTTGATCTGCGGCCTGCTTCCACCGGCCGGAGGCAGAATCCGCTTCGACGGTCTCGACCTTCGGGAAGCCGACCTCAACAGCCTGCGCCGGCACATCGCCCTGCTTTCCGGGCACAACGAAATCTTCCACGGCACCGTGGAGGAGAATATTCTGATGGGACGCACCGACATCTCCCGGGACGCCCTCCATGAAGTGGTGGAACTGGTGGGGCTGGACCCGTTGCTGTTGAACCTGCCCAAAGGGCTGCACACGCCGCTGGTGACCGAAGGGCTCAACATCTCCCTGGGTGAGCGGCTGCGGATCCTGCTGGCGCGGGCCATCATCAAGCGGCCCCGGCTGCTGATCCTGGACGAGGCCCTGTTCGGGCTGGACCCCCACACCAAGGCCGACGTGCTCTCACACCTGGAAGCCCCGCAACAAAACTGGACGCTGCTGTATGTCACCCACGATTACAACGTCGTGAAACGATGCGACATGGTGCATGTACTGGCGGCGGGGGAAATCGTCGAATCCGGTCCCCCCGAGCGGTTGCAACGGCAGCCCGGCAGTACATTCTCCAGGCTCTACGAAACCCATCCCGACTCCGAAACATCACATCCCGTTGACTGAACATTGAACATGGCAAGCACATCCACCCAAGCCCTGGAACGCGCGGAATCCCTCCATCTGGTCACCACGCCCCGGCGTTTTTTCTCCGTCACCAGGACACTGGCCGTCCTGTTGCTGATCCTGGTATCGTGTTTGATTTTCGTGCCCTGGCAACAGACCATCTCCGCCACCGGCCAGGTCACCTACCTCTCTCCCATGGACCGGCCCAGGGCCGTCGAGGCGCCCATCAACGCCCACATCCATCACTGGCACGTGATGGAAGGGCAACGGGTCAAAAAAGGCGATCTGCTGGTGGAACTGACGGAAATCGATATCCGTTATCTGGACCAACGGCTGCTGGAACGCTTGGAAGCGAAAAAAACCGCCTTGCTGAACAAGAAGCGCGCCCTCAAAAACGGCATCGAGGCTTTGGAACTGCAACTGGAAGCCCAGCGCAAACTCGCCGAATACGCCACCCCGGCGGCAGAAGGAAAAGTCTTCCAGGCCAAGGCCAAGCTGGCCGCCGCCAAACAGGCGCTTTACACCGCGCGGCAGAACGCCCAGCGCTTCAAACAGTTGGTGGAAAAGGGCCTGCGTTCCCAGCGGGATCTGGAACTGGTGCAAATGGCGTTGGCCAAAGCCGAGGCGGAAATGGAGATGGCCCGCCGGGAAATCGAGATCGCCCGTCTCAGCCGGGGCAAAATCGATGCCGAAAACCAAGCCAAGATCGAGGAAGTCCGGGTCAAACTGGCCAGTCAGCGCCGCAGCCTGGCGGACGTCGATCATGAAATCCTGTCTCTGGAAATCAAGATCGGCAACATGAAACGGCGTATCGAAATGCGCAAGGTTCGCGCCCCCATGGACGGCAAGGTGGTCCGGGTGCTCGCGCTGGGATCGGGGGAAACCGTCAAACAGGGAGATCCCCTGGCGATCATCGCTCCTGCGGCCCATCACCAGGCGGTGGAACTTTATGTCAGCGACTACGACGCCCCCCTGCTTTCTCCCGGCAGGCTCGTGCGGTTGCAATTCTCCGGCTGGCCGGCCATTCAGTTCTCCGGCTGGCCGGCCATCGCGGTGGGCACCTTCGGCGGCCGTATCGCGGTCATCGATTCGGTGGACGACGGCAAGAACCGCTACCGGGTGCTGGTGGTTCCCGACAAGGAGGCCATCGAAGCGGGACGCGACGAGCCCTGGCCCACTTATCCCTATCTGCGTCCCGGCACCCGGGCCCAGGGCTGGATTCTGCTCAACGTGGTCTCGCTCGGTTTCGAACTCTGGCGCCGTTTCAACGCCTTCCCACCTTTCGTGGAGCCGCCGTCCAAACCCGTCAAGGGCAAACCGCTGTGATGAAACCGATCCGCTTTTGTCTTCAGTGGCTGCTGATCCTTCTTCCCCTGGGACTGGCAGCCGAACCCCTGACGGAAGAACGCTTGATCGAGCTGGTGCGCGCCAACCATCCCGTTCTGGAACGCGCCCGCCTCGACCTGAAACGGGCCGAAGCCAAACGGCTGGAGAAGCAGGGCGCCTTCGACGCCAAAGTCGGGGGCGGCACCCGTTTCCTCCGCTACAACAGCTCCGCCGGCATCGGCCAGGTGCAAAAGGTGCTGGAATCGCGTTTCAGCGTCGATTTTCTCACCCGCTACGGCATAGGGGTCAGCACCGGCTTCAAGCGCGCCGCCGGCGACATCAAGACGCCGGTCAAGCCCACCGGCGAGGATGGGGAATACTTCCTCGAACTCACCGTCCCCCTGCTGCGGGGGCTGGGGCAAAACCCCAAGGCGGCGGCGGAAAGCCAGGCGTTTTTGGGAGAAGACCAGGCGCTGCTGAAACTTCGCAGAACCGAACTGAAACTGCTCCAGGACGCTCTCTCCAATTACTGGGCCTGGGTGGGCGCCAAGCGCAAACTGGAGGTGGAGGAACGGCTGCTGAGGCTCGCCAAGGTCCGGGTCGAGGCCATCGAACACAAGATCGCCTCGGGCCTGTTGCCGAAAATCAACCTCGTCGAGGCCCAGCGCGAAGTGCAGCGCCGTCTGGGCAGGGTGCTCAAGGCGGAGCGGACATTGCAGAAAACAGCCTTCAAACTGGGGCTTTTTCTCTGGCAGAGCCCCTTGCAACCCGCCCCCGTGCCGGAAATGGATCAGATCCCGCCTTCGGTACCGGAACCTGCGAACTTCACCCGGATTCAGCTCGAAAGTGGAAAACTGTCCGCCCTCGAGGGCCGTCCGGAACTCCAGGCGCTGGATCTGGCGCAGGAGCTGGCCGCCATCGACAGGGAGCTGGCCCGCAACCAATTGCTTCCACGCCTCGATCTGGTTCTCTCCCAAGGCTACCAGACCGGCGACGACGCCATCGAAGGCCCGGTGATCAAGGCCGGCGTCAAGATGAGCCTGCCGGTTTTGCGCCGCGCCGCCAAGGGCCGGCTTCAACAGGCGATGCTGACGCTCTCCAACCTGGATCTGCAAAAGAAACAAAGCATCCAAGCGGTGATGATCGAAGTCGCCGACTGGTTTTCCCAAATCAACGCCACCTACGAACGCTACCTGGCCGCCCGCCGGGAACTGGAATTTGCCCGCAAGCTGGAACAGGGGGAAAAAGACGCCTTCACCCTCGGCGACAGTACCTTGTTTCTGGTCAACCGCCGCGAGCGCGCCACCGGCGAAGCCCACCTCAAGCTGATCGACATTCTGGTCGAGTATCACCAGGCCATTGCCGGATTCAAGGCGGCGACGGCGAAGTTTTGACCGCAGGGCTATCACATGACCTGCGCTTTTCTCCTTCAGACTTGATTTTGCACGATCCTGAAGTCCCTCTCCCTCTGGAAGAGGGGTATCGGGCTATCGCACCGGATCAAACCAAAATAATTCAACCTCTACGATGAATACAATATACAAGGGGAAATCGATTACCCTGCCCGGCTTGCAGGAAACCCATTATGGGTACTACACTGCCCGCTATGGGTAATCCGACAACAGCCAAGCACTCCCGGCCGACACGCCGCAAGGCGGCTGCAGACAGCACTGCGCCCATCAGCCTGGCCGACGCCCTCTTCACCGCCACCCAGCAGCGGGTGCTGGCGCTGCTGTTCGGCGAGCCTGATCGCAGCTTCTACACCTCCGAGCTGATCGATCGCATCGGCGCCGGCTCCGGCGCCGTCCAGCGCGAACTCAAGCGCCTGTCCGAGAGCGGTCTGGTGACCGTCAAGCGCATCGGCAACCAGAAGCACTACCAGGCCAACCCTGATTCGCCGGTATTCGAGGAGCTGTGCAGCTTGGTACGAAAGACCGTGGGCCTGGCCGGGCCGATCCGCGAAGCCCTGGAACCGTTGGCAGACCGCGTCCGATTCGCCACGATCTACGGCTCCGTCGCCAAGGGCACGGATACGGCCGCCAGCGACATCGATCTACTGATCGTTGCCGATGGTGTCACATTGGAGGATGTTTACCGCGTGCTCGTGCCCGTGGAAGAAGCCTTGGGCCGCAAGATCAACCCCACCCTCTATACACCCGAAGAGTTCGAAGAGCGGAAAGCGAGCGGCAATCCGTTTCTTTCGCGCCTGCTGTCGGGCGACCATATCGCGCTGATGGGGGCCGAAAATGGGTAACCGGCAGCTCGACAACCTGGTACGTATCGGTCAGCTCAAGTCCGAGCCGCCTGCAGATATGGAAATCCAGGGTCTGCTGCGTTCCGGCCTGCACCGGCTGGACGACGCGGAACGTCAGGAACTCAGCCTCGAAAGCCGCTTCGATCTGGCCTACAACGCGGCCCATGCCCTGGCGCTTGCAGCGCTGCGTTTTCGGGGCTACCGGTCGGAGTCCCGTTACCTGGTGTTCCAGTGTCTCCAGCATACGGTGAATCTGCCCGTGGAACACTGGCGCGTCCTCGATCAGGCCCACCGCAAACGCAACCTGGCCGAATACGAAGGGTATATGGATGTGGACGAACAATTGGTCGCTGCCACGTTGCGTGTCGCGCGGCAGGTGGCAGAGCGGGTCAAGGAGCTTGCCGGTGATTGAGCGGCGCATTTGATGAGGCAAGGATGAGTACTTGGGGCTTGTGGGAATTGCTGAATGGACGGGAAATCGGCTAGACGATGACAACGAACATGACCACTAACCCGGATATTTCATCATTCTGAAGTAAAGGGCCATCCAGGCGTAAACGGTTCCTGATTGGGGCTGAGTTGGGGTTGGAAGGGGGCAAATATGCTCCGGAAACGGTCCTGGCCTGAATTTGGCGC
>JALSIB010000052.1 GCA_026981855.1 Methylothermaceae bacterium | reverse complement strand
CCGACCCCACCAAGGAAATCGAGCAGGTAAGGGCCGACCTCACCAAGGAAATCGAGCAGGTAAGGGCCGACCTCACCAAGGAAATCGAGCAGGTAAGGGCCGACCTCACCAAGGAAATCGAGCAGGTGCGGTCCGATCTCAGGCTGGAAATCGAGAAAAACCGTACCGAAATCGAAAAGGTACGCGCCGACCTCACCAAGGAAATCGAACAGCTCCGGGCCGACCTCACCAAGGAAATCGAAAAAACCCGCGCCGACCTGAAGGTGGAAATCGCCCATACCCACACCGCCTGGCTGAAATGGAGTTTCCTGTTCTGGCTTTCCCAGTTCGGCGCCATCCTTCTGATCCTGTGGCGGGTGTGGCCGAAGTAAGCATTGGAGAACGCGGCGCTGTTGGCCTCCCGCCTGGAAGCGCGCCTGATGCTGCGTCTCGGCGGCCGCAAGGTGGACGTCCTGCTCACCACCCCCAACCTGAACCGCCAGCCCATCCATGAGATCGCTCTGCAAGAGGGGAAACGGTTGTGTGGAGTGGCCGATTATCCTCTTACATCCAAATCCCACCGCCAACCTCCGGAATAGGAATTTCCAGTGCTAGAATGTCCTTTATTCCAAACTGTACGACAAAGCAAACCCATGCCCACCGTCATCCGTAACGTCATCCTCTCCCCGGAGGAATACCTGGAGGGGGAAAAGTACAGCGACATCAAACACGAATACGAAAATGGCCGCATCATCGCTATGGTGGGCGCCAGCCGTGCCCACAACACGATCCAGGTCAATCTGACCGCCCTGCTACACCATCACCTGCGCGCCACCCCCTGCCGGGTATTTTCCTCAGACATGAAGGTACGCATCGACAATACCTTCTACTACCCGGACTTGAGCATCGTCTGCCGGGAACACCAATCCCACGACTACTATCTGGAAGAACCCATCTTGGTTATTGAGGTGCTCTCCCCCACTACCGAACAGCGTGACCGCACCATCAAGCGCCTGACCTACCAGCAACTGCCTGGCCTGAAGGAATATGTCCTCGTCGCCCAGAAACAGATGCTTGTGGATATTTATCGGCGCAGCGGGGATGGATGGGATCTGGAACAATATAAGGAAGGGGACGAAATCCGTTTTCGATCCATCGACCTTGCCCTATCCATAGGTACGATTTACGAAAATGTCCCCCTGCCCTGAACTTCATTTTCTCGCCACGAACACCATCTGGTGACAATGCCAGGGATCGATGCGTTCCAGAAGCGGCTGGGTAAAATTCGGGAATGGATAAAGCCCGAAGCCACGGCCCTCGACGTTACGAAAACCCAGCATGCGCAGATACCGCTTCAAAACCCGGTAACTGAACACCACCAGATGGCGATGGCTCGGCGTGTCGATTTCGGTATCGGGCTGCAACGACTCATCGCTGACCTTGAACACCTCTTCATTCTTGAGAAGGGCGTCCGAATCCGGATGGGGGCCGCTGGAAGGCATCTTCCCCGCCAGAATCAATGCCGCCGTGAAGTAAGTGCTGATATTCGGGGTCAGAAGCACCAGAACGCCACCGGTTTCCAGCACCCGATGCGCCTCCCGCAGAAAACGGCAGGGATTGAGCAGATGCTCCAGTACCGAAAGCGCGAACACACAGCGAAAAGATTCGTCAGCGAACTCCAAAGCCTCGTTCAGGTCTCCCCGCACCACGTTCAGCCCCTTCGCCCTGGCAGACTCGACCAGAGGCGGGTTCCACTCCACCCCCGTATAACGGTCCTTTTCAAGCGGCATATGTTGATTCAGGGTATCGAACATAACGCCTCCTCCGGCTCCGCAATCCAAAACCCGGCCGGAAGTCGTCCTCAAAGCCAGGCAAATCTCATCGGTCGCCTTGCCGTAGGCCTCCCGCATGGTCCGTTGGTAAAGCCTCTTGAAATAGCCCTGTAATCCCACCTTCATGCCCTCCTAAATTTCACAACGTCGGTGTATGATCGACACAGGCAGCTATCCTGCCTGAAAAACACCCCGGAACACAATGCATACGACACCCGCAATCTGGTTTCCCACGATCCGCTGCGGCACCGGCACCGATGTATTCACCGAACGGCTGGCCGAAGGACTGCGCGGCCGGGGCATCCGCTGCGAGATCACCTGGCTGCCGCACCGGGCCGAATATGCGCCTTGGACCGTCCCCATCCCCAAGCCCCCACCTGGGGCCAACGTCGTCCACATCAACTCCTGGCTGCCCGCCCGTTTCGTGCCCCGGCATCTGCCGCTGGTGGTCACCGTACACCACAGCGTCCACGACCCTTCGCTGCTGCCCTACAAAAACCTGCCGAGACGCCTTTATCATGCCCGCTGGATACGGCCCATCGAGGCCGAAAACATCCATCGTGCGGCCAGCGTGACTGCCGTGAGCCATTATGTGGCCGCAGAGATCGAACGCCTGTTCGGTCACCGGCAGACCACCGTCATCCACAACGGCATCGACACCGAAAGCACCTTCACCCCGGGCCCACCGCGCGCCCGCCCCCACCACCCGTTCCGCCTCTTGTACGTCGGCAATTGGAAACCTCTGAAAGGAGTCGATCTGTTGGAACCCATCCTCACCCGACTGGGCGCCGATTTCGAGCTCTGCTACACCGCCGACCGCGCCGGCGTCCACCACCACTATCCTCTACCCCCTAACAGCCGCTGTCTCGGCCGGCTCGACCGTGAAGGACTCGTCAAGGCCTATCGGGAAGCCGACGCCCTGCTGTTCCCCACCCGCTCCGAAGGCTTCGGCCTGACCGCCGCCGAAGCCATGGCCTGCGGCCTGCCGGTGATCGCCTCCGGGGTTTCGTCACTGCCCGAGATCGTGGAAGACGGGATGACCGGTTATCTGTGCCCGGTGGATGATGTGGCCTGTTTCGTCGAATCCGCCCGCCATCTGCAGAGCGATAAACGTCTCTGGGAGAATATGAGACAAATAGCGCGACGAAGAGCCGTCTCCAAATTCGACCATCGATCTCAAATCGAACGCTATCAAACCCTCTATCAAACCTTGCTGGCATGAACCTGATCACCTGCGGCCTTGTACTGAATTATCGGGATCCCAAGCGAACCGGCCAATGTATCGAATCCTTGCTGGCAGAAGGCATTCACCATATCTTGGTCTGGGATAATTCCGCCGACGATGGACACTCGGCCAAAATCCTCGCCAAACGTTGGCGACACGATAGCCGCATCACCCTATACGAAAGCCCGACCAATCTTGGTTTCGCCGCCGGCGTCAACCGGGGCATCGAATGGCTGCAAACCCATCACCCCTCGGCGAGGATCCTGCTCATCAACAACGACGCCCGGTTGTTGCCGGGAGCGGTCCGTCTTCTCAACTCAGCCCTGGATCAACACCCTCAAGCCGCGCTTGCTTATCCCGCCATCGATCACAACGGAATCGTCCGGGGCACCGCGTACTACCAAAAACACCTGGGACTGCTCACTTTCCACAAACCGCTTCCCTACAGTTTTTCCTACCCCTCCGGCTGCGCCCTGTTGATCGCTCCACAACGAATCACCCCGCCTTTGTTCGACGAGGATTTCTTCATGTATGGGGAAGATTGGCTGCTTGGGTGGCGCCTCGGTCCCGAGAGACAAACCTTCGTTCCGGATGTGCTGGTCCAGCATGAAGGTACCGCTTCCAGTGGGGTGGGATCAAAATTCTATGAAACCCACATAGTGGCCGGCCACTGGATTCTGGCCGACAAACTGGCCCGCAACCCCACCGAAAGACTTCTATTCAAAGCGGGGCGCTGGCTCTCGCTCACAGCCCGCGCCACGGTGCGGGCGGTCCGTCATCGCAGCCTGATTCCCTTTCAAGCCTTGATCGAAGGGCAGCGATTGGCAAAACAGAAGATCACAGACTCAGACGTTGTTGCATAATTCCCGGTAACCCGTTGATTTATAAAGAATTGGCAAAACTGGTGATTCAGCATAAATATCTGATTTCATTGGAATTTTTGGAGTTATGCAACAACGCCACAGACTCACGATAACCCAAACGCATGTTTCATCCTTTTATACACATCCCTGGTTGTCCAGTATAGGCGACACAAATGTTCGTCAAGCAATAGCTTGGCCGCTTCCTCCTTTGAAACCTTACAGTCCGCACCCAACTCCTTCATCGCCCATTCCCGTGCGTAATGCCCTTCCAATGGATGATCCACTCGAAGCCACTTCAAGTCCGAGTCAAAAACGCCGTTGACGGCATCAACGAGCTTCTTCGTTATGCCTGGATATTTATCGTAAAATCCACCTTTGAATCCAGCGGCATGGATTTTATCTATATGCCCATATACGGATACCTTTGCACCAAAATATGCCGCATACGCAATATGCGAACCAAATGCGTTCGTGGTCATATATTCAAAATATGAAAACAGGTTAGCCATCCTGGATAGGCTGCTTCTATCCCTGAAATCTGCTCCTGCTATAACGGTAATACCAATCTCTCTAAAAGTAGATACCCAAGGCTCTTCTCTATCTTTAGTGCTTGCTCCGACGCATGCGGCAACCACATCAAAATCATCCTTGATATCCTCGATGTATTTTGCATAATCATCGCATCTCCACTTATGACTTGCCTCGTGATTCAAATGGGGCGGCATAACCAGCAAACTTTTAGGAATTCTTTCTGATTTTGTGTGTGCATATATGATTGGCAATCCAATCGCTTGCGTCCTTCTAAATCCATCTGAGCGTAAACAACGTTCCTGATCTCGTCTAGCCACATATATATCACACAATTTCTTCTTTATAGCCCCACTAACAATTCCACTATACGATTCATACTCACTTCCAAGCCTCCAAAATGAAGGATGCCACCCATGCTGCCATATTCCATTGATAAGCGGGTCTACATGGTAGTGCACCCTTGCATACTCAGCGAGCACATTGGCTGCTCCATAGGCCACGTACTTAGGATATTTTGTATAAGAGCGCCCAGGCAGGCGGATTTCCACATCTTTAGATAGACGTATTACTTCTTCACGCATCCGGTTGACTCTCCTTTCCCATGATCACCTTGTTCAATATCGTGCCAGGACAAGGGAGTACCACGAGCGATGTCCACCTTGGCGCGACAGCCCAGCACGGCGTCGTAATGCTTCGGCGCAAGGCCCTGGCCGGGGCGGATGGAGCGAACGTTCTCGGGCGTCAATTCCTCGCCGGCAGCAATGTCTTTCACTGCATAGAGCGAGCGGCGGAATACCACGTTACCCTTTTCGCTCTCCTTGCGCTCGTAGTTGACGCAGCCCAGTGCCTGAAAGGCCGTGCGGGTGTCCTCCACCAGCCGCTTCAGCTCCTCCGGCTCCATGGAGAAGGCGCTGTCATGCCCGCCATCGGCGCGGGAGAGGGTGAAATGCTTCTCGATGACGCAGGCACCCAGCGCCGTGGCCGCCACCGCCACTGCCGTGCCCAGCGTGTGATCCGACAGCCCCACCGGCACGCCGAAACGCTCCCGCATGTCCGGAATGGTGCGCAGGTTGGCATCCTCCGGCGGTGTCGGATAGCCGCTGACGCAATGCAGCAACACCAGATCCTTGCAGCCACCTTCCCGCGCCGCCTCCACCGCTTCGGCGATCTCCTCCTCGTTGGCCATGCCGGTGGACATGATGATGGGCTTGCCGGTGGAAGCCACGTAGTGGATGAGCGGCAGATCCACGGCCTCGAAGGAGGCAATCTTGTAGATGGGGCAGTTCAGGTCTTCCAGGAAGTCCACGGCGGTGAAGTCGAAGGGAGTGGAGAAAGGCAGCATGCCCAGCTCCCGCGCCCGTTCGAACAGCGGCTTGTGCCATTCCCAGGGCGTGTAGGCCTCCTGATAGAGCTTGTGCAGCGTATAGCCGTCCCACAGCCCACCCTTGATGACGAAGCCCGGCCCGTCATGGTCGATGGTGATGGTATCCGCCGTGTAGGTCTGCAGCTTCACCGTATGCGCCCCGGCTTCCGCCGCCGCCTCGATGATCTTCAGCGCCCGCTCCAGCGAGCCGTTGTGATTGGCCGAAACCTCCGCGATGATGAGGGGAGGCTGTCCATCTCCCACCTTGCGCCCTTCCAGTTCCACCACCTGCGCGCTCATGCCACGATCTCCCGAATGACGCTGTAGGCCTCCGCCGCCGCCACTCCTACCGTGGCGCCGCGCCACTTGGCAAGCGCCTCCACGGCCTCGCGTGAGCGCGCATGGGGAGAGGGGCGCATCTCTTCCGCGTAGCAGTCCAGCAACGCCAATTTTTGCTGAAGGAAATCGGAGATGCTGACAAAACGCACCGGCCTGAAGGCAGACGCGACCTCCACAGAGGCCCATTCGGTGCTGGAAGGCACTTCGAAACCGTAGATGGCGCGCACGCAAGAGCCAGGCTGCGGGCGGCAGGCGGTAAGGACCGCCTGATGCACAATGCGATGGTCGATGTTCAGATCATTGCCGTGGTGGGTATAGATGATGTCCGGGCGCACCTTGGCAATGACTTTTTCTATCGCCTGCACGATATCCAGCAATGGCACGCAGTCCATGCGGTTGTCCGGGAAATCCAGCAGGATAGGCATGGCCGCACCAAGCTTCCGCGCAGCAGCTTCCGCCTGCTGTTGCCGCAGGACGACATCGGTGCCCTCGCCACGCGAACCGGCACCATCCGCCAGAAACAGGCATTGCACACGGTCTCCCGCCACCACATGCCTGGCCAGCGTGCCCCCACAGCCCAACGCCTCGTCATCCGGATGCGCGGCAATGGTCAGGATATTTTCTGTTTTACTCATCCTCGCCATCGTGATCTTTCATGGATATCCTGGCCTTTGCTTCCAGCTGACCGTCTTTCAAGGTAGTTTTGGAAAATTCGATGCGATAATTTTTCTGATCCAGAAACGCTTGCGGATAGCCGGGAGCATCAAGCATCCTGATGTGATCATATAACTGTTCAAGAGAAGAGATATTCTCAGGAAGCCGACTCATGTCAGGCGTTCGCCGCTTGAAGTATGTGGGTGTTCCTTGCTGTTCCAACGGCACAGGGTTAGTTTGCACGATTTCCTCGATCATCTCGAAGATGATGGAGCTGGCACGCTCGAATATTTCCAGCGCGCTGCCACCAAGGTCAAGAGGACGCTTCATATAGATGGGGCCAGCATCCAGCTCCTCGGTCATTCTAACAGCCGAGATCACGGTTTCTTGATGACCACGCACAATGAGATTCTGCAAGGGGCTCCCCCCCCTGCCATATGGCAAATCAGTCATGTGAAACAGGATGGATTCGGTCTGTTCAAAAACTTCCCTGGGCACTTTCCATGACCAGTGAGGAAAGAAGAGATATCTAGGTTTTATGGCTGCCACTCTCGCCGCCGTCAGATCTTTTGGCGAAAGAACGAGATGCCATTCTCCGGGAAGACGACCACGGTATTCCATGAAACGCTGAACATTCCATGGGTGGATGGTCGCAATCATGAATGTTTGATGATTAACCGTCATTTTCTTTTCGTAGTGATGCTTTGCCCATGATGTAGCGAGGAACAAATATGCTCATGACTTTCTCTCTCAGACAGATGCCGTGTTCATGTAAATGGTCTGCGAGGCGGATTGCTGTTTAGCAGAAAATGCCGAAAGCTACCATCCGTTTCAGTTGCTGGATCCTCCATGAAACCACAAGCCAGAAACAGCTTGCACGACGGGTGGTTTTCCTCATGTACCACGGCGAGGAGCTTGCGGCCTGCTGCGAGCGACTGCATCAGCCTGATGGCTGATTTCGCAATGCCATGCTGCCAGTGGTCCTGATCCACAAGAATGTCTATTTCCCAGGTTTCGTCATTCCGTTCGGTCAGGCGCAGCAAACCGGCAGGGGTGTCGTCCTGCAGGATGATCCAGGCCAGCTCTCCCGGATCAGCCAGAATGCGTTTCATCCATGCGTCATGCTCCGTCCGTGTCGGTGGCTCGGGGTTGCGGAAGTAGCGTCGCATGCCCGGCTGATGCTGCCAGCGAAAAATGGTATCCGCATCCTCAAGCGTCATGGGGCGCAAGGTGATGTTCGCCCCCGTGCGGGAAGTCTCCGGCAACATAGCCACGGCGGCAAGAGCAGCGCCCAGCCCGTCAGTCAGCGCGGCACATCCTTTCTGCATGGTTTGCCACGTCTCGGCTTGCTGGAACAGCCTGTCGAGCAATGCACCGAGAGGTTTTGCATTTGGGGCAGGGAAGACGAACGCAGCATTGCGCTCTTGCAGTCGCCGGGCGTTGTCTTGCTGGTTTTCCGCCAATGACAGCAGGATACTGGGCAACCCCATGCAAGCGCGCTCCAGCGCGGAAACGCCGCCGGCGCCGATGGCAAGATCAGCATCGTGCATCAGTTGCGCCATGTTGGCATCGAAGCCGTGAAAGTTGACCTGCTGGGGCATGTCGGCTGCCAGCGCCTCCAGACCTGCAGCGCGCGGGTCGGTGGCGCCGGTGGCGAAATCGACGATGATGTCAGCCGGCGCGGCTTCGGCAATGGCCCGCAGCACCATGCGCGAAAGTTCCTCCGGCGCGGAGCCGCCAAAATTCACCAGCAGCCGCTCCACCCGCCGCTGCTGTTGCCGCCTCCGGAGGGCGGAGGGGCGCAGCCGTGCAAACTCCGGGCGCAACAAGGCATATTGCGCGCCCATCAACAGCCTGCATGCACCGGGCACGAGGCCGTGATAATCTGCCACCTGTCGCCCCGGAGTCTGATCCAGCAGCAGATCGCAATCATGGGCGCGGTCGGCCAGGTCGTCGATGACCATGATGCGCGCTGCCAGCGGGCGTATCTGCCTTTCCCACCGCGCATCCAGCGCATAGTGATCCACCACCAGCCAATCAGCCCCGCCAAGCTCGCGCAAGACAGCCTGCGTGTGTTCGGCGTCGGTGCGCCAATGCGCCTTCAGCCAATGGGCGTGGGGTGGGCCATCGTTGGGCGGCTCGTCCGCCGCAGCGGGTGGCAGCATCCGCAACGCATGCCCAGCCCTTGCAATGCGTTCACGCAGCATCGGCAGAATGCTGCGGCAGATGAACGTTACCTCCGCGCCGCGCCGCTTCAGCTCATCGGCCAGCGTCAGGCAGCGCATGATGTGTCCCGTGCCCATCTCTTCCGATGCATCTGCGCGGATGGCGATGGATGTGTTGTCCTTTTCCATTACTCTTGCACTGCATCTTCTTCCCGAAGGATGCGCATCAGGAGTTCCGCCCGCACCCAATCCTCTTCCGTATCGATGTCTTGCACGCGGTGTGGCGGCAGTTTGATGGGAGCGGATCGGGCCGAGAAGATCGGAATGCCCTGCAGGACAGCCTGGGCTCGACTCCAGTAAAACTGGCCCGCATCATGCCAAGCCGGCTCCAGATCCTGCGAGCGGCTGTGGTAATGCTCGGGCTGAAACATTTCCATGCCGCCATCCGCCGTGATGCGCAAGGCCCGCTGAATGGGATAGGGATACGGGGTTACCGTGAAGGCATGCGCCTTGCCGGATTCCATCAGCAATTCATGGCCTCTCTTCAAATCTGCCACCCTAACGAAGGGGGCTGTTGCATAGATGCAGCATACAGGGTCCGCCGACCAGCCATTCTCCATGGCCCACCGCAATGCATGGGCTACCACCGGCATGGTGCCGGTATGGTCATCAGCGAGTTCTGCCGGACGCATGAAAGGAACTTCCGCTCCCCATTTTCGGGCAACAGCGGCAATTTCCTCGTCATCCGTTGAGACGATGACATGATCGAACAATGCACTCTTGCGAGCAGCCTCAATCGACCAAGCGATGATGGGTTTGCCCAGGAAAGGGCGGATATTTTTGCGAGGGATACGTTTGGAGCCACCTCGTGCTGGAATTACGGCAATGGTCATGACAGTGCTCCTTGCAGAGCCGATATCACTTGGTCCTCTCTGTCTTCTCCCAAATCCGGAAACAGCGGCAGGCTCATGCAGCGGGCGTAGAAGGCTTCCGCTACCGGGAAGTCGCCGGGGGCGAAGCCCAGGCGACGGTAGAATGGTTGCAGGTGCACGGGAATGTAATGCACCTGCACACCAATGCCAGCGGCACGCATGGCCTTGAATATTTCGCGGCGCGTCTTGCCTGCCTTTTCTTCATCTATCTGCACCACATATAGATGCAGGGCAGAGCGTGCATCAGGCGCCTCATACGTGGGCAGCATCAGCGGCAGCCCGGCCAGCAACTCGTCATAACGCTGCGCCAGCGCATGACGCCGGGCCACGTAGTCATCCAGACGTTTCAACTGGCTGCGGCCCAGGGCGGCAAGCACGTCCGGCATGCGATAGTTGTAGCCTAGATCGTGCTGCTCGTAATACCAGGGTGCATCGTCGTACTTCAATGCCTGCGGCTCACGGGTGATGCCGTGGCTGCGCAACAGACGCATGCGCTCGGCCAGGGTGGCATTGTTGGTCAATGCCATGCCTCCTTCGGCGGAGGTAATGATCTTCACGGGATGGAAGGAAAACACCACAATGTCGCTGTAGCGGCAGTTGCCCACCGGTTCATTCTCATATGTGCCACCAATGGCGTGTGCTGCGTCCTCGATGATGCGGATGCCGAGCGGGCGGCACAAAGCTGCGATCTCCCGCATTGGCGCGCTCAGCCCAGCGTAATGCACCACCACCAGCACCTTCGGCAGGCGACCCTCCGCCTGCGCCCGCGTCAGTTTCCCCTCCAGTGCAAGCAGGGAAATGTTGCCGGTGGCGGGGTCGATGTCCACGAAGTCCACCGATGCGCCGCAATAGGCTCCACAGTTGGCCGAGGCCACGAAGGTGATAGGCGATGTCCACAGGGTGTCTCCCGGCCCCAGCCCCAGCGCCCGACAGGCCAAATGCAACGCCGAGGTAGCAGAGTTCACGGCCACCGCATGCGCTGCACCGCAATATTCTGCCACTGCCTGCTCGAAGCGCGGCACCTCCGGCCCCTGGGTGAGGAAGTGTGAACGCAACACACGAACCACCTCGGCGACATCTTTCTCGGTCACCTCCTGCTGGCCATACGGGATCATGGCTAGCTGGATTCCTCTTTCGCCCGCCTATTAAAGGCGCGAATCTCCTCCACCGTCAGGAAATGGGGATTGTCGCCGGAGTTGTATTCGAAACCCAATTTCACCGGATATCCCTTCTTCCTCAACCGATTTTCGGAATAGTCGATGTCTTGGCTATGGAAGCGAATGGAGGGGCGGATGACAAAGTGGTCATCAAACTCCAGCGTCAGGTGCGAATCATCCGCCGGGCACATCACCTCATGCAGTTTTTCGCCGGGACGAATTCCGATAATCTCTGTCTCCAGATCCGGCGCCATAGCCTTCGCCAAGTCCATGATACGTACCGAAGGGATCTTGGGCACGAACAACTCGCCGCCTTGCATGCGTTCGAAACTCTTCAGGACGAAATCAACCCCCTGCTGTAAAGTAATCCAGAAGCGGGTCATCTCCGGATGGGTGATGGGCAGCTTTTCAGCGCCTTCCGCAATCAACTTCTCGAAAAACGGCACAACCGAACCGCGCGAGCCGACGACGTTGCCATAGCGCACCACGGCGAAACGGGTAGGCAAGCCGCCGACAATGTTGTTGGCAGCGATGAACAGCTTATCGGAGGCAAGCTTGGTTGCGCCATACAGGTTGATGGGGTTGGCCGCCTTATCGGTGGACAGAGCGACGACCTTCTCCACCTCGTTTTCCAGCGCCGCATGAATGACGTTCTCCGCCCCATGCACATTTGTCTTGATGCATTCCATGGGGTTGTATTCGGCCGCTGGTACCTGCTTCAGCGCGGCGGCGTGGACGAGATAGTCAACTCCGCGCATGGCCTGGGTGAGCCGGTCGCGGTCGCGCACATCGCCGATGAAAAAACGCATGCGTTCGTCAGTGAACTCCTGCATCATCTCGAACTGTTTCAGCTCATCACGCGAATAGATGACGATGCGGCTCGGCTCATAACGCTTCAGGATGGTGCGTACATACTGCTTGCCGAACGAGCCGGTGCCACCTGTAATCATTACACAGCGACCGTTCAACATGTTGATACCTCTGAATCAAGCTCCGTCACTGACGAAGACCCTGCAGCCTCCGATAATGGATTGTCTCTTTTCTCGATCACCAGAATTCTTCCATTTTCCAAAACGATTTGCCTGTCACACTTTTCCAAAGTCGTCAACCGGTGCGCAATCATGAGAATAGTGATCTTTCCCCTCAAGCCTTCCACCGCCCGAATCACTTCCCTTTCCGTCTCCATGTCCAGTGCCGAAGTCCCCTCGTCCAGCACCAGCACTTCCGGGTCGTGATACAGCGCGCGGGCGATCGCCACCCGCTGGCGTTGGCCGCCGGAAAGGCGGATGCCGCGTTCGCCGACGACAGTGTCCAGACCTTCCGGAAGCCGGTCCACCAGTTCCTGGAGCTGGGCCTGTTTCACCGCCCGTTTGAGCGCCAGTTCGTCGATCTCGCCGGGATCCAGACCGAGGGCGATGTTCTCCCGCAGGGTGCCGTCGATCAGGGACAGCAGCTGCGGCACGTAGCCGATGCGGCGCTGCCAGTCCTGTAACCGGGCATGGAGCGGTTCGCCGTCCAGCAGAATCTCCCCACCGGTGGGGTGCAAAAGCCCCAGAATCAGATCGATCAGGGTCGATTTGCCGGCGCCGGTCTTGCCGACGAACCCGATGGCCTCTCCTTTGCGGATCGTCAGATTGATACCTTTTAGAGTGTCTTCGCCGGCGCCGGGATAGCGGTAGTGAACGTTCTTCAGTTCCAGGCTGTTTCGAAAGACGGACGAGGAAACCGGAATCGCGGAGCGGGGGGTCTGGAACGATTCGAGGGCCTGGATATCGTGATGAATCACATCCAGGGCGGCGCGGTAGTGTTGCATCCGGCTGTACTGGGACATGAACCCGGACAAAGCCCCTTTGAGGCGCGCCAAACCCACGGCACAGACGGTGACGATCTGGAGCACCTGATCCGAAGTGTTGCCCTGCCTGTACAGAAGCACCACCATCCCCGCCAGGGCGGCGATGGTCGCCAGTTCCACCCAGCCGGGAACGAATTTCGCCGCCAGCACCTGGGCGTAACGATCCCGTTGCATGAGGGCGGCGAAATCGTCGTGGAAGCGGCGCAGAAAATGCGCCTCCCGGCCCAGCAACTGGATCTCCTTGACGCAGCCCAGTCCCTCGTTGACGTGCTGCACCAACCGGCCGCGCAGCCGCTGCGCCTGTTTCCCCGCCGCCTGGATCCTGCGCTGCTGCACCCACACCCCGGCGGCCGCCATCCCCAGGCACCCCAGCAGGACCGCCAGCGCCAGAAGGGGGATGTAGAAAACGAAAGCCGCCAGCACCGCCGCGATGATGACACCCTGGGCGAGCATCTCCATCAACGGCGTCAACACCTGCTCGGCCAACTGGGTGCTTTCGTTGTTGAGGTTACGTTGCAGCTGCGCGCTGTTGTGACGCAAATGGTATTCGTAGGGGGCTTTCAGATAGCCGGCATACAGGCGCTGGCTGAAGCGCAGGGCGCGGTTCTGGGCGTAGCGGGTGCGGAGCCACGTGGCGCCGGTGTTGATGAGCAGCTTGACGCCAAAAAACGCCACCACCGCCACCGACGCCCAGAGCACGGCGTCCATCCGTTCCATCCCCGCCAGTCGCGCCGGCAGATAGCGGGTCACCCGCTCGGGATAGGCGAGCAGGCCGATATAGGCCGGCACCAGATACAGGCTGGCGATCTCCAGGGCGGCCTCCACCAGCATCCACCCCACCAGCACCACGAAACCGAACCGCTCGGTGGCGTTGAGCAGGGCGAAGAGTTTTTTCAGGCTATCGCGCATGACGTCTCGATCGTTTGTGAAGGCACTGAGGGAAGTATAGCCGGATTCCCGATCCTGATATTTAAGCAATCTCCATGCCAAGATGGAAATCACGGCATCGGGCCAGCCCTTCCCCGCCGGCGTCCGGACCGGGTGCGGCATATGCCGCAATCCCGGGGCATATGCCGCACCGAAAAGGCCAGGGGGCCGGACGCCCCCCCCTGTCAAGGCCGCCAGCGTCTCAACGCCGCCTGCAGCGCCCGCGCCGCCCGGCGGCGGTCGCCGCGGCCGTAATGGGCCTGGAGAAACAGCCGGGTGACCGTGTCGATCTGTTCCGCCCATTGCGGAAACGTCCGGGCCGCGCGCCGGGCGAAGGCGGCGGGCGTCTCCGCGCCGGCCTTCACCAGTCCCTTGCGGCCCAGGCGCCGCAGGAACCTGTCATAAGCCGCCGTCAAAGGGTCGGGGGACGGGGACGCCCGCCGCCGCAATCGCCAGGCCAGCAGCCCCGCCAGAGACAGAACCAAGCCGGGCCAGCGCTCCCCCAGCCAGCCGAGCAGTCTCGCCTGGGCGCGGCGGTCATACCCCAGCACCCACAAATGCCAACGGTGATCGATGGCGGAGAGCAGAATTCGCACCCGGCGCGGCCAGTCATTCTGAATCCCCGCCTTTTTCTCCTCTTTGCGAACGGCCTCGGGGTGGGAGCGGGTGAGGCGCTCGGCGGCGGATTCGGTGAGCGGCTCATCGAGCGACTGCACCTGCTCCACGTAGGCGGGCGCCACCGCGCGGGTGGGATCGACCCGCACCCAGCCTTTGCCCTCCACCCAGATCTCCGCCCAGGCATGGGCGTTAGCCTGGTAAACCTCGAGAAATCCGCCCCGGGGATTGACGAAGCCGCCCATGTAGCCGCCGACGATGCGGGCGGGAATGCCCGCCGCGCGCATCAGATAGACGAAGGCCGAAGCATAGTGCTCGCAGAAACCGGCGCGGGTCTCGAACAGGAACGACTCCACCGGATGGCCGCCCAGCGCGCCCGGATTCAGGGTGTAACGAAACCCCCGGTCGCGGAACCAGGCCAGCACCGAAGCGGCGAACGCCTCCGGATCGTCGCCGCCTCCGAGGGTGGCCACCAACGCCTGGATCCGCCCGGAAGGCGGGGCGGGCAATTGCAGGGCCGCCCGCCGCTCCAGGGAAGTGAGCGGAGAAAAACGGTAACGCTCCCGGGAACGGAGGGCGTAACGAATCCGCTCGTCCAGGGGGTCAGGGGAAAGCAGCACTCCATCGCGGGTCAGCACCGCCTCCGGGGGGATCGAGGCGGGAGTGCCGAGGCTGAACAGCCAGCGCCGGTGATGAGGCTCGACGGTGACCTGATAGCGCCACTCGCGTCCCCCACCGGGCGGCGGCCGGGGCGCCGGGCGGCGCATCGCCGGATGGGCCAGCCAGCGGCGGCCATCGAAACGCCAAAACACCTGGGCGCGCCAGTAACGCTGCGCCGGTGGTGGCGGGGCGCCGTCGAAATCCACCCGGAAAGCCACCTCGGCGGAAGCGGCCAGACGGGAAACGGCCCCCGGTTCCATCACCTCCGACAACCCCGTCCGCGCCGAGGCGCCGAAGGGCAGATGGATGAAACCGCCCTGCGGCCGGGGGAAGAACAGGAACAAGAGCACCATCACCGGCACGGCCGGGGCCACCAGGATCGCCACATGACGGGCCAGCCTCCGCCATCCCAGCCATCCGGCGGCATCGAAACGCACCAGCGCCGCCGTCAACAGGGAGACGCCGGCAAGCGCCCAGGCGGCCATCCCCAGGGACTGATCGTAAAGAAACTGGGTCAGAATCACGAACCAACCGAGCAGCACCGTGAAATACACGTCCCGCCCGCTCTTCAGCTCCATCAGCTTCAACCCGAGGCCGGCGACGAACAGGCCGGTGCTGGTGGTCAGGTCGATGGCGCCGTGGCGGGTGACGATCACCACCCCCGCCGCGCTCAGGGTCAAAAGCGGCAGCCAGACGCCCCGGGGCAACAGACGCGGTCGGGCGATCCCCAGCCGGCGCCAGGCCCAGAAACCGAGAAACAGGGCGGTATGGCTCCAATGGAGATGCCACAGGTGCGGCAACACCGCCAGAAGCAGCACCGCGAGCAGAAAACGCAACCGCCGGGGGTCCAGCGACAGGACAATCGCATGCCCCCCGTTTTTTCCGTCCGGCGCCGATTTTGTCCGCCCCCGAAGCCCTTCTCCCTCCGGGAGCGGGGTTGGGGTGGATGAAGCCAACGGTGTTTTCCCCTCGCCCCCGGCCTCTCTCCCAAAGGGAGAGGGGGAAACCGGTTCATGCGCTTGCCGGGAGCCTGCCGTTTCAGTCACGTTCCCCTCCGGGGAACTCCGCCAGCGCTTTCAGGCACGCCTCCAGGTGCCCCGCCCCCCCGCCGACCGGCAGCGACACCCCCGGCAGACGCAGGCCATACGCCCGCCGCTGCCGTTCGGCGTCCAGCAGCCACCGGGCCAGCCAGCCAAGACGGCGCTCCGCCGCCGCGGGCGGCAGCATCTCCCAATCGAACACCGCGCCGCTCTCCCCGCCCTGTTCGGAAAATACCTTGGTCACCAGCCCCTGGCCCTTCGCCAGCCCTTTCCAGTGAATCTGGCGCGGGGAATCGCCGGGCCGGTAGGAACGGAAGCCCTCGAACTCCCGCTCCCCCCCGTCCCCCTCCCGCGCGCCCTTCGGTGGCGGCGCCTGCGCGGCCGGCCGGGGATACACCCACAAAAGCCAGCCGCCTTCCACCTCCCCCTCGGCGCGGAACAGGCCCAGAGGGAAAGTGGAACAGATCCGCAGCGGCCCGACGCGGCGGCGCCCCCGCTCCCCTGCCGGGAACGAAAGCGTAACTCGCCACGCCCCTTCCAGGAATAGATTCTCCGCCGCCCCGCCGGGAACCTCCAGCCGAAGCTGGGGCCGCCCGCCGCCCGCGGCCTCGATCCAGAGCGGCAACGCGGCCGTCTCCCCGGCGAACACCGGCGCCGGCTTTCCGAAACGGCAACGCAACCCGGCCAACTGGCGGCGGGTCTGGAACCAGGAAGCCGCGCCGATACCGGCGAGCAGATAGGTGAGCAGATACCCCAGATTGTTACGGTAATTGGCCGACACCAGCCACAACACCGAAAGCAGCATCAGGAACCCCGCCAACCGGCGGGTGGGGCGGACCCGGACAGCGTTCACGGAACCGCCACCGCCTCCAGCAACCGCCGCGCGCCGCTTTCCAGCGCCACGCCACCCAGGCGATGCGCGGCCACCGCCTCCAGCACCGCGCGCACATCGTCGGGCCAGACGCTGTCGCGGCCGGCCAGAAACGCCCAGGCGCGCGCCGCCCGCAACAGTCCCAGCCCGGCCCGGGGCGACAGGCCGGACTGGTATTCGCCGGCTTCACGGCTGTGGCGCAACAGCGCCTGGACGTAATCGAGCAGCGGCGGGGAAACGTGCAGCGCCGTCACTTCCTCCTGCCAGTGCGACAACTTTCCCCCCGAGGCGCATGGCGGCAAGCCACGCAGAACGTCGCCGCCCCCCTCTCCGGCCAGCAACCGGCGTTCGGCGCGGGGATCGGGATACCCCAGGCTGATCCGCATCAGAAAACGGTCGAGCTGGGATTCCGGCAGGGGAAAGGTTCCATGCTGGTGAAAGGGGTTCTGGGTGGCGATGACGAAGAACGGCTCCGGCAGGGGGTGGGTTTCCCCTTCGATGCTCACCCGTCCCTCCTCCATCGCCTCCAGCAGGGCGCTCTGGGTCTTGGGAGAGGCGCGGTTGATCTCGTCGGCCAATACCACTTGGTGGAAGATGGGGCCGGGGTGGAAACGGAAGGCGCGCTCCTGCTCGTCATAGATCGCCGCTCCCAGGATGTCGGCGGGCAGAAGATCGCTGGTGAACTGGACCCGCTGATGGCTCAACCCCAGCAATTGCGCCAGGGCCTGGGACAGGGTGGTCTTGCCGACGCCGGGAATGTCCTCGATCAGCAGATGCCCCCGCGCCAGCAGGCAGCAGACCGCCAGGCGGATCTGCCGTTCCTTGCCTAGGATCACCTCTTCCAGGGCCGCCAGCAACGGCCGCAGTTCGGGATTCGTATCCACGCTCACTTGAGAAAGTTGATGATGAAAAACACCGCGGTCGCCGTCAGCCCCAGGGACCAGAACATGAAACGGTCCATGCGGCGGAGCACCGCCTCGATCTGCCGCTCCATTCCCTCGAAGCGCTTGTCCACCTGCCCGAAGCGTTTGTCCATTTGCTCAAAACGCTTATCCATGCTTTCGCGCATTTCCTCGAAACGCTTGTCCATTTGTTCGAAACGCTTGTCCACCTGCCCGAAGCGGCGTTCCATCTGATCGATCAGCATCTCGAAGCGCTTGTCCACCTGCTCGAACCGTTTGTCCACCTGCTCGAACCGTTTGTCCACCTGCTCGAAACGCTTGTCCATGCTTTCGCGCATTTCCTCAAAGCGCTTGTCCACCTGCTCGAAGCGCCTCTCCATCAACCGGAACCCCTGTTCCATCAGCTCCCGCTGATGCCTGAGTTCCTCCTCCACCCGCACCATACGCTCGCGCAGCTCCAGGTCGCGCGCATGATACAGGCGGGTCACCTTGTCCTCCACCAGACGTTCCACCATGTCGTGGATACGGTGGAGATCTTCCTCGGCCAGACTCATTCGCTCACCTCTCGATCATTTCCGTTCCTCCCCATTTAGCAAAGATCTCCCCGCCCCTGTCAAGTTCCCGCCCCAGGCGACGCACTCCCTCACCCCCGGCCGTGATTTCCGTCACAAATACCAGGCCCGCCGCTTCAGGGCGCCGTCCACCCGCCGATGATCTTCCACGCCAATCATCGGGAAGAATCCATGGAACGCCACGAACTGATCTGCTTCTCCCTCGATCCAAGGCTGTCCGCCAGCGATGCCCGGGCCCTGATCCGGGAAGCGCTGGGACGGGAAATCCAACCCCACCCCGGGGCCCGCCTCGCGGTACTTCCGCTGGAAGCCGCCCGCAAGGCCCAACGCACCCTGACGCGGGGCGGCGTCGTCTGCAACCACCGCCCGCTCCCCCAAAAGCGCGATCTGCGACTGAGCGAAACGGCGGAAACCCGCCCCTGTCCCCGCTGCGGAACCGCGGCCGAAATTCCAGCCGGGCGGCGCAACTACCGCTGCCCCATCTGCCGCCATCCCATCCTGCGTCACGGGCGGGAAATCCCCGCGCCTGCAACACCGAAAACACCACCGCCCCCGGAAACCCGGCCCGCTTCCCGTTCCGTCACCACCCTGCTCACCGTCGCCCTCATGCTGATCGCCGCCGGAACGGCCCAGCCCCATCCATTTGCCGGGGCGGGGCGCCACATCTGGAACCGGGCCGTCGCCCCCCTGGCGCGGGAATTCCACGTTTTGACCCAGGCCATGGCCCTGGCCCGCCGGCATTCGCGCGGCGCCGCGGCGGCATCACCCCCGCCACCCACGGCGGTCAAGGTCACACCGGAGGCCATCCCCGAAACGGCCGGCACCGACATGCCCGCCCCGGCGCCTGTCTCCCCGGTCGCCGCTGTTCCTCCCGTTTCCGAGAGCAGCCCGCGACCGAAAACCTCCCCGCCTCTGCCGCGCCTGCCCGAAGCGGTGCGCCGCAGCCGTTCCCTCGGCGAACTGCAAACCGCGCTGACGGCCGAGATCGAAAACGCGCCGCCACCATCCCCCGCCGCCTTCCCGGAAACGCCACCCCTGCCGGCCCAGGCCGTGCCACCCGTACCGCCGCCCCTCGACATCCCCGCCGAACGGATCGCGGCCGCCGTCGCTACCCTCGACGCCCATCTGGCTCGCAAGGCGCCATTTTTGCGGCGGCTGTACACCCGCGACCTGGAACAACTGGCCCAATTGCGCCGGCTGCCGGGTATGGCGGCCGCCGACGGAAGCCCCGGCCATCCACCTTCCGAACGACCGGCCGCTCATACCGACACGGCCCCGGCGACGCTCCCTCCCATGCTCGAAACCCCATTCGGCCTCTGCCCTATCCGGCGTCGGCCCGCGCCCCTGTGTCCGGCGTGAACTCGCGCACCACCGCCACAAGCCCTGCGGCCGCCAATCGGCGCACGAAGCTGTCGGTCAGGTGCTGGCCATCGCGAAAGGCCACCACCCCGTCCACGAGCGCCCGGCACCGGCCCTCAGGGCAGACCCACGGTGAAAAATCCAGTACCGTGGCGTTGGGCACGGTGGCCGCGGCTTCCTTCAGCCAGCCGTTCACGGTAGCGATCCTGGACTCTGCCGGCACATAACGGGAACAGAAACGATCCGCCAAGTGGAGACGGTTGCGGATCTTCGCCAGGCAAGCAGGGCCATCGAGGCCTAACTGCGGCGTTCCGGCGATCAACGCCACCCACCGCGCCACCCGGCCCAAGCGCATCAGAATCCGCCGGCTGCCCTCGACCCACTGGGTCCGCGAATAGGGATAAGTGGACGCCGAACCCACGAACACCACGTCCGGCCGCAGCGATTCCAGATAGGCGAGGGCCTTTCCCCGCCAACGTTCACACACCCGGTAAACCCGGCCGATGCGCTCATAGAAATACGGCTCATCCACCATCGGACAGGACGACTTGGTGAGAATCACGATACGGGCGTCGGGAAAGGCCGCCGGCAACAACGAGGCCCATTGGGCGCCGATACTGTCGCCGACCAACGCCACCGTGCGTTCGGCCCCCTCCGGCTCCAACGTGCAAGGCGACAGCGCGTCATCGTGATACCACCGATCGCAGCCGGCGCGGTAAAGGGACGGCAGATCCCCCCGCGCCGCCATCAACGCCGCCTCGGCACGGGATTTGACCGCCCCTGTCAGCCCGCTGGCCACGAACGCGGACAGACTGCCGATCACCATGACCGTCACCGCCCCGGCGAACACATGGCGGGGAGCGCCGATACGGCTGAAACGCCCTTTCCAGAAGGGACGTTCCACCCACCGATAACTCAGCATCGCCAACAACAGAGCCCCCAAGGCCAGGGTCGCCTTGTCCCGGGGAAGGCGGTCCAATCCCCAAGCCGCCCCCAGTACCCATACCGGCCAGTGCCACAGATAGAGGGAATAGGAACGATCCCCCAGCCACACCAGCACCGGATTGGCCAGCACCCGTCCCGCCGTTCCCGCCAGAATCAAGGCTGCTCCCAAAGCCGGCGCCACCGCCCAGAAGCCGGGATAGACCATTTGCCGCCGTAACGACAAAACGGCGGCGACCACCATCGCCAGCCCCAGCCAGGCCAGCGCCGCCCGCCATCGGCCCGCACGCCTCGTCCAAGGCTCCACCGCCAGATATACCAACGCCCCCAGGGAGAACTCCCAGATCCGAAACAGCGGCAGATAGATAGAAGGCCAACAAGGCTTGCCGGTAGCTGACGGCGGCGCACGCGGCCAAACCTGCCACCGCCACCAAGGCCAGCGCCGCCAGCCGCCCGCTCCGCGACCGAACGCTGCGAAACAAGGCCCACAGCAGCAGGGGCCACAACAGATAGAACTGCTCCTCCACCCCCAACGACCAGGTGTGAAGATACAGATCCCGGGTTTGCAACCAGGCGAAATAATGCTGGGCGCGGAAGGCGAAATAAAGGTTGCTGGTCCAGGTCAAGGCGAAGGGCGCCGATCCCGTCTGCTGGCGGATCTCCCAACCGGACAGCAACCATAATGCCGCCGCCCCGCTGACGCCGACCATCGCCACCAGCGCCGGCATCAGGCGGCGCAGGCGGCGGGCGTAGAAACGCCCCAGACGAATCCGGCCGTCCGAATCCAGCTCCCGCCACAGCAGGCCGGTGATGAGATAGCCGGAAATGACGAAGAAAACGTCCACTCCCACGAAGCCGCCGGCAAACCCCGGCACGCCGAAGTGCGCCAGCACCACGGCCGCAACCGCCACCGCCCGAAGCCCCTGGACATCCGAGCGAAACACCCACTTTTTCACCGTATCACCTCCCGGACCGTATCTTTTTCCCAAGTATAGCCTCCGTCCGGAAATGGCTTTCGACGAACGCCCGCGCCGCCGCCAGGCGGCCGTTGGTGTCCAGCTCGGCGGCGCGGGCCAGTTCGGCCAGGGCGGCGTCGTGGTCGCCGGTGAGATAGAGCGCCTGGGCCAGATTGAGGCGGAAGGCCGGGTCGCGCCCGTCGAGGGCCACCTGGCCGCGGGCGTAGGCCAGCGCCTGGGTGTAACGGTGGCGCTTGAAAGCCACCTGAAGCGCCGGGACCAGCACGTCCTTGCGCCAGGCGGGGGAGAGGCGCGGGTTGGCCAGCAGGGCGTCGGCCGCCTCCAGCACCACTTCCGGCGGCAATCCCCAGCGGCTGTTCAAATCGTCCTGCAGCAGCCGGGTCAGGGTATAAACCTGGTTGGCCGCCACCGGCCCTTCCCGCAAGTGGGCCTTCAGATCCTCCAGCAGCGCCCGGTCCACCGGCTTGCCGTCCAGGGCGTCCAGGGTCAGCAGGCCGAAACGGCCCACCAGATAATAATCGTCCAGCCGGTTGGCGTGGCGGTAGAAGGTCCGCGCCAGTTCCCGAAGTTCCCTGGCCTGCGGGCTGTCGCGGCCGAAGCGCTCGGAAGTCTCGATCATGACCCGCCCGGCGGTGAAAGCGGCGCGCACCGACAGGGGATGATGGCGCACCTCGGCCATCATCAACATCCGCTGATCCGACCACGACAACGCCCGCGCCCAAGTACCCCCCGCCGCCAGCAGGGCGAATCCCGCCAACACCGCCGCCCGCAGGGGCAGCAGCGGCTCCGAGGCCGGCTCGCGCCCGCCCCGCAGCCGCGCCACCAGCCTGCCGAAACCGGGGTGCAGGCCGTAATACCCCAACATCAGAAGAATTCCCCAGGAAGGCAGATAGTTGCGGTGCTCGTGGACGATCTCCAGCGGGAACACCGTCGATTCCATCGCGTGCCCCGCCAGGAAGAACAGGACGCCGAAGGCGAACACCGGCGCCCGCTGCCGGGCCCACAGGGCCAGCCCAACCGCCAGAAGCCATTCCACCAGGGCAAGCAAAGTGGTCGGCGGGTCGAACAGCCCTTTCGACAACGGGATGTCGTCGTGGAACAGGCCCATGGCGCGGATGTCTGGCACCAGCAGCCAACGGACGTAGTGCCAGAGAATCCTGGGCTCGGTCAGTATCCGCTCGATCAGGGTGAAGTCGCGCCCGCCGTAGCCGCCCACCACCCGTTCAGGGTGGATGAGCAGATACCACACCACCGCCGCCAGCGCCGGCAGGCCGAACCACAGGGCGTGGGCCGCCGCCAGCGCCCGCCGGGCCGCCGGATGGGGCGCCTGGAAACGGAAGAAGATCCACTCGATCAGAAACACGAAGGCGACGATCAGCAACCCGTTCTCCTTCGTCAGCGCCGCCAGCGCCCCGCAGCCGAGCACGCCCCCCAGCATCGCCACCGCCCCGGCCGCCCAGCGCGGCTCAGGCCCCAGCCACCAGCGCCGGCCGAGCACGTACAGGATCATCCCCAGCAGGGTGAAGGTGGCCGCCAGGCTGGTCATGCGCTGGACGGTATAGAGCACCGAGGTCAGATTCAGGGGATGCAACAGCCACAGGGAGGCCACCGCCACCGCCATCCAGCGGGCCCGGAGCAGCGTCAAGGGAACCCCGTCCGCCGCCAGCCGCCCCAGCAACAGCCGGGTCAAGAGGTAGATCAACACCCCGTTGAGCAGGTGGATCAGCACATTGGTGAACTTGAACCAGACCGGGTTCATCCCCGTCAGCCAGACGTTGACGGCGAAGCTCAGCATCGCCAGCGGCCGTTTCAGGGGACCGGCGTTGCCGGAGCCGGTCACCGCCAGCACCGAATCCCAGGTGGGCCGGGCATGTTTCAGGGCCTCGTTCAGGGCCAGATTGGGCTGATCGTCGAACAGAAACCCGCCCCCCAGCCCCGGGGCATAGATCACCAGGGCCACCATCAAGGCCGCCGTCAAAACCAGACCGGACAACCAGGCTTGCACGTCGCGCATCACTCCTCACTCCCAGACGCTGTGAATTCGGAAATCTTATGCACATAACGCGCCAATACCCCTGGGCGGTCACCGGGCACGGCGGGCTAACCTGACTGTCCGCCTTCCACGGCCTCGAAGTTCACCAGCTCCATCGCCTCCTCCCCCATTTTCAGCACGTAGATGCGCCGCCGGGTCAGCCAGGCCACGTCCTGATCGGGGATCGCCAGCGCCCCGAACACGGGAATCAGCCGCCGGCCCCGGTATTCCGGAAACCAGTCGAAGAAGGCCCCGAGGCGGACGAAATCGGCGAAACCGCGCAGATACTCGGGGCGGATGGCGGCCTTGCCTTCCAACAGCAGCACGTGGCCTTCCCAGGCGAACACCCCGTCGAACTCGCGGTTCCGCCCCCGGCCGCTAGACAGGCGGCGGACGATGCGCTGCCCCTCGAACTCGATGGTTTCCGCCCCGAAAAACGCCCGCGCCACCCGCCGGGCGCTCGGATAGATGATGTCCTCCACCACCGTGCCCAGCTTGTTGGCGATCTCGCCCCAACGTTTGTTCATTTCCCTGCGGTCGCGCCGGACCTCCTCCTTGAACGCCTGCATCTCCTCCTTGAACGCCTGCATCTCCTCCTTGAACGCCTGCATCTCCTCCTTGAACGCCTGCATTTCCGCCTTGAAGTCCTTCATCTCGTCCTTGAAATCCTTCATTTCGCGCGAAAGCTGGCGCAATTCTATTTCGGTGTTGAACTGGGCGTAGGCCAGCTTCATCAACGCTTCCTCGAGTCGATCGACCCGCTCTTCCACTCGGCTCATCCACGTTCCTCCGTCTTGCCGTGCTGAGGTTCACCCATCCTTAATGGTGACGCACTTTCACGCCATCGTCCATCCCCACCCGCCAAGGGGAGCCCCGTCAAAGACGGGTGCGTCATATCACACAGGTTTGCGCGATATGACGCATTTGTGAACCGCGTCACAAATCCGGATTCGCGCCCCAACCCGGAAATCCCGCCGATTCCGAAAATTGGCACAGGTCATGCTAGATAATGGGAGCATGTGCCGGCAAGGAATCGTCAAGGAAACGGCGGCGGCCGGCAAGGGACAGGGAAAGCGGGCAGGGAAAGCGCAAAAAAAACGGCCCCGGCGGGGTGCAGCCCGCAGAGGCCGGAGTTTGACAACTACTTGCTTATTATTATAGGAGACAAATCCAATGATGAACCCAAAAACGACAACAATCAAGACACGCAAGCGCCAGGCGGGTTTGACCCTTCTGGAACTGACCGTGGTCCTGCTGGTCCTCATCGGCCTGTCGGGGCTGATCCTGCCCTATGCGCAGGGATATCTGCAAAGGACGCACGACTCCACCGGTACCGACAACCTGTGGGAAATCAACAATGCTATCGGGCTATTTCAGGCTAAATACTTCGAGCTTCCGGAAGACTTCCATACCCTGGGTGACCCCTCCGGTACATATGACGATTTGATGAACACCAGCATCGTCAATGTCAGAACAGTCAGCCCCACCATCATTTCCTCACTGACAGGCGCAGGTATCAATAATGTCTGGGTCATGAAAGAAGGCGCAGCAAATGGCAGCGCCACTTTCGATGCGGTGAGTGCCAGGGTTCCCTTGGATGCGACAGTACCCTTGGCCGTTGTAACCGTTCAAGTTGGCGGCATGCCAATGGGACTGTCGTTCGCCAACAAGGCCGAGCATCTGGCTTATGCCTTCTACAACAACACATCTGCCTGGGTAAACTTCGATCATGACAATACGCCTGATGGCGTTGACAATTGCTACGAATACATCGCCTTTGGTGTCGGCCCTGAAAGCGAAATGGTCGGCAAAGTCATCGCTGATGCGCCTCTCCATTTCGCGAGCCGGGGCGGTATGGGTCCGGAAAACAGGTACAACCGATTCGTCGCTGTGTTCCGTGCGGACAAAAGCAACAACACAACGATCGGCTGTTCGGCTATGACTGAACCTGCAACACTTGTTGGCGCCGCCATGCTGATGATGCCCAAGCATCTGTGGGGAGCGGCCCATACCCAGGCACACACCTGGGAAAACCTGGCCAACAAGAACAACTGATCGCGTTCTTGTCTGACCCGAACCGGCGGGCGCTTCGGCGCCCGCCTTTCTGATTGACGAACATGATGAAACTCCCCCGATTCCAACCCGGCTTCACCCTGCTGGAACTGACCGTGGCGCTGTTGATCCTGGTCGCCCTGGCCGGGGTGGTGCTGCCCTTCACCCAGGGCACGGTGGAACAGGCCGCCTGCCAGGCCACCGACGCGACCCTGATGGCGGTGAAGGAGGCGATCATGGGCTCGGGCGCGGGGCCGGGGTATTACAGCGACCTGCGGAACCGCTTCCCCTATTATCGAGATGGAAGCGGTAACGCGGATTGTCACGACGACACCGCCACCGGCGGCAATCCGCGTTACCCCTTGCATTTCCTGTTCAACGTCTCAGCCACCACCGGCACGCCGAAGAAATCGCTCTGCCCCAAGCCGCTGCAAACGTTCCGCCCCAACCTGGCCCTGGGCTGGCGCGGGCCGTATCTGCAAAGCGGCGGGGGGAAGCTGGCCGATCCGGACGAATTCGCATCCGCCCATGGCACGAACTATCACGACACCACCAACTACGTTTCCTTCGATCACAGCAACACTTCGTATCAGAACGATATTTTCATATTCGACCACTTCCGTCCCCGGGACCGGGACGGCGACGGCATCAGTTCACGCAATCCCTTGGTGCTGCAAGTGCCTTCCGGTTGTGACACAACAGCGCCCCTGAAGGCGTGCGAGGGCGGTATGCCAGAAGCTTGCGCCCGCCTGGTTTCCGCAGGTCCGGACGGAATACTGGAGACCAAACTGAATGATTGCAACGCCATCAACCGCGGCGACGACCGGGTGCTTTTCCTCCGTATTCCCGATCCGCTGCCCCAGGGGAATCAACCATGCGTGAGCAAATGAGACGGCAAACCGGCCTCACCCTGCTGGAACTGGTGGTGTCGCTGCTGGTGATGACGATTCTGACCTCGGTGGCGATCACCTCGGTGAGCGGAATCCAGGAGCAGGCGCGGTACGAGAAGACGGTGCGGCGGCTCGACGAATTCAAGAGAGCCATCGTCGGCGATGGCGACTGGAGCCAAGGCATCCGGGCCTACGCCTTCGACATGGGGACACTGCCGCCGAACCTGCGGCTGCTGGCGATGGCCCCCGTCACCGCGGAGATGCGCTGGAGCGATGCGGTCACCTTTATCGGCCCGGTTTCCATTCATATGGGCGTCGGTTGGCGCGGCCCCTATCTTTCCACCACCGCCTCACCGGACGACCCCGGCGCATTGCGCGACGGATTCGGCGGCACCGGCGATTGCGACGGCGACGGCGTGCCGGACTGCGATACCAGCCTCGACACCGCCAACTACGGCTGGTATTACGCACCCTTCGACGGCGTCAGCCTGACGGTTCGGAGCCACGGCGCCGACGCTTTGGCGGGGCCTGCCGGAATCTGCGGAGGAGACAATGACTATGAAGAGGACTGTGAGCGGAAAATCGTCCTCAACGACTGGACCATCGCTCCTCCCTTCAGCGTCAGCGTGCGTTTCCTGAGCGCGGATGCCGACACCAACGCCCACCGTCTTTGTCTGCGCATCTATCACCGGAAGACGGATACCGACAACAACGTAAACAACAACATCGCGGCGCTTTCCCCGGTCACTTCCCGGTCGCTGGACGTGGTGACCGGCCTCACCGTCTCGTGGAATTACGACACGCCTCTGCCGGCCGGCCAGAATCACCTGGCGGTGGTGGAATGCGACGGCGGCATCACCGACAGCACGGTCGCTCTGTATCCTCCCGGAAAATTTCCCGTTGCGGTGGACATGCGCCCCGGAAGCGTCACACCCGTCATCGACTGGTAGAAAAAGAATAACAATAAAAACAACCACCTGAATGAACCTCCCCGACAAACTCGCCTCCCTTGCCGCCCGGCTGCCCGCTTCCGGCCGGCCGCGCCACACCCTGCTCTACGTCACCGAGGCGGTCACCTACCGCGCCGAGGCGGACGGGCGCGGCGGGTTACTGGGCGAGGTGGCGGCGGTCGACAAGACCTGCGAAGGGGTGGACTATCTGCCGGAGACGGTGGAGTACGTGCTCACCCAGGGGCCGAGACCGGCGCGGCGGGTGTGGATTCTCTACGACCGCCTGGAGACCCACACCCTCGCCCTGCCGGCGGCTCAGACCACCGGCATCGGCGCCGCGGCCCTGACCCAGGCGCTGATGTTCGAGCTGGAGGCGGTGACGGGTGTTTCGGTGGTCAACCGCCAGATCGGCTATTGCCTGACCGCCTCCGACGACGAGATGCGGACCTACTGGGTCAGCCTGCTGTCACAGCGGGTCTTCGACCGCCTCGGCCACACCGTGCGCCAGTGCCGCGGCAGGCTGGCGGCGGTGCTGCATCCGGGCGGGCTGCCGCGGCCGCTGGACGAGGAGGCCGGGATTCCCTGGATGCGGCTGGAATACTGGCCGGATCAGGTGGTCGCCGTCTGCGCCCGCCACCGGGACGATCCGCCGGAGGTGAGCGTCATCCCCACCGAGGGCATCGGCGACGGCTGGCGGTCGGAGGTGGACGAATGGCTGGAGGAACACCAGGACGTGAAACACCGGGAAACCCTCACCTGCGGCCGCACCCTGCTGATGGGGGACGATCTTCCCCTCACCTGGTCCCTGGACGACCCGGCGGCCCGCCGGCACTGGCTGCAAGGCTGGGCGGCGGCCCTGGCGCGGCGAAAGGGCCTGCACGCGCCGCTGCTTCAGGAAACCAGCGCCATCAATCCCGACCATCTCTACATGGGGCTGTCGGGGCTGGCGGCGCTGCTGGTGGTGGGAGGGCATTTCGGCTGGCACACCTGGCAGAAGCTCGACTACCAGGCCAAGACGGCGGAGCTGCGGCGGCTGGAGAAGCGGGTCCAGTCCCTGCGCGACGGCATAAAAAGCCGCCGCGCCACCCTGGACGGCCTGAACCGGGACGTGACCCTGCTGGAAGAGGGTTTCCAGCACTTTCCCGAGCTTTTGGAACGGCTGCGGGCCCGGCCGGCGCGGCTGCTGGAAGCGCTGGCGCGCAACAGGCCGGCCGGGGTGGTGCTCGACGGCATCGGCCGCGACGGCGACGTTTGGAAGATCCACGGGGTGGCGGTCTATTTCGACGCCCCCAACCGCTACGCCACCGCCCTGGAGGCGTCGGCGCGGCGGCTGGGTTTCGAGCTGCTGCCTCCGGCCAAGGAGGATCTGGACCTGTTCGTCCGGGGCGGCCCATGGGGGTTCGATCTGAAGCTGGAGGATCTGGGACTGGGAGGGATCGCCCATGGCGATGACGACTGAGGAGCGCGAACGCCTGCTCAAGCGCCTGCTGCCGGCCCTGGCGGTGGGGGTGATCTATTTCACCTTCGTCAAGGGATTCGTGGAGAAGAACACCGAAAAGGCGGAAGAAGAATGGCGCTCCCTGGTGCAGAAAGGCATCAGCGCCTCGGCCATCCCCGCCTACGACCGCCAGATCGCCACCCTGGACGTCCAGATCGCCGAGTTGCGGCGCAAAAAGGGCGAGCTGGACGAGAAGCTGGCCCGGGAGCTGGGAACTCTGGCCAGCGGCCACGACGCCAACCGGCTGATCGCCGAACTGACGGCGATTCTGGGCCGCCACCGGTTGCAGGCCCTGGGAGAAGGCCGTCACGACGAGATTTTCAAAACCGGCTCGCGGGCGGTGCGGGAAATCCGCGAACGGCTGGCGAAAAGGAAGCTGGACGGACAGTTCCGGTTTCAGGCCTGGCGGGTGGAATTTCTGGGGCGCTACGGCGATGTGCACGCCGCCCTGCGGGAAATGGCCGATTCCGCGGTGCCGCTGATTCCCCTGGAACTGACCATGAAGGCCCCCGAAGACGACAACGACCCGAGAATGCACTGGATCCTGACCCTTTGGATTTGAGACACGACCATGGCGACTCCTTCCGAAAGACTCCCCCGTTCCGACGACCAGCGACAACGCCCCCGCGAGCCCGCGCCGCCCCCCGCGCGGGCGATCCTGTACCGCCCCGGCGGCGAAACCGTCGAGGGCGAGATCACCGACCTCTCGCCGGCCGGGGCGGGGCTGGCGGTCACCGGCATGCGGATCGACGCCCTGGAGACCGGCGCGCGGCTGACGCTGACCCTGCGGGTGGGCGAGCGCCACCTGACCCGGCGGGCGGAGATCCGCTGGCTCCGGTTCGAGGGAGACGAAATCCGCATGGGGCTGCGTTTCGCCGATCCGGCCCGCTTCGATCCCCAGGATCATCTGCTGAACATGGAGGAAGTGCGGGTCCACCCCGAATGCGTCCTCAAGATTCCCGCCACCCTGGCGATGCGCAAGCGGGTACTGCCCTTCGTGGAACTGGACGGGGTGCTGCATGTGGCCTGCACCGATCCCGGCCACCGCCCCACCCTGCGCATCGTCGAACGCATGACCAAACTGCCGGTGTGCGCCTGGAAGACGGAAAAGGAACCGCTGGAAAAGGCCATCCGCCGGGTGTTCGGCGACGGCCGCGACCGCATGAACATCCTGGAGGCGCCGCGCGGAGGCGCCCTCCAGGGCCTGGACGCCGACGCGGTGGACATCACCGACGAAATCCTGTTCGCCGCCTATCTGAAGCAGGCCTCCGACATCCACATCGACCCCCGGCGCGAGGGGGTTCTGATCCGCTTCCGGGTGGACGGCCGGCTGGAGACCCACGCCCTGCTGCCTCCCGCCGCCCATTCGGAAATCGTCGGCCGCCTCAAGGTGCTGGCGGGAATGGACATCGCGGAAAAGCGCGCCCCCCAGGACGGCAGTTTTTCCCGCCAGTTCGTCAGCGGCGGCTCCGAGATCGACATGCGCGTGGCCACCCTCCCTACCAAGCACGGCGAGCGCATGACCCTGCGCCTGCTGGCCCTGCAGACCGGAAGCCTGACCCTGGAACGGCTGGGGCTGGGGGACTTCCATCGCGATGTCCTGGAAACCTTCCTCCAGCGCAGCCAGGGGATGATGCTGCTCACCGGCCCCACCGGCAGCGGCAAGACCACCACCCTGTACGCGGCCATCCGCCATCTGCTGGCGCGGCGCGATCTCAACGTCATCACCGTGGAGGACCCGGTGGAATACGAGATCGACGGCGTGGCCCAGTCGGAGGTGGACAGCGCCGACAAGGTCAGCTTCGCCAAGGCGCTGCGCTCGATCCTGCGTCACGACCCGGACGTGGTGATGATCGGCGAGATCCGCGATCAGGAAACCGCCGACGTGGCGGTCAAGGCCGCCCTCACCGGCCACCTGGTGCTGTCCACCCTGCACACCAACTCGGCCCCGGCGACTTTGACCCGCCTGATCGACATGGGGCTGGAGCCGTATCTGGTGGCCGCCAGCGTGCGTCTGGCCATCGCCCAGCGCCTGGTGCGGCGCCTGTGCCGCCACTGCCGCGTCCCCCGCCCCCTGACCCGGCGCGAGGCGGAGATCCTGAAGCGCCCGGAACTGGCCGGGCGGGAGATCTACGAGGGCGCCGGCTGCGTCTATTGCGGCGGGCGCGGCTTCCACGGCCGCCTGGCGGTGTACGAGATGCTGCCCATCGACGCCGGGTGGGCCCGCGGCATCGCCGAAGGGGCCGGGGAGACCGAGGTGATCGGCTGGATGAAGGAGGCCGGGGTGCCGTTCCTGGTGGACGATCTGGTGGACAAGCTGCTGGCCGGCGAGACCGCCATGAGCGAGGCGATGGGCATCGTGCTGTCGTGGTGAGCTGAATGCCGGAATACCGATACATCGCCCGCGACGGCGCCGGGCGGCAGCAGAGCGGCACGCTGGAGGCGGAATCGCGCGAGGCGGCGGTACTACAGCTGCGCGGCCAGCGCCTGCTAGTGCTGGAGATCGCCGAGATCAAGCGCCGTCAGGGGGATCGGGGCTTCAGCCTCAACCCGCTGGAATACCGCGCCATGCGCCCGGTGGACGTGGAGCGCGATTTCCACCAGCTGGCGGTGATGCTGCGCTCGGGGCTGCCGATCCTGGAGGGGATCAGGATCGTGGCGGGCAATGCGCGCATCGCCGTGGCCCGGGTGTGGAACAAGATCGCCGACCGCATCCAGCAGGGCGACAGCCTCACCGAGGCGATGATGGAGCACAAGGTGTTCGACCGCCTCACCCTGGCCCTGATCCGCGTCGGCGAGGAGACCGGCAACCTGGATTTCGTCCTCGACCACGCCAGCAAGGAGCTGGAACGGATCCGCAACTTCAAGCGCCAGGTGATCTCGGCCCTGGCCTATCCGCTGTTCGTGATGGTGTTCGCCATCGGCGTGGCGATCTTCATGCTCACCACCGTGGTGCCGGAGATCAAGAAGTTCCTCTCCATCATCGGCCGCGAGCTGCCGCCCATCACCCAGGCCCTGATCGACACCTCCGACTGGCTGGAAGCCAACGTCCCCTACATTCTCATCGGGCTGGCGGTCTTCGCCGCCACCATTTACCTGCTGCGGAAGGTGGCGGCGACGCGCTACTGGCTCGACTGGCTGATCCTGAAGCTGCCGCTGTTCGGCAGCATCGCCCAGCTCGCCGGCACGGTGGCCTTCACCCGGGGGCTGGGCACCCTGTTCAAGAGCGGGGTGCGCATCGTCGAGGCGCTTGAGATCACCGAGGCGCTGCTGTCCAACACTTGGCTGGGACGGCGGGTGGCCGAGGCCCGCCAGCAGGTGCTCCACGGCGAATCCCTGTCCAAACCCCTGGGGGAGACCTTCGGCTTTCCCCCGCTGCTGCCCAAGATGCTGCGGGTGGGCGAGAACGCCGGCACCCTGGATGACATTCTGGAGGAAATGACCTTGTATTTCGAGGACCGCATGGCCCGCCTGATCAAGACCATGGCTTCCTTCATGGAACCTGCGGTGACCTTGATCGTCGGCGGCATCGTCGGGTTCGTGTACGCCGCCTTCCTGGTGGCGATGTTTTCGGCGGGAGGCAAGGGATGAGATGGATGGTGCTGTGGCTGGCGCTGGTTTCCGGTCTGGCGGCGGCGGAAAGCGATCTGCTCAAGGTGGGCAAGACCCCGGCGGAGAAGCTGGACGAAAAGGTGGAAAAGGCCAAGGACAACGCCCAGCGGGCGCTGGAAAAGATCAAGCAAAAAAACAAGGCGCTCACCGACACCCTGTACAGCCTCGGGGAACCGCCCGCCCCCGCCGCGGCGCTGCCCGACCCGACGGCCCCGGACGAAACCTTCCGGCAGAATTTCCGCACCCTGCTGCGCGGCAGCAGCGGGGGAAACAAGGAAGCACTCCCGCCCCTGCCCGACGTGAAGCTGGCGGCATGGGTTCTGAAGAAAGACCGGGAACCGGCGGTCCTGCTGAGAATCGACGGCAAGATCGTACTGGCCAGAACCCACGAGGACATCACCCTGATCCGTGGCGGCCAGGCCGTTCATCTGCGAATCCAGGACATCGGCGAAAACGGCATCCGCGTTCTGATCCAACCCCACAACGAACTGCTGACCCTGCATTGATCCCCTCATGGCGATGAAACACCGACATACCCCGACGTTCCGAACCTTCTGGTGCCTGCTGGCGTGCCTGATCACCTTCGCCGGCGGCGCGCAGCCACGGCCGGCCGACGACGACCGGATCGCCCGGATCGAATTCCGCAGCGTCACCGTGGGCGAGGCCCTGCGGATTCTCGCCGACCGTTCGGGGCTGAACGTGGTCGCCTCCGAAAAGGCGTCCCGGATTCCGGTCACCATGTACCTGAAGGACGTGCGCCCGCTGGACGTGCTCGAGGCCATGTCCAAGACCTACAACCTGTGGTACCGCAAGGATGCCCGCTCGGGCATCGTGCGGGTGTACACCGTGGACGAATTCAGGCTGGGCAAGGTGGACTATTCGCGGGAAAGGACGGAAATCTTCACCCTGAAGCACCAGATGAACCTCATAGACGCCGCCACCACCATCGCCGACCTCTACGGCAAACGGGTCGTGCTGGATCTGGGGCTGGAAAACGACTCGCGAATTCTGCAGGAACTGGCGCTGCGGTTCCAGCGCTTCAACATCATCGACAGCCAGAGCCGCGTCAGCACCACCCTGGGTCAACAGGGCGGCCAGGGAGGTGGAGCCGGAGGGGGACGCGGGGGATTCGGCGGCGGCATGGGAGGCTTCGGCGGGGGATTCGGTGGAGGACTGGGAGGCTTCGGCGGGGGATTCGGCGGCGCCCGGGGATTGTTCGGCCCTCGTAACCGCAATACCCGGCAACAGATCCGGAACGACACTTCCGCGCAGGACGTGCAGCGGGAAATGGGGCGGACGGAAGAACTGCTCGGCGGAGTCAACGAGCGGGGCGTGGTGCTCGAAACCACCCGCCGGACCGCACCCATCTACGTCACGCTGATCCACCGCCAGAACCGGCTGGTGGTGCGCACCCGGGACGAAGAGGCGCTGGATCAGATCCGTGACCTGGTCAAGAAAATCGACACCGACATGCCCACCCTGCTGCTGGAGGTCAAGGTACTGCAGATCGATCTGGGGGACGATTTCAAATCCTCCTTCCAGTTCTCCGTCGTCGGCGACAAGGCCAAGCTCACCACCCGCAACGGCGGCATCGCGGAGGTGCTCGCCAATTCGCTTCTGGAGGCCGCCCCGGCATTCGGCAATCCGGCGCTGGCCGCCACCGTGCTGACCAAACACTTCCGCGCCCGGCTGGAAATCCTGGAAAAGGAGGGCCGGGTCACCGAGGTGGCCACGCCGGTGCTCTACACCACCAATCAGGAGGTCAGCCGCATCTTCATCGGCGAGGAACGCCCCATCACCACCGACATCAACGTCACCTGCGGCAACACCACCGGTCAGGTCATCACCGGCGGCACCACCAGCTGCCAGTTCGATCCCGACGTGGAAACCCGCAACATCGGCGATACCCTGCTGCTGACGCCGAACATCAACGAAGACGGCAGCGTCAACATCCGGCTGGTGATCGAGCAGGCACTGCCGTGCAAGAAGTGCGGCTCGATTCCGGTGCCGCGCACCGGGGCCGTCGCCGGCGACATCGCCGATCAGACGGTGCCGGTGGACACGGTGCGCACCCGGGTCTATACCGGCACCATCGTGGCGCAGAACGGCCAGGCGGTGGCGGTCGGCGGCCTGATCAACGAAACCGCCGAGGACGTGGAGGAAAAGGTGCCGGTGCTGGGAGACATTCCGTTGCTGGGGCGGCTTTTCCGCGACGAGGCGCAGCAACGCAAACGCACCGAACTGGTGATCATCGTCCGCCCCTTCGTCATCGACGCCCCGGAAAAGGCCGAGGCGGTCAGCGAACGCTGGTTGCGGAGGCAGAGCGAGCACCCGGCCCTCGAAGACCCGGCGCGGCGGCTGGACATCTACCGCAACCCCAACGCAACCCACCGGGGCTATGAACTCCAGGAGCCCTACAAGACCTATCCGGGCCAGGACGCCATGGACCGCTACAACCGCAAGGACGGCTACTGGCGGCGGGACGAGGCGGAACTGTTGCCGGACGCTTCCCGCCGGCTTTACATGAAGCTGACCCGTTACGCGCTCAAGGCGGTGCGGACGGAAGACCACCGGCTGGAGAACGACCAGAAAATCACCCCCCGGCCGGCGCCCCAGGCGGGGCCGGTACGGCTCACCGCCGATCTGACGGCCCGGCCCCTGGCCAGTTGGGGCCGGGGCGGGGTGACGGTGACCGCCCTGCGGCTGAAAAACACCGGCGGCGCCAGGATCCGTTTCGACGCCCACAAGCTGGCGGGGGAATGGCTGGCGGCGACGGTGGAAACCCCTGAGCTGGCGCCGGGAGAAGAGACTTATCTCTACCTGATCTCGGCCGGCGGCTTCGACGAGGCGCTGCGGCGATGAAGCGGCTCCCGATCCTCGTCCTGGCCCTGCCCGCGCTGGCCCTGGCCGCCGGCGATCCGCCCCTGTACATGACCGTACTGCGGGAACCGGCGCCGCCTTCCCCCCTCCTGGTTTCCGAAGGCGGGCCCTACGACCCGCCGATCCACATGACCGTCCTCTCGGGCCGGGGCGGCGACCGCCCGGTCAGACGCTCTCCATCCACCGGCTGGCGTTTCGACTACGCGGCGGGCTTGGGCTACCGCCGCGACCGGCTGGAATGGAACGTCGGCCTGGCCGACGGCCCCGACGTGCTGACGGAGGCGAAGTGGCGCGATCTGGACACTTTCCAGATCAGCGGCGAGGCCCACGTCGTCACCCCGGCGCGGATCACCTTCCAGGCGCAGGCGGCCTATGGGTGGGTGCTCGGTGGAAACCACCGGCGCTCGGACTATCTGGAAGACGGCCGGCGCGGTGAATTTTCCCGCACCACCGCGGACGCGGACGGCGGGCATTTCCTCGACCTGTCCGGGGGCGTCGGTTACCGCTTCCAGCCCCGGGAGGGCAAGGTGCGCCCCTACATCGAACCGCTGGCCGGCTACACCTACCGGGAATACACCCTGGACGCAGATAACTTCCGCCAGGCCGTGGCCACCGACGGCCTGACGCCCCCCGAAGGCCCCCTGGGGAGCGCCAAATACCGCTACCGGGGAAAATGGCACGGCCCCTGGGCCGGCCTGCGGCTGGGAATCGAGGGCGAGCGCTGGCAGGTCTTCGGCCAGGGGGCCTACCATTTCCTCTGGTACCGCGCCGAAGGACGCTGGAAATCCCTGGCGGACGCCCAACGGGACGTCAGGTTCCGGCACGAGGCCGACGGCCGTGGCATCACCGCCGAGGTGGGCGGCAGTTACCAGATCTGGCGCGCCCTGAGCCTGAGGCTGGCGGTGAACTTCCATCACTGGCAGACCGATGGCCACGGCGACGACATCACCACCAGCGGCGGCGGGGGAAAAATCAAAAGCCGGCTGAACGAGGTCAGGTGGCGCACCCTGGGCGGCACCCTGAACCTGAGTTACGACTTTTAGGGAGGAACCGGAATGAAAGCCGTTTTTTTCATTGTCTCGATGATCCTGCCGCTGATACCGCCGGCCGCCGGCGGCGGCGAAGGCGCGCTCAGCCGCCGGCTGGCGGGACTGGAACGGGCCTGGCGGATTCATCGGGCGGGAAGCGGCGCCGGGCCGTTCCGCCCGCCCTCGCCCGGATTCCGCCTCTGGGACGGCCGGGTGCTGATCACCGTGACCGCCCGGGGCGAGGCCGATACGCTGGCGAGGCGGCTGGCATCCCTGGGAATGATCCGTAGCGCCCGTTTCGGCAACAAGATTTCGGGATGGATGCCCATCGACCGCCTGCACGAGATCGAAAATCTGGGCGCGGCGCTCCAGGCCCGGGCCGCCATGGCCCGGACCCGGGCGGGCGGCCCGCTGTTCGGCGACGGCGGCCGGCGCGTCATCAGCCAGGGCGATGCGGCGATGCAGGCCATCGGCCTGCGGAAACGCTACGGGGTGGACGGGCGCAAGATCACCATCGGGGTGCTGTCCGACAGTTACGACTGCCTGGGACAGGCCCAGGCCGACATCGCCGCCGGCGAGCTGCCGGAGAACGTCACCGTGCTGAAGGATCTGAGCCGTGAAACCGACGACCAGGGGGTTTCGGAATGCCAGGCCCAGGGGGCCGCGGACGAAGGCAGGGCGATGATGCAGCTGATCCACGACATCGCCCCCGGCGCCGCTTTGATGTTTCACACCGCTTTCGGCGGCGAGGCGGATTTCGCCGGCGGCATCGTCGCGCTGGCCGATGCGGGCGCCGACATCATCGTCGACGACGTGGGCTACGCCTCGGAACCGATGTTCCAGGACGGCCCCATCGCCCAGGCGGTGGACGAGGTCAAGGCGCGGGGGGTGGCCTATTTCTCCTCGGCGGGCAATTCCGGACGCCTGGGCTACGGGGCCGCCTTCAATCCCGCCGCCGTCGGCCTGACGGGAGAGCCGGCCCACGATTTCCACCCCGACCCCCTGATCACCGATTTCTACCAGGCCATCGAAATCCCCCGGGAACAGCAGGTGACCCTCATCCTGCAATGGAACCAGCCCTTCCAAAACGGCGACAAGGGCGCCGAAAGCGACCTCGATCTGGTGCTGTTCGACGAGCGCCTGGGGCGGATCGTGGCCCGCAGCGAGGAGAACAACATCGGCCACGACCCCATCGAAGCGCTGACCTTCCTCAACGACACCGGGGAAACCCGCTTCAACCTTTACATCGCCCACCGGGCAGGGCCGCCGCCGGAGCGGATCAAATACGTCATCTGGGGCACCCCGCCCCAATGGCCCGTGGAACGGGGCCCGCAACCGCCCGGCTGCGGACTGGAAGACGGTGCCGGCGGCCCCGGCGCCGGCCAGCCGCAAACCCCGGAGGCCGAAGCGGTGCGCATCCTGGAATACGCCACCGGTGACGCCAACGGCACCCTCGTCGGTCATCCCAACGCCGCCGGCGCGATGGCGGTCGGGGCGATCTCGTACCGGGAGACGCCCTTTTTCGGGATCTGCGCCGACATCGGGCGCATAGAACCCTTCTCCTCCGCCGGTGGCGTGCCCGTCTATTTCGACCGGGACGGCAACCTGCTGGAAGCGGGACCTGTGATCCGGCAAAAACCGGACATCGTGGCCCCCGACGAAACCAACACGACTTTCTTCCCCGAGGACGGAGACACGGACGACGACGGGCTGCCCAATTTCTCCGGCACCTCCGCCGCCGCCCCCCACGCGGCGGCGGTGGCGGCGCTGGTGCTGGACTACAACCGCGACATCGGTGTCGATGCGCTGTACGACGCCATGCGGCTGGCGGCGATCGATCTCGACGACCCGGCCAGCGAGGGGTTCGATCGCGGCTTCGATTTCGGTACCGGTCACGGTCTGCTGGACGCGCCGGCGGTGATCGCCGCCCTGGAAACCGACGGGATCTATCTGACCCTGGCCCCGGTTCCCGCCGAAGTGACCGCGGGCGGGGAATTGCGGTATCTGCTCACGGTCGTCAACGCCGCCCCTTTCCCGGTGCGAAAGGTGGCCATCCGGGGGGCGCTGCCCGCCGCGACCCGGGTCGTCAGGCTCGAAGGCTGCCCCCGGGTGGACCCGAAACTTCCCGCCTGCGTCATTGGAGACCTCGCCCCGGGCACCCGTCACCGGGTGGACCTGCACCTTCGGGTCGTCGACGGTTCCGTGGAAGCCATCGAACCGGTGTTCGAGCTGATGGCCGATGACGAAAGCCTGGCGTCGAAAGGCGGCGGCCTGCTGCGGCCGAAAACCCGGGTGGCCCGGCCACGGGGGGATTTCAACGCCGACGGCTGCGTGGACACGAAAGACCGCGCCACGCTCCTGGCCGTGCTGCGGGGCGCCTCGTCCGACCCGGCTTTGGTCGCCGGAGGTTACGACCTCGATGGCGACGGGTCGATAGACCTGAACGATCTGCGGGCACTGACACGCCTCTACACCCATCCGGACGGAAACGTCTGCGTCGGCGGGGGGTGAACCGCTTTCACCGCCGAGGATAAAATCAACGAAATTTCCGCGCTCCGAACCGAAGGCTGCTTCCAAGGCGATCGCATGACCGCGGTTTTTCCCGTTGGGAGTTGATTTTGCCCGGTGTTGAAGCCCTTCTCCTTTTGGGAGAGGGGAGAATCGATTCATGCGATTGCCCTGAGGCTGCATCAGGATGCGGGGAAAAATGTCCGTCCAATTGAAATTCCTGTATGATTGCCAAGTCCATGTTATGTTGAGGGGAAGTAACTTGCTCTCATGACATTTTCACGATCGACACCACGATGCTTGCCAAAGAAGACATCGACTACATCAAACGCCACCTGCCGGAATGGTTGAAGGAATCCGGCCTCACCGGCCATTCGCGCGACTACGAAATCGAGATGCGCGAACGGATCGTCCGGGTCGAAGAGGAACTCAAGCATCAGCGCGAACTGATGCAACAGGGCTTCGCGCTCATGAACAAGCGCTTCGAGCAGGTCGACAGGCGGTTCGAGGAAATGCGCGAGGACATGGAAAAGCGCTTCGAACAGGTGGACAAGCGCTTCGAGCAGGTCGACAGGCGTTTCGAATTGATGAACAAACGCTTCGAGGAAATGCGCCAGGACATGGACAGGCGCTTCGAACAGGTGGACAAACGCTTCGAGGAGGTCGACAGGCGTTTCGACGCCCTCACCCGCCGCCTGGACCGGTTCATGATCTGGAGCATGGGCATCTATCTGACCGGCATCGGCGCGGTCATGGCGATTCTCTGGCGCATGCTGCTGCGCCTGCCCTGATTCGCCGGTTTCAGTCGGCCGGCAGCCGTCCCAGCCGTTTTTCCACTTCCACCACCAGCCTCAGCGTCTCGAGCACCGAGTCGGGATTGAGGCTCATGGCATCGATGCCACATTCCACCAGAAATTCGGCGATC
>JALSIB010000051.1 GCA_026981855.1 Methylothermaceae bacterium | reverse complement strand
TTCAATGGGTTATTGCTATACACATTTTACCCGATCAGGAACCCCGATCCTCTCGTTTTGAACCCCTTTTTATCCGTATATCAATGCCTTGCGCTGACCGCTTGGGAAAATTGGGGAGACACTAGGGGACCGGAAGCGACTCAACACCTATCGGTTCGTTTTTTGGGATCCGGGAAGACTCCGCCGAACCGAAATTCGTCCATAAATTCAGGCCCGGCGCAGCCCTCCCCAACCGCTGACAGACCCTTCCCGCCCCCTCCGACAAAATGACAGGTGGCAAGCGGAAGCGGAACCGATTTGTCGCATGATCGGGGATTTGTTTGGCCCGCTCACCGCACTGTGACACAATGCCTGCCGTTGAAACCGGGGGCAATGCATGATCAAGGCAGTTTTATTCGATTTTGGTGGCGTCATCGCAGAAGAAGGTTTTCGCGAGGGACTCAAGGCGCTTGCCGAGTCCCAGGGACTGGACGTCGAAGACATCTTTTCCGCTGGAATGAACGCCGTCTACGATTCCGGTTGGGTCACGGGGCATGGGACGGAAGAGGATTTCTGGCGCCTCATGGAAACGGAAACCGGCCTCGAGGGAAAGCCGGAGAAAATGCGGGAATCGATCCTGAGACGCTTCGTCATCCGGCCTTCCATGCTCGATCTGGTGGATTGGCTGCGGCGATGTGGCATTCTGGTCGGAATTTTGAGCGACCAGACCGAATGGCTGGATGAACTTGACCGGCGTCATGACCTCTACTCTCATTTCGACCGCCTCTACATCAGCTGCCGCCTGGGCAAGGGCAAACGCGACTCCTCGCTGTTCGATGACATTGCGCGGGACCTCGGGCTTTCTGCCGAATCCATTCTCTTTATCGACGACAGCCCCGGCAATGTGGAAAGAGCCCGGCAACGAGGCTGGCGCGCCATCCTTTTCACCGATGAAAAGACACTGGGAAAGCGGCTGAAGGAATTGGGCCTGCCATCTTTTCAGTGATATCCTTGAAACGCCTCCAACCATTTCAGGCCATACATGCAAGCGTCTTTTGATATTACCAATCCGCAACTGGCAGAACGGGGAGAAAACCGAATTCTCTGGGCGGCGATGGAAATGCCGGTACTCGGCAGTATTCGCACCCGTTTCGAAGCATCCAAGCCCTTGCTCGGACTGAGAGTCGGGGGTTGCCTTCACATCACCACCGAAACCGCGAACTTGGCGCGCACCCTCAAGGCGGGCGGGGCGGAAGTGGCGCTTTGCGCCAGCAACCCCTTGAGCACCCAAGACGACGTCGCCGCAGCCCTGGTGCAACATGACGGTATTCCCGTTTTCGCCCGCCGCGGCGAGGATCCCGACACCTATTACGCCCACATTCGGGCGGTTCTAGACACCCATCCTCAGATCACTCTGGACGATGGAGCCGACCTGGTCTCCACCTTGCATAGGGAAAGACCGCAACAAATCGATGAAATCACAGGCGGCACGGAGGAAACCACCACCGGCGTGATACGACTGCGCGCCATGGCCCGGGACGGGGCGCTGGGGTACCCCATCGTCGCCGTCAACGATGCCATGACCAAACATCTTTTCGACAACCGCTATGGTACCGGCCAAAGCACCTTGGATGGCATCATCCGGGCCACCAATATCCTCCTTGCCGGCAAGCACTTCGTGGTCTGCGGCTATGGGTGGTGCGGGCGGGGAATCGCCATGCGCGCCAAGGGGCATGGCGCCCGGGTGATCGTCACCGAGGTACAGCCCTTGAGGGCGCTGGAGGCGGTGATGGATGGCTTCCAGGTGATGCCCTTGTCCGAGGCCGCCGCGATCGCCGATTTCATCGTCACCGCCACAGGAGATAAGCATGTCGTCGACAAAGCCCATTTCGAGGCCATGAAGGATGGCTGTGTACTCGCAAATTCCGGACACTTCAACGTGGAAATCAACATCGAGGCGTTGGCGTCGCTTTCCCGGGACAAAAGCCGCCCCCGCGCTCACGTAGAGGAATATCGTCTTGCCGACGGACGCAGGATCCGCCTCCTGGCAGAGGGCCGGCTGGTCAACCTGGCCGCCGCCGAGGGACATCCGGCAGCGGTCATGGACATGAGCTTCGCCAATCAGGCTTTGACCGTCGAGCACCTATGGAGACAGGAAGAAAAGTTGCCCCCCAGAGTCTATCCCGTCCCGACGCACATCGACGACCTCGTGGCCAGCCTCAAGCTGGAGACGATGGGCATCGGCATCGACAGTCTGACCGAAGAACAAAAAGCCTATTTGGCCTCTTGGCGGGAGGGTACCTGACGATGCGAAACCCCTTCTCTGTATTTCATTTCCTGCTGTTCTTTTTTCTCCTGGTCTTTCTGCTGACTTTCATCCAGTTGCAATTGATCAGTCTGTCGTTCGAGAAACTGGGCCTGTCGCCCCAGGCCACCATGACCATGCTGCTGGGCTCCTTGTTGGGGAGCTGGATCAATATTCCCCTGTTCACGATCGAAGCCTCCCGCCCTCCAGAAGTCATCGAGACCCCTTTTGGCTTGTTGAAGCCCCCGCCCATCCCTTTCACCGGGAAGACCATCATTGCCGTCAATGTGGGAGGTTGCCTGATCCCTCTTCTTTTCTCGGGCTACCTGGTCAATCGACTGGATCTGCCCCTCCCCCCTCTGGTGCTGGGGATCGCCATCGTTACCGCCGTCAGTTATTTTCTGAGCCGGCCGATACCGGGTCTGGGAATCGGTATGCCGATCCTGGTGGCCCCCTTGACGGCGGCCATCGTCGCGATTCTGCTGGGTGAGGAATACCGGGCGCCTTTTGCCTACATCTGTGGCACTCTGGGTGTTCTGATTGGCGCCGACCTGCTTCACCTGAAGCACATCCGGCAAATGGGCGCCCCCCTCGCCTCTATCGGCGGCGCAGGAACCTTCGACGGAATCTTCATCACCGGCGTCATCGCAGTATTGCTGGCGTGAGCCAGGCGGCGGCAACGAGCCCCCCTCGAAGCCGGCTATCCCTTGATGCACACCAAAGGACGCAAGCGCGCCACCAAACGGGCGAGTCCCGCCTTGTCCGCCACCCGGACCACCGCATCCACATCCTTGTAAGCGCCCGGTGCTTCTTCGGCGACACCTCGGAAGGAAGGACTGCGCACGATCACGCCCTGCTGCTCCAGGTCACTGACGACCCGCTGCCCCTGCCAGGTCTTGTGCGCCTGCCGTCGGCTCAATCTACGGCCCGCGCCATGACAGGCCGAGGACAGGGCCTTTTGCTCACCTTCCCTGGTACCCACCAAAATATAAGACGCCGTTCCCATGGAACCGCCAATGATCACCGGCTGGCCGATCTGCCTGAACCCCCCCGGTATGGCCGGATGCCCCGGCCCAAAGGCCCTTGTCGCCCCTTTGCGGTGCACATAGACCTGGCGCCGCTTGCCTTCTATCTCGTGACTTTCCTGCTTGCAGGTATTGTGGGATACATCGTAGATCAGGCGCAGATCGGCGTGGGGAAAGAAATGCGAAAACACCTGCCGTACCAGGTGGGTGATGATCTGCCGGTTGGCCAGGGCGCAGTTGATGCCGGCGCGCATCGCCCCCAGATAACTCTTGCCGACAGGAGAATCGAGCGGCGCACAGGCGAGCTCCCGGTCCGGAAGCGCGATACCCGCTTCCCTGGCTGCTTTTTGCATCTTTTTCATGAATTCGGTCCCGATTTGATGTCCCAAACCTCGTGAACCACAATGGATCGTCACCACCATGTCCCCTTCATGAAGCCCGAAAGCCGCGGCAGCCTGGGGATCGAAGACCCGCTCGACCTCCTGGACCTCCAGATAATGATTGCCTGACCCCAGCGTTCCCATTTCCTGGCGCTGGCGTTGCCGGGCCTTCTTCGATACTTGTTTCGGATCGGCGCCTGCCATGCGGCCGTTCTCCTCGATTCTGTCCAGATCGGCCGGCTGCCCCCAGCCCCGTTCCACCGCCCACTGAGCTCCCCCGGCAAGCATGGCTTCCATCTCCCTGTCATCGAGACGGATCTGGCCCTGGCTTCCAACTCCCACCGGCACCGCACTCATCAGCGCTTCGGCCAAGGCCTTCTTCACAGGTTCGATATGGTCACGGCGCAACCCCGTCTCGAGGGTTCGCACGCCGCAGGAAATGTCGAATCCCACCCCACCTGCGGAGACAACGCCGCCTTCCCCCGGATCGAAAGCCGCGACCCCTCCAATTGGAAAACCATACCCCCAATGGGCATCAGGCATCACGTAACAGGCTCCGACGATGCCGGGCAAGGTGGTCACGTTGATGGCCTGTTCGGCCACCTTATCATCCATTTCCTCGATCAATGCCTCGTCGGCGAAAATTATGACCGGTACCCGCATTCCACCCTTGGGCGCGATGCGCCAGAGGGTTTCATCGATTCGTTCAAGTTGGCGCTTGTCCATTCCTCTACCCTCACACGTCAAGGACACATTGGGCCACCCATCGTCCCGGCCTCGCTTCGGACACCTTCAACTCGGTATAAGTCGCCCCTTTGACTTCGACCGCCGGCGCATGCTTTTGCCTGTCAACCGGTTCGCCCCACAACACAGCGTGGAGCTTATCGTCATCGATACGGATCTCGAAACGGCTGAACAACATTTTCCTCAGAGCCATCTCATAGATGACGGCGTTGAGAAAATCCACCAAAAGGAGTTCCAGATCTCCATCGTCGTCGCGGTCCAGTTCGAATTCCACCTTTTCCCTGGCTTCCACCCCGGATGGATCGGTCACCACCGCAGTCAGGGCCAAAGCGGCCCCGGCGAATGCCTGCGCCGGCGTCTCCCCGAACCCACGCACACCGATATCGGCCTTGTGTTCGAAATGCTCCCAATCCTGGCCACCCATACACTCACCCCTGTCATGCTTGATGTTTTCAAGTTCAGCCACCGAAAGCGAATTGAACGCGTGGCAAAATTTTCCGGTTACCACGTAACATCTCTGAACAACGGGAAATATGGGGGCTCGAATGCTTGAAAGCAAGCTCTTGTTTCTGCTCATGGTCGCCAATGGCGCCCCGGTGATCGCCTGGGATATCTTCAAGGAACGGTTCCACTGGCCGGTGGATTTTCATTTGCACCTGTCCGACAACCGCCCCCTGTTCGGCCCCGCCAAGACCTGGCGCGGCATCGCGGCCTCCCTGAGCGTCACGCCGCTTTGCGCATGGATTCTGGGAATGGAATGGGAAACCGGCTTGATCGTGGCTTCGGCGGCAATGGCGGGAGACCTTTTTTCCAGCTTCTGCAAACGCCGGCTGGCGATCGCTTCCAGTGGAAAGGCCATAGGGTTGGATCAAATCCCGGAGAGCCTGTTTCCCCTGTTGTCAGTCAAAAGCCGATTGGGATTGGACTGGTGCTCCGTTTTGCTCATCACAGCGCTTTTTCTGATCTTGGAATTGAGCCTGTCCCCCCTGCTCTATCGCCTGGGGATCAGAAAGCGTCCCTATTGACGTGCCGGATCGTCACGCCCGCCGTTTCAAGACATGCAGCGTCACTTCCGGCGGACAATTGAGCCGTATATCCACCACGCTGACGCCACATCCCCGGGAGGTATAACCCTGCAGGCCGGCATAGGACCAGGAACCGGCACAGAACGCATACGGCGCATCCGCATTGCGCATCAGGGGAATCCCGCCAGGCAGGCAGATCTGGCCACCATGGGTATGGCCACACAACATCAGATGACATTGGGCATAGGCGGCATTGCGGTAGATTTCGGGCGAGTGGGAGAGCAGAATGGTCAATTCCCCTGCAGGAATCTCCTCCACCGCTTTTTCCAGATTATCGACCCGGTAATAATGCGGATCATCGACGCCCGCCAAGTGGATTTTGTCATCGCCCCGCAGCAACGGAACCTGCTCGTTCATCAGCACGCGAATCCCCATCGCCTCCAGTGCCGGCACCATCCACACCGTGTCATGATTTCCCAGCACTCCGTAGACCGGGGCGCTCAGATGAGGGCGCACCCGCTGCAACGCTTCCAGCGCCGCCTGCCAGGGCCCGAAGGTCCGCGCCCGGTAATCCCCCGTCAGCAGGCAGACGTCGTAGTCCAGGCCGGCCACCGCGGCAATCAGTGCATCGGCCATGTCCGGGCTCATATCCAAATGCAGGTCGCTCAGGTGCAGCACCCTGAAACCGTCGAATGACCGGGGCAACTGAGGCAGGCAAACGGTATTTTCCGTGACCCCGATATTGCGGGCGTTGCGTCGTCCCCTGGCGTGCAACCCGCATATCCTCAAGGTATGGCGAATCATTCCATGGATCGAATACCAATTTTCCAGGTGAAAGAAGTTTCGCGCCACCCCGCCAAAAACTTTTTGTTCGTAGTCTCTCTCCATTCCCAGGCGCTGGTTCAGATGCGCCCGGCCCAGCCGCTGCTCCAAAATGGCATACAAGGCCTCATTATGGAGTGATGACGCCATCGAATACTCCTGTGTCTCTGAAAGCCGCCACGGCTTCTTCCACCAACTTGTCCGCCTCCCCTTGATAACGGGCGGAAAAATGAAATGGCACCAAACGCTTGGCACCCACACGTCGCGCGATCCATCCAGCCTGGGCGGCGGTCAGATGATATTTCCGCGCCGCGGGTTCGGCCTCTTCGTGGGCAAATCCGGCTTCTATATAGAGCCAGTCCACCCCATTCAGCAGTTTTTCCAGGCGGCCGAGGTTACTCGGGCAATACAACGCATCCACCACATAGCCGATTTTCATACCCGGCACGATCTTGAGAATGCTTTTTTTCAATTCTCCCAGGGAAATATACCTGACATGACCTTTCCCCTCACGCCAACGTACTTCGATGGGATAATCGTCGTCTTCTCCCCGCAGGATCGCCTGTTTCAGGTGTTGCAGCCAGGGGCCCTTGGGCAATCCCGCCTCCTCCAGGCGATTTTTCCAGATATTGACATGCTGCGGCTCCTCAAGAACGAAAGCCAGGCAGGGGATTTTATGGTCCAGCAGCGCCGCACGAACGCTCAATCCAGGTTCCTCCAGAAGCACGCCCCCTTCGACCGGTACTTCGGGCATCGGTTCGCGTACGAAAGCCTTGCGACAAGGAAAGCGGCATCGCCGCAGGGTGGCGTCACCCGCCCACTCATGGACCATGAACACCAGCTCATCGGCGTAATTTTCCACCAGATTCCAGGTGTACCCGCCGAGCCGGTGCGCCACCCGGTCGATGAAACCGGGGGGACCATAAAGATTCAAAGTGATGGCGCGCCCCAGACAGACCCGGAGCAAATAATCGAAGCCGTAGAAATGGTCCATGTGGGTGTGGGACACGAAAACATGGCTGAGCCGGAGCAACTTCCGGGGTGACAACGCATGAATGTCTCCAAGGTCGAACAATACGGCGCGTTTCTGGAACAGAAACTCCACGTATAGCGCCGGATCGCCAAAAGGGTCGTTGACCAGCTGACATTGAAAACCGGGCTTCACCGTGTCTCCACCAGGATGACTTTCATGAAGGGCTTGGCTCACACGCCGTTTCCAGGCATCAACGGCCCTTGGGAGGTTCTTTCACCACCTCGCCGGTTTTCGCATCGATCCGGATGTGCGTCACCCGTCCATCGGGCGTCAGCACTTTGATGACGTGGAGCGTCCGGCCGCCTTCCTCAACGGTTTTCCCGCCCAGCACCCTGCCTTCGACCTTTTTCTGCACGATCGCCGCGGCGGCTTCCAGGTCCACGGCGGCCATGGCCGCAGAGACGTGGAGGACCGTCAATAGCGCCGCAACACGCAGTTTGCAGATCACCGAAGCCCCCCCAGGCTGCCCGACAGCACCCGACCGAGCCCCTCACCGACACTGGTTCCGAACTTCCTGGCCAGCCTTTTCCAGACTTCCTCCTTGGGCGTGAAATCGATCAGCCGGTCGGTTCCAATGACCTCCCGGGCGACCGAATGCACGTCTCCCAGGCCATCGGCCAATCCCAGTTCGATACTCCGGCTTCCGGTCCATACCAGCCCCGAAAACAAATCCGGATCATCCTTGAGCCGCTTTCCCCGGCCTTCCTTGACCGCGGCGATGAACTGCCGATGGACATCGTTCAACAATCTTTGAATATGCGCTTTTTCTTCCGGCTTGACCGGAGAAAAAGGGTCCATGAGCGCTTTGTGCTCGCCAGCGGTCAAAAGCCGCCTTTCCACCCCCAGTTTGTGGATCGCATCGACGAAACCGAAAGTGCTCATGATCACGCCGATGGAACCGACGATGCTGGCGGGGCTGACATAGATCTTGTCGGCGGCGGCAGCAATGTAATAGCAGCCGGAAGCGCACATGTCCCCGATCACCGCGACGATGGGAAGCTTCGGCTTTTCCCGCTTGATCCTGCGGATGGCCTCGAACACGGAGGCGGCCTGGACCGGACTGCCGCCAGGCGAATTCATTTCCAGCAAGATTCCCTGAGTATGCTCATTGTTCGCGGCGTCTTCAAGCCCTTTGATCAGCATTTCCGCGCTGCTGGGCGAATCCGGCATGATCATCCCCTTGACCCCGATCATGGCGGCGATCTTGCCCTCATCCATGGGATTGACCCGGGGCCACGAGTTGAAAAGACTCACGGTCACCACGATCAGGTAAGTAAAAAACAATATCCTGAAAAATACGTTCCAGCGCCTGCTGCGACGCCGCTCAGCGAGCGTTTCCAGCGCCAGCCGTTCCAGAACTTCCCGTTCCCACGGCGCCTGCCGGCTACCGTCAGATTCCTGTGTCATATGTACCTGTACCCTCCGGGAAATTCATGAAAACGATATTAGCCGCCCCAATATGAACCAATCTGTAACCGGCTCAAGGCTGGTAATGGATGCGATAGATCACCCCCCGAAGATCGTCGGAAACCAGAAGCGATCCATCCGGCAGCTGCAAGATGTCCACCGGCCTGCCCATGACCTTGTCGCCGGGTTGCAACCAGCCCTCGGCAAAAGGATGCTCGGCCACCGGCCTGCCCTCCTTGAACTCGATCCAGACCACCTTGTAGCCGGAAGGTTCAGAGCGATTCCAGGAGCCATGCTGGGCCACGAACAACTGCCCCCGATATTTGCGCGGAAAGTTGCGCCCGGTATAGAAACGGATGCCCAACGGCGCCACATGGGCGCCAAATCGCCACGCCGGCGGCCGATACCTCGAACAATCCACATTCCGGCCGAATTTCGGATCGGCAATGTCCCTCCCATGACAGTAAGGATAGCCGAAGTGGAGCCCGGCCTTGGGCGCATGATTCAATTCGTCCGGCGGCAGATCGTCTCCCAGCCAGTCGCGTCCATTGTCGGTGAACCACAGTTCGCCGGTCGCCGGGTGCCAGTCGAAACCGACACTGTTGCGAACCCCGTGAGCGAATATCTCAAACCCCCTGCCATCGGTGTTCAACCGCACCAGGGTGGCATAGATCTCTTTGTCCGGCTTGCATACATTACACGGCGCTCCAACCGCCGTATACAGTTTATCGTCCGGCCCGACACGCAAATACTTCCACCCGTGCCAGAGATCTTCGGGCAACGCGCCGAAGACGATCTCAGGCTGCGGCGGGTCCGACAAATGCTCCCCGATATCGCGAAAACGCACGATTCTCGAAACCTCGGCCACATAGAGATCCCCCTTGTGAAAGGCCACCCCGTTGGGCATCGTCAGCCCCCTGGCCAGGACATATCTCTCATCGGCCCGGCCATCGCCGTCCTTGTCGCGCAAGGCGTAGACCTTGCCCGCGGTTCTCGTTCCCACATACACCGTTCCATCGTCCCCCAGGGCCAGGGAGCGCGCATTGCGGACATCGCTGGCGAAGATGCCGATACGAAACCCCGGAGGCAGGCGAATCAGTGTGGACACCGGGTCGACAAGCGCCTGCGCCAGCGCCATCCAACCCCACCCCAAGAGGATCCAGAACCCTTTCGACCCCATGATGCACCTCCCCGTTCCGTCACAAGAACATCTTACCCCAATCATAAAAATATCCCTCGGAATAAGCCACCTGTCCCGGCCTCGATGGAGGATGAAATTCCGCCCTCTCTGCCCACAGTCTCATGCAGGCCGATTGGGAAAGGGTAAAATATGCGTTCTTGAAAAAGCTTTCATCTCACCCCATTTAATCACGGATTACATTCTTGGAGGAACAAAAAAGATGATGAGAATCATTCTTTTTCTTGCGACCAACGTCGCCATTCTGGCCATGATCAGCATCGTGTTCCAATGGCTGGGCCTTGGCACCTATCTCGACCGGCAGGGGGTTCACCTGAACCTGAACGCTTTGCTGGTGTTCTCGGCCCTGATCGGCATGACCGGTTCAGTCATTTCCCTGGCGATATCCAAATGGATGGCCAAATCGTCGATGGGGGTCGTCGTCATCGACCACCCCCGGAACAGGACCGAGGCATGGCTGGTCTCCACCGTCCAGCGCCTGGCCCGGCAGGCGGGCATTGGCATGCCGGAAGTGGGAATCTTCCGCAGCCCGATGCCCAATGCCTTCGCCACCGGCATGAACAAGAACGCCGCGCTGGTGGCGGTCAGCACCGGCCTGCTGGAAACCATGGACGCGGACGAGGTGGAAGCGGTACTTGGGCATGAAATCAGCCACGTGGCCAACGGCGACATGGTGACCCTGGCCCTGGTCCAGGGGGTGGTCAATACCTTCGTGTATTTCTTCGCCACCCTCATCGGTCATGTGGTCGACCGCGCCCTGTTCGGATCCCGTGACGAAGAAGGGGGGTATTACGGCTACGGTCCGGGTTATTACATCACCCAAATGGTGGCCCAGATCGTGCTCGGCATCCTGGCCACCATGATCGTCATGTGGTTCTCCCGCTGGCGGGAATTCCGCGCCGATGCCGGCGGCGCCCGGCTGGCGGGACGCTACAAGATGATCGCCGCCCTCGAGGCGCTGCGCCGGGCGGCGGAGCCTGAAGACCTGCCGGGAGAATTCGCGGCCTTTGGCATCCATGGCGCCATTGGAAGAGGTATCGCCCGGTTGTTCATGAGCCACCCCCCCATCGAGGAACGCATCGAGGCCCTGAAGCGCATGCAGGGCTAAGCCGAGGCGGCCTGTTTGCGGCCGCCTCTTTTTTCACTTGCCCGGCCGGCGAAAATCGCTCCATAATGCCTTCCCAGGCAGTGGAAAGGCGGGGGCGTTTCATCATGCGGATTTCCTACGGTCACATTTGTCTTGGTGCCCTGGCTTTGACATTCCTGGGCACTTGCGCAGGCGCTGAAACGTTTGCCTGCGGAGAACTCAGATTCATGCAAGACCGAAGCCGCGGCGTACAAATCCTTGCAAATCCTTGTGAACAAGAGCGACAGATCGCGACCGGCACCATTTTTCGCCTGGCGCCCGGTGCCAGACTGTGGCTCGCGACCGGGAGGGGCGAACGACAGGCCGTATGTCAAAGCCGCGCCACCTCAGCCTTGACTTTATTGGTGGACCAATCCCATCCCCCCTGGCTCAGCTCGAAGTCGCTACCGAACTGTCTGCGGCATCAAAATCGTTGGCGCTGCCTGGCCCAAAATACGGAAAACGAGATTCTGACCTGTGCCATGACCCGGCTGCGCCCACCGCCATCCGGGCCATCTTCCCCTAAGGAGGCGACATCCCTGGTTCTGCGCTCCCTTCAAAGTCATCGGCCCTCGACTGAATATGACGATGCGCGGCAACTGCCCGCTAGGCTGAAGCAGGAAGCCGAAATGTGCCATGAATTGTATGGGGTCGAAGAGAAATTTCCCTTTACCTGGCATATCACACCACAAGGGAAAACGGCTGCCATCGAATCCCCGCCCGCCCTTCGAAAATCTCATCCCCACCTGCTGTCCTGCCTCGAAGAACTCATCCGGTCCCATACCTACCCCCCCACGGACGCGCCGGGGACTTTGACAGAATCCCTGTAAGGTGGCGGGTGAGCCATCGCGGCCTTCACCTCGTTTTCGCCGCCCTGGCCTGGGTTGCCGGGGTGGGGATGGACGCCTGGCTCGAAACCCGTCCCGACGACTGGATCCACGATGCGGCCATCGTCTACCATGCCAGAGAAACATGGCCCCATGTGGCGATCGTTACCCTGGACAAGGGGGTTCCGATACAGGTCGGCCGGCGCCAGAGCCTTCCCCTTTTCGCCAGGGCAACCGAACGCTTGATCGAAGCCGGCGCCAAAGGCGTGTTCCTCGATGCCCGGCTGGGCAAGGAACAAGAACCTGTCATGCCCTACGCGCAGTGCCTGGAGCCAGGCGGCGGCATCCGCTGGTCCAGACCGAAATGCATCGGCACCTCTTCCGGTCAATGCCTGTTGACCAGCAGCCAAGCGGGGATCGCACCCCTGGAGATGAATCGGGCGGTTCTGGCGAGGTTTCTGATCGCCCCCTATCTTCCGGGTCAAAGGGAGTTGCCGGATTTCCTCCTCTACGGAACGGAAGCCATCCCTGACGACCGGCCAAGAATGGCGGCCGACCGTCTGGTAACGAAAAATTCGGCCGTCAAGCGCTGGATGGATCTGAGCCCGGACCACGCCGTCGTCCGGCTGGCATCGCTGCTCGACTCACGCAAAGTCACCGACTCACTCCGCTCCAGCCAGGAAAACGAATTATGTGACGGCAAATATCCCTGCCGCCGGATACGCTTCAGCCGGCCCGTGTTTCACATCCAGCTGGAGGAATCTCGCGTCATTGCCCCCTTGAGTCTGCTGGCTTCCTGCGATGACCGCATCGCCCTGGCGATCGCCTCCAGGTTGCAAGACAAGGTGATCATCCTGCAAATGACAGGGCCCGCCGAAGCCAGTGACTTGGTCGTGACCCCCATGACCACCGCCTGGCTGGGCCCCGGACACCCCACACCCGGCGCCCAGTTTCTTGCCGATGCCATCGAAACCCTGTTGCTCCAGGACCACCCCCGTCAGCCTGCCCCGATGGTGAAATGGATACTGTTCGCCGCCATGGCCATTTTGTCCGTGCTGACCGGATCGTGCCTGTCGTTGGTGTGGTTGTGGGGTCTCGCGCCGGTGGTGGCCGGCCTGATGACCGGTCTGTGTTTCATTTCCCCCCCGATCCTGCTTTGGCCGGTCAGCGCCGCCCTGACGGCATACCTGACGGGCGCCGCCCAGGTGACCGGACTCAAGTTGCTGATCGGCCTACGCGAAGGGCGTCTGATCCAGCGCTACATGCCCACCCAGGTCCACGACCTGTTACTGTCCACGGGGGACGGGCGGAGATTCCGCAACCGCAGACATCAAGCGGTCGTGTTGATGAGCGACCTGGCCAATTACACCACGGTCACCGGACTGCTGAAAGACCCGGCCATGGTGTTGCGCCTGATGAACGATTACCTTCAGGAGACCTCCCTGGTGTTACAGCAGAAACATCAGGGCTGGCTGGAATCCTATGTGGGAGACATGGTGTGTTACTACTGGCCGGTGGGAAGCGGGAACCTGCGACAAGGCTGTCGGAACGCCCTGCTGGGGGCGGTGGAACTGGCAAGCCTGCAGCGGCGTTTCTTTGCCACCTTGCCCCGGCGCTACGGCGGCCGCCTCCCCCCTTCGACCCTGGACAATCTGGCGAAGATCGTCGGTGCCGGAATCGGGCTTGCCAGCGGGACGGTCGTCATGGGTGACCTGGGGCCGCCTCATGGCGTCCGCAAGTTCGGCATTCTGGGGGACCCACTCAATCTGGCGGCAAGGCTCGAAAGCCTGACCCGGCATTTCGACAGCCACATACTCGTCGATGAAACATTGATCCTCCCGGCCGCCGGCCTGGGCCTGCGTTACCGTCGACTGGGGCGTTTCCGGCTGAAGGGCAGGATCACCCCGGCTGTCGTCTACGCCTTGGGGACAGCCGACGATGCCCGCTTTCAGAAAGAACCGATACGCCGCTGGGAAAGCTGGCTCAGCGAACTGGAACGGGACAGCTCACCCCAAAAGCCCTGCCCGGACCTCTATGCCCGCGACCGTTCCACCCTCCTGGCGTGGCGACAACGGGGAATACTGCGGGGGGGAATATGGTGGCTGGACGAAAAATGAATGCTAATTGCCGCACCTTCCCATCAAAGCGCGCCGTAACAAGGGTCTCAGCTCCTCTTCCAGAACCTCATAACTGAAATAACGCCGGGCGATTCGGTAATTGTGTGCCACAATCTCGTCCAGATCTGCGCTTTCCAGCATCGTTTCAACCGCTCCGACCGTGTCCCGGGTGATGAAATCATCGAAGGTCACGACCCGGAACCCGCAAGGCTCGATGTCGGTACGGAATACCGCATAGCGCTTGCAGAGGATGGGCTTGCGGTAATAGACCGCCTCGAGAAAGGCGTTTCCAAACCCCTCGTATTCAGAAGGATAAGCCACCAAGTCAGCCTGCTGATAGAAATCCGCCAAGGTGAAATAACGGCTCCCGTCCTCGGCAACCCCTTCTTCGTCGCGAAGCCAACGGTCGGCAAACACCATTGGCACCCCCATGACGCCGGAGAAAAGACCCAGGAAATTGGCATAGGCGTTTCCTTCGTCGCCACTGGCATGGCTGATCACCAGCTTCGCCCCCCGGTGCCGCAATCGCCGCACCAGCTCGACCGAGTGCTCGATTCCCTTGCGGGCCACCACCCGGGTAGGCTGAAGCACCATCCAGTCGTTCTCTCCCATACCCAGTTGAGAACGCAGCTGTCCACCGGGTTCAACGGCGGGAGGGGGGGGATGGGCGAAATCCATGACATTGGGGATGATGCGGCAATAAAGACCGGTACGGCGGCTGAATTCCTCGGCGGCCATCTGGTTGATCACCACGTGCTGGATCCTGGGCAAGGCCGGTGGAAAGGCATAACGGAGCAGATCGTCCACCACACTGTCCAGATAGCGTTCCCGCTCCCAGTAGAAGTCGTGGTGGTGAGCAATACAGCCGAGGGACAGTTCCTCCAGAGACCATACCAAGGCCACCCCCAACGGGATGTTCATGGGAATGGTGAGGGCGTTTTCGGCGATCACCGCGTCGATACCGAATCGTTGCAATGCCTGATTGAGTTCATCACGAATCAACCTCGCCCGGGCGTGGATTCGATCGGTCAGTCGGGCTGGGCGGCCACCGTCTCCCCGAAAAGCCTGAGCCGTCATCTCCATGATCTCCGGATGACGGAAATGGGCCGCTTCAATGACCGCACTGCGTTCCGCAGGCCGGTCACATTCGCCTGCGATGTAGTAACATTCCACTCCCAATCGCTCGAGCACCGTGGCCCATTTCTCGATCTCCAGGGAAACGCCGTCCTTGCCTGCAATCCGGGTGGAAACGAAGGCGACCCGTGTTCCCTGAAACTCCGAAGAAGGTGCTTGCCGTGACTCTGTCATGGATTTCAACTCCCCTGGACATCCATTGGGATTGCAGTATGTCCCCAAGACAAGAGCATATCAAGCCATGCACGGCTGGGAGAGATCCATAACCACCCGCCCCTCGCTTGCATCTACGCTGCAAATACGGTATCACCGGTACGATACAACCTCAGCGGAGCTTCCCGATGACTCTTCAAGAACTGTTCGAGGAACTCACCACGGTTCGCCGATATCCCGCAGGAGAAGCAATCTTCTCCGCGGGAGAACCCGGCGACGTGATGTACCTCATCCAGGAAGGCGAGGTGGACATCGTCAGCGATGGGAAAGCCCTCAGAAGTCTGGGCGCGGGTGATATGTTCGGCGAGATGGCACTTATCGGAGACGCACCAAGAAGCGCGAGCGCAGTCGCCAAAACCGACTGCACCCTGCTGCCGGTGGACGAGCGGCGTTTCCTGTTCCTGGTCCAGCAGAATCCCTATTTCTCTCTCCAGGTGATGGAGACATTGGCCAGCCGATTACGCACCTGGGCTTGATCCGCACCAGCGGGATGACGATACGCGGCAAAGCCGTGGCGCCATCCTTTCCCGAAACGCTACTCCAGGCATTGTTCCCATTGAGGGAGAAGCCATGACGAAAAAGACATGGATCCTGATACTGGGGGTGATTCTGGCTCTGATCGCCTTCGGCTATGGCAGACACTGGCTGGAACCGGAGGCCATTTTGGGTTATCGGGATGCCTGGCTGGCCCTGGCACAAAACCACCCTCTGACGTCGGGACTGATCTTCGCCCTGGTTTACACTCTGGTGACGGCCATCAGCCTCCCCGGCGCCAGCGCTTTGTCCCTGATCGCCGGTTTTCTTTTCGGCCGCTGGCGGGGCACCCTGATCGTGGTCGTGTCCGCCACCTGCGGGGCGCTGCTGGTATTTTCCCTGGTCAGATACCTTTTTTCCGACTGGGCGAAGACCAAGCTCCAACGGTCCCCCCGTGCGAGGCAATTGATGGCGGGTTTCACCAAGGACGCCTTCAATTATCTGCTGTTCCTGCGTCTGGTGCCCCTTTTTCCCTTCTGGCTGGTCAACATCGCCCCCGCCTTCACGCCCGTCTCCATGAAAACCTATGGCCTGGCCACCCTGATCGGCATTCTTCCCGGCAGCTTCATCTTCGTCAATCTCGGAACCACTGTGGGAACCCTCCATCACCTGGAGGATCTGCTTTCCCCCCGCATGGGGCTGGCGCTTGGATTGCTGGGCGCCTTGTCACTGCTCCCGGTGCTGATCAAACGCATGAGGGAAAAAAAACATGGTTAGACCGGCTTTCTTTCTTCTGTTATCGTTGACCCTGCCCCTGCCGGCCGGTGAGATCACCCAGGTCGGCCGTTTTTCCGCCGCAGACCTCAGTGGCTGGAGGGAAAAGAAATTCAAGGGCAAGACCCGTTACCGAGTGATCAAAACCCCGCACAGCCATGTTTTGCAGGCCGAGGCCCGGGCCAGTGCTTCCGGTCTGTTCCGGAAGATCCGTATCGACCTCCGCAAGACCCCCTATCTCCACTGGTGTTGGCAGGTGATCGAACCGCTCCCGCCCTTGCCGGAGGAGACGAAAAGCGGAGACGATTACGCCGCCAGGATTTATATCGTCAAACGGGGCGGCCTGGCCTTCTGGCGAACCCGGGCGCTCAATTATGTCTGGTCTGCCTCCCATGCCCGGGGAGATTCCTGGCCCAACGCCTTCGCGGGCGCCAATGTGATGATGCTGGCAGTCAGAAACCGCAACGATCAGGGCTGGTTGTGCGAGAAACGCAATGTACGGGCCGACTGGCGGCGGGCCTTCGGAGAGATGCCGGACCACATCGATGCCGTGGCCCTGATGAGCGACAGCGACAACAGCAAGAAACAAGCGGTGGCCCGTTATGGCGACATCTGGTTCACATCGGATTAAGGCCGAAGCTGCGGCCGGTTTTCCAGCTATCGACCGCAAGCGGCTGGAAACCCTCCAGGTCAATATGGGCTACCGCTGCAATCTGGCCTGCACCCATTGTCACGTGGATGCCGGCCCCAAACGCACCGAAAACATGGACCGGGAGACCGTCGAAACGGTGCTGGCATTCCTCCGGCGGGCCAATATCCAAGTATTGGACCTGACCGGCGGCGCCCCGGAAATGAACCCCCATTTCCGCTACTTGATCCAGTCGGCGCGCCATCTTGGTGTGCAGGTCATCGACCGCTGCAATCTCACCATCCTGGAACAGCCCGGATACGAGGATCTGGCCCTCTTCCTGGCGGACCACCAGGTGGAAATCGTCGCTTCCCTGCCCTGTTATATCGAAGACAACGTGGACAAACAACGCGGCAAGGGGGTGTTCGGCGCCAGTATCAGCGCCCTGCGAACACTCAACCGGCTCGGCTACGGCACCGGTGGGGAACTGAAGCTCAACCTGGTGTTCAATCCCCAGGGGCCCGTCCTGCCCCCGCCTCAGGACACGCTTGAAAACGCCTACAAATCCCATTTATGGCGACATTTCGGCATCACCTTCGACCGGCTGTTCACCCTCACCAATATGCCCATCCGACGTTTTGCCCATGCCCTGGAACGGGCGGGGCGTCTGGAAGACTATTTCCGCCTGCTGCGGGAAAACCATGACACCACCAATCTGGAAGGCCTGATGTGCCGCACCACCCTGAGCGTGGACTGGCAGGGCTATGTCTACGACTGCGATTTCAACCAGATGCTGGGACTGGCCCAGGGAGGGCGCAGACGCCGCCTCAGTGAAGTGAATGCCGAAAGCCTGGAAGGCGCCGCGATCATTGTGGCCGAACACTGCTACGGCTGCACCGCCGGTCAGGGCAGCAGTTGCGGCGGTGCGTTAAAGCTTGAAGGCGCTTAAGCCGCCCCCGCCACAGATAGACCCAGGCGCGGCAAGACCGGCCATTGACCTCGATCCGACACAGCCTGCGAACATATTCCCCGCCTTCGTACCGATCCAGCCGGCGCAACTCCAACGGCCGCAGCCCGATCAATACCATTCCGTCCACCCTCCCTCCGGGGGCGGGGCACAATGCCGGATAATCCTCGCCTCTCACCCGCCAAACCCGGAAACCTTCGAGCCTGGCGGGCACGGCACACACCCTGCGACCGATCAAGCGGCGGCGCAAGGATTCCGAACACAGAGTGCCATAGACGAACAAGTTCAAACAGGAGGGTCTGGGAGTCACCATCAACCGATAAATGGATAGATTCTGTGATTGCAGGACACCCTGCCACGGGCTTATTCAAACAACACTTCGGTTCCCGCCACCACTCCTTTCTCGAAAAACTCCACCGCGTTGCCGTCCGGATCCCGGCAGAACAGGGCTCTGCGGCCGGACTTGCTGGCCGAATACGTGACGCCCGCCTCCTCCAGCGCCTTGCGGATCACTTCAAGATCCGGCACCACCAGGGCGAAATGACGGTCACGGCCACCGTGTTCCGGCCGGCCGGTGGACGGGTCCGGACTGGGAAGTTCCAACAGATGAATCTGCTGATGCTCGGCGATCTGCAGCCACGCCCCCGGAAAAGGCAAATCCGGGCGATCGGTCCGTTCCATGCCCAGCACACCGCAATAAAAGTCCAGCGCCCGCTGGGTATCGGATACCAGCAGGCTGACATGATGAAGATGAAAACGTCTGTCTGTCACAGAAGGCTCCCCCACTATATCGTTGAAAAAAACTATTGTAAGCCGAACACCTGCTTGGACGGGTAAACCGAATCAACAAGAGCTGTCGTGGCTGCTGCCCGATCACACCCGAACCACACGAAAGCCGGATGGCTGCGCTTCGACGCCGCAATCACGACGGGGCTGACTGAACTTGCCGGGCGATCCTTTCCAGGGTCGGCACCTTCAAACCCGCACTCATGGCCTCCCCTACGATCCGTTCCAGACGCTGCCTGGCGCGCCGCCCCCGCGCCGGACGGTCGGGAAAGTCGTCTATCCCCTCCGACATGGCGTCGATCAGGGCTTCCTTTGGCAGCGACCTGGCGAATCGCAGCTCCAGCACCTGCATCACCTCCATGGCCACCAACCGCGCCAGTTTCCGGTGCCGGCGCCAGATCTGCCCCGCGCTTGCGTCCACCTCCAGAGCGGTGATATTCAAGGTCAAAATATAGAGGCTCTTGCGCGCCAGCTCAAAGATCAGTTCATCCTCGCCAGTCAGAAGCCGGGTTTCCACCCCCAGTTTTCCGAGCGCCTCGATAAGCGGCATGGCCCTTGAACCATGGATCGGGGTGAAAAGAATATCGGTCAGGGGCCGGTCCGGTTTTTTCTCGAACCACACCACCGCCACCGTCACCTCGTCCAGCCCGTGTCTTTGCCAGTCGGCGGGGGTCAGTTCGTTCTGCACCAAGGCCACCCGGTCCCGCCAGTTCTCCGGCAGTCCGGCCAGGACCGCATGCAGATCGCTCTCGGCCACGGTCACCACCACCAGTACCGGCGCTGGAACCTCACCAGCCGTTTGCTCCAGGCTCATTCCGCGCAGAACGGGGACGACAGGATACCCGCAGCGAAGAAAGCCCTTGGCGAATTCCCCGCCTAGTTCCCCCATGCCGACAATGACCACCGGTGCTTTCACTTTTCAATCCAGATGATGATAGGCGCCCAATGTCGTCAGCCGCGTATCCTCCAGACCACCGCCGACAGTGAAATGGTAGAGCACCTGGAAGGTCAGATCTTCCAACCCGAACAACTCGTGAACCGGATCGTCGAAGAAACAGCCGATCCCGGTGCCGCGCAGTCCCGCCGCCTCGGCCTCCAAGTAAAGCAACTGCCCCAAGGCACCGGCCTCCATGTGGAGACGGACATATTCCCACACCGACCGCCGCAGCCCCGGTTCGAATTCGGCCAGCATCGACACTGCGAATGCCCCATCCGAGGCGATGTCCTGGTGACAGCTCAGGGCCTTGGCAACGGCCCTGGCATCGCCTTCTCGCAGCAGGTAAAAGGGAAGTTCCCGGTCGATCTGGAGCCACGCCCAGTCCTCACTGCTCACCTCCCTGAATCGGGCCAACCCGCTTTCCGAACGGGCCAAAAAGTAAAGGCCGGGAGCCAAACCCTCGACCCGGTGGACGAAGAGACCCAGGTGGACGGCAGGTTCCCGGCCAAGACCCGAGGTGGGAAGGCCGGTCTGGGACAAACGGCGCAACAGCCGGCTGAAATCGGCCCAGGGCATTTCAGTCACCCCATCCATGGTCTGAACGCTGCGGCGGTGGCGTATCAGCCAGCGGCCCCCGATGGGTCGCGGCTCATCGGATATTTCGAATTTTTGATCCGAGGCCGGTGCCACACCGATTCGCCGGCAATGCAGTGCCCGGGCGCCGTGCTCGATGACCGGCCACGGCCGGTGAGCGGGGCTGAGGCGGTTGGGTGGATCCCGACGCAGCGTTTGTTCCATTTGCTTGTCCGTCCCATCCTTCAGACGCCAGCCTGCCACCGCCCGCCAGTCCACCTCGCCACCCGGAAACACCGCCACCAGGCAGTCTGGATGCTCGGCTTCGGGCCCCTGCTGGCCCGCCACGCCCAACAGGCTTGCCAGCCCGCCGGTTTCCACCTCCGGCAGCAGCGCACATTTCCAACCCAGACAGGCGGCGCCGTAGACCAGGGCCGCGAAGGCATGTCCCAAGTCCAGCAGGCAGTAACGCAGCGCCCGTTCGCCGTACTTCCAGCTCTCCCGCCAATGAATCGAAGTAAAACCCACCCATAGCACCTCGGGCGGCAGCGGCGACACGATCCGGCGCCAAAGATCACTGGGAAGTTCACCACGAAGCTCCAGCCCGTGAAACCAGGGATTGTAATGGGTCAGGGAAGGCGTTTCCGTCAGTCCCGGGACAGGCCCCGACAACAGATAAACCTCCGTGGGATGGAGATTGCCACTGGATGGATCGCACCGCAGCGACCAGCGCGATCCTCCAGCCGCCTTCCAGGCGGACAGGGCGAAACCGTGAAACAGGAGCCAAGAAACGGTTTCCGGATTCACGGGGGAAGGCGGCACACGGCCATACAGTTCGTCGTACCAGGGCGGCTCCGCCCGGGCGGGTTCCCTGCGGCAAAGCGGAAAGAGCGGAGCGCCCTGGTAGAAACGGAAAGGCTCGGGTTGGGTGGACCAGTCCAGGTAACCGGGCCCCGGCGCATACCGCTCAAAATGATGTTTGGTACGCCGGTGATAAGCATGAATGCTGTCGAGGGCCTTGTATTCGGCTTCGTCGGTCATGGAGAATCCGCCTTGTTCCGGTCCGATGAATCTTAATCCCCCGGGCTGAATATTGCACCCGTCCGATTCGCGCCCGCAACCCCCTATCCGGTCCTCGACATTTCCCCCCGGAAATGAAAAACTCTTGGCAGACCATCGTTAACGGTTACTTCCATGCAACCATCCACCCACGACCACCAACGCTGTATCGAAAACGCTTTACATACCGCAGAACGCCTGTGCAGGGAACGCGGGGTCAGGCTGACGCCGCTGCGCAAAAAAGTGCTGGAGCTGGTCTGGGCGGACCATCGCGCCGTCAAGGCCTACGACCTGCTCGAATCGCTCGGTGACGCCCGCAAGGCCGCCAAGCCTCCCACCGTGTACCGGGCGCTCGATTTCCTCGCAGAGCAGGGGCTGATTCACCGGGTGGAGAGCCTCAACGCCTTCATCGGCTGCAACCGGAGCGGCAACCGCCATCCATCCCTGCTCTTCATCTGCCGCCTTTGCGGCGATGTCGAGGAACACCCCGCTCCCGAAGTCATGCGCGCCCTGGCCGGGGAAGCCGAAGAAGCCGGATTCCAGCCGGAGCACCAGACCATCGAGCTGATCGGCACCTGTGCTCACTGCGCGAAAAGGCGCGGATGAGTTTTTGTCGACCCCACAATTGTTACGATATAACATAATATCCAAACAAGAATGGATCACGCCCGATGCCATCAAAATTTCTTCCACTGCTGTTTACCGGCACGCTCCTGGCCCAGGAGCCGGTCACCGAGCTGGCGCCTCTGCAAATCGTCGCCCCCGAGGTGGCGGACGGAATCGGCCGGCAGGCGCTCGCCAGGCGGCCGCAACGCACCCTGGGCGAGGCTCTGGAACAGCTTCCCGGTTTCAGCAACCGCTCCTTCGGTCCCGCCGTGGGCCAGCCGGTCATCCGCGGCCAGGCGGGCCCACGGGTCAAGGTGATGCGAAATTCCCTGGGAACCAACGATCTGTCCTCGGTCAGCCCCGATCATGCCCTCGGGGTGGAAATCCTGTCGCTGGAACGGATCGAGGTTCTGCGCGGCCCCGACACCCTTCGCTACGGAAGCGGGATCATCGGCGGCATGGTCAACGTGATAGATGGGCGCATTCCCCGCCGCCTGCCCGACCATCCCATCGAACCCGGCGGAGAATACCACTACGACTCCCCTTCGGACGGCCACACCGGCAAGGCCCTGCTGAATCTGGGAGCCGGCCCCCTGGCCTTGCATCTGGAGGGAATGAGGCGTGACAACGGCGATCTTGCGACGGGGCGGGGAAAACTGGAAAACACTTCCGGGAGGACCCGAAGCGGTAGCGCCGGGATTTCATGGGTCGGTGAACAGGGGTTCGCCGGCGCCGCCACAGAAAGGCTGGAAAACGACTACGGCATTCTCACCGCCGACGGTGAAAAGGTCAGGATCGACCTCAAGCAGACCCGCCGCGACTTGCGCGCCCAGTGGTTCCCCCGGGTACCCCGTTTCGAAGCGCTGGAAGCCGGTATCAACATCAACGACTACCGCCATGTGGAGTTCGAGAACGGCCGGCGCGGCACCCTGTGGTGCCACAAGGCCATCGAAAGCCGGCTGGAACTGAGCCATTCGCTGCTGGGCATCCCGGGTCATCTCGGCTTCCAGTCTCATTGGGGAAAGCTGTCGGCCGAGGGCGACGAAGCCATCCTGCCGCAGACGGAAAGCGAAGCCTATGCCCTGTTCGTCGAGGAACAGATTCCCCTCAAGGCGCTGACCCTCACCCTGGGGGGCCGGCTGGAGCACCGGAGAATCCAGGCGGAAGGGTTTCCCCTGAGACGGGATCTGCCTGTCAGCGGCGCCATCGCCGCCGGCTGGAACCGGGGCGGCCACCGGCTGGAACTGTCCCTGACCGCCACCCAGCGGGCGCCGGCCCCGCAGGAACTCTATGTCTTCGGCATCCACCAGGCCACCCGGTCGTTCGAAATCGGCGATCCCCGGCTGGACCCCGAACAGTCCTTCCAGCTTCAACTCGGCTACCGGCTCGACCGGCCGCTGTTTTCGGCCGAGATCGATCTGTTCCACTATTGGGTCAACGATTACATTTTCTTTCAGAACGCCGGCATGAGCGATCCCGAATCGGGCCTTCCCGTCTTCCGCGCCCGCCAGAAAAACGTCGTTTTCACCGGCTACGAGGCCCGGCTCGAATTCCCGCTGCGGGAAAGCGGTGATGGCGACCTGACACTCGAACTTTTCAGCGACTACACCCGGGGACGTTTCAGCGCGGGGGGCGACGTCCCCAGGATGCCGCCGCTTCGCTACGGGTTGGCGCTGGATTTCACGAGCGGCGTACTGAATCTGGATCTGCGTCTGACCCGGGCCGAACCCCAGCATCATCCGGGAAAGCACGAGGTCTCCACCCCGGGTTACGTGCTGCTGGATCTCGGCGGGGAATACACCTTCAATGTGGGAGACCACAGCCGGATCAGCCTGTTCACCCGCCTCACCAACCTGCTCGACCAGACCGTCCGCCACTCCACCTCCTACCTGCGCGCCATCGCGCCGGCAGCGGGGCGCGGGGTCACGGCCGGCGTGCGGCTGGCGCTGTGATTTTCCTTTTCGATCCGGGCCCCGGCCCGGATGAAGAAAGGTAAAATGGCGACGACACCTCATTCCCGACCCGGTGACCACGATACAGGAATCATGACGCTCCCGCTCGCCAAGCTGACGCCGCCCACCCTGAAACGCATCTATCCACGCTCCAGGCTGTTCGACGAACTGGACGCACTGAACACTTGCTCCGTGCTCTGGCTCTCGGCGCCGGCCGGCGCGGGGAAAACCACCCTGGTCGCCGACTATCTGGCGAGGCGAGGGATTACACCGCTGTGGTTCCATGTCGACCCGGGCGATGGCGACCTCGCTTCCTTTTTCTACTATCTCGGGGAGGGGCTCAAACGGCTGACCGGGGCGCGAAAACGGATTCTGCCGCTGCTGACCCCGGAATACCGGCTGGGCGTACCGGCCTTCTCGCGTCACTTTTTCCGTAAACTGTTCGCCACCCTCCAACCGCCGGCCGTGCTGGTGCTGGACAACATCGAAGTGCTGCACGAAGCCCGGGCCTTCAACGAGGCCTTGCGGCACGGGCTGGAGGAAGCGCCCCCGGGCGCCCGGGTCATCGTCACCGGCCGCTGCCTGCCGCCGCCCCCGTTCGCCCGGATGATGGCCAACGGCAGGATGGCGCAACTGGGATGGGACAGACTCCAGTTGACCCCGGCGGAAAGCCGGGAGGTCATCACCTTCTTGTCCGGCGGACAGGCGCTCTCCGAAGAGGCCATACACCGCTTGCAAAATGCCGCCCAAGGCTGGATGGCAGGCCTGGTGCTGCTGCTCAATTACCGCCGCCGGAACGGCCCGCTCGATGCCGGTTCCCCGCTGCCGGCGGCTGTGGCCGAAAGCCTCTCCCGGCAACACTTCGACGATTATTTCGCCGCGGAGCTGTTCCACCGGCTCGCCCCGGAAACGCTTGCCTTCCTGCTGAAAACCGCCTGGCTCGACCCCGTGCGCCCCGAAACCGCGCGTTCACTCAGCGGAAACGAAGAGGCGGAAACGATTCTGGACAACCTGGAACGGAACCAGATGTTCGTCACCGGCAGCGGCGGCCCAAGACCGGTGTACCGTTATCACCCCTTGCTGCGCGGCTTTCTGCAGACGGAGGCGGAACGAACCCTGACCCCGGACGCCTTGCGCGCCATCAAGAGCGAGACGGCCGCGATCCTTGCCAGGGAGGGCGATCTCGCCACGGCCGCGCGACTGTACGCCGAAACCCGCCGCTGGCCCGAGCTGGCGCGGCTCATCGTGGAAAACGCGCCCGCCCTGTGGGAACAGGGGCGGGTCGAACCGCTGCGCCAATGGCTGGACAGGCTGCCTCCGGGCCGGGCCGAACGGGAACCCTGGCTGGCCTACTGGCATGGCAACGCCTCCCTGTTGTTCGAGCCACGGCAGGCGGGCCGCCACTTCGAAACCGCCTTCCACGCGTTCGACGAGCGGGGCGACGCCACTGGCGTCTGTCTCAGCCTGACGGGTATCTTCGACAGCATCATGTACGGCAACGACAGTCTAGGCGACGTTCCCCGCTGGCTGGATGTCATGGAACGGCTACGGCAGCGGGGGGAGCCGTGCCCCACCCCGGAAGCCGCCCTCCGGCTCGAATTCACCGCCTTCAACATGGGGTTTCTGGCCTGTCCGGAGCAGACCGACGCCGACGGGTGGCGGGCCCGGGCCCGGCGGCTGGAACGGATGGTTTCCGCCATTCCCGACGACACCGTGCGCTGCATGAGCGCATCGCACCTGGCCATGTACTACACTTGGCACCCCCAGCCCGCCAGGCTGCGCCTGCTCGCGGACGACCTGTACAAGTACGCGGTGTCGGAAGAAACCCCACCGCTGGCGCGTCTCATCGCTTACCTGGTGGAAATCACCCGGCGCTGGGTGACGGCGGATACCGGCGGCACTGACGCCGTCATCGGCGAAGCGCTGCGGATGATGGAAACGCGCGGTGTCCATGTCGGCCGCTTGTGGCTGCTGTCGGCGGCGATCTTCTACCACCTCACGCGGGGGGCGCTCCAGGCGGCGGAAACGTTGCTGCAGCGGTTCCATGCCCATGTCCGCCCCGGATTCCGCAACGAACAGGCCCACTACCACCTGCTGGCGGCATGGCTGGCCCTTCTGCGCCAGGACGCAGAACTGGCCCACCAGCACGCCGAGACCGCATGCGAGCTCGTCCGGGTACTCCACACCCCCCACTTCGAGTTGCTCAGCCGCGCCGTGCACTGCCTGACCCTGGCCAGGCTGGCGCGGTTCGACGCGGCGCACCGGGCGATCGCCGATACCCGGGCGCTGGCTGCGGCCATCCATGCACGCCACGTCGGGGTGTTCCATCTGGGGCTGCTGGAAGCCTGGATCGCCCGGCGCCAGGGACGACGGGAGGACGCATTGCGCCGGCTGCGCCCGGCCCTGGCCTGCGGGCGGGAAATGGCGCTGCGGGTCAGCCCGGGGATGGACCGGCGGCTGCTCGCCGAAATGTGCGCCCTCGCCCTGGAAAACGGAATCGAAACCGCCTACGCGCGCCGGCTCATCCACTGGAACGCCCTGCTTCCCCCGCCGGGGGTGCGGTTGCCGCCCGCCTGGCCCCTCGCCGTCCACATTCGCGCCCTGGGCGGATTCGAACTGCGCGTCCAGGGGCGGCGGGTGTCACCGCTGCCGGCCCACAACAAACCCCTGAAACTGCTTCGGGTGCTTCTCGCCCTCGGGGGGCGGGATGTGGCCGACAGCCGGGTCGAGGACATTCTCTGGCCCGATGCCGAAGGCCCCGCCGCCCACCGCGCCCTGATCACCAACCTGCAGCGGCTGCGCCGCCTGCTGGGTGGAAACCATGTCGTCAGGCACCGGAACGGCCGCCTGAGCCTGGATCCGCAACATTGCTGGGTCGATATCTGGGCGCTCGAACAGGGGCCGGACGGTGACGGGCCGGAAGCGCTGATCCGCCTGCTGAAGCTGTACCGGGGCGATTTCCTCCGCGACGAGGAGGATGCCTGGTGGCTGCTGGAGCGCCGGGAACGCCTGCGCGCCGAAATCCTGCGCCACCACGGGCGGTTGCAGGAACACCTCGCCGACGCCGGCCGTTGGCGCGACCTTATCGATTGGTGCCTGCGCGGCCTGGAGATCGACGAACTGCACGAGCCCTTCTATCAGGGACTGATGCATGCCCACTGCCAGCTGGGACGATACGGCGAGGCGGCGCGCGTCTATCATCGATGCCGGCACAAGCTCCGCGACCGCCTGGGCACGCCCCCCGGCCCGGAAACCCGGGCGCTGTTCGAGTCCCTGCCTTCCCGCTGACCGGCGTTCCTCCGCTCTTGCCCCCCGCGGCTGGTTTTTTCAAGCCGTGTTACCGGGGTGTTACCCCCTTTTCCCTAAGATTTCCCCGCCACCGCCGATCCAGGATCCGGTCGCGGCGGCAGGAGGGCGACATATTTCAATCGGAGGGGGGGCGATCCCAATTCAGAGATAACAAAACCCGGAGGTAACAAAAATGACATCCATTCGTTTTCGATCTCATGGAAGTGCGGCCTCGACCCGCCGCAAACGTCTGTTGGGCACCGCGTTGTTGACCGCCATGCTCACGGTGGCCGCCGAGGGGCGGGCGGTCGTGCTTTCTCTGGAGCCCGCCGTTTTCACCGCCAATCCCGGCGACAGCGTCACGCTCGACCTGACCGTCTCCGGCCTGGGCAACGGCGCCGCCCCGTCACTGGGCGCTTTCGAGGTCAACGTGACGTACGACTTCACCAGCCTGAACTTCACCGGCTACACCCTGGGGAGTTCGTTGGGGGATGTAAGCCTGTTTGAAGCGCTGGACTCCACCACTACCGCCGCCGGCCTCATCGATCTGACGGAGGTCAGCCTGCTGTCGCCGGCCGATCTGGATGCCCTGCAGGCCGACAGCTTCGTCCTCGCCACCCTGGATTTCACCGTGACGGCGGGTCTGGCGCCGGGGCAGAGCACTGCCGTGCAAATCTCTCCCCTCAACCTGTCCCTGGTGGACGGATCGAGCTCGAGTAATCCGCTTTCCGTGACCGCCCTCAACGGAGCCATCCTGAGCCGCCAGGCGTCCCCCGCCGGCGGCGTGCCCGAACCGGCGACCTTGGCGCTGGTGCTCACCGGCCTGGGGATGATCGGGAACCGTCCCGGCAAGGGGGCGATCCGCGCTCGTCAAACAACCGAATGCTGAGAAGGAGGACACCCATGAACATTCTACAGTTCTTGAAAAACGGCGGACCGAAACGCGTGGGCCCGCTGGTCTTGTTTCTATGGCTGCTGCCGCTTTTCGCGGCCTCCCCTCCGTATGCCGCGGAATCATGCCCGGGCGGCATCTGTTTATTTCGCCCCAAATGCCATGTGGACGGGGACGACGATATCGACAGGAACGACATCCAATTGATCCTGAGCGCCCGAAACCAGCCGGCGTCCGGCCCCGGCGATCCCCGCGACGCCGACGGGGACAGCAAGATCACCGTGAAGGACGCCCGCGCGTGCACGCTGTCCTGCACCCTTTCCCGTTGCCAAGTGCCGCCGGTCACCATCTCCAGCAACGTGATCCCCATGGGCGGCGGCAGCGTCAACGGCGCCGGAAACTACACCCAGGGCAGCACCGTGACCCTCACCGCCACGCCGAATCAAGGCTTCATGTTCATCAACTGGAGCATAAACGGCAACGAGGTCTCCACCGACCCGACTTACACTTTCACGGCCAACGCGAACCAGACGGTGGTGGCAGCCTTTGTCCCTGATGGATCGCCCTACGGTGAGGCCACCCCCTATCGAAAGGAAGCCTTCCTGTCTTTTTACGGCGGCGTCCCAGGTCGTTCCAGACTCGAAGACAAGCCCGCCGGTTGGCATCCACTGCTCCGGAAGAGAACTACAACGCTAAGATCGGAGGAACTGCTGGTGCTGAACATCAACGCCGGCGGCTTCATCGAGGACGACAAGGAGGGCGGGAAATTCCCAAACTCCCTGCCGCCCATGGGTGGGGCACCCGCCACATCCTACAGGGCCACCGGGCACGCCAACGTGGACGGCGTTGGTGGCGAGGAACTGATCATCCTGCGCGACAGGGCCGGGGACGGGCTGGTTCTGGAGGTGTACGGCGTGAGCCTTGACAGCCTGCCCGTGCTGAAGAAGATCATCCCCGTGGCCACTATCGGCGGTGATGACATGTGGGTCGAACGCGGCCGCCTGACCGCGGGCGACCTCGACGGGGACGGGGCCGACGAGGTGATCGTGTACGGATTCTGTGTGGACCACAACAACATCTCCCACGGCTGTGCCGCCGCCTACCACTGGGACGGCCGAAGCGAGATGATCCTTCCCAGCGCCTCAGTCCTTCACCGCAGCTGGGCAGAAGACATGAAAGGTATCGCCGTGGCTGTCGCCGATTTCGACAAAGACAACAAACCTGAACTGTTCCTCCTCGGCCATAGTAGTTCCGAAAATCCGGTTTGGGGCGCCGGGAATCCGGTTTGGGGCGCCATTTTGGGCTGGAACGCTACAGCGGAGCGATTCGATGTACTGGCGGCGAACGCCCAGCTGGCGTCAGGGATATTAGACGACGGCAACTACGCTATCGAGGAAATAGGCGCTGTCGCCGCAGACATCGACGGCGATGGCCAGCCTGAAGCGGTGGCGGCGGCAATCCGCCGGGACAACTACGGCGGCGGCCGCGAGATTTTCATGCAGGTCTTGGATTTCCAGATACCACCAAAGGGAACTCTGACTGTCAAGACGACCATCAGGCGATCGGGTCTGCAAGCGGCCCAGTCACCCTACGACGACGAATTGTGGCTGCTGGCGCGCGCCGATCTCAACTTCGACGGCCGGGACGAAATCGTCTCCACCCTGCGGGACTGGGACTCCTACGGCATCAATCAGGCCTGCCGTCTCGACATGTTCGCCTTCAACGACGCCCTCCCCGAGGGGGCGTTTCAGTTTGACAACCCAAACGTGACGATCTTCGAAGGCGACAGCACAACCACCCATAAGAGCCGCTGCGCCATGGCGATCCTCGACAACGACCGCGACGGCGCCGATGAAGTGATCCTGGGGAGGCTCGATCCCGTCGACGGGAACGACATCAAATTCAACCCCTTGTCGCGGCGCGAGATCCATGTCGACTTCCAATGTGCCGCCTACCAGGAGAATAGCAGTGGTTTATCGGAGTGCGTACAGGGTGCCTACGTGGTCAAGAGCACACCGCTGCCCGTGGAGACGATGCAATACGGTTACCTTACCCCACCGCCTTTGGCCTTCCTGGGCGCGGACTTCGACGGGGACGACCTGACCCTGAAATACACCGGGAATAAAGAATTGACCGTGTCCGAGCCGAGGATCCTCTTTGTGGCGGCGGCGCCTCCCACCCAAGCCGGCATCAGCCAGAACTACACCTTGACGGGCACCACCATCGAGGTCAGCAGGTGGGTCTCGGGCGGAGTTGGGAGGGGCTACGGCACATCCTCCTCATTGACCGTCTCGGCCGGTACACCCGGTGTCCTCGATGAAGTGATCTTCGGTATCGGGAGCGCCTCGGCCTCCGAGACCCTCGCGCGTATCCTCGAGGAAAGCCACACCACCATGCGGATAGCGAAATGGACACAGGCATTCGCGGGCGACTCAGAGAATGACATGGTCGTTTTCCAGGCCACGGAGCAAGAGTCCTATGAATACGAGATCGTCGCCGCCACGAAGGATCCGGATCGCATCGGCGAACACATCTACTTCAATGTGCCTTCGAAGATCCACATCTACAAGTGGTCCCTCAAGAAGTTCAACGAGAGCGTCACGGATCCGTCGGATGAAATCCACATCTTCAGACACACGCCGGGCGATGTTTCCAGCTATATGTCGGAAAGCGACAAGGCTGCCATTGCCGATCGGTATGGTACACAACGACGAGGCCGGTTCTTGGACATCGGTGATGCGAGGGTGGGCATGGGCGGTGGCTTCATAGCCTTGAGCCTCGAACTCTCCATGGAGGAAGCCAGCGAATTCGAACTCACCCAAAACATAGAATATGCCGGCGAATTCGAAATACTCGGCCTGGGCGGGGGGGGCAGTGACGGAATCAGCCGCAGCGCCGTCTACACCGTCAGCGTCGGCAACAGTACTGTCTACGAGGGTGCGGTGGGTGACATTGCAAATAAGCAATGGGAGCAATACAGATACACATACGGAATGTTCCTGCGCTGGATCAAAGATCGCAAGGGAAGAAGATATCAAGTCATCGACTACTGGGTCGACGACCTGGGTCCTGGATACCAGTGACGGCCTTTCAACCCCCGTGTCGTTCGATAACGGCAGGTGCACCCTCCCCGACTCCGGCTGGCGCTTGGGTTCGGGCCCGGCCCCCGCCCTGGCCCTGAGGGACCTGGAAAGCGACTCCCCACGTTGGGGAGTCGCCTTCCAACTTCATAGAGCCAGATACCCTCCAAGTCCTTCCTGTCAGCGGACAACGACCTGATTCCTCCCTCCGGCCTTCGCTGCATAGAGCGCCTCATCCGCCCTCTGGATGAGTTGGTCGAGCCCGGCCCCGTCTTTGGGGAATGTGGCCAGTCCTATGCTCACCGTTTGCGACAGTCCGCCGGCCGATGTCGGGATCGGGGCCCCGCCGACGGCCTCCAGTACCCGCTCGGCGACGAATCTGGCCGGCGGGCCCTCGATCTCCGGCAGGAAGGCGACGAACTCCTCCCCTCCATATCGCCCGATCAGATCGTGGCCGCGGAGGGCCACCCGTAACCGTCTCGCCGTCTCGGCGAGCACGGCATCACCGACCAGGTGGCCGTAGCTGTCGTTCTTCTGCTTGAAGTGATCCAGGTCGATCATCATCAGACTCCCGCCCGTACCGGCCCGATGCAAGCGGCTCAGAAGATCCTTTACCCTTCGGAAGAACGCTTTCCGGATCAGCAGCCCCGTCAGGCCGTCGGTCGTGGCCTCCCTCTCCTTGAGTTCGAGCTGCCGCCGCAAACGCACCTCCGTCGCATGCCAGAACCGCACGATGATGAGCGAAGAAGCACTGGCAAGCACCGTGCTCAGTGCCAGGGGCACCGCCCACCAGGAGTCGCCGAGCATGGACTCCAGCCAGGCCCTGCCGAATATGCTGATCCACACCGGCATGCCCAGGGCGACGAAATAGACGACCAGAAAAATACTGGCTCTGGTGACGAAGACCTGGATGTCATAAAGACTGTACCGCAGAATCGTGTACACGATGATGACGACAAACCCCAGGACTCCGACGAACCCATACGGAAAGACCTCGATACCCAAATTGGGCAGAAAATCGAAACACCCCAGGCTGACGCAGAAATAGGCCACGAGCACCAGGAGGATCCGATCGCCCTCAGCATCCTCAAAGCCTTGGCGGTCGAGAAACCGTCTCCGCCTCCACTCCAGAAACAACATCCTCTCTGCATAGACCACCGGCACCATGAACAGGGCGAAGAACACACCGAACAAGACGGGGTCGACGGCCGGATAGTATCCAAAGTAATAGTGGTATGTACCGACGATGTACAAGTCTGTAAAGTGGATCAGGACAAGAAAGAAAAGTGCGTTGGCATGGCCGAGGCGAATCATCCAGCGCGTCGCCCGCCAGTCTCTCCCGACGAAGAGGCTGGCAAATCGAAGGGATGTCGGAGAGAGAAACAGGACGCAGCCATATCCGACACGCATCCAACCCAGGGCGGCGTTCGGATCCGGCAGGTTGTAGGCCACACTGTACGTTCCCAGCCAGCCAAAGACGAGCGTACAGAACACGAGGAAAGAGCGAACCCGCTCATCCCGTCGGCCCCGGGTCTGGGCCAACATAAAGCCCTCCAGCGCCAGAACCAGGAGGGCGCTGACCGCAATCGGTACGGAATAGGGGTTCATGGATTTCTCCCCCTACGGAACGCTCTGCGGCTCCGCCGATACGTTGTCACCCTGCCTTCCTGCCATCAGGCAGACACCCAATAAGTTGCCGACCTCCCCGGATAATACCCAATTATCTGGAAGGTTCCACGGAGACCGGGAAACCTGGAAAAACTTCAACGTCAATTTTTGATTTCCCCCCAGGCGAGTGATACCCGAACTCAGCCCGTTTGACAATACCCTGGTTGCCCCGGCATGTATCATGGACCTGCATGAGGCAAGCGGCAAGCCGTCTTCTTCTCCGGACCGCTTGGTTCGCGCGCGGCGGAGGTGGGGAAAAGGCCCCATGACGCCCGCTTCTGCATTAGAATGAAACGTCTCGATTTGTCGTTTCTTTCAAATTTAAGGAGACAAAACCCATGAGCGTTGAAGCCCACGTACTCGAACGCTATGCCGCAGGTGCCGGGGAGCGGCAGGAAGACCTGTGCTGCCCGGTGGACTACGACCGCGACCTGTTGCGGCTGCTGCCGCCGGAGATCGTCGAGAAGGATTATGGTTGCGGCGATCCTTCGCGCTACGTGCGCGAAGGCGACGTGGTGCTGGACCTGGGTTCCGGCTCGGGGAAGATCTGCTACATGGCGGCCCAGCTGGTGGGGCAGAAGGGACAAGTGATCGGCGTGGACATGAACGACGCCATGCTGGCACTGGCGCGCAAGTATCAGCCGGAGATGGCCGGGAAGCTGGGCGGCGACCGGGTGCGTTTCGTCAAGGGCATGATCCAGGATCTGGCCCTGGACGTGGAAGCCACCGACCACTGGCTGGCCGAACACCCCATCCGGCGCCACGAGGATCTGCTGGCCCTGAAGGCCTGGCAGGCGCGGCAGAGAAAAGAGCGCCCCCTGATCGCCGACGAATCGGTGGACCTGGTGATCTCCAACTGCGTCCTCAACCTGGTGGACGATGGGGACAAGCGGCGGTTGTTCGGGGAAATCTTCCGGGTGGTCAGGCCGGGCGGGCGCATCGCCATCTCCGACATCGTCTGCGACGAGCCGGTGCCTTCGTCCCTGAAACAGGATCCGGAACTTTGGAGCGGTTGCATCTCGGGGGCGCTGCAAGAGGACGAATTCCTGCAGGGATTCGCCGACGCAGGCTTCGTGGCGGTGAAACTGGACAAATGGGGCGATGAACCGTGGCGGGAGGTGGAAGGCATCGAGTTCCGCGCGGTCACCGTCACCGCCGTCAAACCCGAGGGCGGCGAATGCATGGATTTCGGCCATGCGGTGATCTACAAAGGGCCATACGAAAAAGTGTATGACGACGAAGGACACGTTTTTTACCGGGGCAGGCGCATGGCGGTGTGTGCACGCACTTTCCGCTTCCTCACGAGGGGACCGATGAAGGACGACTTCGTCGGCCTCGCCCCCGCCGCCGGCGGCCCCGGAAAGCCCTGGTGCGCCCCCGCCGGCACCCTGCGCAGTCCGGCGGAAACCAAGGGCGGGGTCAGCCACGGCGGGGAAGGCGGCGGCTGTTGCTAGCCCGGCGCTTCACCGACCCACCGGGGACGAACCGCACCGCCCTGCGTTGCCGCCGGCCGGCTGAAAACACCTGAAGATGCCCCGGTTTTCCGTCATCGTTCCCACCTTGAACGAGGCGGCCAACATCCGGGGCTGCCTCCAACCGTTGCAATGCCGACGGCAATGGCTGGAAATCATCGTCGCCGACGGCGGCAGCGGGGACGGCACGCGAGAGGCGGCCGCCCCTTTGGCCGACCGGGTGTTGACCGCCCCGAGGGGGCGCGCCTTGCAAATGAACGCCGGGGCCGGAATCGCCCGAGGGAAAGTCCTGATCTTCCTCCATGCCGACACCCGTCTGCCACCCGATGCCTTTCCGCTCATCCAACGGGCGCTGGAGAGCGGCTGGCGCTGGGGCCGGTTCGATGTCGAACTGGCGGGGCGTCACCCGCTGCTGCCCGTCGTGGCGGCCTCCATGAACCTGCGTTCGCGCCTGAGCGGCATCGCCACCGGCGACCAGGCCATTTTCGTCACCCGGGAACTGTTCGAGCAGGTGGGCGGATACCCGCCGCAACCGTTGATGGAGGACATTGAACTGAGCCGGCGGCTGCGGCGTCATGGACGGCCTGCCTGCCTGCGCCGCAAGGTCCGGACTTCGGCGCGGCGCTGGGAGCATTTCGGCGTGATCCGGACCATCGCGCTCATGTGGTGGCTGCGGCTGCGATATTTTCTCGGCGCCGACCCGGAGAGGCTGAACCGCCTCTACCGACAGGGACGGTTCCGGTGAATCCACGCGCCATTATCGTATTCGCCAAGGCGCCGCTGCCGGGGCAGGTCAAGACCCGGCTGTCGACAGCGCTGTCCCCCGCCCGGGCCGCCGCCCTGCACGCCAGGCTGACCGTGGACACCCTGAGGCTGGCGGACAGGCTGCGACCGGCGCACGTCTATCTGTACGGCCATCCCGATGTCGGCCACCCTTTCTTCCCGGCGCTCGCCCGGCGTTTTTCCCTGACTTTGCGGCCGCAACGGGGCGGGGATCTGGGTGAGAGGATGCTGCGCGCCCTGAGCGAGGTGCTTTGCCGCCACCACCACGCCCTGCTCATTGGCTGCGACTGCCCCTCGCTCACCCCCGACACACTGCGGCAAGCCTTCGCGGCCCTGGAAAAAGGCCGTGATGTGGTCCTCGCGCCCGCCGAGGACGGCGGCTATGTCCTCATCGGGGTGAACCGGCCCCTGGCTCCTCTTTTCCGGAATATCCCCTGGGGCGGCCCGACGGTGCTTCAGGAAACGCTAAGCCGGATCCGTTCGCACCATTTGCGCCACACCCTGTTGCCGATGCAGTGGGATCTGGACCGGCCGGAAGATTTGGAAAGGTACCACCGCCTGTCCGACAATCGCCGATGAGGTCGAATCACCCCTTCCGATACGGGCCTCAATAGGGCTCCACCGGCAAATCCTCCACAGCCCGTTTCAGGTGATCGCCGTTATAGGTTCTGGCCAGACGCGGTAACATAAATTCGCTAGAAATGCAACAAGTCCACCCGGGCTACCAGGGCAATCGCACGAACCGGTTCCCCCTCTCCCTTTGGGAGAGGGGCCGGCGGTGAGGGAGACATGCCCCCACTTTCACCCGCTCAAGCCCTCACCCCAACGCCTTTCCCAGCAAGAAAGGGGACTTAAAAATTAAGGAAGGCGATCAGACCTTGGCCACCCAGCGCAACACCACCTGCAACTTGCGGTAGTCTTCACGGCCGAGACTGTCGCGCCAGACGGGAATGGCCATGAAGCGGCCGTCGTTCAGCCGGAAATGCAACACGGTCAGCCAACGCCCCACCCGCGTGGAGGGCAACAATCTGCCCTTCCAGAGCTGCTGGTTGGGCCCTACCAGGGTCCAGGATGCGTCCCGGTATAGAATTTGCGCCAACCGAGGCCGGCCGGAGCGGCGCCACGACAAGACCGCGGTGACACCCAGTGCCAGGGTGGCGCCCATCGACAACCATGGCGGCAATCCACTCAGCCAAAGGGCGACGACCCCAAGCCCATGGCATGTCAAAACGATCCATTGTTCCAGGCGGGATCCGGACAATCCCAGATGGAGGTTCACGGCATTTTGCCGATGGCCCGGCAGAGGCTCCCCAGCTCGGGATCAGGACACGGCTGTCTCAGAACCAACCATGCCCACAAGAGCGGGTCGGGATGGTCAAGCAATCTGGCGAAGGCCCGGCGCTGCGATTCAGGCGCCCGCAAGTAGGATTCCTCCAGCCAGGTTTCCAGCAACACGTCCAGTTCATGCATGCCACGCCGGCATCGCCAACGCAGCCTGGCCATTTCAGTTTTCACGGCGGAGCCCCGGGGGGATTCGATGCCGGATACGACAGATCGCCGTGACGCTCCAGCCGCTGGTGGGGATCGAAGTCCGCGGTCATTCCCGCCGCAAGGCCAGCAGCTTCTTGATCTCGGCGATCGCCTTGGCGGGATTCAACCCTTTGGGGCAGGTGTCGGTGCAGTTCATGATGGTGTGACAGCGATAGAGTTTGAAGGGATCCTCCAGGGAATCCAGGCGTTCCCCGGTGGCCTCGTCGCGGCTGTCGGCGATCCAGCGCCAGGCCTGGAGCAGCGCCGCCGGTCCCAGATAGCGATCGCTGTTCCACCAGTAACTGGGACAGGCGGTGGAACAGCAGGCGCAGAGAATGCAGTCGTAGAGATCGTCGAGCAGTGCCCGCTCCTCCGGACTTTGCAGGCGCTCGCGATCGGCGGGGGCCGGGGTGAGGGTTTTGAGCCAAGGTTGAACGGAGGCGTACTGGGCATAGAAATGGGTCATGTCGGTGACCAGATCCTTGATCACGCTCTGATGGGGTAAGGGATGGATGGTGAGGGTTTCCCCGCAGTCCTCGATGGCCTTGGTGCATGCCAGGGCATTGCGGCCATTGATGTTCATGGCGCAGGAACCGCACACGCCTTCGCGACAGGAGCGGCGGAAGGTCAGGGAAGGGTCGATTTGATTCTTGATCCGGATCAACGCGTCCAACACCATGGCGCCGCATCGGTCCCGGTCCAGCTGAAACGTGTCGAGACGGGGATTGTCGGGGACTTCCGGATCCCAACGGTACACCCTGACGGTCAGAAGATTCTTCGCGTCCTCGGGGGCGGGCCAGGTCTTGCCCGGCTTGATGCGGGAGTGGGGCGGGAGGTTGAACTGAACCATGTCAATATACTCTCGGCTTGGGCGGAATGGGCTCGACTTCCGGCGTCAAAGGCTTCATATGCACGGGGCGGTAGGCGAACTTGGCCGGCTTGCCGGAATCGAGCCAGATCAGGGTATGCTTGAGCCAGTTTTGGTCGTCGCGCCGGGGAAAGTCTTCCCGGGCGTGGGCGCCCCGGCTCTCGTTGCGGTTGCCCGCCGCAGCCAGGGTCGCCAGGGCCTGGGGCAGCAGATTGGAGAGTTCCAGCGCTTCCACCAGATCGGTGTTCCAAATGAGGGAATGATCCGCCAACCCGATGTCGGAGAAAGAAGCCGCGATCTCCTCGAGCCGGGACAGGCCCTCGGCCAGGACTTCGCCGGTGCGAAAGACCGCGGCGTGGTCCTGCATGCAGCGCTGCATGCGCTCGCGCACTTCCGCCACCTTCAGGGCGCCCCTGGCATGGCGGAGTCTGTCGAAACGCTCCAGCAACGGATCGAGTATGTCGCCTGGCAAAGGCCGGTGGGGCCGGCGGGGTTTGACCATCTCGGCGCAGCGGATCGCCGCCGCCCGACCGAACACCACGATGTCGAGCAACGAGTTGGACCCCAGGCGGTTGGCGCCGTGAACCGAGACGCAGGCCGCCTCGCCAATCGCCATCAGCCCCGGAACCGTGGTTTCCGGATCGTCACCCTTGAGGGTGACCACCTCGCCGTCGATGTTGGTGGGGATTCCCCCCATGTTGTAATGGGCGGTGGGGATGACCGGAATCGGCTGCCGGGTGACGTCCACCCCGGCGAATATTCTGGCGGTTTCGGCGATTCCGGGCAGTCTTTGGTGGATGATCTTCGGGTCCAGGTGTTCGAGATGGAGCAACAGATGGTCCTTGTGCGGCCCCACGCCCCTGCCCTCGCGAATCTCGATGGTCATGGCGCGGCTGACCACATCCCTGGAAGCCAGATCCTTGGCATGGGGCGCGTAACGGGGCATGAACCGTTCCCCCTCGGCATTGGTGAGATAGCCCCCCTCGCCCCGCACCCCTTCCGTGATCAGGCAACCGACCCCGTAGATACCGGTTGGATGGAACTGGACGAATTCCATGTCCTGGAGCGGCAATCCCGCCCTGAGCACCATCGCATTGCCATCGCCGGTACAGGTATGGGCCGAGGTGCAGGAAAAATAGGCCCTTCCGTAACCGCCTGTCGCAAGCAAGGTCATGTGGGCGCGAAACAGGTGCAGGCTGCCGTCTTCCAGGCACCATGCCAACACCCCACGGCAGACGCCCTGGTCATCCATCACCAGATCGAGCGCGAAGTACTCGATAAAGAATTCAGCGTGATGCTTGATCGATTGTTGATACAGGGTATGAAGGATCGCATGGCCGGTCTTGTCGGCCGCGGCGCAGGTACGCCTGGCCTCCCCTTCGCCGAAATGGGTCGTCATACCGCCGAAGGCGCGCTGATAGATCTTTCCTTCCGGGGTACGGGAAAAAGGGACGCCATAATGCTCCAGCTCGATGATCGCCGGAATGGCCTCACGGCACATGTATTCGATGGCATCCTGATCCCCCAACCAATCGGACCCCTTGACGGTATCGTACATGTGCCAGCGCCAGTCATCTTCCCCCATGTTCCCCAAAGCGGCGCTGATACCGCCCTGGGCGGCCACAGTATGACTGCGGGTGGGGAATACCTTGGTGATACAGGCGGTCTTGAGCCCCCGGGCGGCCATCCCCAATGTCGCCCGAAGGCCCGCCCCGCCCGCGCCGACGACGATGGTGTCATAGGTATGGGTGGTCACCGGATAGGCTTGTCTGTTCAATATCGGCACCGTGAAAGTTGCATGGAGGTCATGAGAGATCCGTTCGTTGGTTTCGCCGTGAAGCCTCCCCGCCGACAGGTCAGCCACCGGCGAGAATCTTGACCGTGGACACGAAGGCCAGCAAGACGAGAAAAGCCAGAACCATCCATACCCCGATCAGGAAGAGGGTGCGGACCGCCGGCTGCTGAACGTAGTCCACGATCACTTCCCTCAGCCCCAGCTGGGCGTGATAACAGGCGGCGCACACGTAGGCGAGCAGCATGGCGCTGTTCCAGGGACGACCCAGCCACGCAAGCATGGCCGGGTGATCCAATGCCACCAGGCGGCTGAGAAACCAGACCAGCCACAGGGTGAGGGGAATCAATGCAACCGCCGTGATTCGTTGCATCCACCAGTGATGCGTACCGGAACGGGCCGGACCCAAACCCATCGCCTTGCCCAGAGCGGTGCGAAATTCCATGGCGCCCCCTTTCACACGATGATCCAGGAAATCAGCGTCAACAGCACCGCGAGGCCCAATTCCCAGAGACTGTGGCGTGTCAGGGTGGAGCGATCGAAAGCCGAGACGGTGTCCCAGATCAGGTGCCGGATTCCATGGCAGAAATGCAGAAACAGGGCGAACAGCCACAACAGCAGGAAAACCTGACCCAAGATCGTGTTCAGGAAGGCATGGATGGCGGAATAGAAAGCCCCGCTCCCCGCCACCGAGAACAGGGCCGCTATCAGCAGAATCAACCCCAGACTCAACACCACCCCACTGATCCGATGGGTGATCGACAGCAACGCGGCCAAAGGCAAGCGGTAGATCTGCAGGTGGGGCGAAAGGGGACGGTTGGAACCTGTCACCATGGCCGGAAGTCTATGCAGCGGCCATTTTTCTCCCAATCCCCGTAGCGGGTTGGGTCGACCGGGCGCGAAGGCAGCTCTTCGGGAGTTTCCGTCAGACGATCGGCCACCGGCACCCGTTCTTCCGGAGATGGGTTGGAATCGTCATCTGTCATCATCCTTTTCTCCGCTGGCACGCACGAATGGAAGTAATAGAAACGGGACGGCCATGGGCGGTCCGCAGCGCACAACCCTGGTCACGAACCGGAGCAGGTGAGATTGTAGGCCGATCGGGATTCATCCGCAACCAGAACAGGGACTGGCGTCTCCCCATTTTTTCACCTGATTCCCGCCAACAAGCCACCGGATTCGTTGAAAAGGTCGTCAATGGGAGGGTCAGTGATGCCAGGAGCGGGGTGTCGCCGCCACCAGTGGTAAAAGATGG
>JALSIB010000050.1 GCA_026981855.1 Methylothermaceae bacterium | reverse complement strand
CATCTTTTACCACTGGTGGCGGCGACACCCCGCTCCTGGCATCACTGACCCTCCCATTGACGACCTTTTCAACGAATCCGGTGGCTTGTTGGCGGGAATCAGGTGAAAAAATGGGGAGACGCCAGTAGATCTGCATCTGGAGACTGGCAGGTATTCTTGCCTATCATTCAGCGACTCGACCCCAGAAGGGCCTGGCGTCAAGTTCGGCCACTCATGATCGACACCGTTCAAGCCACCGGTACCCCCCCGCCTGAACCCCAAATCCAGATTTGGCTGGCCGACCACCCGATGCCCTATCCCGACGGCGCCAACCCCCAAACGGTATGGCTGGATATACTTGAGCGTCTGGCTGCATGGCGCGCCAAGCAAACAGAAAAGGCCACACTGCTGGTGTTGCCAGAAGGCGCGCCTCACCAAATGGCTGAACTCATTCAGGCCGCATGGTCCGAGGCCGAGCGGACACGAGTGTTTCAACCCTATCATGGCCGGGCGGAACGCCTACGCCAAAGTGCAGCCCACCACCAGGTATTAGTGGTACGCCTGGAGGAACTCACTGAATGGCTTAACCTGGCTGGACATCTGAATCTGTCCCCCCACGTCGCCATTGCCGAACTTCCCCTCCATCGCTGGTGGAGTCTTCATCCCGACACAAACCGGAAACCTACAACCTCATCCGAATCCGACACCATCGTCCCGGCCGATGAAGATGACGGTGATACCGATGATCGCGATCCGGTCACCCTGGAACAACCCAGCCTGGATTCTTCCGCACGCTGGCGGAAACGCGCCAGCCAACTGTATCGCGACCACTGGAAGAATTGGCTGGCTCACTGGATTCCCGCCGGCAGTCCGGGGCGCTCCCTGGTGTTGCTCGATGCCCGGCTGGAAGTTATTCCCACCGCTAGCCGTCAATCCACCCACCATTGGGACGATGCCCAAAGACAACGGGCCCGCCAAGCCTTACATCCGTTGGCTCCCCCCCAAAGGCAGACACCCCCTTCCACTCTCAAAACCTATGAGAGTTTTCTGTATCGTCACTGGAGATACCGTAAATTCAAACCGGAACAACGCCCCATTGTAGAAGCCATCCTCCCCTACGACCGCCATGTCATCGGCATCCTGCCGACGGGAAGCGGCAAATCGATCCTGTTTCAAGTACCCGCCCTGCTCCGGGGCAGTCACAACCGCCGCCTGACCTTGGTCATCTCGCCGCTGCGTGCGCTGATGCAGGATCAGGTGGCCAATCTTCGGAAATGCCAGTTCTTCGAGACCGTCGATTATTTGTCCGCAGACCGTCCCTGGTTCGAAATCAACGACGTTTATCAACGCCTGCTCGACGGTCAGCTGAGACTGCTCTATATCACCCCGGAACGTTTACGGTCCCAGCGTTTCCAGGAAGCCTTGGCCTGCCGCCTTCGGGATGACGACCAACTGGAATTCATCGTCTTCGACGAGGCCCACTGCATCGACCAGTGGGGTTACGGCTTCCGGCCGGATTATCTGCGCGCCTTCCGCCGATCGGTCGAGGAGTACGGCAACAAAAGCCGACTGTTGTTTTTCTCCGCCACCCTCACCGCCGCTGGCGAACAAATGATCCGCCACGGTCTGGACCATCAGCGCTGTGTGCGGGTACCTGAACAATTCCACCATCCCATCCGGGACTTCATTCAACTGCACCCTGTGGCTGTCGAGGGAAGTATACGGGGACGCAATCCGCAGGACTGGGACCTTGACGTCCGCCTGCAGGTCATTGCCAAACAGCTATGCAAAATGCAGGCCACCCGTCAGCGCACCCGGTCGGCCGCCCTGATCTTCACCCGTACCCGCCGCCAGGCCGAGGTGGTCCGCGCACTGCTGCAAAGACACCAACAACAACTTAGGGTGGACTATTTCCATGCCGGTTGCCCCGCCACTGCCCGTCAGGACACCTACCAGCGTTTCCGGGACGGGAAACTGGACGTCCTCGTCGCCACCAAGGCCTTTGGCATGGGCATGGATATCGGCCACATCCACTGGCTCATCCACCTGCAGCCGCCCTCCATGCTGGAAGATTATCTCCAGGAAGTAGGCCGTATGGGACGGGATGGGGAAACCCGCAAACAGAGTGGCCTCGAGCGTCTCGATGCGGTCCTGATCCACAGTCCCGAAGACCTCACCCAGGCCCGGGAACTGTTGCAGCGCAACCGTCTCGACCTGCCTTTGCTGGAACAGGTGTGGCGACGGCTGCTGGAAGCACGCCTTGAAACTGGAGAGGGGATTCTTGCCCTACTTCCTGCCAGTCTGCCGGACATCTCCCAGGATGACACCAGACTACAGAAAGCCTTCTATTGGCTGGAACGCGCAGGCCGGATCTCGGAAATAGCCACCCTGCCGGACTCACTGCCGCTTCGCCTGCATCCTGAAATCCTGCAGGACATAGCCGAACATAACGTTCTAGCCCGCTTTTTGCTAGGGCAATTTTCTGAACAAACCGCTCCCCATCCACCGCAAAAAAAATCCGAGCCAAAGGAAACCAGCTGGTTAAGCTGCCTTGCCAAGGCAGTGCAGCGCTTCGCCCTGGTTCTGTTGGGCGGCACTCCCCAACCGGAGCATGTCCCTTCCCCCGATGACAGACAACGAAACTCACCCCAGCCCCAGGCTTCTTTATCCTGTCTGTTCCAGATCGGTAACGCCCTGCAAGATCCGCAGATTCAGACCCATTTCCAAACCCACGACGCCCTGCTCAAGGAGCTGATTCGCTTGCAGAAACAAGGCGCCTTGGATATCGACCGTACCCTTAATTTCCACCTTGGGGATTTGGGCAGACAGCTCGATGCAGATGCCCGCCGCCACCAACACCTCCAGCATCTGCAGCGTTGGGCCGAAGCCGCAATACAGGCCCTTCGTCTTTCCCCCCAACCCTTGGACGACATCCTTGAACGTACCCGCCCGTCTGACACCGTTCAGATCAACGACCCGACACTGGCCGAAAAACTGGAACGCGTTGAAATCACCGCCCTGCGCCACCTGCTGCGCCAGACTGGCGTTAATTTCGAACAGCGGCTCAACGACAATCGCCAGCTGGCAGCCTATGGGTCACTGGCAACCAACCAAAAGGACGGAGCACGTCAACGGATCGATACCCTCTTGCAAACCGCGGAAACCATTTTCAAGCACCTGCCTTCTCCAGACAATAACGGTAACTGTCAAGTATCCCTGAGCAAGCTGCTGGAAACATCCGAGCAGGGCCTCCACATGCTTGAACAGGCTCTGCATCTACTGGCATCGCTGCAGTGGCTCAACACACAGGACACCCTGCTGGGCCGCGCCTACCTCATCGCCCTGAAAACCACCGACCCCTGGAGCAGCTCAGCACATGATGACATCAAACGCCAACTTGACGCCCTGCACCATTTCGATGAACAGCGCATCCACGCCATGGAACTGTTCGTCCATTTGCCTGAATCTCACCAGGAAGATTTCATCAAAGGCTACTTCTCCCAGGCAGACGGCCGAGCCCTGCAAGACTTTTTGGAACAGAAGCTACTTGAGATTGCCGAAACTCGATCCCTGTCAGACCCGTTGCAACAACTGCTGGAGCGAATCCGCGCCAAGCAGATCAATGAGCTGTTCGACCGCTATCGTGCCCCGGATACACCCGAACCGGCCCAATGGCGCGCCATCTCTCACCCCTACGACCACCACCTGCTCATCGACGCCGGCCCCGGCGCCGGCAAGACCTCGGTACTGCTGGCGCGTATCGTCCATCTGCTCTACGAACAGAAACTGCAACCCGAAAATATTCTCGTTTTGGCTTTCAACCGGGCCGTGGTTCACGAATTACGCATGCGGGTGCGCGAGCTGTTCACCCGGCTGGGTTACGGTGGCTATGTCCGCCGTCTGCGCATCTACACCTTCCATGCCTATGCCCTGCGCTGTTTGGGTGAGTCAGTGGACGATACCCTGCTGGAGCGATTTGCTGACGCGCTGGAACAGAACCCCGCTGTTCGTAACGCAGCCGCCATCGGCGTGCGGGTGGTGCTTGTAGATGAGTTTCAGGACATGGAGCGCCACCGTTATCGGATCGTGACAACCATTCAACAAGCAGCAGGCGCTTCCCTTACCGTCGTGGGCGATGACGACCAGGATATCTTAGGCTGGGATCGCGATCGAAATGAAACCGGTACAGAATATTTCAACCATTTTCAACAGGATCATGCACCCCATGTTGAACATCTAACTGTCAATTTCCGTTCAAGCGAAAAAATCGTCGAACACACGCAGACATTCATCGAAAACGCTTTGCAATCACAGCGCCGTAAACACGGAATTCAGCTGCGCTCCAAGCCGGAAGCACCCCTAGGGGAAATCCTCGAGCTTGAAAACCGTGCAAACGTCATTGAGCTGGCCTGCCAGTGGCTGGCCGAAACTCAGCGTTCTTCCCGTTCCCTTGCCGTCCTCTGCCGTACCAATGCTGAGGCTTACGATCTCCACGCACAACTGTGCCAGCAAGCACCAAAGTTGCGCATTCAAGGCAGCGAATCCTATCGCCTGGATCACCTGCGTCACTTGGCGGCCCTGCAAGATCTGTTGGCAAACTTTGATGCTGATGCCTCCCTCACCGAAGCCATACCAGAGATCAGAGATGCCTATGACAAGTTGAAATTTCCGGAAAGCTGGGACAACGCTGCCCCCCAACCCTCGGCAGCTCGATTGATCGAGCTGCTGAAACAAGAGAAAACACAACCCGAGGTTGGTGATCTTCGTGAACTGCTCGCCTCTATGCGCACCGGGGACTTGGATCGTTTTGGTCACCAAGATGCCCACGCCATCATTTCCACTATCCACAAGGTCAAAGGCATGGAATTCGATGATGTATTGATCGTTCCCTCTTCTGCTCCTTTCCCGCTCACAGGCAATCACCGCCCTCCGACCTGCGAAGCTGAGGAAGAGGCCCGGCTGTGGTATGTCGCTATGACCCGGACGAAAAGCCGCTTAGGTTATGCACTGAGGGAACGTGAACGTGCCTGGCAGGCTAGACTATGCTTTACCGGCTCGCAAACAGCAGTTTCATCTGTCCTGACAGGTAGCATGGAAGAGGTATTCATCAGTTGGGCTGCTTTGACACGGAGAAGGGGGGACAAGATTCAGCACTATATTCACCACCATGTTCAAGTGGGTGACTCTGTGCAAATCCAAGAAGGGAAAATAGTCCACTGTGGGCAACCTATCGGTTTACTCAGTCAAAAATACCGAGTATTTCTGGGCGAAGCGAAAGTCGTAGCAGTCTATCGATATCCGATATCTCCTGACGATCCTTTTTGGCGGCGATCCCACTCCTACTCCTACACCGATCTAACGCCCCAAGTACGCAATCAAGGCTGGCACTATGTGGTTTTGGTAGCCTCCCATCACCCCGGAACCGAATCGCTGAATCCCACCACCTAAGGTCAATATCAAACCCCATGAGGTCACATGTACTCGCAGACCCGGCTTGGTAATGACGCCGCTTTGATGATTGATCTCCCCCCCCCTTTTCCACCATAATACAACCATTATGGTTGCGGATAGCTCGAATATGGCCACCATCACCCTGAAGAACATCCCCGAAAATCTCTACGAACGCCTCAAGGCCGCGGCCAAGGCACATCACCGGTCCATCAACGGCGAACTGATTCATTGCCTGGAAACCCTGTTCGAACCCCGGCCGTTCTCCCCCGAGGAACAGTTGCGACGACTTCGGCGCATTCGTCCCGACTTGCCCCCGGATGCGGTCACGCCGGAAGAAATCCGCCAGGCCATCGACGACGGCCGCCCGTGATCGTCGCCGACACCAACCTCATCGCTTACCTGGCGCTGCCGTCGCCCTATACCGACGCTGCGGAACGCCGTTATCTTTCCGATCCGAAGTGGTGCGTTCCGCTCCTTTGGCGCAGCGAGTTCCGCAACGTGCTGGCGTTGTATCTACGCAAGAGACTGATCAACTTCGACCAGGCGTTGACGATTCAGCATGAAATGGAACCCCTGTTCCAAGGACGGGAATACGAAGTCCCCTCGCTGGACGTCTTGACCCTGGCCGGTCAAAGCCGCTGTTCCGCCTACGACTGTGAGTTCGTGGCCCTCGCCCACGGGCTGAAGTGCAGGCTCGTCACGATGGACCGGAAGCTGGTCGATGCCTTTCCCGACACAGCCGAATTACTTATCGAAACCCGCGACACATGAGCCTCAACCCCCAACAGAAGGCCGCGGTCGAAACCGTCGACACCCCGGTGCTGGTGATCGCCGGGGCCGGCAGTGGCAAGACCCGGGTCATCACCCACAAGATCGCCCATCTGATCGATCAGGGGCTGGCGGCCCGCCACATCGCAGCCCTCACCTTCACCAACAAGGCAGCGCGGGAAATGAAGGAACGGGCCGGCCAACTGCTGGACCGCGAGCGTATCAGGGGGCTGACGGTTTCCACCTTCCATTCTCTGGGGCTGGACATCCTGCACCGCGAATACAAGGCGTTGGGCTACAAGGCGGGAATCTCCATTCTCGACGACCATGACCGCCTGACACTGCTGAAAGAAATCCTGGGCCACAGCGATTTCACCTTCAACCCCGACAACCTGCCCCAATATGCCTGGCAGATCGGCAGTTGGAAAAACGCCCTGGTCAGTGTGGAGGAGGCCCATTCCACCGCCGATCCCGAAACCCTTCCGGCCGCGCTGCTTTACCGGGAATACGAACGCTGCCTCAAGGCCTACAACGCGGTCGATTTCGACGACCTGATCCTGCGACCGGTGCGGCTGTTCGAAAAGGATCCGGAAATTCTGGAAAAATGGCGCGACCGGATGCGTTATCTCCTGGTGGACGAATACCAGGACACCAATCGCACCCAATACCGGCTGCTGAATCTGCTCACGGGCCGCTTGGGCCGGTTTACCGTGGTGGGTGACGACGACCAGTCGATCTATTCCTGGCGCGGCGCCCGGCCGGAGAACCTGGCGCTGCTGAAGCAGGATCACCCACGGCTGGAAATCATCAAGCTGGAGCAGAACTATCGCTCCACCGGACGGATTCTCAAGGCCGCCAACCAGCTGATCGCCAACAATCCCCACGTGTTCGAGAAACGGCTGTGGAGCCAATACGGCCATGGCGATCCGATCCGGGTACTGGGTCACGAGGACGAGTTCGCCGAAGCCCGTCAGATCGCCGCCGACATTCTCCACCACAAGTTCCGCCACCGCACCCGCTGGCAGGACTATGCCATCCTTTACCGCAGCAATCACCAGGCCCGCCTGTTCGAGCGTTCCCTGCGGGAACAGAAGATCCCCTATTTTCTGAGCGGCGGCCAGTCCTTCTTCAATTATGCCGAAGTCAAGGATCTGATCGCCTATCTGCGGCTGCTGGTCAATCCCGACGATGACGTGGCTTTCCTACGGGTGGTCAACACACCCAAACGCGAAATCGGCCCCTCGACTCTGGAGAAGCTGGGTGCTTACGCCCAACGCCGCCATATCAGCCTGTTCGCCGCCGCCTTCGAACTTGGGGTGGAACAGCACCTCAACGAACGGGCCGTACAGAAACTCCGCCACTTCTGCGAATGGCTGGTGGACACCGCCGACCGGGCCAAAAGAGGAGACACCCAGGCGGTGATCGAGGAAATGATCGATACCATCGAATACCGCGCCTGGCTGGACGATTTGGCCTCCAACCCCAAACAAGCCGAACGCAAGTGGGAAAACGTGCGCGAACTGGTCGAATGGCTGGGCAGGCTGCTGGAAGAAGCGGAAAACGCTGAAGATCCCCTCGGCAGCGCCGTGTCCAGATTGATGCTGCTGGACATCCTCGACCGCACCCATGATGACGACAGCGGCGACCGGGTCGCCTTGATGACCCTGCACGCCGCCAAGGGCCTGGAATTCCCCCACGTTTATCTGGTGGGGATGGAAGAAGGCCTGTTACCGCATCAGAACAATATCGACGCCGACGACATCGAAGAGGAACGAAGGTTGTGCTATGTCGGCATCACCCGCGCCCAAAAAACCCTCACCCTCAGCTATTGCCGCCAGCGCAAACGCTATGGGGAACTGATCGACTGCCAGCCCAGCCGCTTCCTGGAGGAACTGCCGCAGGACGACCTGGAATGGCGCGGCAGATCCGATCTGCCGGAAGCGGAAAAAAAAGCCCGTGGCAAGGCTGCTCTGAGCCAGATCAAGGCGCTGCTGGAAGAAACCGGATGATCGAAGACGGCATCGTCACCCTCGCCTGTGGACGCAACATCGGCTTCGCCCGCTATGGTGATCCCGATGGCCGTCCCATAGGCTACTGCCATGGCCTCCCTTCCTCCCGTCTGGAAGCCCGGCTGGCGTGCCAAACTGCCCGCCGCCTGGGACTGCAACTGATTGCCATCGACCGGCCCGGCTACGGCCGCTCGGACCCACTGCCACCTGCTCGCATCGGCGCCTGGCCGGACGATCTGGCCCGGGTGGCCGATCAAAAGAAGGCCACTACTCTCTCCCGGTCAATCATGCCAGCCCCATTCTTGCCACTTGCCTCCAGAAAGACTAGTGTCTCCCCAATTTTCCCAAGCGGTCAGCGCAAGGCATTGATATACGGATAAAAAGGGGTTCAAAACGAGAGGATCGGGGTTCCTGATCGGGTAAAATGTGTATAGCAATAACCCATTGAA
>JALSIB010000049.1 GCA_026981855.1 Methylothermaceae bacterium | reverse complement strand
GTATCTCCATACATCTCTCCTCTGTGATCATACCGGCCTCCTCTGTTATCTCCGGCCGGTAACCTTACGGAAAGACGGGTCATCTTTCAGTTTCCAGGGTGGGTCATTTTTACTGTTCCGCTAACAGAATCTCCGGCGTCTTGATAATTTCGAAGCGCTTGGTCACCGGTTGTTGCCGGTGATTCATCTTGTGACAATAGCGGCGGAAGGCTTCCCCGGCATTTTCTCTATCCAAGGCTTCGGGATCGAGGCCATCGCTGACAGCCACGACTTGATAAGCCGGTTCATCGAATAGGGCTGCCCGTAGGCGGATGCCGTTGCGATAGGTAGCGTGAATCGCCTCGGCCAAAGGAGGGGCCAGGGTGGCGCTCGAGACCACGACATGACGCCCGAACATGGCAAAAATGGTGATGGTCCGCAGCAAAGCCACCAGGGAATCGACATCGAAGGAGTCGGCTTCATCCAGAATCAGATCCGAGCTGGCTGCGCGTAACATGGCAATGGCGTGGTATGCCTGGCGCCCCGGCTCCCCGCAGGCCACCAGATAATCCGCGGTCGAGACCAGCACTGGCGGGCCGATCAGTTTCCGGGCGTTTTTCTTGTGTTTCTTATCCATCTCGATAAGCCAGTGGGGTAGGTCGCTCATTTCGAAGCCCGTGGTTTCCACATCCTCCTCGATTTGTTCCTCATCGTCACAGGCAAGGGTGTTGAAGACAGTCCTGGCGAGTGCGTCGCCGATGACGCAGACACATTCGGTTTCGTCCAGACCAAGTTCATCGAGATAAGCCCGGTGGGTTTGCAACGTCAGGATGCGAAGATTGAAAGCGGCGGTGAAACGTACGGGTTGTCCCTCGCGTAGAGCGGCGATCATCTTGGCGTTTGCCCGGGTTTTGCCCGAACCTGTGGCTGCGACATTAAAGACGAGGGTAGGTCGATCCGCCCCCCGCAGAAATTCACAGGCTTTATCCTGCCAGGCGAAAGGAGAATCGGGATCAGCAGGGGTGAGCAGGCTTTCGAGGCGCAGTAGATCGAGCGCGGGCAGATCTTGAGCAAAGAAACGTGGCACATAAGTTTCAGCCACGTTGGAGACTTCTTGCAGGTGCCAAGTCAGTGGTTGATTGCCCACGGATTTTTCGATCGTTTCCGGGCGGGTTTTTTTGCGACCAGCTTTGGTGATTGTCCGGGTGACTTTTTCTTCCTTCCTTTTGCTATTGGCAAATACCTGGCTAGCAGTCTTCCCTTGGTATTCGCGCATCGACACCTCATGATCTGCCAGCACGAGGGCGGCGCGCGCAATGAGGGCGCAGGCCGTCCAATAGGCTTCGGGGTCACGATGGCCGATGTTTTCGAGACGTTTCAGTTTGCGGTGCAGCTTGCCGATCAGGTTGCGCCACTGGGCCCATTCCTTGTCGGGGATCGCACATCGGGCATTCCGGCTGTCGAGTTCTGGCTGCACATGCCGGGAAGCCTCCAATGAAGGCAGGCCGCCTTTGGCTTTACTGGCAGGGCCGAACAGCCGGTGATGGGTGGCCACCAAGAAGCGTAGCGCATCCAAACCGCTCCGCATCCCTTGCCAGGGCAACCAGTGATCCTTGAGTTCGTACAGGCCCTCACGCGCGAAAGCGTGCCAGGCTGCTTGGAGGACATCGTCATCGTCCAATTGTCCGTGAGCGAGCAACCAGGCGGAAATCCACTCGTGGCGAATGGCATCCTTTTGAGGTTTTGTGGCGTCCAGGAGTTTTTCCTGGAAGCGCTGGTTGGCCTTGCCAAGATCATGGGAAAGACCGCCTGCCCCGGCCAGCAGGGCAATGTGGCGTAGGGCCAGGGGCCAGGGGCGGGGCTTTTGTGAGCTTCCCAGGGCGAAGCGTCCGTACTTATCGTAGCGATTGCGGTTACCGATGAGTGCAATGAGTTCCTGGCGGCTGTAACCACGGTTGCGGTACACCGCGATGGCGGTGCGCCGGCTTGCACCGCGTCGTAAGGCGCGCAGGAGTTCCGTAAGCGCCTCCTTGGTGATCGGTGTCGTCCATACATTATCGCCGATGCGGGTGGCATAGCGGTCGATAAGCGTATGAGCACGGCGACGTGCCTTGCCCTCGGAGTGAGATACGATCGTGATGAACATTACTTTTCCTCGCGCCAGTCCGCCACGGGAGGCCAAATGATGCGGTGCATGCCTTCCGTATCGCCGCAATAGTTACGCCGAAAAGCGAATACCTCGTATTCCGGAAGAAAAATCTTGCCGCCCTGCATGCCTAGTTCGTTTTCCAAGGCTTTCCGCTGATCTGCGGTGAGATGCTCGTCGAGGAAAAGGCGTAATCCCACTTTTCTTCCAATCACTGAGGATGGCTTGAAATTTCTTGGTAAACGTCTCGACGAACGACGTGCATCGAGTATGCGGGAAAGGGCATAAACCTTTTGGGGATAAGCTTTCTCGCGCTCATCGAGATCCTGGGCGAGGAGATACCACTTGCACCCATCATATTCAAGGGCATTGCAGAAGACCGTACGCCAGCGTGCCTGGTCGCCCCGTTTCATTCCCACGTAGAAGATTTCCAAAGGTCTCGGACGCCTTTTCTCTCCTCCATGGATAACGATGAGTGCCTCCAGGATCACTTCCAGTCCGCGTACGGGACGGCTGGGTGGGGGATAAGACGAACGAATAATACCCACTTCTTCGGGGCGTAGCCCGCACGTCTCAAAAGGTACATTCTGTTCGAACAACTCCAGCATGGTGTCGGCGGAAGCCTCCCTGGGGATCGGAATACCAGGGCGCGGGAACACCCCGCTGCGTCCTATGCGCTCCAGCCACTGAGGGCAGGCATCGACCGCCTGCGCCAGGATTCTCCTGGCCGTGGCTTCGGAGACATCGAAAGCCGTGGCCACGTCGTGGCTGGTTGTTCTACCAATCCAGAAGGCCCGGCGAAGTACGAATAGTGTTTTTTTGTTTTTTTCAATCATTTTGTTTGATTTTAAAGTTAAATAAATAATAACGATCATAATAATCGTTATATGGGATTTACTTATATTTGGGAGTGCGCTTAGTATAAGTCAAAAATTGGAATGGGAGCGTGGCATGACACAGGAACAACTAAAGGAAAAATATGAGGCCTGGAGAAAACTCGCTGGCCTGTCGTCCAGGGATTATTTCAATCTCTTGAGAAAGGACGAAAAGACCGTCGTTATGAAGCTTCTTTGGAAGCATCCTGATATAGGGGGGCGGCTCAAATGTGCCGGGGGACGGGAGGCTGACCTTGCAGAGGCTTTGGCGGGGCTGGATACCCGTCTTGACGCCGACGAACTGCTCGAGGCGGCGCGTGCGGCCATTCAACCCTTGGTATCCAAGGAGATTATCGAGACTCGCGTCAATCAAATCATCACGGAATACGCCGCCCATTTCACCACCAAGCCAGTGCATAGTAACGCCGCGGAAGGCGGGGTTCGTTTAGGGAAGCTGGCAGGCATGGATAGTCCCTACCTGTGTGCCGCTACCTTAATCGCCAATGGCTTTGAGATACCTCTCGACCAGACCAAGAACGACAATACAGGGCGTTATCAAGCGTTGCTTTCCGTCGTCCAATCCGATGGACAGGCCAAAGCGAACCTCCCGGAGGAAGAAGCGGCAACGATTCGAATGGCGTTTCAGCGCATCCAGGAGACGACAGGTTACGAGTTATGCCATCTTGATCGGGTCGATCCCCGTCTTCGTCAGATCGCCGTTCCCCGCGACGAAGGTTATGTCGTGCTGACGCCGCTTGCTTCTCCTGGATTGTGCAAGCTGATTGCCGAACAGGTGGAAGGTATCGAAAGACCGAGCTGGGTAAACGTAGACAACTTCCCTGTGGGGGGTGCCAATCCTCAGAACACCATGATTCACACTCAGGCCATCCGTTCCCCATTGCTTTTTGAAGTCCCAACCGTGGACAGGGAGATACGGGAGTCGCTGGGTGTGCTCCACGGCAAGGTCCGGATTCGGCTTGAACGCGATCTGGTCCGCTTGTATCGAGACTGGCGTCAAAAACATCCCGGTTGGACTGAAGAGGACACCCTGCGTGGGCGTCAGCTGGAAAAGAGAGCGCTTCGACCATTGATCGTTCAGGTAGTCGCATCCTTGCGGGCGAAGCACGAAGCGATTTGCGAATTGGCCACTGAACATGGCGACTTGCTCGATGATTCGTTCCGAACCGGGGACGGTTGGCGTTTGGAGTTTCTCAACGCCAAAGACCCATTGACGCGGGCGGTCATTACCGGGGTTTGGGAGATTGAGGCAGGGGGGCAATTGGCAACGGAGATCCTAAACCGTCTTAACGATTTCCGCTTTGGAAATGACGAAACGCTGGCACTTGCGGATATTGACCATCAACGGCTTACGAAGGTGATCTCTGGCTTGCTGGAGGAACTACTATGAGTGTTTTCCTTGTCATTCCCAATCTGCACGTGCAGCGTGCCAACATGCTGCAGGCGCCCTATCTTTACGCACCTGCTCCGGTATTCGCCGCGGTCATGGCAGCCCATGCGCTTGGGAAACGTTCGGATACCCTAGTCGATGGGGTAGGTATCGTCCATCAGCGGGCAGAACCCATTATGGATTGGTGGGTACGCGAGGGGCGAGAGCGGACATGGCTCAATGTTTCGCCAGTCCAATTCCGGGGGGCTTCCTGGATCGGGGAACGCTCAGCGACCACCGATTACGCGAGTACCAATAAACGTCCTCAAGGTTTGGCCATCCAGCCCACCATGACCTCGCACCTCGAGCTTTCCCTCGTGCTGCGTGTGACTTCACCCAACATGGCCAAAGTTGAAAGACAACTACGCCATCTGCGCCTTGCAGGCGGGGTGATTACCCACTTCGGGAAACCAAGTGTGCATGAAACGCTTGCGGAAGCTCTGCACCGAATTCACGGAGGTTATTGGGTCGAAGAGGCCATGGATGTGGTCGAACAGCGCCGAAAGCAGGGCATGGACCCAATCACGGCAGTGTTGACTCGTGGGGAAGGTGAGTGGCTGGTTCCTGTCAATCTTGGGTTTTCGGTGATTTCGTCTTTTGAGCCCAGGTCAGGCACTCGCAGGCATCCAAAGACAGGCGAAACATTGTTGCACGCTTATGCCGACAACGCCATCGGCCTGGTCCGCTATGTCTCTTTGGGAAAAATCAGACAACGCCTCGAGGAAGGGGGGGCGCTTCCCCTGTGGCGTTACCGCTGGAGGCATGATCGTTTGTTCGTCGTTCATCAATCTGCATAGGAGAAAAGTATGACCAAACTGCCTGAGGTTCTTTCCTTTCAGCGTGGAGTGTTGTGTACCGACGCGCCGTTTTGGGCGATTACGCCGGAGGGTGAACGCTTTATTCCTGTGGTACGTCATGGGATTCGAGGCACGATCAACGTCCAGGAACGAAAGCGTGTTGATAAAGGCACAGAGATTGCCAACGTGCAGATCACCGAATCCGCCAAGACACCGCCGAATGCGACGGGTATCGTGGTGCGTTTCTCCATGGGGTTCGTGCCCTTGGATGAAACTTTGTTTGCGACTTCGGACATGGCGTTCAGACAGCATTTCCTGGACTTTGTGGAGCGTTTCCGCGATTCCGGAGAACTGGAAGAAGTTTGCCACCGCTATGCCAGAAACGTCTTGAACGGACGTTGGCTGTGGCGTAACCGGATACTGGCTCAAGTGATCCGCATTACAGTAGCCAGCAAGGGGCAAACCCTTGTCGAAACCAAGGCGGTGCCCGAGCTTAAACGCTTTGGCGACTATACGGAAAGCGAGCGCAAACTTGCCCTGGCTTTCGCCGAGGCGATCCGGGGGTTGAGCTCGCAGCGTTTTGAAATCGAGGGAAGGATCGAATTCGGTTTCCAGGGAGCCGTGGAGGTCTTTCCCTCTCAGAACTATCCTGGTGGCAAAAAACCCGATGGATTTGCTCGTCCGCTTTACAAGCTCAATATGATCGGACGCCGGGAGTTGGGGAATATTCTGAATTCAGCGGATGTTGCCCATTACCGTGCGGATATGATCGAGATGGGAACCGCCGCGCTGCGGGATCAGAAAATCGGTAACGCCATCCGCACTATCGATACCTGGTATCGGGACGAGCCCGATCCCGATCCCATCCCGGTTGAGCCAAACGGTGCTTCTCTCAAGGATAACGACTTTTACCGTAAGGGGGCCAATTCCGCTTTCGAGATCATGCGGCGGATGGATGCGCTGCAACCCGGAAATGGTACGCTCAACCCGGAGGCGATGTTTCTCCTGGCGATCTTCTTGCGTGGAGGTGTTTTCTCTGAGAAAGACAAGGATTCAGGGAAAAACAAAGCCAAGAAAAAGGAGGCGGCAGGATGATTCCCACCTGCTATTTCGATATGCGCCTGCGCCGGGATGGAAATATGCCGCTTCCAGAAAAGACAGAGCGTATCATGGGATATCTTCATGAAGTGATCGCCGGCGGTCATCGGCTGGCGGTCGCTTTCCCGCGGATGCTCGTATTGCCTGGCCTGGGCGATCTTGTCCGGGTGTTTGGTGAAGAGGGGGAAAGGTTGGGGGAAGCAATGGATGCTTTGATGGATCGGGAGGGAATCGACGATTTGGTGGCTTTCAGGCGTATGAAGCCCATTCCCGAAGCACCGGCAGGGTATGAATGTTACCGGCGCTTCCGGATTCCTGGAAAACGGCTGTCCGCCAAACGGCGGGGCAATCCTGAGTATGAGGAGAAACAAGCGACCTTGCGGCGCAAACGTTTGGCGCAATCCCAGGCTTTGCCGTTCGTGCGGGTAAGGAGTCGAAGCACCGGGAGAACCTTCTGGCTGCATATCGAACGCTGTGTGGTAGATTGTGTGGAGCAGGGGGGACCTGATGCCTACGGTTTGTCGCGGCGTTCGAGCATCGTGGCTTTGCCGATCATTTTGGAGGAGTGATGTCGACGAAGCGCGAACGCCGTCCCGCCGCGGTCATGCTTTCCAAGCGTGCCAACGTGTTTTATCTGGAGCATGTGCGCGTGGTGCAAAAGGACGAGCGGGTGGTTTACCTGACAGAGAAAGGCGGTGGTGAGTTGCTTCAAGTCGTCAACATTCCGGACAAAAACACCGCGATGGTATTGTTGGGCAAAGGCAGCTCCATCACCGATGCGGCGGTGAGAAAGCTGGCCGAGTCCAATGTGGTTATTGGATTTTGCGGTTCCGGTGGTTCACCCATGTTTGGGGCGCTCGACCTGGCTTTCATCACGCCGCAGGATGAATACCGTCCGACAGAGTATGCCCAGGCATGGATGCGGATGTGGCTGGATGAAGGAAGGCGGCTCGATATGGCGGCTTTTTTTCTCCGCGAGCGGATTACCTGGAATCGTCAGGTTTGGCAGAAAGAGCAGTTGCCTTGGCCTGATCAGGTGTCCGATACGCTCATTGACTCGCTTGGTCAGGCCCGGAATGTGCAGGAGCTTCTCTCGAGGGAAGCTCACTTGGCCAAGCGCCTTTATGCGGTTCTTGCCCAACATTACCATGTCGACCGTTTTTCACGGATCGAAGGCAAACGTATGAAGGGAACGCCTGCCGAGGCGGTCAATTCCTTTCTGGATCATGGCAACTACATCGCCTACGGTTATGCGGCTGTTGCCCTGCATGGTCTTGGTATTCCGTACTCACTGCCGGTGTTGCACGGCAAGACGAGACGTGGGGCGCTCGTTTTCGATGTGGCGGATTTGGTCAAGGATGGACTCGTCATGCCTCTCGCCTTCGAGTATGGCAGGAAGAAGGCCAAGGACAATGAGTTCCGTGCGGCATTGATCGACAGGGCTCAACGACTTGATGTGTTAGATTATCTGTTTGGGATACTTGAGAAGGCGGCCAAATAATTTTTTATAAATCAATGTATTATAATTTTTTGAGTAAATGATCCTAAATTTACAGGGCGAACTGTAAGCTATTGATATTTGTGTGATAAGTGTTAGTTTGACGCGGTGTACCGCCGTGTAGGCGGTTAAGAAGGTCCTTCGAGTTCAGCTATCCGTCCTTCGAGTGTGTACCGCCGTGTAGGCGGTTAAGAAGTAGCATACGCTTTGCCGGAGCGTATGCGGGAGGTGTACCGCCGTGTAGGCGGTTAAGAAGTTATGCGGCAGCTTTGACGGGCTGTGAAAGTTGTGTACCGCCGTGTAGGCGGTTAAGAAGTTTTTTGAGGTATTGATGATGCGGGCTGCAATGTGTACCGCCGTGTAGGCGGTTAAGAAGCGTCTGTTGGTGCGTTAGGGAATGGCGCTACAGTGTACCGCCGTGTAGGCGGTTAAGAAGTCAAAAAAGAGAGCGGATCGGATTTCCCAGACGTGTACCGCCGTGTAGGCGGTTAAGAAGATATTGTAGATGAAAGTGCCCTGGGGGAGTGCGTGTACCGCCGTGTAGGCGGTTAAGAAGCAACCCCCCTCAGTCTCCCCGACTGCCTCCCCGTGTACCGCCGTGTAGGCGGTTAAGAAGAGCGCCCGAAACATCCCCAATTCCGCCTGGTAGTGTACCGCCGTGTAGGCGGTTAAGAAGAACAGGGTATAGAGGACCAGCTTCATCGCAAGGTGTACCGCCGTGTAGGCGGTTAAGAAGAATTATTTTTGACGCTGACGCTGATTTCCTGAGTGTACCGCCGTGTAGGCGGTTAAGAAGCGGAAAACGCGTTCATCGGCCTTGAGGGTGGATGTGTACCGCCGTGTAGGCGGTTAAGAAGTACATCCGCAACAAGCTCAGGCTGCCGGAGTGGTGTACCGCCGTGTAGGCGGTTAAGAAGAGGTACAAAAAAACCCCGCGCTGGGCGGGGTGTGTGTACCGCCGTGTAGGCGGTTAAGAAGAGGTACAAAAAAACCCCGCGCTGGGCGGGGTGTGTGTACCGCCGTGTAGGCGGTTAAGAAGTGCCGGACCCTACGGCCTGGTCGGGGCGGAGAGTGTACCGCCGTGTAGGCGGTTAAGGGACCAATCCAGCACCCTCGGGTAGCTTTTGACTTTCCGTTGACAAGGGAGTTACAGGTAAAAATTTTTTGGTGGGTCATTCATAATTGGCCGTGAGTGTGTAACATCGGTGAAAGTTACAACTTCCGGTAGATTTCGGCGCCGCTGTCGAGAAACTCCCTGGATTTTTCCTGCATCCCCCGTTCGATTTCCTGTTCGGCGTAGTCGCGCACTTCCTGGCTGATTTTCATGGAACAGAAGTGCGGCCCGCACATGGAGCAGAAGTGGGCCACCTTGGCCGACTGTTGGGGCAGGGTTTCGTCGTGGAATTCCAGGGCCTTTTCCGGGTCGAGGCTGAGGTTGAACTGGTCCATCCAGCGGAACTCGAAACGGGCCTTGGACAGGGCGTTGTCGCGGTACTGGGCCGCCGGGTGCCCCTTGGCCAGGTCGGCGGCGTGGGCGGCGATCTTGTAGGTGACGATCCCCTCGCGCACGTCCTCCTTGTCCGGCAGCCCCAGATGTTCCTTGGGGGTGACGTAGCAGAGCATGGCGGTGCCGTACCAGCCGATGTTGGCGGCGCCGATGGCGGAGGTGATGTGGTCGTAGCCGGGGGCGATGTCGGTCACCAGCGGCCCCAGGGTGTAGAAGGGGGCTTCGAAACAGTCCTCCAGTTCCTTGTCCACGTTCTCCTTCACCAGGTGCAGGGGCACGTGGCCGGGGCCTTCGATCATCACCTGGACGTCGTGCTCCCAGGCGATCCGGGTCAGCTCGCCCAGGGTCTTGAGCTCGGCGAACTGGGCTTCGTCGTTGGCGTCGGCGATGGAACCTGGGCGCAGGCCGTCACCGAGGGAGAAGGCCACGTCGTAGGCCTTCATGATCTCGCAGATTTCCTCGAAGTGGGTGTAGAGGAAGCTCTCCTTGTGGTGGGCCAGGCACCATTTGGCCATGATCGAGCCGCCGCGGGAGACGATGCCGGTGACGCGGCTGGCGGTCAGGGGGACGTAGGCCAGGCGCACCCCGGCGTGGATGGTGAAGTAGTCCACTCCCTGCTCTGCCTGTTCGATGAGGGTGTCGCGGAAGATCTCCCAGGTGAGTTCTTCCGCCTTGCCGTCCACCTTCTCCAGGGCCTGGTAGATGGGCACGGTGCCCACCGGGACGGGCGAGTTGCGGATGATCCATTCGCGGGTTTCGTGGATGTGCTTGCCGGTGGACAGATCCATCACCGTGTCGGCGCCCCAGCGGATCGCCCACAGCATCTTCTCCACTTCTTCCTCGATGTCGGAGACCACCGGCGAGTTGCCCAAGTTGGCGTTGACCTTCACCAGGAAATTACGGCCGATGATCATCGGTTCCGATTCGGGGTGGTTGACGTTGGCGGGGATGATGGCGCGGCCGGCGGCCACTTCCTGACGCACGAATTCCGGGGTGATCTCCTCCGGCAGGTTGGCGCCGAAGGGCTGACCTTTGTGAATCCGCTGGCCGTAGGCTTCCTTCATCGCCTGCAGATTCTGGTTCTCGCGGATGGCGATGAATTCCATTTCCGGAGTGACAATGCCGCGGCGGGCGTAGTGCATCTGGGTGACGTTGGCGCCCGGTCTGGCCTTTCGGGGTGTGGGGGGCGCGGGAAAACGCAGGTGGGCGGTTTGCGGGTCCGTCAGCCGTTGCCGTCCGTATTCGGACGAGGGGCCCGGCAGGGGCTCGCAGTCGCCGCGCTCGGTGATCCAGGGGGCTCGCAACGGTGGCAGCCCCCGCGTCAGGTCGATCTCGATCCCGGGATCGGTGTAGGGTCCCGAGGTGTCGTAGACATAGACCGGTGGATTGTCGATCGGCCCTTCGCTGGTATGGGTGGGGCTTTGTTCGATTCGGCGCATGGGGATGCGCAAATCCTCGCGGCTGCCCTGGAGGTGGACTTTGGTCGAGGCCGGGAAGGGCCGGATGGCGGCCTTTTTGGCCTGGACGTTGCGCTGGAATGTTTCTGGGACGGCGTTCATAGGTCTCTCCTGTGCCTGCAACGGCGCAGGGACAGACCCGAGCTTCCCTACGCCGGTCTTAACCGGAATCAGGTTCCAAGGGTATCTCTCAGCGTCGTTTCGGGTCGAACGACGCACCCCCAGCTCTGGCTGCTAAAGCTAAAGCATCGATCCCGGTTTTGCAAGCGCCGGGGAATGAAAATTAAGCGTTTACCCCGTTGCTTGGGTAGTGCTAGAATCCAGAAATCATTCATGGCATACACATTTCCTGCCGGTCCAAACCATTCTTCATGACCACGCAATCCAACGGGCCTGACCGAAAAACGGCGGTGGAGATCAAGGGCAGTGCCGTCACCTTGCCCATCGTTCGGTTACTCGATACCGACATGGCCGCCGTGACGACCCAGTTGCAGCAAAAGGTCGAACAGGCCCCGGATTTTTTCCGTGGAGCGCCGGTGGTGGTGGATTTGTCGCTTCTGCCGGAGGGAGCGGAGGTGGATCTCGAGCCGCTGGTGAAAACGCTGCGGCGGTTGGAGATGATTCCCGTGGGATTGAGGGGGGGGAGCGAGGCGCTGCGGAAAACGGCGCTGTCGTTGCACCTTGCCTCTCTGGCCGATACCGCGATCGCCGAAGCCAGGCCGGCCAGATCCGAGCCCAAGCCTTCTTCCGTTCAACCGCCCGCATCTGCCGCGCCCCCGCCGGCGGCGGCCCATGCGATGCTGATCACCCAGCCGGTGCGTTCCGGTCAAAGGGTTTATGCCAAAGGGACGGATCTGATCGTTCTGGCGTCCGTCGGCTACGGGGCGGAAATCATGGCGGACGGGCATATCCATGTGTACAACACCTTGCGGGGGCGGGCCTTGGCGGGTGTGCGCGGTGACAGGGAGTGCCGGATATTCTGCCGCGACATGCAGGCGGAGCTGGTTTCCATCGCGGGTCATTACCGCATCAGCGACGATTTGGACGAAGCGGTGCGGGGAAAGTCGGTTCAGATCTACATGCGCGATACTTCGCTGATCATCGAGGCTTTTTGAACATGGCCGGCATCCATATACAGTGAGAGTGAGGGAGGTACATTAGTGGCAAGAATTATCGTGGTCACCTCTGGCAAGGGGGGCGTGGGCAAAACCACTACCGCCGCCGCCATGGCGATGGGGCTGGCCTTGCGGGGTTACAGGACTTCCGTGGTCGATTTCGACGTGGGGCTGCGCAACCTCGACCTGATCATGGGGTGCGAGCGCCGGGTGGTTTATGATTTCATCAATGTGATCAACCAGGAAGCCAATCTCCGTCAGGCCTTGATCCGCGACAAACGCTGCGACAATCTTTATATCCTTCCGGCTTCCCAGACCCGGGACAAGGAGGCCCTGTCGAAAGAAGGGGTCGGCAGGGTGCTGGAAGAGCTCAGCCGGGATTTCGATTACGTGATTTGCGATTCGCCGGCGGGCATCGAAAAAGGCGCCTATCTTGCCATGTACTATGCCGATGACGCAGTCGTGGTCAGCAATCCGGAAGTGTCGTCGGTTCGTGACGCCGACCGGATGATCGGGATTCTGGCCAGCAAGTCGCGGCGGGCGGAACTGGGCGAGGAGCCGATCAAGGAGCATTTGTTGCTCACCCGCTATTCGCCCAGGCGGGTGGAAAAGGGTGAAATGTTGAGTGTGGACGATGTGTTGGAGATTCTGGCCCTGCCGCTGCTTGGGGTCATTCCGGAATCTCAGGCGGTGCTGACGGCTTCCAACGAGGGTTTGCCCGTGGTGCTGGATGAAAAGAGCGATGCCGGTCAGGCTTATCGGGATGCGGTGAGCCGCTACCTGGGTGAGGAATTGCCCCACCGCTTTATCCATCATGAAAAGAAAGGCCTGTTTGGCCGCTTGTTCGGGGGGTAGCAAGATGGGACTGTTGGATTACTTTCGCACCACCCGCCCCAAAAGCGCCCATGTCGCCAAGGAGCGATTGCAGATACTGGTGGCCCATGAACGCAAGATGCAGGGCGCGCCCAGCTATCTTCCCCAGATGCAGAAGGAGTTGCTGGCTGTTATCCGTAAATATGCCGACGTCGACGATGACGCGATCAGCATTCAGATGGAGCAGGATGACGAGAGGGAGATTCTCGAAGTCAACATCGTGTTGCCCGATGACGGGACGGGTAAAAAGTTCGATACGGGGCGGGTGCAACCGGGGTGACGGGAAATTGAGTCATTCATCATTTGACAAGGGGAGCAGGCGAAGTGAACGATAAGCGTAAAAAAGCGGCGGCGAAACTCTCCAAAGGGGTGATGGTCTCCCACGGCGAAGAGATCGGCCTGGCGGCGGGAAAAATATGGCAATATCTCGACGAGGCCGGTGAGGCGTCGCCTTCCAGGCTGGCTTCGGCCACCGGCTTGAGCGCCAAGGAGGTGCAGCGGGCGGTGGGGTGGCTCGCCCGGGAAGGAAAATTGCTCATCGAGACGGATGGACGCACCGAACTTTTCAAGCTGGTATGATTGAGTCCGGAAGATGGACGAAATGGCGATCGCCGGCGCCTGCCCAGGCGTTGGCCGATTCGCCGGAAGAAGATTCGATTCATGGAGCGAGTCGCCCAAGGTGAGGTGATGATGCCTCGTCACAAGCGCCTCGACGTGCGAGGCGTGATAAGAAAACGAACCGAGGAGGGAGAGGTTATGTACAAGAAAACATGGTTGACTGCGTCTGTTTGCGCATTTTTCCTGTCAGGTGCCGCGTGGGCAGGTGAAGACGGCGAGCAGATGCGCGATGTGGGAAACGTTCGGCTCAAGATCCGTCCCATGCAATCTTCCGAAGGCGGGATGCAGGGAGGTGGCATGGGAATGCAGGGTAAAGGCATGATGGGGATGCAGCAAGGGCAGGGCGGAGGCGGCATGGGAATGCCGATGATGCAACAGTGCATGCAGATGCATCAGAAAACCTTGGCCCGTTTGGACGCTTTGGAGAAAAAGCTGGATCATACCCAGAAGGAAATCGATCATATCTTCAAGGAAGGAGAAAAAGAGGCGCACGAGCGCCTGACGGCGATCGAGGAGAAACTCGGTCATATCCTCAAGGAGCGGGAGGAGGAGTCCCACCAGCAGCTTCAGGCCATCGAACAGTCCCTCAAACACATGGGCAAGGAAATCGACCACATTCTGGAGGAAAGGGAAAAGGAATCCCACAAGCGTTTGGCCTCGATCGAGCAAAAACTGGATCACGTCCTGAAAGAGCAGGAGCAGGAAACCCACTGACTCCGGTTCCGGCGGTTACCCGGCGCCCCGTTTCGACGGGGCGCTTTCGTCTGCGGCGGCAGATTTCAATGATGGAGGTTTTGCGATCGGTCGTTCCTTCCTGCGTCAATTGGTCGCCAGCTGTATCGATCTGGCCCCTGTGCTGATTGTGGTGTTGATCTTTCAGCTGGGGGTCATCTGCGAGCCCCTTCCCAACGTGGTGGATATGATCGGTGGAATGCTGCTGATCGTGCTTGGGTTGACGTTCTTCGTCATCGGCCTGGAGCAGGCGTTGTTTCCCCTTGGGGAGTCGATGGCCTATGCCTTTGCCCGCAAGGGCAGCCTTCCATGGTTGCTGGCGTTCGCTTTCTGCCTGGGATTTGCCACCACCATCGCAGAGCCCGCATTGATAGCGGTGGCGGACAAGGCGGCGCAGGTGGCCTCCGGCGGAGGGGTGATCGCTTCCACGGATCAGGCGAGACAGCAATATGCCCTGGGATTGCGGTTGACGGTGGCTTTGGCGGTGGGCGTGGCATTGGTTGTGGGGGTGATGCGGATCGTCAGGGGCTGGCCCCTGCATTGGTTGATGATCGTGGGATATGCCATCGTGATGATGATCACCGGGTTCGCGCCGCCGGAAATCATTGGAATCGCCTACGATTCCGGTGGGGTGACCACCTCCACCATCACCGTTCCCCTGGTGACCGCCCTGGGGGTCGGCCTGGCGCATTCCATCAAAGGACGAAATCCGGTGGTGGATGGATTCGGCCTGATCGCCTTCGCCTCGTTGACACCCATGATGTTCGTCATGATCTACGGGATGGTGTCGATGTGAAGCTGCTGTGGGGGTTGCTCGGTTCCTTGCGCGACATCCTCCCCATCGCCGGGACCATTCTGGTGTTTCAGCTCTGGGTGATCAGGCGGCCGCTGCCCAACGTCTATCGACTGTTGCGTGGCCTGGTTTTTGTGATCATCGGCATGGCCTTGTTCCTGGAGGGACTGGAAATGGCCCTGTTTCCCCTGGGCGACCTGATGGCGGCGCAACTGACGGGGCCGGATTTCATTCCCCCCCAAGGGGCCGTGATGATGGACTATCTGTGGGTCTATCTGTTTGCCGCCAGTCTGGGTTTCGCCACCACCCTGGCGGAGCCTTCCCTGATCGCGGTTGCCTTGAAAGCCCAGGAAATCTCCGGCGGGGCCATTCACGCCTGGGGGCTGCGGCTGGCGGTGTCTGTGGGTGTGGCGTTTGGTATCGCTTTGGGGGCTTATCGAATCGTCAGTGGGGGGGAGTTGTTCCTTTTCATTCTTTCGGGATACCTTGTGGTGTTGTTTCAAACCTTCTTCGCGCCGTCTATGATCATAGGACTGGCCTATGATTCCGGTGGGGTGACGACCTCCACGGTGACCGTTCCCCTGGTGACCGCCCTGGGGTTGGGGCTCGCCAGATCGGTGCCGGGACGCGATGTGTTGCTCGATGGTTTCGGCCTGATCGCCTTCGCCAGCCTGTTTCCCATCATGACCGTGTTGGGATATGCCCAGGTCGCCACTTTGTTCAGCCGCATGCGAGGATGATTGAATTATGCGTTTCAAATTGATTGTGGTTTTCGTGGAAGACGAGAAGACGGACCTGGTGCTCAAAACGGCCAGGGAGTTCGGGGCCACCGGGGCGACGGTCATCACCAATGCCCGGGGTGAGGGAATGCAGCGCCCCCGCACTTTTTTGGGCCTGACTCTGGAGACCCAGCGCGATGTCGTATTGATGCTGGTGGAGGAGCACCTGAGCCGCATCATCCTGGAGGCGATCGCCAAGGCGGCCCATTTCGACGATTCGCCGGGAACCGGCATCGCCTTTCAGATCGATGTGGAGGATGCCGTGGGCGTCAGGCACCAAGTGGAGAAACTGGTTCCCTTGATCGAGGAGGAGATTTGATGGCGCAGCGGAAGAAAAGAGTGATCCGGGTGCGGGACATCATGCGAACCGACTTCGGCACCATCGAAGGCATCGCCACCGTCGACGAGGCCTTGCACAAGATGAAGCGCCTCAAGACCTCGGTGCTGGTGGTGGAGAAGCGTCACGAGGACGACGAATACGGTCTCATCACCTCCGGCGATATCGCCCGGCATGTGTTGGCCAGGGACCGCTCGCCCGACCGGGTCAATGTCTATGAAGTGATGGAGAAGCCGGTGATTTCGGTCCATCCCGACATGGACATCCGCTATTGTTCCCGGCTTTTCGCCCGTTACAGCCTGGTTCGCGCGCCGGTGCTGGAAGGCCGCCTGGTGATAGGCATGGTCAGTCCCAACTCGCTGGTACTCGACGGCCTGTATCAACTGTTGAAATAGCGTCTCAGTCTTCCTTCAGGCGTACCGCCAGGACGTCACACCCGGCGTGGTGAATGACGCTGGAGGCGGTCGATCCAAGCAGAATTCCAAGGCCCTTGCGGCTGTGGGATCCCAGGATGATCAGGTCCACCCCCTCTTCCTCAGCCACCCGGACGATTTCGACTTTCGGGCTGCCCACTTCCACCCAACGGCGCTTGCCGGGTATTCCCAGTCTTTCCCCGATCTCGTCCAGTTTTTCCTTCGATGCCTTGAGCAGCTGCTCGGTGATATCGACGTCAAAGGGGATGATGGGGCCATAGATCGAATCGGTGACCGGCAGGTTGTCCACCACGTGTAACACGCTCAATTTGGCCTGATAGCGTTCGGCCAGATCTTTGGCGTGATCGGCCACTTCTTTACCATGCTCTGAAAAGTCGGCTGCCAGAAGAATGTGTCGATAGGGTTGCATGAGAGGTCGCCTCCTCGTGGGTGATGTTTAACCTTTGATCATGAATCGGTTTTTGGGTTCTTTTCGTTTCCGGCGCTGGATGCCGCTGTTCGGGACAGATGGCATCGCATTCGCAGATCATAGCAGAGCGCGAAGGCTTTTGTTTTTCCTCATGCCTGTTCGGCGTCGTTCAATCTTTCTTCCGCTTCCATCCACGCTTCTTCCGCCAGCGCAAGCCGGCGGTCGATTTCCGCTTTCTCCAGCAGCAACTGTTGCAGGGTGTGTTTTGCATCGGGCTGATAGAGCGAAGGGTCGGCCAGTTGTCGTTCCAGATCGGCTTTCGCCTGGCTCAATCTGGTCACTTCGTTTTCGGCCTCGGCCAGCGCCTTTTTGAGTGGGCGCAGGGATTCCCGGCGCCGGGCCTGTTCCCGGCGCTTGTCTTTTCTGGAAGGGGGGGCTGCTTCATTGTTTCCGCCCATGGGGCGGGCGCGAAGTTCCAGTAACCAGCGCCGGTAATCTTCCAGCTCGCCTGGATAGGGGCCGGCACGTCCGTCGGCCACCAGCCAGCATTGATCGGTCACGCTTCGCAGCAGATGGCGGTCGTGGGAAACCAGGACCAGGGCGCCCGGATAATCCTGCAGGGCGAGCGTGATGGCGTGGCGCATTTCGATATCGAGGTGGTTGGTGGGCTCGTCCAGCAACAGCAGATTGGGCTTTCGATAGACCAGCAGGGCCAATACCAGGCGGGCTTTTTCCCCTCCCGAGAAGGTGGCGACCGGTGTGGTGGCGCGTTCCGCGCTGAATCCGAAACCGCCCAGGAAGGATCTCAGCGGTTGCTCCCTGGCCTGGGGATCCCATTGCTGGAAATGCTCCAGCGCGGTCAGCTCCGGTTTCAGTTGTTCCAACTGATGCTGTGCGAAATAACCGATGTTGAGCCGTTCGGCATATTCGGCCTTGCCCTCAAGCAGCGGCAACTCGCCCGCCAGGGTTTTGATCAGGGTGGATTTTCCGGCGCCATTGGGCCCCAGCAGGCCCAGACGGTCACCGGGATTGAGGGTGATGCCGACCTCGCGCAAAATGGTCTTGCCCGGATATCCCAGGCTGGCCCGTTCGATCCGCAGCAGGGGAAAAGGGAGGTGGCGGGGGCGGGGCAGCTGGAAATGAAAGGGGGAGTCCACATGGGCCGGCGCGCTTTCCACCAGCCGCTGCAGGGTTTTGATCCGGCTTTGGGCCTGGCGGGCCTTGGTCGCCTTGGCGCGGAAACGGTTGATGAATTGCAGCAGCCGGTCCTTTTCCTGTTGCTGTTTTTTGTAAGCGGCTTGTTGTTGGGCCAGTGCCTGGGCGCGCAACCGCTCGAAAGCGGAATAATTGCCGCGATAGGCCTTGATGCGTTGCCGTTCCAGATGAAGGATATGGTCACAGACCTGGTCGAGGAAATCCCGGTCATGGGAGATCAACATCAAGGTTCCCGGGTAGGTACTCAACCATTCCTGGAGCCAGATCACCGCATCGAGATCCAGGTGGTTGGTGGGTTCGTCCAGCAGCAAGAGGTCGGAGCGGCACATCAGCGCCTGGGCCAGGTTGAGACGCATCCGCCAACCGCCGGAAAAATCCCCCACCGGTTTGCCGATGTCCGAGGGGGAAAAGCCCAGTCCGTCGAGCAATTGCGCAGCCTTGGCTTTGGCCCGATAACCGCCGATGTTTTCAAGCCTCGCATGGAGTTCCGCCTGCCGGATTCCATCGCCTCTGCGGTCGGCCTGGTGCAGTTCGGTTTCGATGCGGCGCAATTCCCGGTCCCCGTCCAGGACGAACTCCAGGGCCGGCTTTTCCAGGCCGGTGATGTGCTGGGCCACGGTGGCGATCGTTAGCTCCGGGGGCAGCTGGATCCGACCGCTGTCGGGTGTCAATTCCCCGCAGATCAGGCCGAACAGACTGGTCTTGCCCGTGCCGTTGGCGCCGACGAGTCCTGTTTTGTCGCCGCGATGAAGGGTGAACTGGGCGTGTTCGAACAGCAGCCGGGTGCCGCGGCGCAGCGAGACGTCTTGAAAGCTGAGCATGGCGCTATGGATTCAGGTAGCGGTTCTTCAATTGAACGTAATGATCGGCGGAATATGCCAGGAAGCGGCGCTCGTCATCGTTCAGGGGGCGGCTTTGGCGGGCGGGACTGCCGATATAGAGATGACCGCTTTCGAGACGTTTGCCGGGAGGCACCAGAGCGCCTGCCGCGAGGATGATCTCGTCTTCCAGTATCGCGCCATCCATGACGATGGCGCCGATGCCGATCAGGCACAGGTCGCCGATCCGGCAGCCGTGAAGGACCGCGCGGTGGCCCACCGTGACTCGCTGTCCCACGTTCAGGGGGAACCCGCCCGGTGAAAAAGGACCGTCGTGGGTCACGTGGAGTATACAACCGTCCTGAATGTTGCTGCCGCTGCCGATGCGGATGTGATGGATGTCGCCGCGGGCCACCACCCCCGGCCAGATCGAGACGTCATCGTCGAGATGCACGTCGCCGATCAACAAGGCGGTTTCGGCGATATAGACCCGCTGTCCCAGATGCGGCATGTTGCCTTCGAAAGTGATCCGGCTCAAGGTTCGCCTCCCCAAAGTCTATACTTGAAAGACCAGTCAGAACGAGGAACATTCCATGCTCAATCAATACCTATCGGTTTGCTTTTTCAGGGGCCCGGAAGGGTCCGCCGGACCGGAATGCGTCCGTGAATTCAGGCCCGGCGCGGACCCCTCTGACAGAAGTGATAGGGGGTAAGCCATGCTCATATTCCTGGTGATCCTGTTGTCCTTGATCATTATCCTGTTTGTTTACAGCGTTGTCATTTACAACCGGCTGGTTTCCCTGAAACATGCGCTGTCTCAGGCCTGGTCCAATATCGAGGTGTTGCTCAAACAGCGCCACGACGAATTGCCCAAACTGGTGGAGGTGTGCAAACGCTATATGAAGTTCGAGCAAGAGACCCTGGAGAAGGTGATGAAGGCCCGCAGCAGCGTTTTCCAGGCCCAGCAACAGGGGGATATGGGGAAACTGGGGTTGGCGGAGGGTCAGCTGAGGCAAGGATTGATGAATCTGTTCGCGCTGGTGGAGAATTATCCCGAACTCAAGGCGGACCAGTCCTTCCGGCATCTGGAGAGCCGGATCAGCCAGCTCGAGGAGGCGATCGCAGACCGGCGCGAATTCTACAATGCGGCGGTCAACCGGAACAATGTCCGGATCGAACAGTTTCCCGATATTCTGATTGCCCGTTGGCTCGGTTTTCAGCCCGGCAAACTGCTCGAATTCGAGGCCGGGGAAAAAAGCGACGTCAATCTGGCGCCCCTGTTCGGTTGATGTTCGATTCCCTGTCGCAGTGGATAGACCAGTCTTCCCCTTGGTACTTCTGGGGTGTGGTGGCCGCCTCCGGGCTGCTGATCTCGTGGTGGTTTTACCGGGGCTTTGGTCGTCTTCGTCTCGGTCGCCTGATCGAAGACACCCCGACTTCCCGGATTCGGTCGGCGCACCAGGGGTTCGTGGAACTCGAGGGAGTGGCGGCGGCGTTGCCCGGCGAGCCTGTCTACGCGCCCTTGAGCGGGCGTGAGTGTGTCTGGTACGACTACACCATCGATCACCTGGAAACCCGTTGGCATCGTGACGGCCGCCGCGCCTCCTGGGTCAGTGTGGAGAAAGGAAGCAGCGAAGGGATTTTCGCTCTCGGGGATGGTACCGGGCGATGTATGATCGATCCTGAGGGGGCGGAAATCCACCCGCTTCATGTGATGACCTGGCGAGGTCATGAGCGCTATCCTTATCACACCCCGCCAGGGCACAGTGATTTCACCGGCCCCTATCGCTACCGGGAACGTCTGATCGAACCAGGTGATCGTTTGTATGCGCTGGGTTGGCTGGAGACCCGGCGAGAGGGGGCGAAGGGGCTGGCCGACAGAACCCGTGAACTGTTACGGCAGTGGAAGCGGGCGCCGGAGAAGTTGTTGCACCGTTTCGATCTCAACCGGGATGGCCGGATCGACCCGCGTGAATGGGAAATCGTCAGACGGCAGGCGGAGAAGGAGGCGCTGCGCGATCAAGTCAGGGACAAGGTGGGGGATGCGGTTCACGTATTGCGAAAACCCGCCGGGAGAGGGCTTCCTTTCATTCTTTCCAGCCGCGGGCAACCCGCCTTGGTCTCGGCATGCCGCCGCCATGCCATGCTGTATCTGGGATTGTTCGTGCTGGGTTGCGGCGCGCTCGCCTGGGCGGTTCAACAGCGCATCAGCTGATCTTTTCCAGCGAGAACAGATCATAGGCCGGGGTGGCGTCGATCCGTTGTTTCAGACTGTAAACCTCATAATAGGCTTTGTCGCGATAGACTCTTACCCATTGGCCCGTCTTCCAGCCACCGGGCGAGACCAGCAGGGATGCCGGTTTTTTCAGGGCGGGCTGGGGCGGCAACAACAGGCCCAGCTCACAGGTCTGGTTTGCCCGGGGGATTTCTCCCATATGGGGATAGACGACCACGCCCGTGACGGCGAAACTGAGCAGTTCCAGTCCCACGCTGAGTGCCGGTTCCGGGTCTTGTTTCATCCAGCGCACGGTTCCGATCTCGATTTCGCCCTGGGTGTGAAGGATGCCCACGGGCTCTCCGATCCGCAGGATGTTCGGCGTGTGATCGATCCACAGCAGGCAGTATCCTTGGGCGGAAGAATTCGCCAACTGGCCGGGGTATTTTTCCCGGGTTTGAGTCTTTTCCCGTATGGGGCCGTCTTCAGACCAGATATCGGTGGTTGGAACCTGCGGCCGGTCGCCGGCCAGCATCCAATGGACCGATGTCTCCGACAAATGTTTGCCCGCGAAGTGCGCCATCGTTTCTTCTTCCAGGGGAACGAGCTCGAAATGGCCATCGAACAGGCCGTCGATTTCCCGGAGTTTCCTTTCTGTCCGGAGCATTTCGAACAGCCCCTCCGCCATCTTGCCCTGGACCGCCAATGTGTCCACGATCCTTCCGAGACCCACCACCAATTGGCAGTTTCTGTCCTCCGCAAGGCGGCGCCACCTGCGTCTTTTGGGAGCGCTCAACAGCCTGGCAAGCTGAACGGCGAGCTTTTTGGCCTGCGGTGCGGGCAGTATGGTATTTCCCCGTATGCCCGGTGTGGTGGCGTACTGCAACAGTTTCCTGCTCAAGCGTTGAGGAAACACGAAGACCGGCGAAGTCTCCGGCGATGAAATCTGCCCCAACAGTTTGATGGGCGCGGGGGGAGCGGGCGTATTCAGGTCGAAGAAAAAGACGGCCTTGTATTTTCCGGTGGTCGATCGGGGATGGAATTGGACCAGGTGAGAGAAGTCGCGCAGGAGAAGATCGATTTGTTTCAGCTCCCGTGGCCGGTATCTGTGGGGTGTGGCAAGGTTGAAGATGAGGATGCGCGCCAGTTGGGCCTGAATCTGTGCGTCGTTTTCCATCTCTCCACCCGGGGCCGTCAGCGCATAGAGCCGATACAGGATTTTCCAGAAACGGGCGCCCGGCGGGCGATAAATCTGGGCCTGGTGGAGTCCCAGCCGCGCCAGCCAGTCGGTCGTGCGGAGGAGGAGGTCATGGCGGCTGCTCGTTCGCGCCTTTCCCTCTGGCTTGAAATCCGGCGGGAAAACAGCCTGGCTGAGGTTGGAAACCATCAACAGGGACAACCCCAACAACAGCCTGGAGGATGCCCTTGCCTGGGGCGACAAGGGTAAGGCGGCATCGAGAAGGTTTTTTTCGAGCGCCTCGGTCAGCTCCACCAGATAAGGATGGTACAGCTCGAGAAGCCCGGCTCTGTGAGCGGGTTTCAGGGGAAGCCGCCTTAGAATGCTCAGCTGCTTTTGTACCTCGGCGCCGGTTTTTTCCAGATTCAACCAGGGGCGGCCTGCCAGCCACTGGCGCAATTCCTCTGTCTGGGTGAGGGGCAAGGGAAAACTCCTTGGGACGCGTTGAAAACCTGAAACGAAAGTCCCCTTAAGTGTAGATCACAAAGGAGGCGATGAGGGGGAGAGACGGCCTGTAAGCCGGGTTCTGTCGAGGACAACCATTCGTCTGAGACATGCGTCGCCGCATGCCTTTAGCGATCTACCCGGGAACGGCGCGCGGGCCACGCGCTGGATTGCTCCAGGTTCCCCTATTTGATCTTGCTCCGGGTGGGGTTTACCGTGCCGCGGACTGTTGCCAGCCGCGCGGTGCGCTCTTACCGCACCGTTTCACCCTTGCCTGTGCCGGGTCACCTGCGAACACCCGCTTATGGCGTCTGCCATCTGCAGGAGGTGACCAGACCATCGGCGGTTTGTTTTCTGTGGCACTTTCCGTCATCTCGCGATGCCCAGGCGTTACCTGGCACCCTGCCCTGTGGAGCCCGGACTTTCCTCACCCGCCATGCGGGCGCGGTTGCCCGGCCGTCTCTCGCTGAATATTGAACCAGAAAACAAGGAAAAGTTTCAGGAATTTCGTTCCTGCCAGCTCAGGGCCTCGGCGTACAGCGGCTTTTTCCGTGCCCCCGTGATTTTCTCGGCCAGCGACACCGCCGTCTTCAGGGAGCATTCAGCCAACAGGAGGTGGAGGATGCGGCGGTGCTCCGGACTCACCTCATCCCCCTTGGGGGGTGGGGCGCCTTCCACGATCAACACGAATTCGCCTTTTTTCAGATCCGCCGACCGCTCCAGCATCGCGGGTGCGTCCTGGATCCTGGAGGAAATCAGCGACTCGTGGACTTTGGTGAGTTCCTTCGCCAGAACCAGCCGCCGTTTCGGGGGAAAGGTCGCGGCCAGATCCTGCAGGCAGGCTTCGATTCTGTGACTGGATTCATAAAAGACCAGGGTCCGCGGTTCGTCTCTGAGCGTCTCGAAAAAGCGGCGACGGGCCGCGGCCTGGCGGGGGGGGAAGCCTTCGAAAGCGAACCGGTCCGTGGGCAATCCGGCCGCAGAGAGCGCGGTGATGGCGGCACAGGGGCCCGGGATGGGAATGACGCGGATGGATTCTGCGAGGGCGGCCGAGATCAATGGATATCCCGGATCGCTGATCAGCGGGGTGCCGGCGTCGGAAACCAGGGCCAGTGTCCGGCCCTGCCTGAGGTGGTTCAGGAGCGCCGGCGTCTTGGCGCGTTCATTGTGTTGGTGCAGCGACGTGGTGGCGGTGGAGATGTCGTAACGGGTCAGCAGTGTGCGGCAATGTCTGGTGTCCTCGGCCGCGATCAGGTCCACCTGGCGGAGCACGTCGAGCGCTCTGAGCGTGATGTCCTCCAAGTGGCCGATCGGTGTGGCGACGACATAGAGAATACCCGTTGCCGAAGACATTCAGGATGCAGGCATGGCGCGCCGTCCGCCGCGGTGGAAAAGCCTGCGGTAACCCAGGTAGAGCCATTGACGGATGACGAGCCAGTAGATACCGAGCAACAGTTTGAAAACGGTCAGATAGCCGGAAAAACGCTTCATAGGAAATACCTGCATGGATGAAAACCACATCAATAGTTTAGCAAGGGGCGGGCCAGAAAGATTTTGCTTTCCAGTTCAATGGGATAAGTATAGCTGAAGAAAACGATGTAAAAATTCCCGACACGATCGATGAAAAATTGTCACCGAATGCCAAGTGGACGTCAATTTAGCACTGGATTGTTTCAACCGGATGAAATCCCGTGACCCGGAACGCGGTGACAATTCGTTTTCCGCGTTTCCCTGAGACCATCCATGGTATACCATTGTTCCCCGGTTTTCACTGACGCAGGGGGTTCCGTGCCATGACGCAGCCGACCGCTCTTCCCGCTTGGCAGGCGCTACAAAATCACCGGCATGAGATTGCGGCCAGTCACATGCGGGACTGGTTCGCTCAAGACGGCAGTCGTTTTCAGAGCTTTTCCCTGGAAGTGGCTGATATCCTGTTTGATTATTCCAAGAACCTGGTGACGGACAAGACCATGGGCCAGCTGCTGCAACTGGCCGAGCAAAGTGGTCTGCGGGCCCGCATCGAGGCCATGTTCAATGGCGACAAGATCAACAACACCGAAGACAGAGCCGTCTTGCACGTTGCCTTGCGTAATCGGGGCGACCGGCCGGTGTTCGTGGAGGGGCGGGATGTGATGCCTCAGGTGCGCCGGGTTCTCGACAAGATGCGCCATTTCGTCGGCCAGGTTCGTAGTGGGGAGTGGCTGGGTCACAGCGGCAGGGCGGTGACCGATGTGGTCAATATCGGGATTGGAGGCTCGGATCTTGGGCCCCGAATGGTCACAGCGGCTTTGACGCCTTATCACAAGGACAATCTCAAAGTGCATTATGTGGCCAATGTCGACGAGGCGGATCTCATTGAAACCCTCAAGGGGTTGAATCAGGAGACCACGCTGTTTTTGGTGGCGTCCAAAACCTTCACCACCCAGGAGACCATGACCAACGCCCGTTCGGCGCGGGATTGGCTGTTGGCCGGGGTCGGCGGTGACGAACGCGCCATTGCCAGGCATTTCGTGGCCATTTCCACCAATCGTCACGCGGTGCAGGCTTTCGGCATCGATCCGGACAATATGTTCGAATTCTGGGATTGGGTGGGCGGGCGTTATTCGCTCTGGTCGGCGGTCGGGCTGTCCATCGCCCTGGCGGTGGGAATGGATAGGTTCGAGGAGTTGCTGCAAGGGGCCTATGAAGTGGACGAGCATTTTCGCACCGCCCCCTTTTCACGCAACGTGCCCGTGATCATGGGGTTGTTGGGGATCTGGTACAACAATTTCCTGGGGGCGAGGTCCCATGCCGTGCTCCCTTATAACCAGTATCTGCGGCATTTCCCGGAACATCTGCAGCAGCTCGACATGGAAAGCAACGGCAAGGGCGTGGACCTCGACGGCCTTCAGGTGAACTATCAGACCGGCCCGGTCATCTGGGGCCAGCCCGGAACCAATGGCCAACATTCTTTCTTCCAGTTATTGCATCAGGGCACCCATCTGGTTCCTTGCGATTTCCTGGCCGCGGTACAGAGTCATCATCGTTTCGGCGAACATCATCAGATCCTGTTGGCCAATTGCCTGGCCCAGGCGGAAGCCCTGATGAGGGGGAAAACGGAGGAAGAGGTGCGGGCGGAGCTGGCCGGTCTCGATCTGCCGGAAGAAAAGCTGGCGATTCTGGTGGCGGCCAAGACGTTTCCGGGGAACCGGCCATCGAACATGTTCTTGTTCGAGAAATTGACGCCCAAGGTTCTGGGCAGCCTGGTGGCCTTGTACGAGCACAAGGTGTTCGTCCAGGGGGCCGTCTGGCACATCAATTCTTTCGATCAAATGGGCGTGGAGCTGGGGAAACAGCTGGCCAAGGTGATTCTCCCCGAGCTCGAAGGCGGAGAAATGGGGGACCACGATGCCTCGACCCGGGCATTGATCGAAACCTGCCGGGACTGGGGGAGGCAATCGTAAAGGCCGAAACCGGCGTGGAAAGAAGAAACAGGGGGCTGCGAATCGCTTGAAGTTTAATTTGTAACAAAAACAGGTCATAAAAGACTTGCCATCGGTCGTGGCTGCTGTTAGTTTATGCTTCATAAGAATATACTTATTTATTCCTGGCAGTTGTCGAAAGGTGTCAGGGGGAGAGAGGTTATGAACGATAAAATCAATCTGAAGCGTCGCCGGGTGTTGCAGACCATGGGGCTTGGGGCGGCCCTGGTTTCCACACCTTCGTTTCCCATTATCCTCAAGAAAGAGGCTTTCAAGCGTAAAGGCCGGCAGGCCACGGCGGCATTCGCGCCGGATGTGGAAATCGAATTGACGGCCTCGGTGGCCCGGGTTCCGATTCTGCAAGGCCGCCAGACCCAGGTCTGGCGCTACGAGGGTAAAGTGCTGAAAGGCGATCCGGCTTCTGTGGTCACCCTGCCGGACAATTACCTCGGTCCCATCCTGAGATTCAGGACCGGCCAGCGGGTTCGGGTGTGGATGAAAAACCGGCTCCCGCAGAATCACATCATCCACTGGCACGGGATGCACGTGCCGTTCGAGGCCGATGGCCATCCCAGTTACGAAGTGGGCCCCGGCGGGACTTATGTTTATGAATTCGAGGTCAGGAACCGGGCCAGCACCAACTGGTTCCATCCCCATACCCATCATGCCACCGCGGCGCAGGCCTACGCCGGGTTGGCGGGGCTCGTCATCGTGGAGGACGATGAGGAACGGGCGCTGCCCCTTCCCCGGGGAGAATTCGATCTTCCCTTGATTCTGCAAGACCGGACCTTCACCCCCGACAACCAGTTGCTTTACGATCACCGTGGGCCGCTTTCCATCCTGGGTTTTCTCGGTGAACGGATCGTGGTCAACGGCAAACCGGATCTCGCCCTGGAGGTGGCGGACCGCTCCTACCGGTTCCGGATCCTGAATGGCTCCAACGCCCGGATTTTCAAACTCGCCTGGAGCGATGGTGAGCCGGTGACCGTGATCGGCACCGATGGGGGGTTGCTGGAACGTCCGGTGATCCGCCCCTATTTGATGATCTCGCCTGGCGAGCGTTATGAAATCTGGCGTGACTTCAGGGGTGCCAGGGGGCGTGAGGTGGTGCTCGAGAGCCGGGAATTCAAGGGAACGATGCCGCCTCCTTATGAGAACGCGCTTGGGAGTGGCGGCATGCGTGACAGGATGCGTCAGCTGATGGGTGGCGGCATGGGCAGGATGGGAGGTTCCCGGCGCGGCATGGGGATGATGGGATCTGAAGGCATGGGCGGGATGGGTGGCATGGGCCCCATGGCGATCCTTTCACGTCATCTTCCCCAGGGCAGCCGGATGGAACTGGTGCGTTTCCGGGTGAATAAAAAGTCGAAAGAGAACCAGCCGCTGCCTGATCGTTTGCGTTCCATACCGCGCTACCGCCTCGAGGAAACCGTCAATCCGAACCAGCCCAGACCCATCGCGCTGGGCAATCAGGGGCGCAACTTTACCCTCAATGGCCACCTGTTCGAGATGACCGGTGCTTCGAAGATCGAAACATTTCCCGTCAACACCCTCCATCTGCTGGAGATTTTCCACGCCCATGGCGAAATGAAAATGAATGACGGCCATTCCGATGAAGAGGGTTCCGGTATGACCGGGATGGGGAACATGAATCTGGCAATGATGTTGGCCATGGCCCACCCGATTCACCTCCACGGCGCTTATTTCCAGATCGCCGAACGGATCGCCCCCCATGGAGACAGCGAACACGGGGCCGAGGGTTACGAAACCGTCAAGGATGGATTCGTGGATGAGGGATATCAGGAAACGGTTCTAGTGATGCCCGGCGAGCGAATCCGGTTGATCAAGCCTTTTCCCGACTATAAAGGGCTGTTTTTGTATCACTGCCATAATCTCGAGCACGAAAATGCGGGGATGATGCGCAATTTCAAGGTGGTTTGAATCCCATCGTATGGACTTTCACCGAGGTTGACCGAATGAAAGACGATATCGATCTGAAAAGGCGCAGGCTGATCATGGCGGCCGGTGCCTCCCTCGCCGCTTCCCCGGTTTTCCCCGTCGTGCTCAAAAAGAAAGTGTTTGGGGGAAAGGGCAGGGAAGCCACGTCGGCATTTTTCCCCGATGTGGAGATTGATCTGGTGGCAAGCCCGGGCCAGGCCCGGATCCTGCCGGGGCCTGCCACCCGGGTGTGGCGCTATGACGGTCGGGTGGTGAAGGGAAGTCCCGATGCGGTGCTGCCACTGAAAAACACCTATCTGGGACCGATCCTGAAGTTCCGGAGCGGACAGCGGGTGCGGATTCGGCTGCATAATGGACTGCCCCAGAAGTTCATCACCCATTGGCACGGGATGCATGTGCCTTTCGAAGCCGATGGCCACCCCAGTCAGGCCATCGACCCGGGACAGAGCTATGTTTACGAATTCACCGTGGAAAACCGGGCCAGCACCAACTGGTACCACCCCCACACCAATATGGTGACGGGTGCCCAGGCTTACGCCGGCCTTGCCGGCCTAATCGTCGTCGAAGACGAAGAGGAGCGGGCGCTGCCTTTGCCGCGCGGCGAGTATGACGTGCCTTTGGTGCTTCAGGACCGGACTTTCACCGAGAACAATCAGCTTCTTTATGCCCGCCGGGGGCCTGTCGCCATGCTGGGTTTTCTGGGGGAGCGAATCGTGGTCAATGGACGGCCCGATTTCGCCATGGACGTGGCGGGGCGGTCGTATCGCTTCCGGGTACTCAATGGCTCCAACTCCCGCATCTACAAACTGGCCTGGAGCGATGGTGAGCCGATCACCGTGATCGCCACCGATGGAGGGCTGCTGGAGCGCCCGGTGACGCGCCCTTACCTGATGATCGGCCCGGGTGAGCGGTATGAGATCTGGAAAGACTTCCGGCCTGCCCAAGGCAGGGAGGTCGTGCTCGAGAGCCTCGAGTACCGGGGCATCATGCCCCCCATGTATGAACGGATGCACGGCGCCGGAGGAAGCCGCGGTGGAATGGGACCCGGTGGCATGGGGGCTGGCGGCAGAGGCATGATGGGTGGCCCCCGGGGCATGATGGGGGGGATGGGGCCTATGGGTATAATGGCCCGTCACATTCCCCAGGGCAGCCGTTTCACCATCGCCCGTTTCCGCGTGAGCCGGAAAGCCCGTGAAACTTCGGAACTGCCCGCCAGGTTACGGAAACTTAAGCGGTTAGGGCCGGAGGATACGGTGAATCCGGGCAAACCCCGTCCCATCGCCATCGGCAATCGAGGCCGCATGTTCACCCTCAATGGCGAGGTGTTCGAGATGCATGGCGCCTTGCCGATCGAAACCTTCAAGGTCAATACCACCCATTTGATGGAAATCTTCCATGCCCATGGGGGTATGGAGATGGAGGATGGACACCAGGAATCCGGCACCGCATCCTCCCCCATGGGAGGCATGGGAGGCATGGGAGGCATGAACATGGCGATGATGATGGCCATGGTTCACCCCATCCATCTTCACGGCCATTACTTCCAGATCGTCAGGCGCCAAGCGCCGGAAACGGGGGGCATGCATGGTAGCGCCGAAGGGTATGAAACCGTCAAGGACGGTTTCGTGGACGAGGGCTATCAGGACACCGTACTGGCCATGCCGGGAGAACGTATTACCCTCATCAAGCCGTTCGACAAATACAAGGGGCTGTTTCTCTATCATTGCCACAACCTTGAGCACGAGGACGGCGAGATGATGAGGAATTTCAAGGTGGTCTGAAGGGCGGGCCGATTGGGGCGTCTGCTCCCCCGGGGGGCGGGGGTCCCGGACCGGGTCTAGCTGCTTTCCACCCAGGCCCTGGCGTTGCGGAACATCCGCAGCCAGGGGCCTTCCTCTCCCCAATCGGCCGGATGCCAGGAATGTTGCACCCTGCGGAAGCAGCGTTCCGGATGGGGCATCATGATGGTGAAGCGGCCGTCGCGGTTGGTGAGGCCGGTCACCCCCCTTGGCGAACCGTTGGGGTTGAAGGGGTAGGTTTCCGTGGGTTGCCCGTAATGATCCACGTATCGAAGTGAAATCAGGGCCGGGTCTTCCGGCGCCGCTTCGGTGAATTGCGCCCGTCCTTCCCCATGGGCCACCGCCACCGGCAGTATCGAGCCTTCCATCCCCGTCAGCAGGATCGAGGGGGAGGGCAGGATCTCCACCAGCGACAAGCGCGCCTCGAACTGTTCCGACAGATTGCGGCCGAAGCGGGGCCAGTGCGCCGCGCCTGGAATCAATTCCTTCAGCTGGGCGAGCATTTGACAGCCGTTGCAGACACCGAGGCCGAAGGTGTCGCTGCGGTGGAAGAACGTTTCGAAGGCCTCCCTCGCCCGCTCGTTGAACAGAATCGATGCCGCCCAGCCGGCACCGGCGCCCAGGACATCGCCATAGGAGAAACCGCCGCAGGCGGCGAGCCCCTGGAACGTCTCCAAGGTTCGGCGGCCTGTCAGAATGTCGCTCATGTGGACGTCCACTGCCTCGAAGCCCGCCTTGTCGAAGGCGGCGGCCATTTCCACGTGGCCGTTGATTCCCTGCTCGCGCAAGATGGCCACCTTGGGTTTGCGGCTATGTATGAACGCTGCGGTGATGTCTTCGCCAGGGTCGAAACTCAATCGCGCATGCAGCCCGGGATCGGCGTCGTCGGCGATGGCGTCGAATTCCTGCCGGGCGCATTGGGGGTTGTCACGCAGGGATTGGATCCTGTGGCTGGTTTCAGACCACCATTCCTGCAGCCGGGCCCGGCTGGCCGTCAACAGTCGCCGTCCCTGGTGGCTGAAGTGGATTTGCGAGTCGGGGCGGGGGCTGCCCAGTTCGTGGCTGAAAGCGTCCAGTCCGTTCGCCGCAAGCAGCCCCCGAACGGTTTCCCGGTCCTGGTTGCGGATCTGGATCACCGCCCCCAGTTCCTCGCTGAACAGGGCGGACAGGGGGTCGTTACCCACGGCTGTGAGATCGATGGCGAGACCGCAACGCCCGGCGAAGGCCATTTCACACAGGGTGGTCAGGAGTCCGCCGTCGGAGCGGTCGTGATAGGCCAGCAGAAGATCCCGCCCGTTGAGTTCCTGAATGGCCGTGAAGAATGATTTGAACAGCTGCGGATCGTCGAAATCCGGCGCCGATTCGTCGCCTTGGGGAATCAGCGCGTTGTGGACCTGGGCCAGCGCCGAGCCGCCCAGGCGGTTTCGCCCCCGGCCCAGGTCGAGGAGGATCAGCAGGGTGTCGGGGTCGCGCGCCAGTTGCGGGGTCAGGGTGCGGCGGATGTCCGTGACCGGCGCGAAAGCGGACACGATCAACGAAACCGGCGCGGTCATGATTTTTTGGTCTTCCCCCTCTTTCCACACCGTTTTCATCGACAGGGAATCCTTGCCCACGGGAATGGCGATGCCAAGCGCCGGGCAGAGTTCCATGCCGATCGCCTTGACGGTGTCGTACAGGGCGGCGTCTTCTCCGGGCTGTCCACAGGCGGCCATCCAGTTGGCGGACAGCTTGACCTGGCCCAGATCGCGGATGGAGGCGGCGGCCAGATTGGTGAGCGCTTCCCCCACCGCCATGCGGCCGGCGGCGGGCGCGTCGATCAGCGCCACGGGGGTCCGTTCCCCCATCGCCATGGCTTCGCCGCTGTGGCTCTGAAAGCCGGAAGCGGTGACGGCGACATCGCTGACCGGAACCTGCCAGGGCCCCACCATCTGGTCACGGGCGACCAGGCCGGTGATCGAGCGGTCGCCGATGGTGATGAGAAAGCTTTTCGACCCCACGGCGGGAAAGCGCAACACCCGCGAGACGGCATCGTGCCAGTCGATGGCGCCAGGATCGAATGCCGGGACGGGGGCGGGGCGGCGGCTGACGTCGCGCAGCATCCGCGGCGCCTTGCCGAACAGCAGATCCATGGGTATGTCCACCGGGTAGCCCGGTCGGGGCGCTCCCGCACCGGTTTCGCCCTGGTCGAAGAATTTGTCGTGGAGCCGCAGGATCTCCTTGCCGGTGGCGCATCCGATCACGGCGTGAGGGCAGCGTTCGCGTTCGCACAAGGATTCGAACAGGGGCAGGGACTCGGGGCGGATGGCGACCACGTAGCGTTCCTGGGACTCGTTGCACCAAATCTGCATCGGTGACATGCCGCTGTCGGCGCAGGGGATCTGACGCAGCTCGAACTTGCCGCCCCGCGACCAATCGTGAATGATTTCCGGCACCGCGTTGGACAAGCCGCCGGCGCCGACATCATGCACCGACAGGATCGGGTTGTCGTCGCCCAGGGCGCGGCAGTGTTCGATCACTTCCTGACAGCGTCTTTCCATCTCCGGGTTGGCGCGTTGCACTGAGGCGAAATCCAGTTCCTCGGCCGATTCTCCGGAAGCCTGGGAGGAGGCGGCGCCGCCGCCCAGGCCGATCAGCATGGCCGGACCGCCGAGAACGATGATCAGCGCTCCCGGGGGAATCTCCCGCTTCTCGATGTGTTCGCCGCGGATGTTGCCCATGCCGCCCGCCAGCATGATGGGTTTGTGGTAGCCGCGCCACTGCCTGCCCCGGCTTCCCGGAACGGGTTGGTCGAAGGTGCGAAAGTAGCCGGCCAGATTGGGGCGGCCGAATTCGTTGTTGAAGGCGGCGGCGCCGATGGGGCCCTCCAGCATGATGTCCAGGCTGGAGACGATACGCCCCGGTTTGCCCGGATCTTCCTGTTCCCACGGTTGGGTGAAGCCGGGGATTCGCAGGTGAGAGACGGAGAAGCCCGTCAGTCCGGCCTTGGGATAACCGCCGCGGCCGGTGGCGCCCTCGTCGCGGATTTCCCCGCCGGCGCCGGTGGCGGCGCCCGGGTCGGGGGAAATGGCGGTGGGATGATTGTGGGTTTCCACCTTCATCAGAATATGGGCCGGTTCCCGCCGGTATCGCCACAGGTGATCGGGGCCGCGGAGAAAAACCTGCGTCCGCGGCCCTTCCATGACCGCGGCGTTGTCCTTGTAGGCCGAAAGGATGCCTTCAGGGCTTCGTTCGGCGGTGTTGCGGATCATCTGGAACAGGGAGGCGTCCTGGGGTTTGCCGTCGATGATCCAGCGGGCGTTGAAGATCTTGTGGCGGCAGTGCTCGGAATTGGCCTGGGCGAACATCATCAATTCGGTATCGGTGGGATCGCGGCCCAACTCGCCGAACCGCTTCGCCAGGTAATCGATTTCATCATCCGACAAGGCCAGTCCAAGCGCCACGTTCGCCTGCCTCAGCGCTTCCTCGCCTTTTTCCCGTAACGGGACGGTGGTGAGGGGGGTGGGGGGGCGGTGACGGAAAATATCGGCGGTTTCGCCTTCCGCCAGCAGAACCTGGGTCATGCGGTCGTAGAGAGGGAGGAGCCGCTGGCGCCGGCCCGCCAGAGGGGCCGTGGAGGTGATGCAGTATTCGATTCCCCGTTCGATCCGCTCCACCACTTCCAGGCCACAGATATGAAGGATGTCGGTGGCCTTGCTCGACCAGGGGGAAATGGTGCCGGGGCGCGGCAGAACCCAGAAATGCTCTCCGCTGGCAGGTTCGGCGCAGGGGCCATAAGCCAGCAGCCTTTCCAGCCGCTGCCGTTCCCGGGGCGTCAGGGAACGCCGGCACTCCAGATAGTGGACGTAGCGGGCGGCGATGCCCGAAATTTCCGGGAGGGCGGGTCGAAGTTCCTGAAGGAGCTTGGCCCGGCGGAAGGCGGGCAGGGCACAGGGGCCTGGAAGTTGCAGCAGTAGGGTCATGAGTCGTTCCGGGATGCCAGCGTTTTCTTGAGATCCTGCAGCAGTTGCAGGGATTGAGGGTCATCGACGGGATCGCCCTTTTCATCGAGAATGAAGAGCCGGGTGTGATCTGCGACAGGTACCAACAGAAGCTGATATGCCCGTTCGTGCAGTTTGCCTTTCCCGGTGAAGAAGTAGAGCAGATCTTCCCACAGTCCCTGGTCCTGGCCGAGTTCTTGCCCGGTACTGCTGTGGATGATGTCTATCAATCCCCTGTCCGCGTCCATTTCGGTGATCTCGACGGCCTGTTGGTTGAGCGCCTTGAGCACTTTGCTCCATGCCCGGGGAAAAGGATGCGGCAGATCGATGTAGGGAGCGGAGGTGTCCGTCACCCCGGTGAGCGGAACGGAGGGTGCCTTGGAGGGAATGGCGGCGGGCGGCTTGATCTCTTCCAGGGAAGGGGGGTGGGTTTCGAGGAGATCCGGCGGCAGCTTGAGAGGGGGCAAGGGCTGAACGCTCAGGTATTCCTTCTCCCGGTCCGGGATGAGCCAGGCGCAACCGTGCATTCCCAGGACAGCGAGCAACAGGAGCCGGGAAGATATCTGCATCGCGCCGGTCAGCGGATGCCGGCGCGGTCCATGGCCGCCTCGACGCGGGGCTGGTGGGCCGCCTCCAGCCAGGTCAGCGGCAAACGGATGCCCGAAGGGATCCGGCCCATGGCATGAAGCGCCCATTTGACGGGAATGGGGTTGGATTCGATGAACAGATCCCGATGCAGCGCCGCCAGCCGGGCGTCGAGGGAAAGCGCCTGTTCCCGCTCACCGGCGCGCGCGGCGGCGATCATTTGGTGCATCAGACGGGGTGCGACATTGGCGGTGACCGAGATCACGCCGGCCCCGCCTTCCAGGCAGACCTGGCAGGCGGTGGCGTCGTCTCCGGAATAGACGGGGAAATCCCGTCCGCACAACTTCCGGATCTCCCTCGCTCTTGCCGGGGTGTCGCCCGAAGCCTCCTTGATGCCGACGATGTTGTCGATGGCGGCGAGTCTGGCGACGGTTTGGGGAAGCAGGTCGCAGGCGGTCCGGCCGGGCACGTTGTACAGGATTTGCGGTATCGCCACAGCTTCGGCGATGGTGCGGTAATGCCGGTAAAGCCCTTCCTGGGTGGGTTTATTGTAATAAGGAGTGACCAGAAGGCAGGCGTCGGCGCCTGCAGATTGCGCCTCGCGGGTCAATTCGATGGCCTCGCGGGTGCAATTGGAACCGGTCCCGGCAATGACCGGCACCCGGCCCGCGGCTTGTTCCACCACCCAGCGAACGACCTGGCAATGCTCCCCGGCATCGAGCGTGGCCGATTCGCCGGTGGTGCCCACCGCCACGATGGCGTCGGTGCCTTGCTCGAGGTGCCAGTCCACCAGTTCCCGCAGGGCGGTTTCATTGAGACTGCCGTCCGGCTCCATGGGAGTGACCAACGCTACGATGCTACCTTGGATCATGCCTTGTCGTACCTGTGTTCACAAAGGCTGCCATGTTACTCAGGCGGCCGTTAAAAGACAAGGTGGCGAAAACAGGAAGTCGACCCAGGTCAATCGTATGACCCCGGCTTTCCCGTTCAACCCCGATCTTGCAAGACCTTGAAGCCTCTCTCTTTGGGAGAGGGGGGAAGCGGTTCGTGCGATCGCCCTGGAAATCGACCGTGAATCGCTACAGGAAAAGGTTTGTTTGTGTTATTTTTAAGCGCTTTTTTAATTTGTGAGGAGCGACGCGCCATGCAGGCACGGGTCAAATGGGTCGAAGATGTCTTGTTTCTCGGCGAGTCCGGCAGTGGACACGGTGTGGTGATCGACGGACCACCGGAGCATGGGGGGCGTAATCTGGGTGTGCGTCCGATGGAGCTCCTGCTTTTGGGCGTCGGCAGCTGTTCCGCTTTCGATGTGGTCCACATTCTGAAAAAATCCAGGCAACCTGTGGCCGATTGTGAAGTCAAGGTGACCGCGGAGCGCTCGGAGACGGTGCCCAAGGTGTTCACCCGCATCCATCTCCATTTCGTCGTCTCCGGACGGGGGTTGGACGAGGCGGCGGTACAAAGAGCCGTGCGGCTTTCGGCGGAGAAATATTGTTCGGCCTCGATCATGCTCGGCAAGGCGGCGCAGATCGGGCACAGTTACGAGATCGCCGCTTGCGGCGATTAGATTTTCGCGTGGAAACAGAGGGTATCCCGGGCCGATGGAAAAACTGAAACTGCATGGCTTCAACAATCTGACCAAGAGTCTGAGTTTCAACATTTACGATATCTGCTACACCAGTCCGCAGAACCAGCAACACTACATCGAGTATATCGACGAAGCCTACAATGCCGAGCGCCTGACCAAGATTCTGACCGACGTGGCGAACATCATCGGCGCCCATATTCTCAATATCGCCCATCAGGATTACGACCCCCAGGGCGCCAGCGTCACCATGCTGATTTCCGAAGACGCGGTCAGCGGCACCCTGTGCAATAACGAATCCCCCGGTCCGTTGCCGGAAACCGTGCTGGCCCATCTGGACAAAAGTCATATCACCGTTCACACCTATCCGGAAAGCCATCCCCACGAAGGCATCAGCACCTTCCGGGCCGATATCGATGTCGCCACCTGTGGCAAGATTTCGCCCCTCAAGGCGCTCAACTATCTGATCCACAGTTTCGAATCCGATATCGTCATCATGGATTACCGGGTGCGCGGGTTCACCCGGGATGTCAGCGGCCGCAAACTGTTCATCGATCACGACATCACCTCGATCCAGAATTTCATCGCCGACGACACCAAGGATCGTTACCAGATGATCGACGTGAACATCTATCAGGAGAACATCTTTCACACCAAGATGATGCTCAAGGAGTTCAGCCTGGACGACTATCTGTTCGCCCCCGACGACGTCTTGCTGACAGAAACCGAGCGTGAGGTAGTGCAAACAAAGGTCCGGCAGGAGATGGCCGAAATCTTCTATGGCAGGAATTACGGGCTTTGATCCCGCCCGGCTCACATGGCGTGAATGATGTTGCTCAGCAGGGTTTGCAGCCCGTAACGCAGGACCGGATAGTTGTAGTATTCCCGCGCCAGGGCGAAATTGTGCTCCACCATCCGGGTCCGGTAGTCGGGGTCGCCGAGTACCCGGCGCACTTCCTCCACCACGTTCCTGTCCACGAATCCGTCCATGGTGGGAAGGTGGAAGCCTTTGGGCTCGATGTCGCGGGCGTAGACGGAATAACGGTTGATCATCAGCGGGCGGCGGAAATAGATGGCTTCCAGAAAAGCATTGCCGAATCCTTCGTAGAGGCTGGGATAGGTGACCAGATCCGCGTGGGGGTAGAGATCCTCCAGGGTATAGATTTTCCGTCCCCGGTCGTCGCGGTGGCGCTGCTCGTCCACCCTGTCGCCGACATAGCGGATGTCCACGCCTTCGTCTTCCCCCAGCTCGAGAATGCGCTGAAAATACTCGTGGCCTTCGTCTCCCACGCCATGGGACAGAATCAACTTGCAGCGTGAATCGCCCAGCATGCGCAACAAGGTGATGGCGTGTTCGATGCCTTTTCTGGGAACCACCCGGGTGGGCTGCAACACCAGGATGTCGTCCTCGGCCAGGCCCAGTTCCTGCCTCAGATCGGCGTTGTAGTCGTCGATGCCCCTGGGGGGGGTGTCGAAGTCGAGCACGTTGGGAATCAGGATCGAGGACAGCCCCTTGCGCCACGCCAGTTCATCCCGGGCCGCCTGGTTGATGACCACGTGCTGCATGGCCGGCAGGCGGGGCGGGAAGGCCATCTCCAGATAATCGGCGATGGGAGAGATCTGAAACCGGGTGCGTTCCCAATAAAAATCGTGGTGATGGCAGATGGTGGGCAGTTCGGTTTCCATCAGAAATTCGATGATGGCGACGCCCAGGGGAACGTGCATGGGAATGGTGAGGGCGTTTTCCACCACCAGCCGGGTGATGTCGAAACGCTCCACGAATTGATAGAGCGTGTCTTTCAAGTATCCGGCGAGGTCGCGAACCTTGGCGCTGACTTCCCTGGGCCTGCGGGTATGCCCCCATAGCCGGCGGTTGATCCACTCGTTGTCCGGATGGCCGAAATAGGCTTCGGGCACACACAGGCTGATTTCCGGAGCCCGGTCCAGTACGCCGCCATACCAGAAACTGATGTGTTCGTCCTCCCACAGGACTTCGGCCCATTTGGCCGATTCCAGAGAAACCCCGTCGGTGCCGGCGAACCGGGTGGATACGAAACCGATGTTTTCAGGCATGGCAGAGTCAGCTTGATGGAATGGTTTTGAGCAGGTGCTTCAATTATAGCCGGGACTGACGGGCGAGACAGTATTCCCAAGGCGGCCGGGGTTTTATTTACCGCTCCCGTGGGGGCATAATGATCTTTTGCTTGCAGTGGGTTCGTCTTGTATTCAGCCATCGTACATTATCACCTCCGTGTCGGCGGCGTCACCCGGGTGATCGAGCATGCGGCGCGGCTTTTGCAGGCGGCGGGCCATCGAGTGGTGGTGCTCGCCAGCGGCGAGCCGCCGGCGGGGTTCCCGGCGCCGGTCGTCGGGGTCGAGGAACTGGCCTACGACGAGGAAAAGCCGCCCGCCGATCCCGGCCGGCTTGAAGCAGCGTTGATCACGGCGGCGACGCGGCATTTCGGCCGGGAACCGGATCTGTGGCACATTCATAACCATCATCTGGGGAAGAATCTGGCTTTGCCCCAGGTGGTGGCGGGCTGGGCCGGGCAGGGCAGGCACCTGTTGCTGCAAATCCACGACTTTCCCGAAGACTGCCGTTCCTACAATTACCGGCGGCTGCGTTCCCATCTGCCGGCCGAGGATTTCGACCGCTGTCTGTATCCCCAGGCGCCGCATGTCCATTACGCGGTCCTCAACGGCCGCGATCTGGGTTTCCTGGCCGGGGCGGGCGTGGCGGAAGACCGTCTCCACTGGCTTCCCAACCCGGTTTTCCTGCCGGGGGATGGGGAGGAGGCGCCTGTCTGGCCGTGGCGGTTGTGGCTGTATCCCACCCGGGCGATCCGGCGCAAGAACATTGGCGAATTGTTGCTTTGGGCCGCCCTGGCCGGTCCCGAGGATCACTTCGCCACTTCCCTGGCGCCGGAGAATCCCCGGGAACAGGCCGCCTATCAAGGGTGGGTGCGGTTGGCCGGAGAATTGAATCTGCCTCTGAGTTTCGATCTTGCGGCCCGCAGCGGTACGGCTTTTCCGGCATTGATGCGATCGGCCCATTGTCTGCTCACGACCAGCATCGCCGAAGGTTTCGGCATGGCTTTTCTCGAGCCGTGGCTGCTGGGGCGTCCGGTGACCGGTCGTGACCTGCCCGAAATCACCACCGATTTCACCGCTGCGGGGCTCGATCTGGGCGCGTTGTATCCCCGTTTGGAGATTCCGGTCGAGTGGCTTGGAGAGCGCACCTTGCTTGCGAAAATCAGTCAGGGACTCGAAAGCCTGTATGCGCTTTACGGGCTTCCTTCTCCCGATGCGGCGTGTCTGCGGCGGGCGTGGGCGGCATGGGTGCGGGAAGGGCGGGTCGATTTCGGCCGTCTCGACGAGCCTTTGCAGGCGGAGGTGATCCGCCGTCTGGCGGGTTCTCACGCGGCGCGCGAGGAATTTTCGCAGGTTCTGCAGGTTCCCCTGCCCGCCGTGGTGGACCGCAATCGCGGCATCGTTGCCGAAACCTTCGACGACCGTCTCTATGGCAGGCGGTTGGAGGAGATCTATGAACGTTTGCTGGACTTCTCCCCGGGGCCTGTGGAAGCCCTGGAAAGCGGCCGGATGCTGCACAGCTTTCTTCAACCCGAACGACTTCATTTGTTGCGTCTATGAACGATACCGAACTGCTTCGACGGATTCGTGAGCGCTCCAGGCCGCTCGACCCCCTGCCCACGGAAATGGAGGCGCGATTGCCGGAGTTGAAAGACATTCGGGCGGTCTTGTTCGATATCTACGGAACTTTGTTCGTTTCCGCCGCCGGCGACATCGGCGTGGGGTTGGCCATCGACGGGGACCGGGCCTTCCGCGCGGCCATGGAGGCGGTGGGGTTGCCGCCCAAGGGCGGCGCCGCGTTGCTGACGGAGGCCATCGAAGCGGAACATGCGCGAAAACGGGCGCTGGGAATCGAATATCCGGAGGTGGATATCGTCGAGATATGGAAAACCGTCCTGGAACGCCTGGCGTTTTCCGTCTCTTCCGCCACCCTGCGCCTTCTGGCCCTCGAGTACGAGCTTCGGGTCAACCCCGTCTGGCCCATGCCGGGGCTGGCGGCGCTTTTGGCCGGCCTGAGGCGGAAAGGGTTGTTGCTGGGGGTGATTTCCAACGCCCAGTTTTTCACCCCCTTGCTCTTTCCCGCTTTTCTCGACCGGTCCCTGGACGAACTGGGGTTTTCTTCCGATTGCTGCATCTTTTCCTGGCGGGTGGGGGAGGCCAAGCCGTCCAGGCGCCTGTTCGAGCTGGCGGCGGCCCGCTTGCGGGCGCGGGGAATCGGGCCGCGGCAGGTATTGTATCTTGGCAACGATTGCCTGAACGATCTCTGGCCGGCCGGGCAGACAGGGTTTCGCACCGGTTTGTTCGCCGGCGATGCCCGTTCGTTGCGTTTGCGGGAAACAGATCCCCGTTGCCGGGAGGTCGAACCTGATTGCGTATTCAGGAAGTTGAGGGAAGTCACGCAAGTCATTGACTGATCCTGGCTTGGGATTGCCTAGTGTCTCCCCAATTTTCCCAAGCGGTCAGCGCAAGGCATTGATATACGGATAAAAAGGGGTTCAAAACGAGAGGATCGGGGTTCCTGATCGGGTAAAATGTGTATAGCAATAACCCATTG
>JALSIB010000048.1 GCA_026981855.1 Methylothermaceae bacterium | reverse complement strand
CTGCTGGTCCGCCTCGTCAACCGGCCGCTGGCGCGGCTGACCGCCAGCGTGCGCCAATTGGGCGAACGGGGCTTCACCGATCCCCTGCCCGAGGACGGCCCCCGGGAACTGGCCCTGCTGGCGCGCAAATTCAACGCCTTGAGCCAGGAAATCCGCCACCTCCTCGACAACCGCACCACCCTGCTCGGGGGGATCTCCCACGACCTCCGCACCCCCTTGGCCCGGCTGGAACTGACCGTGGCGCTGCTGGAAAACCAGGCGGACCCCGCCCTGCTGGCCCAGATGCGCGCCGACATCGCCGAGATGGATCAGATCATCGGCCGCTCCCTGGAATTGGCCGGGCTGATGCGCGCCGAACCGTCCGCCGACGAGAAAGAACCCTTGATCACCCTGCTGACCGACCTGCAGGCCCGCTACGCTGATCAAGGCCGATCGTTCCGCCTGGAAGCGGCGGCTGCCCCACCCCGGCTCGAGGTGCCGAGACTGGCGTTGCGGCGAATTCTGGGGAATCTGCTGGAAAACGCCTTCCGCTATGGCGGCGGTGACGTCACCGTCACCGTGCACCGGCGGGACGATGGCATCGACCTCTGCGTCCTCGACTCGGGGCCGGGATTGCCGGAAACGGAGCTGGAGCGGGTCTTCCAACCGTTTCATCGGCTGGAGTCGTCCCGTAACACCACCACCGGCGGCAGCGGGCTGGGGCTGGCCATCGCCCGCCAGCTGGCCGATTCGCACGGTTGGCAGGTCACCCTGGAAAACCGCCCCGGCGGGGGTCTGGCCGCCTGCCTGAAATTCCCCGGTTGAAAATGGCGGAGAGAGGGATGACTCGGTCTGTCCCTGCCCTCGCCCCGCCAGGGCCGCGCTGACGCGCGTTCAAAAACGTTCCAGACGTTTTTGTCGAACCCTCTTGCCGGGTTCTCATCCCTCCCTCTGTCAGCGCCTCACCATAAAAAAGGCACAGGGATCGAATGACCCCGGTGCCTTGATTGAAAATGGCGGAGAGGGAGGGATTACTCGGGCTGTCCCTGCCCTCGCCCCGGCGGGGCCGCGCTGACGCGCGTTCAAAAACGTTCCAGACGTTTTTGTCGAACCCTCTTGCCGGGTTCTCATCCCTCCCTCTGTCAGCGCCTCACCATAAAAAAGGCACAAGGATCGAATGACCCCGGTGCCTTGATTGAAAATGGCGGAGAGGGAGGGATTCGAACCCTCGGTACGCGCGAGCGTACACCTGATTTCGAGTCAGGCCCGTTCGGCCAGCTCCGGCACCTCTCCGGAAACCTGTTGGGGATTTTATCACGTTTCAGTGAAAACTCAGCAGCTTGGCGCCTTTCTCTACGACAGGGCCATCCAGAGCCTTGAGAACCTTGCCGTCGCGATGATAGATATCCGGCCGAAATTGCAGGCTTTCCCGTCCATCTTCAGATTTCGGCATAGTCGTCAGATACATGATCAATATGGGCATAGGATGTTCCAGAATCACCGTTTTGGTCTTATTGGTAGCAATGAGAGCCTCCAAACGCGCCCTGCTCCAATCGCCCTTGTTTTTGGCCAGCAATATTTCCGCCAGTTCGAGAGGCCGGCTCACCCGGATGCAGCCATGGCTGAAGGCTCTCCTGACCTTGGAAAAAAGGTGTTTGCTGGGGGTGTCATGAAGATAGACCTGGTACTTGTTGGGAAACATAAATTTGATTCGTCCCAATGCATTGTTGGGACCGGGACGTTGACGCAGCACATAAGGAAAACTGCGGGCATTGAGCGAAGACCAGTCAACTGTGTGGGGATCCACCGGTCGCCCTGCGTAAGTCAGTAATTCCATGTCATTTTTTTCCAGGAACGGCAGTGGATTTCGCAACAGTTGGGGAGCCAGTTCCTTGCGGGTAATCGACATTGGCACCGTCCAGGCGGGATTGATCTCCAGGTAGGTGATGGTGTCTTTGAAAATAGGCGTCTACCAGTATGGCTCGCCCACCTGTACAGCACTGGACCAGGTAATCTCTTCGCCCAGCCAATGAGCGATCTCGAAGCCCGCCAGATCGACGGCGATGAATTCGTCCGGAATGCCATGGTTGAGCCAGCGGAGGCGCTCCATGTTGATCCTGATTTGCTGGATCTTCTTTTCCACCGGCACATTCAGGGCAAGCAGGGTCTTGCGCCCTACCAATCCATCCACTTCCAAGAGATGACGATATTGAAAATGCCGCACTGCCTGCTCCAATTCCAAGTCGTAGAGGTCGGAAGGCGGGCCTTCCGGGGTGGTTTGCAAATCTCCGCTCATGAGCAATCTTTTTCGTAACTGTACCACCCTTTCATTCTGGTCCCCCGGATGCAGCGTGGTTCCGCGAGATATTCTTTGCCAACCACCTTGCCCAAGGATTTCTCTGTAACGTTCGAGCCCCTCCCGAAGCCCCGCATAGAACAAAGCGGTGGGCAATTGATCGGCAAGCAAATGATCTATCCTGCCCTCCCGGAGGGCTTTCAAAATTTCAGCTATGGTAGGAAACCTTGTCCAATCGGGCTCATAATTCCATTCCCTGAACAATCGCTTGGGGTCCACCTTGCCGGTTCTAAGATGCAGGATCAATTGCATCAAAGCATCGGACAGTAACAAGTCCCGATCGATTTTCTGCTCCGGCAGCGGTGAGTTCGGATCGAGATTTTGCTTCAAGAGACGATGGTGATAATCGTCAGGCGTCAGCCCTTCCGCCCATGCCCGCTCGATCCAGCGCATTAGGGTGCGAACATTCTCCGCCTCCCCCCAAAGCGGCTGGAAGGATGCTTGTTCATACAAGGCGAGAACCAAATCGAGTTCCCTGATGGTTTCTCCATCCACCTGGATCTGATGTGTGGCCTCGGCCAGCTCTATCCGCCTGCCCATTTGACCAGAAAGCGCGTGTACCCCTGTCTGGGCCTCCAGGGGGATTGGAAAAGTGATCAACATCCCCACTAACAACCAAGCATTTGCAACCGGCCCGAAGAGTTGAATAGCCATCGTCTACTTCCACTCCGTTATGGCATTTTTATCTCCCTCGACTATAGCCCTCGAGGAACGTCGATGCAGCAAAATCCGTCCCGGTCAGTGGAATTTTGCCTGGATCGGATTGCAGGATTCCCCTGGCGGGCCTGCATGAAATAGAAAAAATGGTCATGCAGTTGCGAATTATGATCGAAAGTGGTGTATGGGCGTGAGTTGATAGAGGCGGCGTATCCTATTGAAACGGGAAAATGGAGGAAAACCGCCAGAATACGGGTTTATTATTTATTAAGAGGAAACTATTTCCGGAAATCTTCGTTCAGTCCCAATAAGTTTGGGCTTGATCAGAGCTTCCCTTACATTTCCATTTTGCTCGATGAAATCGATGCCGGCACGGTCGATTTCAAGGAGAATTATGACGGCACCCTGGAAGAGCCGGTCTGTCTCCCGGCACAATTGCCGCATGTGCTCCTCAATCCAGTATCAGGAATCGTCGTCGGCATGGCCACCGAGATTCCCCCGCACAACCTTGAGGAAGTCGCGCAGGCTGTGTGCGATGATCAAAAAGCCCTCGATTTCCCTGGATGAAATCCTGGAAGTTTTGCCGGCGCCGGATTTCCCAGGCGGCGGAGAGATTATTTCGACGCCGGAAGAGATTCGTGAGGTCTATGCCACGGGGCGCGGCAGGCTCCGCAGAAACTCATGGATGCCTTGATGTCCCTGACCGATCTCGCCCGCAATCATCCGGTCAACATGGTGGTGCTCGGGCTCGATGGGAGGCCCCGTCAAAAGGGGCTTTTGGAGATTCTGTCCGAATGGATTAATTTCAGGATCGATACCGTCACCCGCAGAACCCGGGCACGCCTGGAAAAAATCCGGACCCGGGTCCACTTGCTCGAAGGCAGGCTCCTGGCCTTTGCCAACCTCGATGAAATCATCGAGATCATCAGGCATTCTGACGATCCCAGGCAGGCGCTCATCGACCGCTTTGGGATTACCGAGGTCCAGGCAGATGACATCCTGGCCATCCGTCTTCGCCAACTGGCCAGGCTGGAGCGCATTGCCCTGGAAACCGAGCGCGGCGAGCTGATGAAGGAAGCTGGCGAGCTGGAGCATCTTCTTTCTGATGGAAAGGCCATGCGGCGCCAAATCGTCAAGGAGATCCGGGCGCTTGCCAAACGTTTCGGGGACGAAAGACGAACAGTGTTGAATCCTGTTGCCGAGTCCGGCGCCAAAAAGATCAAAGCCATCAAAACCGTCCCTTCAGAGCCTGTGACCATTGTGTTGTCGGAAAAAGGATTTATCCGGAGCCGGACCGGACACAACATTGAGGTCGGTAACCTTTCCTGGAAGTCGGGAGACAGATTACTGGATTCGGTCGAGACTTCGACCGACAGCGATCTGGTGTTATTCGATTCCAAGGGTAGAACCTATTGCATCCAGGCATCCGATGAAGTGGACGTGGAGAAGGCGTTCCTGTTTCCTCGCTGATTTCTCTTCAGCCGGGCGCCAGGATCATTGCCATGCTTTCCGGGAATCCTGCGGCCACCTATTTGGTTTGTTCGGATGCAGGATACGGGTTCGTGGCCAATCTGGAATCGATGATGTCAAAAAGGCGCGGCGGCAAGGATTTTCTCACGGTGCCGGAAGGCCACAAGGCCCTGGCGCCGGTCAGAATCGAAGAAGGAAACGATTTGTTGGTCGCTGTCAGAACGAAAGAACGGGGTCTTGTTTTTCCGCTTTCAGACATCAAGGTGCTGCCGAAAGGCAAAGGGGTCAAATTGATTGCTGCAGATGACGAGGAAATCATCAAAGGCGTGTGGATTGTCGACCCCAGAAAGAAGGGTCCGAAGCCGTTTGGGAATCCGGATAGGTTCCTGGGGAAACGGGCCGGGCGCGGAAAGGTGAGTTCCGCAAGAAGCAAAAAAACAAACTTGCACAATTATCAAGACAACTTATACTTGTACTTGAAGTTGCACATATGAGACGGTACCCATGAAAGTCATCAATTTCTCGGAGGCGAGAAATCATTTGAAAAGCGTTTTGGATCAGGTGGTCAATGATGCCGATTACACCATCATTACGCGCCGTGATGCCGAAGATGCCGTTGTCATGTCCCTTGAGCAATTCAACAGCCTGATGGAGACGGTGCATTTACTGAAGAGCCCTGCCAATGCCGCCCACCTTGCCGACTCCATCAAGCAATACCGGGCGGGTAAAACAGAGGAACACGGCCTGGCGGATGATTGAGATTCTGGCCTGGACCCGTGCCGCCTGGGAGGATTATCGCTACTGGCAGGGACAGGACCGGAAGACACTGAAGCGCATCAATCAACTCATCGGCGATACCTTGCGCCATCCCTTCGAGGGCATCGGTAAGCCGGAGCCGCTGAAGGAAAATCTGGCCGGATTTTGGTCCCGCCGGATCGACGACACCAACCGTCTGGTTTATGTGGTGGATGACAACCGTCTGACCATTATTTCCTGCCGCTATCACTATTAGATGAACAAGCTTCTGGTAATCGACCTGGTGGAAGCCACCTGCGATGAAGCGGGTGGCATTCCTCCACGGCAAATGGAAATCATCGAGATTGGCGCGCTTCTGGCCGATTGGAACGGAAGCATTCTTGAGCGTTTCCAGACCTTCGTGCCCCCCGTGGAAAACCCGAAGTTGACCACTTTTGTGGAAAAATAAGTTAAGGCCGGGGTTGGTTGAATGAACCTCATAATGCCGTATGCACCGTATGAGGGGTTTGGTAATCCAGCGCTTGGTGTAAGCGCTGATGGTTGTAGAAATGGAAGTAGTCGGCCAGTCCCTGGCGCAGTTGGGCAACCGAATCGTAGTCGTTCAGGTAGAGGCACTCGTATTTGACACTGCGCCACAGTCGCTCGACGAAGATGTTGCCCAAAGCCCGTCCCCGGCCATCCATGCTGACGTGGATACCGGCTTTCTCGAGCCGGCCGGTGAAAGCCGGGCTGGTGAATTGACACCACTGACCGGTGTTGAAGATTTCGGGCTGTCCCTGGGCCAGCGCTTGCTCGAGGGCTTCGAGACAGAAGCCGGTATCGAGGGTATTGGACAATTGCCAACTGAGTACGTAACGGCTGTGCCCGTCGATGACAGCCGCCAGGTACATGAATCCCTAGCGTAGCGGACAATAGGTGATATCGGTGCTCCAGACCTGGTTGGGCGCCGTGATCGGGTATTCTGTCAGCAGGTAGGGCTAGACCGGATGGCCGGGAGTCTGTTGACGGGTTCCCGGCTTGGGACCAATCCATTCGATGCCCATACGCCGCTTCAGGCGTTGAACCCGTTTGCGGTTGACTGGATACCCCTGGCGTCGAAGCCAGGCGGTGATCCGTCGGCTTCCGTAGAAGGGCGTGCGGGTGTATTGGGCGTCGATCAGCCGCATTAAACCCAGGTTCTCTTCGCTTTCGCTTGCTGGCCGATAGTAGGCGCTCGAGTGCGCAAGCCCCAGGAGATCGCACTGGCGCCGGAAACTCAGCTTGGGGTGATCCGGTTCCAGACATTGCCGTTTCTCCTCAACCGACAGGGCCAGCTTTTTTTCAACCAGTCCAGCTCCATCTTGAGCCGGCCGACCTCCTGGTACAGGGGGGCGGTCAGCGTTTCCGGGTCCACCGCCTGCCGCTTGCGTCCGTACACTTCGGTCGCTTCCTCTAACAACTGCCGCTTCCACTGGCTGATCTGCACCGGCGCCACCCCGTATTCGCTGGCCAATCCCGCAAGGCGGGATCACCCTTGGCCGCCGCGATCGCCACCTTGGCCTTGAACTCGGGGGAATGACGCCGACGTTTCCGGGTGTTGCTCATATCGTTATCTCCTTCTCGCATATGCCCGGTGATCTTAACTTATCCGTTGGTCCATTTTTCGGGGTCCACTATAGAGCGACCGCGAAAGCACGCCTTGCAAACGCTTCCAGAACCTGTGATCGACTTGTTGGAGCGCTGCAGAAAGCTGGGGTGGGCACCACGCGGTCAGGGTGTCGCCGTCGTGGATGTTTTTGAGGGCGCAGTTTGTGAAGGTCAATGCTGCAAGGGCGATTTTAAGCGCGCTGAACATCAGAGATCGATTCACCGCAGGGCATGGTGTTGTTGCAGGATCAAAAAACAATTTAAAAATCATATAATTATCTTAGGCCATACAACAACCCCACTTGTGATGGGACTTGCACTCGCAGGGGTGCGCCCATACTGGGCGCACATAAAAAACGAAAGGGGGCAAAGCCCCCTTCCTTTTTTCTGGTCTGATTTTGTGAGTTTTTTGGTTATTTCACCCAGTAAGTAATGATGTCATTTGGGCCAACCGAGCGCATAACCTCATTGTAGGCCTCGTCATCTTCCATGGAAGCATACTTTCCGGTTCTTGGTATATAGACACCAATTTCTCCCTTGACATATCCCCAGTCAATGGCATTCCAAATACTGAAACTTTTTGCATCCAATCCGGTTTTTCCTGGATTGGCATCAGGAGACCCGAAGACCACTGATGAGTAGTCTATGGGATCCCCAGGAACCGAACGCTCTATGAACATCCAACCGCCTTCCGCCATCGCGCAATAGACAGTCACCACTTCCTCATTGATCAACTGGATATCATAGCTTCCGTTTTGCTCTTTACCTGCTTTCTTTTCTTGCGCGCAGGACTTAAGCAACCCATCCCTTTTATCTGCTGGTTGATTGGTGGATTGAGGTCCCTGCCCCCCCAGGGTGTTCCATGCGTCATTGAGTGGTGTGTCTGAATGATCTACGACATTGCTTTCTCGGTACGTTCCATCGTATACCTCCTTTAGAGGGATTTTCGTCGCGCGATAGCCGGCAACGATATGACGTATGTGGTTAAGTGCTTTGGCAGCATCCGCAACCCCTTCTTCACCACACGGCTTGCCAAAGCAATCAATCCTCGGGTTCGAGAAAACCCATGGTACACGGTTACCATCGACGTACGACATAATTGTGCCTACACTGGTTTTCCTGTCTTCGGCTTTGTTGCATAAATCCAATAAAGGCATGAATTTCCCCTTTATCCCTTTTTTCAGGCGACAACGGGCACGGATTCGGGCATTCCGAGGGCGGTCATGCGATTGAGCGCGACGATGCGACAATATGCCTCGGTACACTGGGCTTCAAATGAACGGTTTTTCAAGCGGTCACTGAAGAGGGTCTTGAGTCTGAAGAAAGCATTCTCAGCCAAGGAACGACGATGGTAACCGCTGACCTGTTTCCATTCTTTCCTTCCCTGCCCACGGATCGCCCGAACCACCCCTGTTCGGGGGTGGTCCGGCTCCCATTCCACCGCGTCTTCCCTGGGTGGAATCAAGGCCGTCGCCTTGCGGTCGGCTATGGCCTTGTGGCATTGCCGGCTGTCATAGGCCCCATCGGCCGCGACCGATTCAAGGCGTTCATCACCCAGTTGTTCCAAAAGATCCTCCAGTACCTGATCATCGGTGACAAAGGAAGCGGTCAATTCACACGACACCACCTGCCGGGTGTCACAATCCACCCCGATATGGAGCTTGCGCCAACTCCGCCTGCGTCCGGCTCCGTGAACCTTGCGATGCCACTCGCCTTCGCCATGGATCTTCAATCCACTGCTGTCGATGGCGATATGAAGCGGTTCTCCCCGAGACAGCCTGGGAATCGTCACTTGCAGCCGCTTTTGACGCCGGCAGAGCGTCGTATAGTCCGGCACCAAAACCCCCTCCAACGCCATCAACTGCACGATCGATCGCAGAAATCCCTCCAGCGCCCGAAGCGGCAGGTGGAACACTTTCCGGAGCACCAGGGCCATCTGAATCAGCCAGTCCGAATAAAGGGTGGGGGCACCACGCTTGCCTTTTCGCTCATCAACATGCCATTGCGATATGGCCGACTCTTCGAGCCAGAGGGTCAACGACCCCCGCTGGACCAGGGCATCGTTATATTCTCCCCAGTTACGAACCCGATATCGAACCTTTTTCTTCTCCATCTCTCTCCTCCTTGCTCGTCCAATCATCTCTTGGACACCCAAGAGAGGGAATTTATGCAACAACGCCCCTGTCTTCTATAAAAGCATCCCAGTCAGTATCCGGATCTATATCCGTGTCGCCGGTATAATAACCAATGGCATACACAAAGCTCCTTAAATCATCATCGAGAGCCAAAGCAGACTTTTCGTGATCCAGGGAAAGGACATGACCCAGTTCGTGCGCGAAAACAGATTCATCGCAGTAGAGATATTTTCCCCCATTTCCGTAATTTCCCAGTCCGATGACCATAGAAAAAACAGCCGAATCCGGATCGGGGTTCATCTCTCCAGTATAAGGGTTTCGGATTACCGAGATAAAAGCATTTCCGAAAACAGGATCAGGAAAATCATCGTAAAAGCCATTGTTGTTGCCGCGGTAGTTAACCCGGATATTTCACCAAGCAGGGGTCGGCACAACCTCCGAGAGCCGATAAAATCGGGGTTTTGAAACAAATCCAGGGAGATTGTGCCGATGCCAAAGTGTACCGCAGAACGAATGGAATTTGGGCGT
>JALSIB010000047.1 GCA_026981855.1 Methylothermaceae bacterium | reverse complement strand
ATGCTGGCAACCGTCAGCTGGTTCTGATCGACGCTCCGCTGATCCCGGTCTTCATGTAAGGCTGGGGCCGCAAGCGCGGTCACAGACAGACAATAACAACAAAGATCCAAAGCTTAAAGCCCCCTCTAAGAGGGGGCTTTTTTAATGCATGAAGAAGAAAGGTTTGGCGGGATATGAAACAACCCCACTTGCGTTCGAAGTGATAATATCTGGAATCATCAGAGGTTCACCGGAAGGAAGATGTAAATGCGGGATAGGGGTTATGTTGAGTATATTTCTCGTGGAAGCTGCCTTGTCATAGGTGATGAAAAGAATGTGAAGATGGCGGTGACGGAATGCAAATGGCCCAAAAATATCACGCCGGAAGCCTTGGTCATTGGCAACGATATTGGAAGAGATCAGATAACAATAAAGGGATATCTGGGGAATTTCAGAATAGAAAGTGAGAGAGATGAAGATATAAATATACAGACATTCCGGAAGCAATGGGATTTGATATTGGATCTGATGGCGCCTTCATTGATATCGGTTGAAGTAAAGCCGATAGGGTATTTTCGGGCAGGTTCCAATCGTCTGGACATCCAAAACCTGATAGATTCATTGGATGAATGGATAGGTGTGTTCGAGAAACCCAGATACTTTTCATACAATCAGGAAATCTGTGCCCACGGAAACCAAGGGATAGAGGGGTGTCAAAAGTGCCTGGAAGGATGCCCGGCAGAAGCGATATCGTCCAAGGGCGATAGCATAGAAGTCGATCCATATCTTTGTCAGGGGTGTGGAGATTGTGCAAGTCTCTGCCCGACGGGTGCATTGAGCTATGTCTGGCCTGGCAGGGAAGAGGTCCTGGAGGAAATGCTCAGTGGGCTTAGGGAGAATCCTGGAAATCAGATCCTGGTGCGAAAAAAAGACGGAACAGAAATTCCGAAATCCACGAACGGGATGTTGTCGATAGAGGTGGAATCGGTCGCATCGGTTGGGCCAGAAACATGGTTGGCGGCAATGGCCTATGGAGCGGGGGGTGTTTGTCTTGGTAAAGAGGGATTATCAGCAAGGAGTGTGAAGAATATTGAAGATCAGATGTGTTGGGTCAACGATCTCTTGACTCGATTGGGTTTCGGAGCCAGCTTGGTCAAATGGACAGAGGATATGGCAAATGATAAGAGACGACAGAGAAACAGCAGGAAAAAGATATCGCCGGCGAGTTTCGTTCCTTTGAGCAGCAAAAAAGATGTGCTCAATATGGCATTGGCGCATCTATGCAAGTTCGCAGCCACCGATCAGGAAGAAATCTGTCTGGCGTCGAATGCCCCCTTGGGAGATGTGCGTGTGGACGAAGCCCGTTGTACCCTGTGCATGTCCTGTGTCGGTAGCTGTCCAACTCAAGCCCTGGTGGCCAGGAATCCGGTTCCTGGTCTCGCTTTCGTTGAAGAAAGCTGTACCCAGTGTGGATTGTGCGTGGAGGTTTGTCCGGAGGATGCGCTGGAACTCGTTCCGAGATTGCTCAAAGACAGGGGCAGGGCTAGAGGGCTTCATTTGAAGCAGACGGATGAACCTTTTCATTGCATCGAATGTGGACGGGAGTTTGCGACCAAGAAAATGATCGATTCGGTTACGGACAAGTTGGCCGGGCACGTTATGTTCAGGAGCAAAAAGCAAATCCAGAGACTGATGATGTGCGAAGCCTGCAGAGTGAAGGATATCCTCGAAAATGAATAAGGTGTGTCATCTGTCCGCTCTCAGACAGCAGATCTATTTATTATTGTCTGCCTTGCTCCGCGAGGTTCCCGCCGCAGATCTTCTGGATGCCATCCATAACAGCAAGGCAGAATGGAATACGGAAAACAAGGCACTGGATGAGGCGCTATGTCGCCTGAGTGAAAGCGCAGGAGAAGAACGGGTTGAAAAACTGGAAGAGGATTATCATGACTTGTTCGTTGGCGTAACGCAGGGGAAATTATCGCCCTATGCTTCCCGTTATCTGACAGGTTGCCTTCATGAGGCGCCGCTGGTCGAGTTGCGTGGTGAATTGATGGAGTTGGGAGTGGAAAGGGTAGAAGGGCTCAAGGAACCCGAAGATCACCTGGCGACCCTGTTTGAGGTGATGGCGTGGTTGTCAAAGGAGGGTCATCCACGGCAAAGCGGTTTTTTTGCCAAATACATTGCTGGTTGGGGAGGGGGATTTTTCAACGAGATGGAACGATCGGCCACGACCCCTTTTTATAGTGCCGTGGCGATACTCGGGCAAGTATGGCTGCAATGTGAAGCGAGATTATTGGGTTAATTGGAAAACTCCGCGATTCTTTTGTTTGCGATCTGCAGAAATTTATCCAGGTCACCCTTGATCCCTTTGCGAGGGATGATCAATGCCATATCGAGATCCAGTATGATGAATACATAACGTTTGGTGACATCGATTCTGATGATGTCCCGCCAGGGAATGGGTTCTTCTTTTTTTCCATGGATGACAACGAGCACTTGCGGTTCAACGCGCAATTTGTAATGACCAATCAGCTTCGCTTTGTCTTGTACACTATAGAGTTTGAGCGCGCGCCGGCGAATCGAGCTTTTGATCGTATAAGGCGAGAAGTAATGCCACAGAATCGCGATGATGGCGATATACACGGCGCCGGGTAAATTAGCATAATAAAAGCCCACAAAGGCAGCGATCAAGGCGAGGAAAGCCGGGAAGGTGATCTCGTGCCGCCGCAGTACCTTCTGGAAGTCCTCCTTCTCTTGCATTTGATGCTCGGTGAAGGCGGTGAGATCGGTCTCGTGAAGTTCGTATTCTATTTCTAGCATGGAAAAATATCCGTTGTTTTTTTGTCGCGAAAACTCCACCATTGTAACTCAAATAGTGAAGACCTGAGCCAGGTGAACCATGCAGTTGATTGTCACGGCAGTCGGAGATCATCGAGGTAACGTGTTCGAGCGCGTGATAGCCGCTATCCGGGAATGTGAGTGCCATGTCAAAGAGTGCCGCATGGTACGGATGACGGGAGGTAAGGCGGGCCTCGTGCAGGTTGAGGGAAACTGGAATCATATCGCGCGGCTGGAAAATCTGTTGACGGCTCTGGCTCAAACCGGGCAAGTGCATTTCCACAGGTTGGCCGAGGACACGAAATCCGTACAGGATGACATTTTGCTTTATGTCGCCGATGTGGTGTCCAGGGAGCGGACTGAAATCCTGGAGGAAATGATCGGTTTTTTTTCGGCCCAGGGCGTCGAGCTGCAGGATCTTCGTTCCAGTTGCTACCGCATCCCCTACGGTGGTGCCCATATATGCACGATGCACATGTTGCTTCGGATTCCCGAGGGGGTGTCTGTGATTTCTCTGAGAGACGAATTTCTCGACCTCTGTGAGCAAATGCAGGTGGATGCCATTTTCGAACCCATCAAACCCATCATCTGAAGGAGGGCTGTCGTGACGGAATCTGTTGTCGAATTGGGCAAGGCGGTACCGGACTTCGAGGCTGCGGCGACGGGAGGCGAGACGGTCAGGCTGTCCGATTTGAGGGGAAAATACGTGATTATCTATTTCTACCCCAAGGATCATACGCCTGGCTGTACCCAGGAGGGGCGCGATTTCCGGGATCATTATCGGGAATTTCAATCTCTCGGGGCCGAAGTGTTCGGTGTGTCCCGGGACAGCTTGAAAACCCATCAGAACTTCAAGGCCAAACAGGGGTTTCCGTTCGAACTGATTTCGGACAAGGAGGAAACCTTATGCAGGTTGTTTGGCGTGTTGAAGCAGAAAAAAATGTTTGGCCGCGATGTGTATGGCATCGAGCGCAGCACTTTCCTCGTGGATCCTGCCGGCAAACTGGCGGCCGAGTGGCGCAAGGTGAAGGTCAAAGGGCATGTGGAGGAAGTGCTGTCCAAACTCAGGGCGCTGCAGGCCGGTTGATGGATTTTGGAGCCCTGGGATTTCGCGGGTTGTGCCTGCCCCGCCTGGGCTGGCGCTTGGCCGGTCGTGTCTTGCTGTGTGCCCGTGTTGATTGATCCCCGCCCTGGGTTCTGGGCCAGGCGCTCAGGACGGCCTCCACCAGTGTGGCAAGGGGGATGGCGAAAAATACCCCCCAAAATCCCCACAACCCCCCAAAAAACAAGATGGCCACGATGATCGCAACCGGATGAAGGTTGACCACCTCCGAAAACAACAGCGGCACCAGCAGCATGCCGTCAAAGGCCTGAATGACGAAGTAGGCGATGGTGACATACCAAAAAGGATCGCTCAGCCCCCATTGAAAATAGCCCACGATCAATACTGGAAAGGTTACCACTGTCGCGCCGATATAGGGGATGATGACAGACAGTCCCACGATCACCGCCAGCAGCAAGGCGTAATTGAGGTGTAACAGGGAGAAGGTCAGGTAGCTGGCGCCGAATACGATGATGATTTCGATCACCTTGCCGCGAATGTAGTTTCCTATCTGGGCGTCCACATTGCGCCATACCTGGGCCGTCAGGTGAATGTCCTTGGGCAGGAACTGCTTGAACCAACCCACGATGCTTTCCTTGTCCTTCAGAAAGAAGAAAACCAGCAGCGGCACCAGGATCATATAGACGATGATGGAGATGATGTTCACCAGCGAGGAATAAGAGTAGCTCACCAGGGACTGACCCATGGTGAGTAACTGTTGTCTGACGGCATCGATCATCTCGTTTATCTGGTCATGACTGATGTAGTTGGGATAAATTTCCGGCAGCCGGTTCAACATCGTCAGGCCATGGGTCACCATGGTGGGGAGTTGCTGCATCAGCTGGGCCAGCTGTTGATAAAGCAGTGGCAACAGAGCGATGAAAGTGAACAGCAGCAGGGCCATGAATCCCACGAATACCACGATCACCGCCGCCAGCCGTGGCAATTTCTTGTGTTCCAGTGTCTCGACCATGCCCTCCAGGAGATAGGCGATCACCAGTGCGGCAAACACCGGCATCAGCATGTCTGCCAGAATGATGACCGCCAGAAAGCCGATGACCAGCAACAAAGTCAGGGCGATTGCCTGAGGGGTGGGGAAGATCCGCCGTACCCATTTGAGCAGGATGGAGGTCAGGGTGGGAGAGGGCTGGGCGTATTTGGGATTGGGCATGGTCGACTCGTTATGGTTTTTATTTCTGTTGGGGCGTTTTTTCTTTTGCCTATTGTGCCAAAGATCGAGCCGGAATCAGACAGTTTTATCCACAGTCCGTTCACAGCCTGCCAACATGATAAGCACATCATATTGGGGTTGACGTTATCCAATAGCACAGTCTATAGTGTTTGCAAGCGTCGTGTTCATCATAACCCCAAGGGAGGCAACCATGGAATCCAATCTCGTCGGCCCGCAGGCTCACCCGGCAGATACCCTCGCGCCAGCTGATTTGAGTGCCGAAGTGCAGGCGATGATCCCGGTGGAGCTCAAGGTCATCCGCCGCAACGGCAAGCTCACGGGTTTCGATCCCAGCAAGATCCGTTTCGCGATTACCAAGGCTTTTCTGGCGGTCGAAGGGGGGCAGGCCGCAGCGAGCCGCCGGATCCATGATACTTGCGCCGAACTGACCGAGCAGGTGGTCAAGGCATTGATGCGCCGGCTGCCGACCGGTGGCGTCATCCACATCGAAGATATCCAGGATCAGGTAGAGCTGGCGTTGATGCGGGGCGAACACCACAAAGTGGCGCGCGCCTATGTTCTCTATCGCGAGGAGCGCAAAAAACTGCGGGCCGAGAAGGAACAGGCACAGCAACGACCGGCCTCTTCGATCCTGCACGTCACCGATGCGGAAGGGCACCGCAAACCCCTGGACGAACCGCGTTTACGCCGCCTGGTCGAGGAGGCCTGCCTGAAGCTGGAGGATGCCGATGCCGACTGGATTCTGAGCGAGGCGAAGAAAAACCTCTACGACGGCGTCCCCGAGAACGAGGTGATCGATACCCTGATCATGGCCGCGCGTCTCAGAATCGAGCAGTCTCCGGACTACAGTTTCGTCGCCGCCCGGCTGCTGCTGGACAAAATTCGCTCCGAGGCGCTCGGGTTTCTCAGCGGGCGTTTCGAAACCGCCACCGGAGGCGAGATGGAGGAAGGCTATGGGGAATACTTCCAGCGTTATGTCCGCCGGGGCATCGAGCTGGAGCTGCTCGATCCGGTGCTGGGACAGTACGATTTGGAACAACTGGGCAAGGCGATACGGCCCGGGGCCGATTTCCGCTTCACCTATCTCGGCCTCCAGACGCTTTATGACCGCTACTTCATCCACCATCAGGGTACCCGGTTCGAGTTGCCCCAGGCTTTCTTCATGCGGGTGGCGATGGGGCTGGCCAAGAACGAAATCGACCGGGAGACGCGGGCGATCGAGTTCTACCGCCTCTTGTCCGATTTCGACTTCATGTGCTCGACGCCGACCCTGTTCAATGCCGGAACCCTGAGGCCGCAACTGTCTTCTTGCTATCTCACCACGATTCCCGACGATCTGGAAGGCATCTTCAACGGTATCAAGGAGGATGCCATGCTGTCCAAATATGCGGGTGGGCTTGGCAACGACTGGACCCGCGTCCGGGCGATGGGGGCCCACATCAAGGGGACCAACGGCACTTCCCAAGGGGTGGTGCCTTTCATGAAGGTGGCCAACGACACTGCGGTGGCGGTCAACCAGGGGGGGAAGCGCAAGGGGGCCATCTGTGCCTACCTGGAAACCTGGCACCTGGACATCGAGGAATTTCTGGAACTGAGAAAGAATACCGGCGAGGAACGTCGTCGTACCCACGACATGAATACCGCCAACTGGGTACCGGACCTGTTCATGAAACGGGTGGTCGAGGAAGGTGAATGGACCCTGTTCTCTCCCGATGACGTGCCGGATCTGCACGACAAGTACGGTCAGGATTTCGAACAAGCCTATCTGGCCTATGAGGAAAAAGTGGCTCGAGGCGAGATCAAGCTGTTCAAAAAAGTGCCGGCGGTGCAATTGTGGCGCAAGATGCTCACCATGCTGTTCGAAACCGGCCATCCCTGGATCACCTTCAAAGATCCATGCAATCTGCGTTCGCCCCAGCAGCACATGGGGGTGGTGCATAGCTCCAATCTCTGCACCGAAATCACTTTGAACACCTCCGATGACGAGATCGCGGTCTGCAACCTCGGTTCGGTCAATCTGCCCGCTCATGTGACCGAGGACGGTCTTGACGAGGAAAAACTGGCGCGCACGGTGAAAACCGCCATGCGAATGCTCGACAACGTCATCGACATCAATTTCTACAGTGTTCCCAAAGCGCGCCGTTCCAACCTGCGTCACCGGCCGGTGGGATTGGGCCTGATGGGTTTCCAGGATGCCTTGTACAAGCTGCGGATACCCTATGCCTCCCAGGAGGCGGTGGAATTCGCCGATCACAGCATGGAGGTGCTGAGCTTCCATGCCATCGAGGCTTCCACCGAGCTGGCCGGGGAACGAGGCCGCTATGCCTCGTTTGACGGTTCCCTTTGGAGTCAGGGCATTCTGCCCATTGATTCGATCGAGCGTCTGGCGCAGTCACGAGGAGACTATCTGGACATGGATCGGACCACCCGTCTGGACTGGGAAAGCCTGCGGGAGAAGGTGAAAACGGTCGGCATGCGCAATTCCAATTGTCTGGCTATCGCCCCCACCGCCACCATCTCCAATATTTGTGGCGTTTCCCAGTCGATCGAGCCCACCTACCAGAACCTATATGTGAAATCGAACCTGTCCGGTGAGTTCACGGTGGTCAATCCTTATCTGGTCAACGATTTGAAGGCCCGGGGATTGTGGGACGAGGTGGTGATCAGCGACCTGAAATATTACGACGGCAGCGTGCAGAGAGTCGATGCCATCCCGGACGAACTGAAACGGCTGTATGCGACCGCTTTCGAGATCGATCCCCGCTGGTTGGTGGAGGCCGCTTCCAGGAGACAGAAATGGCTGGATCAGAGCCAGTCGCTGAATCTCTACATGCCCGAGCCTTCCGGAAAGAAGCTCGATGCCCTCTACAAGCTGGCCTGGTTGCGTGGCCTCAAGACCACCTATTACCTGCGCAGCCTGGGGGCGTCGAGGGTCGAGCGCCATGGTGACCAGACAAAGGTGACAGCGCCTGAAGAGACCCCCAAGGTCTGCTCCATCCTCGACCCGGAATGCGAGGCCTGTCAGTAATGATGGAAACGACCACAGAATAGACACATATTGCAGGAGAACCGACCATGTTGAACTGGGATGACCCGATCGAAAGCATCAAGCGGAAACGAGCCGAGGAATCTGTTTCCGAGCCAATAGCGACCATGCCGCCGTTGGCCGCGGACCCGGCGGCAGAACCGGCGCTGGAATCTGAGAAAAGGCTGCTCGGTGGCAGTGACCTGACGGCCAACATCGCCCCGATCAAATATCGTTGGGCCTGGGATGCCTACATCATGTCTCAGCGCAATTTCTGGATGCCCACCGAAATCGGGATGGGTGAAGACCTGATGTCGCTCAGAAACCTCAACGACAACGAGCGTCATACCTTCTTCACCACCTTCGCCACCTTGACCACCGCCGACGCCCTGCATCAACGCAACCTGGCTCTGGCGGTGTACGAGCGGATCACCGCTCCCGAAGTGGGGATGGCCGTCATCGCCCAGATGCATCAGGAGACGATTCACTCGATGAGTTATCAGCACATCATCGAATCCCTCAATTTCGACGAGGATGAAATCTACCTGCTGTATCAGAAGGTGCCCCAGATCCGGGCCAAGTTCGAATACAGCAACGCCATGACCCGGGGCCTGCAGGGCAATCAGGGGGATCTGAAAGAGTACATGCGAGGCCTGTTCTTTTACTACATGATCTTCGAAGGTGTGTGGTTCATGGCCAACTTCTGCCCCATTTTCTCCATGCAACGCAGGCGGTTGATGTCGCGAACCGGTGAGCAGCTTCAGTACATCGCCCGCGACGAATCCGGGCACGTCTCCTTTGGCCGTTCCCTGATCTGGGCGTTGTGGCAGGAAGTTCCCGAGATGCGGATGGAAGAGCCCGAAGCCCATCAGTTGATGCATGAGGCGATGGAGCTGGAGGTATCCTACGCCGAATACAGCATTCGCCCCATGCTGGGTTACGACATTGAACTGCACCACCGTCACGTCCGTTATCTGGTCAACCGCCGTCTTCTGGACATGGGATTCAATCCGATCTATTCCGAAGACGAGGCCGAAAGCCTGCCTTGGTGGGAAGAGCAGATCGGCTTCAGAAAGGAGAAGAACTTCTTCGAAACCCGGGTGACGGAGTATCAGGCTGGCGGGGCGTTGAGTTGGGAGTGAAGCGGTCAATATGCCGGGTCTCCCTCGATTGGCTTCCCGGAGACAATCGGCAGAGGCGATGTGTATTCCGGGCATCAGCTGGAAATAAAATGCGAATTAAGCGCGTGCGATATGGTTTTTCAAGGTATCCCAACCGACCAGGAGGATGAAGGCGGCACAGAGGCGGCCAAAGATGTGGGCGAGCAAACCTCGCGTTGACCTGACCTTGCTGGCGGTTTGGATGCCGGTTTTCTCCTGCAGCCAGTTGAAAAAGGATTCGATTGGCTGGCGGGTTCTGGAAATGGCGGTGGACAGGCGCTTGTCGGCAGCGTCGAGGTGTTTCTCGCCCTTGGTTTTTTTATCCCGGATATTTCATCATTCTGAGGTAAAGGGCCATCCAGGCGTAAACGGTTCCTGATTGGCGCTGAGTTGAGGTTGGAAGGGGGCAAATATGCTCCGGAAACGGTCCTGGCCTGAATTTGGCGCAAACGCCCCCTTACCCCCATTGTTTGTCGGCGTGCCGGGGACAGCACTCAGATCCATTTATGGAGCCAGGGCTTGGGCTGCCTGAAGGAAAATCTCCCGAAATGGATGATGGGACGCCAGAAGAA
>JALSIB010000046.1 GCA_026981855.1 Methylothermaceae bacterium | reverse complement strand
TCAGTGGCTCCTTTTGATCTTTTCCAGCTCGGGAATGACTGCTTCCAGGATATCCAGGGCCATCACCATTCGATGGCTGCTCTTGGGTATTCTATACAGTTTATTATCTATTGGGACCTTACAGTTAAGCGAAAAGGTGTACCGAGAGATATTGTCGTATCCCTCTCTCAATCGCATGACCGCCCTTGAAATGCCCGAATCCGTGTCCGTTGTCGCCTGAAACAAGGAAAATTCATGCCTTGATCGGATTTATGCAACCAAGCCCCATCTCACATCAGGAAGTTTAGCCAAAAATCGAAGTCATACGCTCTTCCCACCGGAAGCGTTATCCGGGGTTGGGCGCATTCCCAAAATGTGGCCCTGAATCTCCTCAAAGACCACAATTTGGGAATGCGCCCAGGACGAGGCCGATCGAACGTTCCCGGTCAATCGGGTTTCCCGTCCGCCCTCGGTTGCCAAAGCATCGGTGCGTACCACCACAAAAAGCCGCTGAAGGCCCCGATCCAGGCCAGTCCCGCCAGGCGGTACCAGAACAGGGTGTATTGTGGCAGCAGCCAGGGCAGCGCGGTGCGCAGCATGGCCGCCGCAAACACCAGGGCGAACAGGATGGCCACCCCCCTTGGCGGACGATGGATATCGCGCCCGGTGTGGCCCAGGCTGACCCGGCAGATCATGCCGATGACCATTCCGCCCAACCCTCCTGCCGCCCAGGCGTGGATGGCAAGGCTGCGCGGTGCCAATGCGAACAGCACCCATCCCAGGATCAACCACAGATAGGCCAGATGCAGCACCCACAGCAGGGGTTTGCGCCAGATGCCGCTGTCATACCAGCCTGAAAGCCGAACCAGATGCAAGGCCGCGAGCATCAGGGCCAGCAGTCGTGTCACGATGTTTCCGGGAGCGAAGATCGCCAGGGCCGCGAACAATGTGAACAACGCCATGATCCAACGGTCGATCCAGGGATAGCGCTTGATGGTGACGGGATGACCGACTCCGCGTTCGGTGAAGAAGGGGATGACTCTGGCCCCGATGATGAAGATCAGGCCCAGGGCCGCGAACAACCCCACTCGAATACCGGTGTCGCGGCCGCCTGGCAGGATCCCGGTGGCCCCCAGAAGGAACAGAATCTGTCCCCCGAGCAAAAAGGCCAGACAAGCCAGCACCCCCCATTGCCGCCACTGGCGAACCCGATAGACGGGCCAGAAGATGGCGGCCGACAGAAACAGCAGAAACAGCCCGTCCAGTTTCGCCGCCCAGATCAAGGTATCCGGGAACAGGGCCAGCAGTCTGGCGGCCAGCCACAGGGCCGCCAGGGCTGCCAAAGGGGCACCGTGAAGCGTCATCACGCCGGTCCAGTTCCTGACCGCGGTGAGCAGGAAGCCCGCGATGACGGCGGCGGTGAAGCCGTAGATCATTTCGTGGGCGTGCCAGATCACGGCGGTGGGAAACAGTGGCCCGATCCACAGGGCCATGGCCACGACGGCGAAAGCCGCCCCGAGAAGAAAGAAGGGCCGAAAACCCAGATTGAAAAGTGCGCTCTGCATCGATCCGCTCACGATTGTCCGAATGAGATCCGTGTCACATCTTGCCATGAAAAGGCGGGAAGCAGGTCACAAATTGAAACGCTTTCACTTCAGGAACACGCCCCGCGGCCGAAAGGCTGGGACAGGTGACAATAGAGGAGATGGCAATGAAGGTGATCGGACTGTTTCTTTCCCAGTGTTTCTTTTTCCGCTTGCCGCAAGACTGGCAGTTGACCGAAGACGATTTCAAGTGGGCGGCCGTCTTTTACTTCGCGGTGTTCTGGTGCATCCAGATCTTGATGATCGGTGAGCCCGCCGAAGCGTTGATCGCCGCCGCCAGCGAGGTGATTCTGACCCAGATCTTCGTGTTCGCGGTCCTCGCCGTGATGGGTCGGGGGGAGTGCTTCATGCCGACTTCCACCTTGCTGATGGGGTCGGTCGGCATCATCGGCACGGTCGCCGTTCCGCTGATCATCTGGTTGCGGCTGGCCGAGGATCAGGCCCTACTGGCTTCCTTTTATACGCTGATGGCCTGTGGATTGTGGGGTTTGGCGGTGCTGGCCCATCTCTTCCGCCAGGCGCTGTCCAGAACGCCGACTTTCGGCTTCGGGCTGGCCTGCGCCTACGCGGTGGAAACCTACCTGGGTACCCTGATCCTGTTGGTGCTGTGAACCTTTGAGGGTCAGTTCCCGGCAACCGTCATGTTGTCCAGCCAGAGGGAACCGGTGCGGATGTTGCCGCGCCGGTCGACATCGCTGCCCACCGCCAGCAAACCGGCGAACATGTCCTTCAGGTTGCCGGCGATGGTGATCTCCTCGACCGGATATTGAATTTCCCCGTTCTCGATCCAGAAGCCGGCCGCTCCCCGGGAATAGTCGCCTGTGACCAGATTGATGCCGTGTCCCATCAGTTCGGTCACCAGCAGGCCCGTCCCCATTTCCTTCAGCAGCCGGGCGCGGTCCGAGGCACCCGGATCGATCACCACGTTGTGAACGCCGCCGGCGTTGCCCGTGGTTTCCATCTCGAGCTTGCGGGCCGAATAACTGTCGAGGATATAGGAAGCCACTTTTCCGCCATGCACCAGGTCATGGGCCCGGGTGGCCACGCCCTCGTTGTCGTAGGGGGCGCTGCCGATCCCCTTGGGAATATGCGGCTGTTCGTGAATGTGGACGAAATCGGGAAAGATGCTTTTTCCAAGGCTGTCCACGAGGAAACTGGTCTTGCGGTACAGATTGCCGCCCCGAACGCCCGCCAGAAAGTGGCCGATGAGGCTGGAGGCGATTTCCGCCGCATAGATGACCGGAACCTGGCGGGTGCTCAATGAACGGGCCCCCAGGCGGGCGATGGTGCGCTGGGCCGCCTTGAGACCGACGGCTTGCGGCGCTTCCAGCTCCAGCGGATCGCGCGCCACGGTGTACCAGTAGTCGCGCTGCATCTGCCCGCCCCGCTTGCCGACCACCGCGCAGCTGAGGCTGTGGCGTGAAGCGGGGTAGCCATGGAGAAACCCCAGGGTGTTGCCCAATACCCGGATGCCGTGATGGGTGTTGACCGTCGCGCCTTCGGAATTGACGATCTCCCGGTGATGCGTCAGCGCCGCCTGTTCACATTCTATGGCAAGCTCGATGGCCCGGTCGGCCCCGAGCGCCCAGGGATGATTCAGGTCGAGATCGGGAATCTCCCGCGCCAGGCTGTCCGGGTCGGGCAGGCCGGCGCAGGGATCCTCGCTGGCATGGCGGGCGATGGCGCAAGCCGCTTCCACCGTTTCCCGCAGCGAGGCGTCACTGAGGTCGCTGGTGCTGGCAGAACCCTTGCGGCCGCCGAAATACACCGTCACTCCCAGACTCTGGTCGCAGTGATATTCCACCGTTTCGACCTCGCCCATGCGTGCGGTCGCCGCCAGGCCCTCGTCCAGGCCGGCACCCGCTTCGGCGCCACTGGCGCCCTGTTTGCGCGCCTGTTCCAGAACCATGGCGACTTTGTCTTGAAGGCTGTCGAGCCTGGTTTCGATCGCTTCCACTCACTCTCTCCCTAACGATTCATACATTGGTGCCGCCCACCGTCAGACCATCCACCCTGAGCGTCGGCTGTCCGACCCCCACCGGAACGCTTTGTCCGTCCTTGCCGCAGGTGCCGACACCGGGATCCAGTTCCAGATCGTCGCCTACCATGCTGACCCGGGTCAACACGTCGGGCCCGTTGCCGATCAGAGTGGCGCCCTTGACCGGGCGGGTGATCCGGCCTTTTTCTATCCAGTAGGCCTCGGAAGCGGAAAAGACGAACTTCCCCGAGGTGATGTCCACCTGTCCGCCCCCGAAGTTCTTGGCATAAAGCCCCTTGTCCACCGAGGCGATGATTTCCTCCGGAGAATGCCTTCCCGCCAGCATGTAGGTGTTGGTCATCCGCGGCAGCGGGGCGTAGGCGTAGGACTCCCGGCGGCCGTTGCCGGTGGGCGCCGAATTCATCAGCCGGGCGTTGAGGCGGTCGTGCAGATAGCCTTTCAGGATGCCGTTCTCGATCAACACCGTGTGGCCGGTCGGTGTGCCTTCGTCATCGAGGTTGAGAGAACCCCGGCGTCCGGGCAGGGTGCCGTCGTCCACCACGGTGCAGAGGGGGGAGGCGACTTTTTCGCCGATACGTCCGCTGAAGGCGGAGGTGCCCTTGCGGTTGAAGTCCCCTTCCAGGCCGTGGCCGATGGCTTCGTGCAGCAAAACGCCGGGCCATCCCGAGCCGAGCACCACGGTCATGGATCCTGCCGGCGCCTCTCCGGCCTCGAGATTGACCTGGGCCTGACGGATCGCTTCGGCCACATATTCTTCCGCCCGCCCTTGCTGGAGAAACCACCGGTAATCGGTGCGTCCGCCGCCACCGGCGGATCCCTGTTCCCGGCGCCCGTTCTGCGCCATGATCACGTTCACGTTGAGGCGGACCAGTGGCCGCACGTCGGCGTGCATGGCCCCTTCCTGGGTGGCGATCAACACCACTTCGTAGGTGCCCGCGAGGCTGACGATGACCTGTTCGACCCGGGAATCGCTTTGCCGCGCCAGTTGGTCCAGCCGCTGCAGCAAGGCGATCTTTTCCTCGCTGCCGAGGCTGTGGAGCGGGTCGGTGGCGGGATACAACCGCCTTGGCCTGCCGGGTGCGGTGATCAGTTCCCTGGCGTCTGCGGGATGACGGGCGATGGCGCACACGTTGCCGGCAGCCGTCCGCATGGTGTCCAGGGCGATGACGTCGCTGTAGGCGAAACCCGTTTTGTCGCCGCACACGGCGCGGATGCCGAATCCCTGCTCGATGCTGTGGTGTCCTTCCTTGACGATGCCGTCCTCGAGGATCCAGGATTCGGAGCGGGCGAATTGGAGATAGAGGTCCGCCAGATCCACCGGCGCTTCGAGTACGGTGGCGATGACGCCCTCCAGTTGGGCGGGCTCCAGGCCGGCTGGTTGTAACAGAGTTTGCCGGGCGATGGCGAATGCTTCGTTGTTCATGATGTGTGATCGCTGAATGTAAGGGATGGGTGAGGTCAGTGGAATCGCCGGTGAGTGAGCGCCGGGAAGCGGCTTCGGATATCTTTCAGCGTGTCGGCGTCCAGGCGGGCGCCGCATACGCCGGGAGCCTGCTCGAGGCGGTCGAGTATCTGCCCCCAGGGATCGACGATCATGCTGTGGCCGAAGGTTTCCCGTCCGCCGGGATGGCTGCCGCCCTGATTGGCGGCGACGACGTAACACTGGTTCTCGATGGCCCGCGCCCGGAGCAGAATTTCCCAGTGGGCGGCGCCGGTTCTGGCGGTGAAAGCGGCCGGCACCAGCAGGATTTCCATGCCACGCTCCGACAACAGGCGGGTGTATTCGGGGAAGCGGATGTCGTAGCAGATGGCGATGCCGATCCGCCCCAGGGGGGTCTGGATCAGGCCGGGTTCGTCGCCGGGGTCGATGGTGTCCGATTCCCGGTAAGTTTCATCGCTGCCCGGCACGTCCACGTCGAACAGATGAATCTTGTCGTAGCGGTAGCGCCTGTCGCCGTCCGGTCCATAGACCAGGCAGGCCGCCCGGATCTTGCCCGGAACGCGGCTGCGGAGCGGAACGCTGCCGGCGGCCAGCCACAGGCGATGTTTTCGTGCGGTGCCGGCCAGAAAATCCTGAATGGGGCCGTGGCCGTCGGCTTCCATGAGCGCCAGCTTGTCACGGTCCCCCTCGCCCATGAAAGCGAAATTCTCGGGCAAGAGTACCAGCCCGGCGCCGGATCGTGCGGCTTCTCCGATCAATGCGCCGGCTTGCGCCAGGTTTTCGTCGAGGCGGTTGGTGGTGGTCAGTTGAATCGAAACGGCGGTGAAAGGTTTCATTCGCTTTTGTGATTTCCGGTGATTTGCTGGAAGCCGGACCAGATGCCATGCATGATTGATCCGGGAACGCTGCGGCGAAGACGCACGATGACAGGGTCGTCCCAGGTGCCGCTAATAGCGTATTGGCTTTGAGTGATGCTGTCCAGCGGCGTATTGATCATGCCTTGCAGGCGACTGGCGGCCTTGCCCAGCGGGGAGCGCTGTCTTTCCGCCAGCAGCCCCAGGGTGAGGGGGGTGTTGGGGATGACGGTGATCAGTTCATCGGTTCTGCGGGCGGCGAGATCGACGCTGCCGTTGATGTAGATGCGGGCAGAGACGGCCTCGATCATCAGATCGTCGGTCAGGGCGAGGCCGTTTTTCAACCGGATGTGTCCGCCGATCCGGTCGTAGCTCAGGCCGCTGGCGAACAGATCGCTGAAGTCCAGCCGCAGTCTCCTGCCAAGCGTTCCCAGATAGAGCAGTCCGAACAGCCTGCCGGCGCCCGGTTCCACATCCAGCCAGCGCCCGGGTCCGAGATCGAGTCGCAGGGAACCGTTGAGCCGTGCCAGGGAAAAGCGGTAAGGCGGGGCGTTCCAGTCGAGGTCGAAATCTATCTTCGAAGGGCTGCCGGCCAACGCCGTGGGATGATCGATCCGTTTCAGGAAGTCCCCGAGGGAAGGCGTCGTCAAACGGCCCTTGACGTGAGTCGTGGCGGTGGGATGGGTCATCCAGCTGCCGCTGGCATCGAGTCTGTGGGTGGGCGCGGCCAGATTCAGCCCGAATTCCAGCTTTTTTTGGGTGCGTGGCCTGGCTTCCACTTCCAGCCGTCCCAGATCCTGTCCGTGAAAGTCGAGGTGATCGGCGTTGAGGCGGATGACCGGCCAGCCGGCGAAGGACACTCCCTCCCTCTCGGTGACGGGGGATTTTCCGAGTCCCGCAAGCGGCTGGAAGCCCAGCCGCCCGAAGGTGATCGTCAGCTGTTTTCGCCTGGGATCATGGTTCCATTTTCCCCGGCCGAAAGGGGTGGCGAGGGAACCCCGCCAGGCGCCCGACCGTTTTGCCGCGGTGAGGCGGAAAGCCCCCAGGTCGCTACCTCCCGGCGTCAGATGCCCGATGCCGATGTCCAGATCCCTGATGCCCGGGACAGTTTGGTTGTCGGGCCCTTCCGGGCCGCCTTGCCGGAGTATTTTCAGCCAGGGGAGGGGGTCGAGGCGATCCAGCCGGCCTTTGACGATCAGTCCTTCTCCCGCCGGAGCGGTGAGAGGCGGTGGCGGTTGGTTGATCCCGATCCGGCCGCTGAGCGTGCGTCGTTTCTTGTCCAGGTGGAGGAAGGCGTGAAGGGGGCCATAGTCCAGATTGAAGGGGAGGGCGTCTGTCTCCGTCAACCACGTGGACAGGCTCAGGGGTCGCGTGGCATCGGGCGGTTTTCCCAGTGGTTGCGGCAGCGCGACGGCCATGCCCTGGAGATCGCTTCGCACGGACAGTCCGGCGGGACGGCCTTTCTGTTTCACCAGGTGTAGGGCGATCCCCGTCTCACCCTGAAGGTACTTGCGCGCGCCGAGGGCTTGTGGCAGATCCCCGGGCGTGATGCGGGTCAAAAGCTGGATGTCGAAATGCCGCTTGTCGGCGCTGGCGGTGATTTCCGCCGGCCGCTGCCGGAATTGTCCCTGCAAGCGGGTGGTGAGACGGTTTCGATCGAAGTGGAGTCTGCCCCTGGCGCCGGTCACGAAGTAAGGCGTGTTCCGTAGCGCGATGCGGGTGGAGAAGAGGTCGGCATTGCCGCGGACCGATGTATGGCGGGCGTGGCGCAGCGGGATGTCGACCCGCAGGGCCAGGCGGCCGCTGCCTTCTATCCCGGCATGCCGGTCGAGGGTGTCGATGGCCGGTTTGAGCGGGGTTTGCCGCAAGGCGGCGAAGACCTGGGGCAGTTTGACCCGGCTGGCGGTCTCGATGGTGAGGATGGGGTCTTCCGCGCTCAGTGACAGAGTTCCGGTGGCAGGGCCCACCTTGTTGCCGGCAAAGCGGGTCTGCCGTAAATCCAGCCGCACCTGGTCGTTCAACACCGTCAGCTGGAGATCGGCCTGTTCCAGAGCGGGCCAGTGGGGCAGGAAGCGGAGGGTGAGATCGCGGCCACCGAGCCTGGCCTCGGCGACGCCCTCGTGGCCGTCGAAAGGATAGTCGGCCGGTTTTCCGCGCCACAACAGGCTGCCCGTGAGGGTGCCCTCGAAAGGCTGCATGGCGATCCATCTGGCCAGCCTGGGATTTTCAGGGGTGGGGAATTGGGAAAGCAGCGGCGCCAGATCGAGGCGGGTGATCAAGGCGAAGCAATCCAAGTCGGGGGATTGGCCGGCCGCCTGGTTCACCGAGAGCCGGCCGTTGACTTCCACCCCTTTGCCCCGCAGGCTCAGGAAAGGCGAGTCGATACGCCAGCCCGAGGGGGTCCACCGGCCCCGGGCCGATGCCTCGAGGCGTGCCAGGGAAAGGGGGAAATCCGTGCCGGCGCGGCGTAACCGGATGTGGTTGAGCGCCAGTTCCATTTCGGCCCGGATTTCGCGGGGCCGCCAGTTCCCCCTCAGCCGCAGATCGCCGCTTCCGCCCGTGGCCAGCCATGATGCGCCGGGAAGCAGGGGAGACAGCATTTCCTGTAACGCCGGCAGTCGAAGTTCCCGCAGGCCGAGCAGGAAGTTTCCCCGGCCTTTTTCAGGATGCCTCAGATCGCCGGTGAAACGGATGTGCAACGAGGCTTGGCGGCTCCAGTGGGTGGGCGCGGGGAAAACAACCGCCAGGTGGTGTTCCGGCCCCCGGTTGTGCAGCCGGATGCTGACGTTTTTCCACGGAGGAAGCCCTGGGGTTTCCGGCCGCCCTTCAAGCCGCCAGCTGACGGTGCTCTGCAACAATTCGAATTTTCCGTCCTGGCTCAGCCATACCGGGAAACCCCGCCTTTCGTCACCCAGCCCGTGAATGCCGATCCCGCCATCCGGCGTGCGGACGATTTCGAGGGTGGCGCCCAACAGACGAATGGCATCGATTGCAAGGTCGTGTCCCCTGATGCTGGCCAGCGTATTCACCACCACCTGGATTTCGTGCAGTCTCAGGGGATCGGCGGGGTCGCCGATGGCGACGTCCAACAGCCTCAGTTGAGGTTTGAATTGATACAGGCTGGCCCGCAACTTCCCGATCCGTACCGGCTGACGCAGGCGCTCGGAGATCAGTCCTTCCAATTCATGACGAAACCGGTCTATTTCCGGCAGCAACCAGAGGCGGACAAAGGAGAGGGTGAGAGCCAGCGCCAAAAGGCCGGCGAAGAGCATCCACCGGGTCAGCCGAAAGGTATGATGAAAGATCCGGATCAGCAAAACGGCGACACGGCGAAAAAGAGGCTACAGCAGGACGACGTCGTACTGTTCCTGATTGTATTGGGGTTCGGCGCGGAAGCGGATCCTGACCTTGAGAAACCGTTCCAGTTCCGCCAGCATGTCGGCTTCCTCGTCCAGGAGCCGTTCCACCACCTCGTTGGAGGCCAGGACCAGCAGGGATTGGACTTCGTACTGGCGGACCTCGCGGATGATTTCCCGGAAAATCTCCAGGCAGGTGGTCTCGGCCGTCTTGAGCACGCCGCGTCCGTCGCAACTGGGGCAGGGTTCGCACAGGATGTGTTCCAGGCTTTCCCGGGTCCGCTTGCGGGTCATTTCCACCAGTCCCAGCATCGAAACCTCGCTGATGGCGTTTTTGGCGTGATCCTTCTCCAGGCTTTTCTCCAGCGCCTTGAGGACTGCGGTGCGGTGCTCCTCGTCCTGCATGTCGATGAAATCGATGATGATGATGCCGCCCAGATTGCGCAGCCGAAGTTGCCTGGCGATGGTCTGGGCCGCTTCCATATTGGTCTTGAAGATGGTTTCCTCCAGGTTGCGGCCACCGACGAAGCCGCCGGTGTTGACGTCGATGGTGGTCATGGCTTCGGTCTGGTCGAAGACCAGATGGCCGCCGGACTTGAGCTGGACCTTGCGCTGCAGCGCTTTCTGGATTTCGTCCTCGACGCTGTAAATGTCGAACAGCGGCCGTTCGCCGGTGTAATGCTCGAGGATGGGCGCGACCTCGGGGATGAACTCGTCGGCGAACTTCACCAGGTGGAGATAGACTTCGCGGGAATCCACCCGGATCTTCTCCACCTTGCCCCGGTAGAGATCCCTCAGCGCCCTGACCGCCAGCGGCAGATCCTCGTGAACCAGACTGCGCAGGGGAGCCTGGGAAAAGCGTTCCTGGATGGCGTTCCAGAGTTTGAGCAGAAACAACATGTCGGCCCTGAGGACGAACTCGTCCACTCCCTCGGCCGCCGTCCGGGCGATGTAACCGCCGCTGTCGTACTCTTCCCGGAAGCTTTCGATGCAGGCCTTGAGCCGTTCCCTTTCCTCCTCGCATTCGATTCGTTGGGAGACGCCGGCGAAATCGGAAAACGGCATGTAAACCTGGTAACGGGAGGGAATGGTGATTTCCGTGGTCAGCCGCGCGCCTTTGCTGCCCAGAGGGTCTTTGCTTACCTGGACCATCAATTCCTGCCCTTCGTGGAGCAGGCTTTCGATGGTGCCCTCGTCGTTCGAACGGGTTTGATGGGGGGCGAGATCGGAGTAATGGATGAACGCCGCCCGTTCCAGGCCGATATCCACGAAAGCCGCCTGCATGCCGGGGAGAACCCGGCACACCTGGCCCTTGTAGATGTTGCCGACCAGCCCCCGGCGACGGGTCCGCTCGATGAAAATTTCCTGCAGAATTCCGTTTTCCACCAGTGCCACCCGGGTTTCGGGCGGGGTGATATTGATCAGGATCTCATCACTCATAAAATCTCGATTCCTGCTTCCTTCAGCAATTGTGCCGTTTCGTACAGTGGCAGTCCCATGACTCCGGAGTAGCTGCCTTCCAGATGGCGGATGAAAACCGCCCCCCGGCCCTGGATGGCGTAGGCGCCCGCCTTGTCCACCGGTTCTCCGCTATGCCAGTAGGCCAGGATTTCCCGTTCCTCCAGCGGCCGGAAGCAGACCCGGCTGATACTGACGGCTTCGAGCGGCGCCGTATCCGGACCGATATCCAGGCAGACGCCGGTGATCACCTGGTGACAGCGGCCCGACAGGCTTTTCAGCATGGTGACGGCATGGTTCATGTCACGGGGTTTTCCCAGAATCGTATTATCCCGGACCACGACCGTGTCCGCACCCAGAATCGGCCGGCGGCCGGTGATTTGCCCGCGAACCTTGCCCGCCTTCGCCCGCGCCAGCCGCCGCACGTGGGCCTTGGGGGATTCGCCGGGAAGCGGAGATTCGTCGATCGAGACGGCGCAAACCTGGTAAGGGACCTGGATCTGGTCGAGAAGTTCGCGCCGCCTCGGGGAGGCCGAAGCGAGGATGATCGATGACCCCATGGTCAGCGGTGATAGGGGTGGCCCTGGAGCAGGCTCCAGGCGCGATAGAGTTGCTCGACCACCAGGATGCGTACCAGAGGGTGCGGGAAAGTCAGGCGGGACAGGCTCCATTGGACCCCTGCCCGGGCCAGGCAGGCGGGAGCGAGCCCCTCCGGCCCACCGATCAGAAACGCCAGGTCGTGGCCCTTTTGCAGCCAGCCTTCCAGTCGCCCGGCCAGTTCCTCGGTGCTCCACGGTTCGCCCCGGCTGTCGAGCGCGACCGGCTGCGTCTGCGGAGACAGGCAGGCGAGCATCTTCTCGCCTTCCGCGGCGATCAGTCTGTCGGGGGCGGCGTGTTTTTGCCGGCGTTGCAGGGGAATCTCCCGGAGCTGGAACCGCCATTCCCGGGGCAGGCGTTTGACGTATTCCTGCATGCCCGCCTCGACCCAGGCGGGCATGCGGGTGCCGATGGCGATCATCCTGATATGCATCTAAGGTGGCGGATAAAGAAAGTAGCAAGCTTGATAGATCGTCTGTCGGGCCAGGGGTTCCTGGTTGCCTTCCCGGTATTTCTCCAGGCAGCCGGAAAAGTTCTTTGGCTTGAAAATCCACGGCCTGGCGGGTTCATACCGGGTTTTGTCGGGGAATTGCCGGCCGCATTGGGCGACGACTTCCATGGAGCCGCCATAGGTCAATGTTCCGGGCATGTTGTCGAGGATGCACTCCCAATAATTGTCCGGTCCGAGCAGCCAGCTGAGGGGGCCGGCATGGGCGGTGGGAGAACCGAGAGGGAGCAGCGAAAGGAGCAGGATGCGTATGAATTTCATAAAGGATGCGCGCTTGCTGGATTTCGTTCACCTTTGAGTATGGTTTCAAACCCCTGGCGGGTCAAATCAGAACCATCACCGCGATGCCCAAGGCCAGTCCCCCCAGCCATGGCCGCAGGTCGGTTTCCCTTGGGAGGATTCGGGCGGTTCGGGGTTGAGACAGGGTTTCCAGAAGCGCCCCGGCGGTCGTCAGCCGGCGATAGCCCAATCCCGTTTCCGCGGCCAGGTTTTTGAGTCTCGCTTCGTCGAGGTGGCTGAGCAAGAGGCCGCTGCGCCGCGAGGGGGCATCGCCACGGTAACGGGAGGTGAAGGTCTGCCGGGGAAGATCGGTGATTTTCCAGTATCCGTTCGGATGTCCCTCCATATCCAGTCTGGGAATCGGCGTGGGGGTCGGTCCTCCGACCCCCAGAATCCACCCCGCCACTTCTCCCGCCTTGCCACGGAATACCGGTGCCCGGGCGGCGGCCGGAATTTGTTCGCCGTCGCTCAGAAACACCAGGGCGGCATCGACCGCTTTGGCCGTGCGGATGGCATCGAACAGACCATAGGCGATGTGGCTGTCGGCGGCCCAGGCGCTGCGCCAGTCGATCGCCCTCAGGGCGTCCTGGATCGCGGTGCCGTGACGGCAGGTTTCCAGCGGGGTCAAAATCAGATGGGTATTCTTGTGGGTGAATACCGCCAGACCGGCTTCACTGCCGCAAGGCATGGTCAGGATCGCCTGCTCCAGCACCGTCTTGGCGAAACCCAGCCTGTCGTTGGGAAGATCGGCAAGGTGATAATCCCGGGCGTTCATGCTCTGGGTGATGTCGAGGACGAACAGATACCGATAGGTGGCCCTGGGAAGATTCCAGGTCGGGTGAAAAAAGGTGGTCGCCAGCAGCGCCATCGCCGTCAACCAAAGCCAGAAGCGCCACCCGGGAAGGATGGCGGGAATGGGCCGCCGGTCGCTCGAAGGTTGGCCGGGCTCCATCATGGGCCTCCCCGGGGCGCCCCCGGAAGGGTGGCGAAGACGCTGGATTTGTGTCCCTGCCACTTGGCCGGCTGGCTTTCACGCGGCGGTGGCTGGATTCTGAGGGCGTATTCGAGATTGTAGCGCGCGTTCAGATCGTCCGGATCCAGGCGGACCGCTTCGCGCAGATTCTCCCGCGCCAGGCCCAGCAGCGTCACTACCCGTGAATAGTCCCATACCCCCGACTGTTGCCAGTGTTTGGCCGCCTCGTGCAGATAGAGCGTCCCCAGGTTATAGGCCAGTTTTTGCCGAATCCGGCCTTCGGCCTTCGCCTTGGCCTGCAAGGTCAACCGAACCGCCTTGTGCCACTGCCCGGCCGAAGCGAGCCGCCCGGCCTTGGCCGCCATCAGGCGCGGGTCGGTATCGTCTTCGGTTTTCACGGTGTCGATTTGCCGCAACCGGCGATTGTACCGGTCATCTTGGTAGAGTTCGTAGCCCTGGAACAAACCTGCGGCCACCAGCCCGAGTAATGCCAAAACAATGGGGTCGAATCTTGCAATCATCCCTTTTCGCCGCTGCAGGGGTGTGATGGAGGTTGGATTATTGTACGCAGAAAGCCGGGAAATGTTTCCCCGGGGCGAAAAAAAAGCCGGCCCGGAGGCCGGCATGTCCAAGGGGGAGGAGAGGGGAGGAGGCGATGCCCCGCAAGCGAAAGGAGGTAATCAAATCAGTCACTGTCAAGACACGGACATCGGCGGGAAAATTTGCCGGGAAAAGAATAATGAAATCAGCCGCGCCTGAACCAGCGGCCGGTTTCCAGGGCGTACCAGAGCAGCAGCGGGACCGCGAAAAGCAGAGCAATGGCGAAAGCCGTCTGGGAGATGTCCTGCCTGGGGACGATTTCGAAGTAGCGCAGCGGGCGGTTTTCCAGTGCCCCGATGGTGGCGATGGCCCTGGCGAGGCTTTCGGGGTTGTCGGCCTCGAAGACCTGATAGGGGACTTGAAGCGTTTGGAAGTACCGGTGGAGGAACAATTCCGGGGCACGGGTTTCGGAGAGGTTTCTTTCGGGCGGATGAAGGACGCTCACGCTGCGCCGGTTACGCAGATAGATCCAGTACAATCCGACTTCCAGATCCTGGAATCCCTGGCGCAGCCTTTCCTGGGTATCCGGATCGATCCGGGCGCCGCCGTCTGAAACCAGCAGAATGACCCGGGCTCCGGTCAGGGGGCGGTTTCTGAATGCTTCCAGCGCCATGGCCAGACCCGGGGCGATATTGGTGACACCGCGGCCGCGCAGCCCGATGGCGGCGATGGCCGCTTTGACCGCCTGGTGATCCTGGGTGAGGGAAAGCACGTGGATGGGCGCGGTGCTGAAGCTCACCACGGAAAAAAGATCCTGTTTCCGTTGGTTGACGAAATCGAGCAACAAGCGGCGGGCGGCAGCGCTTTTGCTTTCCTTCGCCAGCCCCCCCATGTAACGTCCGGAGAAGTTTTCATTCATGCTGCTGCTGCGGTCGATGGTGAGCACGATATGCGCCCCCCGACCCAGGCGGGCGATCTTCTGTTCCTTGAGGTAGGGGGCCGCCAGGGCCAACACCAAAGCCAGCAGGAAACCGCTGCCCGCAAGCCGCCACAGCCATGCCAGGCGGGCCGAGGCGCGGTCGGGTTCAAGCCAGGAAAGGGCGGGACAGGGAGACTTTTCTCCGCCCTGACGCCACCAGGGCAGAAGCGCCAGGGGAAGGGCAAGCAACCACCAGGGCTGGGCGAACGCTATCGCCGGCATGTCTTTTCCTTTTGAACGCAGTCCTTGCACAACCTTTCGAGCCGGGAAAGGGAGGAAGGATGCGGGTCGCCGGCGAAGAAGAGGCGGCGCGAATCCTCGAAAAACCATTTCAGCTCGTCTTTCAGGGGGCCGAATTGCGGGTGTCGCTGCAGGAAGCGCGGGAGTTCCTCTCCGAACACCGCCTGGCCTGCGGTTTCGTTCAGGGCCTTGTGGAAGCTGCGGAAAGCCGGTTCGAGTTGTCGCCGCGAGACGGCGAGGCGGATTGCCGGCAGCGCCCTGGCGAAGGGGGGCTTTTGCCACGGGAACCATTTTTTCCGCCAGCCGAGGAAGATCAGGATCGCCGCCAGGGCGATGGCGATGAAGGCCAGGTTTTTCAGCCGCCCGGACAGGGGAATCGGGCCGGGCTCCCACAGCGCCCTGATCCGGGAAATATCCGGGGAGGCGCGCTCGGGGATGAGGGTCGAGGCGGTGAACCGCCATGGCGGGATGTCCCGCCGCAGGGTCGGATCACCGGCGGAGGAGAGGAAATAAAGCGGCAAGGGGGGGATTTCCAGAGTCGTGTCTTGTTTCAACGCGGGGAAGATCTGAAATTCGATATCGATCCGGTAATGGGCGCCCTGGTTCTCCCGGCGGGTTTCCAGTCGCAGGGAGCGGATTTCGAGCCACTCGTTGACAGGACCCGGCGGGGGAAGCTGCGCCGCATCCAGGTGGAAAGGCGCGGCGGCGAAGAGGTCGATGTGGTGCTCGAACACCGACCCGGTACCCAGGCCGAAAGGCGGCGGGGTCTGGCGTTCGATCACCAGCCGTGGTTCGGCCGGGGCGTGGCGGGAAAGCAACAGGAGAAAAAGGAGCGGTATCAGGCGCATGTTTCCAGGAAGTAACGGCTCAGGGCCTCGGGTTGATAGGAATCGACGACGAAGAAAGGCGGGCGGCCATATTGCCGGCACAGCGCGGCGATCCGGCCGCGGCGGCGTTCGAACGCGGAGGCCAGCCGGCGGCCGCTGCCCGGGTGCAGCAACAGGGTTTGACGCTTCCCCGATTCCGGATCCTGGAGGTGGGCCAGCCCCCAGCGCCTGGGGGGCGTCCATTCCGCCCGCAGCCACACCGCCACAGGTACGACATCATGGGGATGGAGCCGTTCCAGAATGGATTCGAGCCTTTCCAGAGGAAAATGAAAATCGCTGAGCAGAAACACCAGCGCCCGGCGGTGGCCCAGCCAGGAAACAGGGTCGATGTCGGGCGCCGGTCCCCCGCCGTGGAAACGGAAAGCGGCTATCTGACGGGCCAGCGTGAGCCCCAGCGCCCTGTGACGGCGCGGCGAATGGAACAGTTCCGGCCGCCCGCCGTCGGCGATTCCGGCGAAGCCGCAAGGATCACCGGTACGGTGGGCGGAATAGGCGATGGAGGCGGCGATCCGCCCCAGGAGGGCGGGTTTGCTGGCTATGGCCATGGAGGCCGACAGGTCGGCCACGATCATGACCGGGATGATGCTGGTCTGGAGAAATTGCCGGACCTTGAATTCGCCGAAAGGATCGCTGAGGGAGGCGCGAATGTCCAGGTGACGGGGGTCGCCGGCATCGAGCAAGGAGGTGTGGCCGTGAAATTCGTATCCACCGCCCGGCGCCCGGCTTTTGTGATGGCCGGGATGGGCGCTGCCCGAGCGCCAGGGGACGCGGTAATGGAATTCGTCCATCAGGGGGCGGCGATCTTGTCCAGCAGGGCGGTGGTCAGTTCCCGGGCCAGGTGGTCGCGCTGCAGTTCGTGAACCGGGGTGAAAAAGATCCGGTGGGCGATCACCTCGTGAAACAGCGCTTGCAGATCCTCGGGGACGAGATAGTCCCGGCCGTCGAGCCAGGCGCGCACCCTGGCGGCGCGCAACAACATGCTCATTCCCCGGGCGCTGGCGCCTGCCAGAACCAGCTCGGCCATGTCCACACCCTCCAGCTTCACCCCATAGTCGGCGGGCCTGCGGGTCGCCTGCCACAGATCCAGGGCGTAGCGCTGCAAGGCCGGAGCGGCTCGTACCCGTTCCTGGACGATCCGGGCGACAGGGTCGATTTCCCGGTGGGGCACCACGGCGCTTTGCAGGGAATCGATCAACCGGTCCACGTCATGGAAACGCGGGTCGAACATCAGTCCGGCGCGGTGATCGGGGTCGGCGGGCAGTTCGATGTGCAGTTCCATGAGAAAACGGTCGCGGGCCGCCGAGGGCATTTCGAAGGTTTCCTCTTTTTCCACCCGGTTGCGGTCGGCGAATACCTGCAGCCAGGGAAAGCGGTAGGTACGGTTGAAGGCCGACACGCTGCGTTCGGCCATGACCCGAAGGAGCAGGGAATGGACCTGCGGGCGGGCGCGGTTGACTTCATTGAAGAAAAAGATCGACAACTCGTCGCCGTGCTTCAGCAGGGGGCCCGGATCGACCCGGGGCTTGCCGTTTTCATCGATGTAGGTATGGTAAGTCAGATCCCCGGGCATCAGATCGATGGTTCCTTCTATACGCTCGTAGGCACCTCCCAGGGTTCTGGCCACCGCCCGCAGCAGGGTGGTTTTGCCCACGCCCACGTCACCTTCCAGCATCACGTGCCCGCGGGCGAAAATGGCCACGGTGATCTTCTCGATGGGGTCGTCCAGGCCGATGACGGCCTTTTTGATTTCATCTTGCAGTTTCATCACCCGTGGCCGCCAGTCGGCCATCAATTGATCGGGGTCGGATTTTGCCGTCACGCATTTGTCTGTCATGGATTGATCGCCGCCGGAGTCTTGTAAGGAAATCGAATTTGAAATGATTGCTCTGCGGGCGCGGTGCCCGAAGCGGTTGGATGATATCGGCCCGGGATGAAGGTTGCAATGGCCAGGCATCTTGAGTGTCGGCTCAACACCTGCCGGTTTGCTTTCCCGGACCTCTCCGGCGGAAGTGATAGAGGGTAAGGCGTGGTGGAGGGGTTCTGGATGCATGGACCGGTTTCATATTTTTGCGCCGATAAAGCTTGATTCCCCGCCATCGTGTTACGATTCACCTTGAGTCGAAAGCAAAAGTGAAGCAGGCCATGTCGTTGGAAAATCAGCGGATCATTTGGACCAAGGTTGATGAGGCACCGGCCCTGGCATCCTATTCCCTGCTGCCGATCGTGCGGGCATTTATCCGTGCGGCGGGGGTGAGGGTGGAAACCAGGGATATATCCCTGGCGGGGCGGATCCTGGCCCGGTTTCCGGAGCGGCTGAGGGAGGAGCAACGGGTCAGTGACGATCTGGCAGTACTCGCGGCAATGGTCAAAAGGCCCGAGGCCGATATCATCAAACTACCCTGTATCAGTGCCTCGGAGGTGCAGCTCAAGGCCGCCATCGGGGAGCTGCGACAACAGGGCTACGACCTTCCGGACTATCCGGAAAATCCCCGCACCCCCGAGGAAAAGGATTACCGGCAGCGCTACGACCAGATCAAGGGCAGCGCGGTGAATCCCGTTCTCAGGGAAGGCAATTCCGACCGCCGGGTTCCCCTTCCGGTAAAGGAATACGCCAGAAAGCATCCCCCTTTCATGGGGCCCTGGAGTCCCGACAATAAGGCTCACGTCGCCACCATGTCCCAAGGGGATTTCAGGCATACCGAATCGTCCGTCACCATAGATGCCGGCGATGCCGGAAACTGCAGAATCGAATTCCAGGGCGAGGATGGGCAGGTCACCGTGTTGAAAGAAGCCGTTCCATTGCTCGAAGATGAGATCATCGACGTTGCCAGGATGAGCCGGGACGCGCTCAGGGCCTTCATCGCCGACCAGATCGATGACGCCAAGGCGAGGGAGGTGCTTTTCAGCGTTCATCTCAAGGCCACCATGATGAAGGTGAGCGACCCCATTATTTTCGGGCACGTGGTTTCGGTGTTCTTCGAAGATGTGTTCCTCAAGCATGGGCGGACCTTCGAGGAACTTGGCGTGAACCCCAACAATGGGCTGGCGGAGCTGTATGCCAGGATCGCCACCCTTCCGGAGGAGAAAAGAGCCGAGATCGAGGCCGACATCGAGGCGGTTTACCGGAAACGGCCGAAGCTGGCCATGGTGGATTCCGACCGTGGGATCACCAATCTGCATGTGCCCAGCGACGTCATCATCGACGCTTCGATGCCCGGGATGATTCGGGAGTCGGGCGCCATGTGGGGGCCGGATGGAAAACGATGTCCGGCCAAGGCGGTGATTCCGGATTCCAGCTATGCGGGCGTGTATCAGGCGGTGATCGATCATTGCAAACGGCATGGGGCTTTCGATCCCCGGACCATGGGAACGGTGCCCAATGTGGGGTTGATGGCGCAGAAGGCCGAGGAATACGGATCCCACGACAAGACCTTCGAGATGACAAGCTCCGGAGTGGTAAAAGTGATTTCCGCCTCGGGCAGGGTGTTACTGGAGATTCCGGTGGCGCGGGGGGATATATTCAGGATGTGCCAGACCAAGGATCTTCCTGTCCGCGATTGGGTGAAACTGGCGGTGAGCAGGGCCCGCGCCACCGGCTGGCCGGCCGTTTTCTGGCTCGACTCCCGGCGCCCCCACGACGCCGAACTCATCAAGAAGGTGAAGCGCTGTCTGCGACAACACGACCTATCCGGTCTGGAGATCGGCATCCTGTCGCCGGTCGAGGCGGCGAGATATACCTGTGAGCGGATTTCGAGGGGGGAAAACATCATCTCCGTCACCGGCAACGTGCTCAGGGATTATCTGACCGATCTCTTTCCCATTCTCGAAGTAGGCACAAGCGCCAGAATGCTTTCCATCGTTCCCTTGATTCATGGTGGGGGATTGTTCGAAACCGGCGCGGGGGGGTCCGCTCCCAAACATGTACAACAATTTCGGCAGGAAGGGCATCTGCGCTGGGATTCTCTGGGTGAATTCCTGGCTCTGGCGGCATCGTTGGAATTTCTTGCCGAGAAGTTTGGCAATTCCAGTGCCCGGACGCTGGCGACGAGCCTGGACAGAGCCATTGGTTCGTATCTGGAACACGACAAGTCGCTGGGGAGGCGGGTGGGCGAACTCGATACCCGGGGCAGTCATTTCTATCTGGCCTTGTACTGGGCCGGGGCGCTTGCGTCCCAAGACCGCCTGCCTGATCTGCGAACCAGGTTTGCGGCCGTGGCCGGGGCTTTGTCCAGGGCGGAAGAAACGATCCTGGCCGAACTGGAGGCCGCCCAGGGAAAACCACAGTATTATGGTGGTTACTATCACCCTGATGATGAATTGGCTATGAAGGTGATGCGTCCCAGCTGGACTTTCAACCAGATAATCGATGCTCTGGCAAGAAGGGGAGAATAGGTACATTTTGTATCTTATGATAATCTCCTAACCCCCGCATGGGACTCCGCCGTATGCCGGAAGGCGGAGCGCTCTCCGGCTCCGAATGGAGGGGGGCAGGGGGATGAGACAGACTGACATGAATGAGGATACACATGGAACCGGTATTATCAGACCAGCAGTTGAACGAGTTCAAAAGGATTCTCAAACAGCGTTATCAACAGCTGCGCAAAGAGATCAGCGAGGAACTGCGTCGTACCGACGAAGAGCGATACATCGAGCTGGCAGGAAGAGTGCATGACCCGGAAGAGGAAGCGGTCGCCGATTTGTTGGTGGACCTGAATCTGTCCGCTATCGATCGCCATATTCAGGAACTCAGGCAGATCGACGCCGCCTTGATCCGCATCGCCAAGCTCGGATACGGGGTTTGTGTGGACTGTGAACAGCCTATCGGCCTCGAACGGCTCAGGGCCAATCCCGTTGCCGAACGCTGCCTGGTGTGCCAGGAACAATTCGAAAAAACGCACCAGGTCGGTGCCACCCCCAGTCTTTGACCGTTTTCAGGGATGGACACCCTCGACGATTGACCAGGGAAAGAAGGGGCGGCGCCTTCCCAGCATTCCGCAGCTGCCCCCCTCGATGACATCCAGAATCAAAGCCATGTGTGGATCCAGTTTTTCCCACAGGTATTGGGAGGTGGCGAATTTTTCTCCTACCGGGATTTCGGCGAAACGGCATTTTTCACCCAGCCTGACTTTACGGAACTTTTCGAAGCGGATACGCATGGATGGTTTCTCTCCTTGTGATTCGGGTTGTGACATCGGGTGTCGGGGTGTGCTGCCCTCCCGGTTCCCGGTCACCATGAGGCGGCAGGAAACAAGGAAGTGACCTGTCGGTATGCGGGCTTACTAATAAAAATAGCTGAGTTTTGACATGGCGCCCCGATGAGGTTGGTTACTGTGACGCGAATCCCACTTCCCCGATGGCTGTGAATCCCGATTTCTCCTCCATTCCTTCCCCATTGGCCGGCCCGGTGGAAGCATCGTGGCGAAGTTTTCAGGAGGCTGCGCAGAAAGCGGGGATCCCTTTCTTCATGGACGAGAGGGTGGCCGCCTCCCTGCCGGGGGTGTGGTGTGCGAGCCAATATGTCGCCAGGCAATGTATCCGTTCGCCCGGCCTGTTGGCCGATCTGGCGCAAAGCGGCGATCTTTTTTCACCGCAGCGGCGGGGGGACTATTCGAAAGCGCTGACCGGCCTGCTTGCGGCAGCGGAGGATCAGGATGGCCTCAAGCGGATACTGCGCCGCTTCCGCCACCGGGAGATGGTTCGGATCGCCTGGCGGGATATTTGCGGCTGGGATGCCGTCGAGGACGTTCTGTGCGACCTCTCGCTGCTTGCCGAAGCGTGTATCCGGGCGGCTTTGGACTGGTTGTTCCAGAAGGCTTGCCGGCGCTATGGCGTGCCCCTGGCGCCCGAGGGGGATCCCCAGCTTCCTGTCGTGTTGGGAATGGGGAAACTGGGGGGATGGGAGCTGAACTTTTCCTCCGACATCGACCTCATCTTCACCTACGAGCGGGATGGGCAGCTCGATGACCGGCGCGGCACCAGCTATCAGGAATTTTATCTGAAGTTGTGCCGGGATCTGGTCAAGGTGATCGGCAGCCAGACCGAAGATGGCTTCGTTTTCCGCGTGGACACCCGCTTGCGCCCCTTTGGCGACTCAGGCCCTCTGGTGCTGAGTTTCGAGGCCATGGACATCTATTACCAGTCCCAGGCCCGGACCTGGGAACGCTACGCCATGATCAAGGCCCGTCCCATCGCCGGTGATCCAGGGGCGGGACAGCGGCTGTTGGAAATCCTCCAGCCTTTCGTTTATCGCCGTTATCTCGACTACCGGGCTTTGGGCGCCCTACGTGATCTCAAGCTCAAGATCATCGAGGAACTCCAGCGCCGCGACAGGATGGACGACATCAAGCTCGGTCCAGGGGGTATCCGGGAAATCGAGTTCATCGCCCAGGTTTTTCAACTTATCCACGGCGGGCGCCAGCCTTCCCTGAGAGAAAAGCGCCTTCTGCCGGTCCTGGCGCGACTGGCCGGCCTGGGGCTGATGCCCAGGCAGGAGATCGAGAGGCTGATCGATTGTTATCGTTTTCTGCGGCGGGTGGAAAACCGGCTGCAGCAGAGGGACGATCAGCAGACCCAGAAGCTTCCCCAAGGCGCCGATGAGCGGTTGCGGCTGGCCTGGACCATGGGATATGGCGACTGGGAATGTTTTTCCGGGGAGTTGGCTCAAGTGCGCAGGTCCGTCCAGAAAACCTTCGATCAGGTGTTTTCGGTTTCCGAGGCGCCAGTGGAGCAAAGTCCCGCCAGCAAAATATGGCGTCTGGCGGAAGATCCCGGCGTGTTGGTGAACAGGTTGGAAGAAATGGGTTTCACGGCCGCAAGCGAAGTGTTGGAACGCCTTGTTGCCTGTAAGCATTCACGTCCCGTGCGGTATCTGACCCCGGCGGCGGAAGCGGAATTGAACCGTTTGATGCCGGCTTTGATCGAGTCGGCGGCGCAAACCCCGAATCCGCATCAGACGCTGCGGAGAATGCTGGATCTGATCGAATCCATCGCCAGCCGCAGTGTGTATCTGACTCTGTTGGCCGAGAATTCATCGGCCAGGGAGCACTTGACAAAGCTGGTGGCGGCCAGTCCCTGGATCGCCCGCCTGTTGGCCAGGCATCCCGCGCTCTTGGATGAGTTGCTTGATCCAAGAACCCTGTATGCTCCCCTGAGCCGCTCCCGGTTGGAGCAGGAATTGCGAAACAGGATCGAGGCCCTCGACCCCGATGACGAAGAAGGCGTGCTCAACGCACTCCGGCATTTCAAACAGGGTCAGGTGCTCAGAGTGGCGGCGGCCGACCTGGTCGGGGCCATTTCCACCAATGTGGTCAGCGACTATCTGACCGAGATAGCCGAAGTGGTGTTGGCCCAGGTACTGGAACTGGCTTGGCGTGACTTGACGGGAAAATATGGCGCACCGGGAAACGGCGAAAGGCCCGGGCCGCGTGATTTCGCCATGATCGGCTATGGCAAACTCGGTGGAATCGAACTGGGTTACGGCTCCGATCTGGACTTGGTGTTCCTCTATCAGGGCGATTCCCAGGCCGAGACCACGGGCCCCAGACGAATACCCGCCAGTCAGTTCTATATTCGGCTGGGGCAAAAGATCATTCATATCCTGACGGTTCCCATGCTGGCCGGCACCCTCTATGAGATCGACATGCGGCTGCGCCCCAGCGGCAATGCGGGCCTGCTCGTCAGTCAACTGGAGGCATTCGCCAGATACCAGCGCCAGGAAGCCTGGACCTGGGAGCATCAGGCTCTGGTGAGAGCCCGTCCGGTTGCGGGGGACGAGGGGTTGGCGGAGAAATTCGCCCACCTGCGGATGGAAATCCTTTGCCAGCCACGGGATCTTGAAAGGCTGCGGCGGGAAGTCATCGAAATGCGCCGCAAGATGCGCAGCCACCTGGATCTATCGGACGAAACCTCTTTCGATTTGAAGCAAGGGGCGGGCGGTATGGTGGATATCGAGTTTATAGTACAATTTGGAAGTTTGGCTTTTGCCAGTCGCTGCCCCGAGGCGTTTCGCCGGACGGATAATTTGCGCTTGCTGGAAGCTCTGGCCAGGGTGGGGTGGTTGACCCCTGAGACGGCGGACTTTCTGCAGCAAACCTATCTGGCCTATCGGGCCCGTGGTCACCGTCTCGCGTTGCAGGAAAGAACGGCGGTGGTCCCTGTCGCCGAATTTTCCAGCCAGCGCCGGAAGGTTCGGCAGTTGTGGCAGCAATTGATCGAAACAGAGCAGGAGAATATCGAGGATGCCGACACATGATCGCGATGGGGAAATCTGGCTGGATGGCGAATGGTTGCCGTGGCGTGAAGCCAACGTCCATGTGCTGACCCATACCCTCCATTATGGAGGCGGAGTTTTCGAAGGCTTGCGCGCTTATTATGCCCAGCAGGGGACGGCGATTTTCCGCCTGCAAGCGCATACGGACCGGTTGTACCGCTCGGCCCACATCATGCGAATGAAGATTCCTTATGAAAAGGAAGTGCTCAACAAGGTGCAATGCGAGGCGGTATGGCGCAACCGGCTGGATAGTGCCTATATTCGTCCCATGTGCTTCTATGGCGCTGAAGGAATGGGGCTGCGGGCCGACAATCTGAAAGTTCACGTCATGGTGGCTGCCTGGGAATGGGGAACTTATCTTGGCGCCGAAAGCCTGGAAAAGGGAATCCGCATTCGAACCTCCTCGTTCACCCGCAATCATGTCAACAGTTTGATGTGCAAGGCCAAGGCCAACGGCAATTACGTCAACTCCATGCTGGCGTTGCAGGAGGCCCTGGATGCGGGCTACGACGAAGCGTTGTTGCTCGACCACGAGGGCTATGTGGCCGAAGGCAGCGGGGAGAACATTTTCATCGTGCGCGATGGCAGGCTTTATACGCCGGATCTGACTTCGGTCCTTGAAGGCATCACCCGTGACACCGTGATGACGATCGCCAAAGACCTGGGATTCGAAGTGATCGAGAAACGAATCACCCGTGATGAGGTCTATATAGCCGATGAGGCATTTTTCACCGGCACGGCGGCCGAGATCACCCCGATCCGCGAAGTCGATGGGCGGGTGATCGGTGCCGGTGGCCGGGGGCCGGTGACAGAGCAGCTGCAAAGCCTTTATTTCGACTATGTGCATGGTCGCCGGAGCGAATATCCCCAGTGGTTGACGGTGGTCAGTCCTGATCATTGAGCCAGGTGGCGCGGGGGCTGTTTCGTCTTCCGGCTTGCTTCAATTTCTTGATGAGGATTTCGAGGTGCCCCCTCTTTCAACGCGACAAGGCCATGCCGTTTGGATGCCAATCCCGGGGTTTCTTTCGATTTCGGCCGCTTGCGGGAGGGGGAGATGGTAGCCCTTGCCGAGTCGGCGCCGATTCTCGAAGGCTATGAGGCGTTCTCCAGTTATTTGATCGATCACGGCAGCTTGCGGCCGGCCGATCTCAATCGGGCGTGCCGGCTTCTCGCCGAAGGCGGAGAGGACACGCTTCCGGTTCTGTTGGTGAAACTGGGATTGGTGGCGGAACGGGACGTGGCCCAGGCATTGGTGGCGGTGACCGGTCTGGAAATGGTCGCGGTCACCGACTATCCCGAGGCGCCGGTTCTGCCGGAAAACCTGTCTCTGCGTTTCCTGCAGTCGCGTCGGGTGGCGGCGCTGGCGCAAGACGAAAAGGGGTTCCTGGTCGCTGTGGCCGACCCTCTGGACGGGTATCTCAAACAGGCCCTGGAACTTGCCCTGGGCGCTTCCGTCTCCTTTCGAATCGGTGTCATCTCCGAGATCGACAACGCGCTGGCGCGGCAATATGTGGAGACGGAGACCGTGGCGACCCTGGACGAGGCGGGTTTCGACGAGGAGGATGTCGAGCATTTGCGCGACATGGCGTCGGAGGCGCCCGTCATCCGCAGCGTCAATCAGATCTTGCAGCAGGCGGTCGATCTCAGGGCTTCCGACATCCATATCGAACCGTTCGAAGATGCGTTGATCGTCCGTCTGCGGGTGGATGGCATCCTGCGGCCCATCGATTCACCTCCCGCCGCTTCCGCGGCGGCGACCATCTCGAGGGTGAAGTTGATGGCCAATCTCAACATCGCCGAACGACGCCTGCCCCAGGATGGCCGGATCAAGATCCAGGTCCAGGGAAAAGAATTGGATTTGCGTGTTTCCACCGTCCCAACCCTCTATGGAGAAAGTGTGGTGGTTCGTTTGCTCGACAAAGAGCAGGTGACCCTGGATTTTTCCACCCTGGGATTTGCCGAAGATACCCTGGAGCGCTTTCTTCAGGTCTTGAATCTGCCGCACGGAATCATCCTGATCACAGGTCCCACCGGCAGCGGGAAAAGCACCACCTTGTACACAGCCCTGGACAAGCTCAACACCCAGGAACGCAAGATTATCACCGTGGAAGATCCGGTGGAATATCAGCTCACCGGGGTCAACCAGATCCAGGTGAAGCCTGAAATCGGCCTGGATTTCGCCAGTGCCCTGCGTTCCATCGTCCGTCAGGACCCGGACGTGATCATGATCGGGGAAATGCGCGACCTGGAAACCGCACGGATAGCGGTCCAGTCGGCGTTGACCGGTCACCTGGTGCTGTCGACCCTGCATACCAACGATGCGGCAGGGGGGGTGACCCGGCTGTTGGACATGGGGCTGGAAGATTATCTGATCACTTCCACAGTCAACGGAATTCTGGGGCAGCGCCTGGTGCGGCGGCTGTGTGATCACTGCAAACAACCGCTTGAAGTGCTGCCCGAAGTGGCGGAGGAGACCGGTCTGGTGGATCTGTTGCCTGAAGACGGCAACGCCGTTCTCTACCGTCCGGTGGGGTGTGAACACTGCAATGGCATAGGCTATCGGGGACGGTTGGCGATTCAGGAGTTTCTGGTGTTGTCGGATGAGATCCGGAGGCAGGTGCTGCACCATGCCCAGGCCAGGGAAATCGAGCAGACCGCGGTCTCGGAAGGCATGCGCACCATGTATCAGGATGGTTTGCAAAAGGCGTTGCAAGGTTTGACGACGATGGAGGAGGTTCTCCGCGTGACCTGCGAGGACTGATGGCGGAATTTCTGGTCAAGGCGGTCGATCGCACCGGACAAAAGATCGAGACCGTGCGCGTCGCGGCGGATGAAGCGGCCCTTTTGGATCAGCTTCGGGCCGAGGATCTCCTGCCTATCAAGATCGTTTCCGCAGATCGGCGGCCCTGGGCATTGTTTCGTCCCGGTTTGCGCAGCCACAAGCTGAAACAGCAGGAAGTTCTGGCTTTCACCCGCGAGCTGGCGACCCTGCTGGGGGCGGGGCTGCCGCTCGACCGTTCTCTGAAGGTGCTGTTGGAGCTTTTTTCCGAGGATTCCCCGTTGCACAAGGTCACCGGAAGGATCCTCGAGCAGGTCAAGGGGGGCGCGCAATTGTCCGCCGCCCTGGAGAACGAAGGTGAGGCCTTTTCCCGCCTGTACATCAGTATGATCCGGGCAGGCGAGGCGGGCGGCGCCCTGGCGGCGGTTCTGGAAAGGCTGGCCGATTATCTGGAAAGATCCAGGGAGCTTCGTTCCAGTGTGATGACCGCCATGATCTATCCGGCCATTCTGATGGTGATGGCCGGGTTGTCGTTGGTGGTGCTGCTGGCCTTCGTAGTGCCTCAGTTTCAGGAGATGTTCGCCAGCGCCGGCAAGGAACTGCCCGTGCCCACACAGGTCGTGATCGCACTGGCCGACGGGATTCGTGGGTATGGATGGGCTGTCCTGATTCTTCTGTTGGTGGGGGTTCGCGGCTTTCAGGTGTGGTTGGCCAACCCTTTGCACCGCTATCGCTTTCATCATCTGCTGTTGCGACTCCCGTTGTTGGGGGATCTGATCGTCAGGCTGGAGGTGGCGCGTTTCAGTCAGACGTTGTCCACTTTGTTGACGGCCGGGGTTTCCCTTTTGCCGGCGTTGACGATCGTGCGCGAGGTCATCGGCAACACGGTCTTGCGGGAATCGGTCAGTGAAGCCGCCGAGAAACTCAAATCGGGGGGGGACATCTCCGTCGCCCTGGAGCAGGCGGGACATTTTCCGGTCATGGCCTTGCAGATGATCCGGATGGGGGAGGAAACCGGTCGTTTGCCCGAAATGCTGGCGCGGATGTCGGAAATCTACGAGGGTGAGGTGAGAACGGCCGTACAGCGGCTTTTGACCTTGCTGGAACCGGTTCTGATCCTGGGGCTGGGGATCGCCATCGCCGCCATCATCATGTCGATTCTGGTGGCCGTCGTCAGTGTGAACGAACTGGCGTTTTGACACAGGCTGTGCTGGCGCCTCCGGTCAATGTCAGGAATTCACGGATGTCGAACAGGATCCGACCACAGCGTCATCCTCCGGTTGCGGCCGGATTCAGTTTGCTCGAGCTGTTGCTCGTTATGTCGATCATGGCCCTGGGATTCGTGTTTATCGCGCCCAATTTCGCCAAAACCACAGATGGCGTCAGATATCGTTCCGCGATCAGGGAGGTGGCCTCCGGATTGCGGCAAGTGCGCGGCATCGCCCTTTCCCAGGGGAGGGAAGCGGTGTTTTTCGTGGATGTGGAAAAACACGTTTATCGAATCGACCGGTTGCCAAAAACGCATCGTTTGCCGGATTTCATCGATCTGACGCTGGTCACCGCCGAAAGTGAGCTGCAAGAGCCTGGAACGGGAACCATTCGTTTCTTTCCCGATGGATCGGCCACCGGTGGCGGGGTGATTCTCGAATGGGGCGCCAGGCGCAAACAGGTCAAGGTGAATTGGCTGACCGGGAGGGTGAACATTACGGCGGTGGGGGATGAGGCGTAGGGAAGGTGGCTTTTCACTGCTGGAAGTCATGGTGGCTTTCATCATTCTCAGCGTTTCCATCGGCGTGCTGATGCAGGCTTTCGGTGGCGGTGTCAGCCTACTTTCCAATGCCGCCCGCCAGGGACAAGTGGTTTCCCTGGCCCGATCCCAGCTGGCGAGGGTTGGCGGGGAATGGCCCTTTCAGCCGGGCGTCCACTCGGGAAAGTGGCAGGCGTACCGCTGGCGAGTGGAGCTCCAACCCTACTTTCCGGAGGGAGTGGAGCAGAGTTTGCAACGGACCGCTCTTTTGAAGATCACAGTCACCGTCCATTGGTCGGAGCGGGGGCGTGAGCGGGCCTATACCCTATCCACTTTGCGGCTCGTTCCTGCCTGGTGATGGGTGATGAAAGTGGAGAAAGGTTTCACCTTGTTGGAAGTCCTGATCGCCATGACCTTGTTCGGCTTGATGCTGGGGCTGGTCTTCAGTACCTTTCACATGGCCGCGCGGGCCTGGGAAGCCGGGGAGCCCCGGGCGGCGGCGCTGAGTGGCCGGCTGGTGGTGGAACGCTTCTTGCACGACCGTCTGGCTTCGGCGCATGGGACCAGTGGTATCCAAGGGGTACGGCCCCTGGAAGGATCCGCTCATTCTCTCAGTTTCACCGCTTTTCTTCCTTTTCAGGTCGGGTTCAAGGGAGCGCAGCGGATCACGCTGGCGCTGAAGGGCACGGATCTGGAAGTCGAAGTGATGCCGGTACGAGGAGAGATGGCCCCGGGAGAGAGGGGATTGCGTCAGGTGATCCTTCTCGATCATGTGCGTGCCTTGAAATTCCGTTATTTCTATGATGAGACCTGGCATGAGCGATGGGAGGAAAAATATGGATTGCCGGCGCTGGTCGAGGTCTCGTTGAAAATCGAAGGCGGGTTTCCCTGGCCGCCCCTGGTGATCGCGTTGCGTAAGGGGGTATCGGTGTCCCAGCCAAGTGGTTTTGGAATGTTACCCATTCAGGCGCGATGAAAGTCCAGGGTGGTGTGGCGCTGATTCTGGTTCTTTGGCTGGTGGCCCTGATCAGCCTGATGGCCACCAGTTTCGGGCTGGGTATCCGCCGTGAAGCCAGTCTGGCGGCTATCCAGGTTCAACAGGCGGCCATGCTTGGCGCCTGTGAAGCCGGGGTGAATTATGCAGCTTATAGGGTGGGGCATCCGGATCCCGGCATCCAGTGGCCCGCCGATGGGCGTCTGCGGCATTGGCGATGGGATGGCATCGACCTGCGCATCCGGGCTTTTTCCGAGTCCGGGAAGGTCGACCTGAATCACGCGGGGCCTGCGTTGATCCAGGCGCTCCTGAGACTGGCCGGCGCCGATGAAGCCGAACTCGCGGCTTTGACGGATGCCATCTTGGATTGGCGCGACGGTGACCGGTTGCGTCGCACCAATGGGGCGGAGTTGCCCGACTATGTCGCCGCGGGGCTGACCTATGGGCCTTCCGACCGGCCGTTTCAATTCATCGATGAAGTGTCGATGGTGCTGGGCATGAGACCTGAGGTTTTCAACGCCCTGTTGCCTTGGGTGACCACCTACGGCGGACAAAAGGGGATCAACCCCAACGTGGCGCCGGCAGAGCTTCTTCGCGCGTTGCCGGAAATCGACCCGCAAAGGGTGGAGCATTTCATTCAAGCCCGGGGTTATCGCCAAACCGGGAATAATGAGCAAGAGATGCCCGTTTCCCTGCCCTCCGTGACGGACATTCCCTTCCAGAGCCAGGTTTCCCATACCTACACTTTCCTGGTACAGGCCAGATCCCAGGGAAAAATTTTGTCACTGTACACGATTTCCCGTATCGCGCAGGATCGATTGGTTCATTTGTTTTGGCGCAAGGGGGTGCCGAATTCCTTGTTCGAAGATGCTGGAGGGGAGACGGTGGATGAGGAAAGCCCGGGGGGCGCCAAAAGATCTCGCAGGGCCCGTTCACCTGCCGCCATGACCCGCTGATGATTCCATAGAAAGACCGATTTCGAAACGAAGGAGGAGAATTTGAACAAGGCACGATTCATCCATATGGTGGAATTGATCGACCAGGCCAATGCGGAGGATCCCGTTTGGGAGACGTGGCAGGATCAAGCCTGGCCCCGGACCTATCTCTATGGAGTGAGAATGACCGGGTGGTTGTCGCGGCTTTATCCCCGAGCTCCGGAAACCGCCTTCATCGCCGCCCGCGCCCAGCACATCTGCCGCTGGCTGGTGCCCCGGCAAAGCTACCCCAAGGGGCGAAGGGGTTATCTGGAATGGAGGACGTATCTGTATCGTTTTCACGCGGAAAAAACGAAGCAATTGATGTCACAGGCGGGATATGGTGAAGCAGCCAAGGCGCAGGTCCAGCGCATCCTCATGAAAAGGGGGCTCAAGCGAGACCCCCAGGTGCAGTGGGTGGAAGATGCCGCCTGCCTGGTGTTTCTCCAATTTTATTTCGCCCCTTTCGCTCACGCCTATCCCGATGACAAGATCGTCGATATCGTGTCCAAGACCTGGGCCAAGATGTCGGACAGAGCCCGCACGGAAGCCCTCGGGCTGCCGTTCGGCCAAAGAGAAGGGGGGTTGATCCAGCAGGCATTGAGGCAGTCGTGAGGATTTCGGAAAACAGGCGGGACGGATAGTCAGGCACCATTGTTGATATTTCTCAATATCCGGGTGAGGTGTTTTCTATATACTGGAAGCGATACTGGCGGTTGGGCTGCTTCTTTGGATGCATGAATCCTTTCGCAAGGAAGGAGGCGGGGGGTTCATGACAATCAACGTGATGACAGTATGATTGAACCCGTTGCCCTGGAACATTTCTTTTTCTTTTTCTTCGCGGCCGCTTTGGTGATCTTTGCAGCGCTGGCTTACGCGCTCTCGTATTCTTTCTCCAGGTTGTATCGAAACAAAACCTTGCTCTATGTGGCCGGACTGGCTTACGGCGTATTGATCCTTGCGGTTTTCTGGTTGAGCTGGCTGGCCAACTTGCATGGTTTTTGGTATGCGCTCGTCGGAATGATGCTGTTTGGTTATGGTGTGGCGCCCATACTGATTTGGCGTCTTAGCGTTGCCACCCACGATTAGATTCGAAGAATCCGTTTGTTTTACAGGGGGGATGAAAGGCATGGAACACACACCTTTTTGGGCTTCCACCAGTTTCTGGAAGAAGACCGCGATCTGGGTCACGGCAGGTTCCTTCCTGCTTTTGATCGTTCTGACGTTCGATACCATGAGCAAGGTGACCGCAGGCACCGGGCGGGTTCCTGATTATACCGTTATCAACAAGCGGATAGATTATCGCTTCGATGACAAAAAGCACCATTCAATGCCGGTCATCGAAGGGGATGCGCCGTTGTTCGGCCGGATCTTGAACGAAGAGGAGGCCGAGCGTCTGGTGACGCTGGGCAAAAAGACCATTCAGGCAAAGAACTGCATGAATTGTCACACCCTGTTGGGAAACGGGGCCTATTACGCCCCGGATTTGACCAAGGCGTGGCTGGACCCGGCCTGGGGCGGCGAGGCTGTCAGGCCGATGTTGATGAAGATGTTTCTGATGGATCCAGTGGCCAATGCCAGAACCTATGGCAGTGGCCGCAAGATGCCCAATCTGGGAATCACCGAGCAAGAGGCGGAGGGCATCATCGCTTTTCTTAAATGGATGTCGGCCATCGACACCAATGGTTTTCCCTATAATTTCAAGACGGCGGGAGGACGATAACATGAGCAGACCTTTGGACAGTCGTCATCTCAATGGCGGTCAGAAGCTGGCGGTCAAGTATTTCATCGTCGCGGTGATCCTGTTTTTCGCCCAGCTTGTTTTCGGCATGCTGGCGGGCGTCCAGTACCTGCATCCCGATTTTCTCCATGGCGTGCTCGATTTCAACGTCAACCGGATGGTCCATATCAACGCCATGATCGTGTGGATGCTGTACGGATTCATCGGTTCCGTCTATTGGTTCCTGGAAGAGGAAAGTGGCCGCGAGATCGTGGGGCTGAAGCTGGGCAATTGGGGTTTTTGGGTTCTGACGGCGGCGGTCACGGTCGTGGTGGCGGTCTATCTGCTGGTTCAGACCGGGCCTGGTAACGATTTCACCCGTTGGTTCATCAACGAGGGGCGCGAATATATCGAGGCGCCACGCTGGGCCGACATCGGCATCGTGGTGGTGATGCTGATTTTCTTCTACAACGTTGCGGCGACCTTCATCAAGGGAAGGTGGTCCGGCATCGCGGGAGTGCTGACCCTGGATTTGGTGGCCCTGGCGGGTTTGTATCTGGCAGGCATGTTCTATGTCACCAATATCTCCATCGACCAGTACTGGTGGTGGTGGGTGATTCACCTCTGGGTCGAGGCCACCTGGGAAGTGCTGGTCGGTTGCATCATGGCCTGGACTCTGATGCACCTTCTGGGTGTGCGCCGGAAGATCGTCGAAACCTGGCTCTACATCGAAGTGGCTTTGATGTTCGGTTCCGGAATCCTGGGGTTGGGACATCACTACTTCTGGATCGGTTCGCCCGAATACTGGCTGGCCATCGGTGGTTTCTTTTCCGCCCTGGAGCCGATTCCCCTGGTGGCGATGGTGGTCCATTCCATCTATGACTCGGGCGTACACAAATTGCGGAATCGCAATCACCCGGCTCTGGCCTGGGTGATCGCCCATGCCTTCGGCAATTTCCTGGGGGCGGGCGTGTGGGGGTTCATGCATACCTTGCCACAGATCAATCTCTATACCCATGGTACCCAGTGGACCACCTCCCATGGTCATCTGGCTTTCTACGGCGCTTATGCCACCATCAATATCGCCTTCTTCTATCTGGCGGTGCAGCAGTGGCGTGGCAATGTATGGATGGGGGCCAATCTGGTGGGCGCCTGGCGCTGGAAATGGGCGCTCACGCTGTTGAGCGTCGGCGTCATGGGCATGACCATGGCTCTGTTGATCGCCGGCTACGAACAGTCTTTCATCGAGCGGGCGGTGGGCGGTTCCAGCTGGAGTGCCTATTTCGCCGCCCAGACCCATCCCTGGTTCATGGAGTCCATGGCCTGGAGGATGGTGTTCGGCTGGATCACCATCGCCGGATTCGTGCTGCTGGCGTGGGATCTCTTGGTCATCGGCAAGCACGAGACGCGGGAGGCGGAAACCCTGGTGGAAGAACCGGCTTTGGTCGGTGGCTGAAAAAAAACCAATCGGGACCATCGCCGAGGTCCACGGCCCGGTGGTGGTGATCGATTGCGAGCGCTTGCCTCCCTTGCGGCAGGCGCTTTGTGCGGCGTTCGATCACGAGGAATATGTGTTCGAAGTCCATCAGCACCTGGACGAACGTCATGTCCGGGCCATCACCTTGCACCGCACCACCGGTCTCAGCCGGGGGATGGCGGTCTACGACACCGGTGCGCCGCTGCATGTGCCGGTGACCGAAGCGTGTTTGGGGCGCATGTTGAATGTCTTCGGCGAGCCACTGGATGGGGGAAGCCCCTTCGATGCCGATCTGTACCGCAACGTCCACGTCAAGCCGGCCGCTCTCAGCGAGGCGGTGGGGATGAGTGGGGTACTCGAAACCGGCATCAAGGTGATCGACTTGTTGTGCCCCTTCGTCCGTGGCGGCAAGACCGGCCTGTTCGGCGGGGCCGGCGTGGGTAAGACGGTATTGATCATGGAATTCATGCATGCCGTGATCTCCATTCATAAGGGCGTTTCGGTTTTCGCGGGGGTGGGAGAAAGAACCCGCGAGGGGCACGAGTTGTGGAAGGAATTGCAACTGGCCGGGGTGATGGAGAAATCGCTGCTGGTATTCGGGCAGATGGATGAGTCCCCCGGCGTGCGTTTCCGGGTCGGCCTGACCGCTTTGACCTATGCCGAATATCTGCGCGACCAGTTGCACAGTGAAGTCCTGTTTCTGATGGACAATATTTTCCGCTTCGTCCAGGCGGGAAGCGAAGTCTCGAGCCTTTTGGGCAGATTGCCGGCCACGGTCGGCTATCAGCCGACTTTGGGTACCGAAGTGGCTGAGATCGAGGAGCGCATCCTTTCCACCCGGAAGGGGGCGGTGACTTCGGTTCAGGCGGTCTATGTACCGGCCGACGACATGACCGACCCGGCGGTGAGCACCATTTTGAGTCATCTCGATTCCACCGTGATCCTGTCGCGGACGATTGCCGCCCAAGGGTTGTATCCGGCTGTCGATCCGTTGCGATCCGGCAGCAAACTGATGGATCGCCATTTTCTCGGTGATCGCCATTACTCGGTCGCCGAAGGGGTGCGGGAACATCTGGCGCGGTATGCGGAATTGCAGGATGTGATCGCCATGCTAGGGATGGAGGAGCTGTCTCAGGAAGACCGGATGATCGTTCACCGGGCCCGGCGGCTGCAGCGTTACCTGACCCAGCCGTTTCATGTGACCGCCCGTTACATCGGTACCCCGGGCGTCTCAGTGCCTCTGGACAGGACCCTGGCGGACTGCGAGGCGTTTCTGAGCGGCAAATACGACGATTTGCCGGAAGAGGCCTGTTACATGCGGGGCGCGATGGAAGCATGAGGGATTTCGTGTTGCAACTTCAAGATGCCACCCATACGGAACAGATACCACGCGTCACGGCGTTTTGGGGAGTCGATGCCAGTGGCAGCTTCACCCTTTGGCCGGGGCATGTGCGGATGATGACTTCGCTCGAGTTTGGGCTGGCGCGTTTCCGCCTGGATGGTGAATGGGAATATCTGGCGCTCCCGCGGGCGCTGTTGTATTTTGTCGATAACCAGTTGTTCATCTGTACCCGCCGCTATGTACGTGACCGTGAACTGGATGCGATCGCCCCGGTACTCGAAAGTCAGCTAGCAGAGGAGGAGAAGGCGCTGCATCAGATCCGGCAAAGTCTTCGCAGGATGGAGGATGAAATGTTCAAACGCCTGTGGCGGTTGGGGAGGGAATATCGTGGCGGATAGAAAGGGGAGGGACTTTGCTCTCTGGCCACGTATCGTCCATCGTCAGGTGAGACGGATCAAGCGGGCCGCAGAGGAAAAACGCAGTCTTCCGGCCCAATTGACCTATCTGGGTACCGCCGGTTTGGTGCTGGTCTTGCCCATGGTGGCAGGGGCCTATCTGGGTCGCTGGATCGATGGTTTCTATAGCGGTTATTCCATCCAATGGACTTTGAGTCTCATTTTTCTCGGGCTGGTGGTCGGAATCGTCAATCTGTGGCTGTTGTTCCGCGAGGACTGAATGGAAACCGATCTGTTCCCCAGGGTGCTTTGGCAGGCAGGTCCAATACAGATTACCGACACATTGGCGCTTTCGGTCGCCTTGACCGTGCTCTTGTGGCTGGCCGGCTGGTCTTTGACCCGTCATCTGCAACTGGAACCAGGTCCTTTGCAGACAGCGCTGGAAGGCATCGTACTGGCGATGGAGAACGCCGTGCGCGATCTGCTGCCCCAGCATTTCGATGAAGTGGCGCCTTTCATCATGGGGTTATGGTGGTTCCTGCTGGCGGCCAATCTGATCGGATTGATTCCCGGTTTGGAATCTCCTACCCGTGATCTTTCCATCACTTCGGCACTGGCTTTTCTGGTGTTTTTGTCGGTACCCTGGTTCGGAATTCGCAGCCACGGACTGAAGGGCTATCTGTCCCATTACGTGAAGCCGTTTCCCTTTTTGTTGCCTTTTCATATCGTCGGCGAGATCACCCGTACCGTCGCCTTGGCTGTGCGGCTGTTCGGCAATATGATGAGCCTGGGGCTGGTAGCGTTGATTTTTCTGTTGTTGGCGGGTTTCCTGGTGCCGGTTCCGATTTTGATGTTGCATGGGGTGGAGGCGCTCGTTCAGGCCTATATCTTCGGAATGCTCGCCCTGGTCTATATCGCCGGTGGGATTCAGTCTCAGAGCCGGCGGAAATCGAAGCGATAAGGAGGAAGACGGAGATGCATGACATGACCTGGATCGTGCTGGGATCGACGGTCGCGGCCGCCTTGGGCATCGGCATCGGAGTACTGGGGCCGGGGATCGGAATGGGAAGGGCCATCGCCCAGGCCCTCGATGCCATCGCCCGTCAACCCGAGGCGGAGAAAATTCTGATGAGAACCTTGTTCATCGGGCTGGCGATGATCGAGTCCCTGGCCATTTATTGCCTGGTGATCATTTTGATCATCTTGTTCCGCAATCCCTTGTTGCAGTACGTTCTCTGAAGATGGAGCTCAATTGGTCCACCTTCATTCTCGAAATCATCAATTTTCTGGTCCTGGTTTGGCTGCTCAAACACTTTCTTTATCAGCCCGTCCGGAGAATCGTGGAGCAGCGCCGGCGACAGATCGATTCCAGGCTGGCCGAGGCCGAACGGCTGAGACACGAAGCCGGGGAGATGAAGGCGCGCTACGAGCGGCGGCTTGCTGACTGGGAGGAGGAGAAGAAAAGAGCCCGGGAAAGCTTCCGTCGCGAGTTGGAGGAGGAGCGCCAGCGCCGCCTTTCCGCTTTGTCTCAAGAGTTGGAGGCTGCGCGCAGAAAGGCCGAGGCGGTGTGGGAGCAGGAGAAACGGGAGTGGCGGCGCCACCTTGAGGAACAGGCATTGACGCTGGGGACAAAGTTCATCGCCAGAATGCTCGAACGGCTGGCCGATGAGCATCTTCATCGCCGTTTGCTGACGCTGCTGCTGGAGGATATGGCTGACATGCCCCCGGAAACGATCGAGGGCGTGCGACGGGATTTCCACTCCGCCCCGGCCGAAGTCAGGGTGGTCTCGGCTTATCCCCTTACGGAAAAGGAAAGGGAGCGCCTCCAGGCGGTGCTTCAGCCGTTGTTGGGCGGGGCGGTCGAGTGCAGGTTTGAAACCGACTCTTCTCTCCTGGCCGGGCTCCGAATAGACCTGGGCGCCCATGTCATCCGTGCCAATCTCAAGGATGAACTGCGGTTCTTCAGTTACCATGGCTGAACCTTGCCCCCTATTCACTTCTGTTGGACGGACCTTTCCCGGACTCCGAAAAAGCAAACCGATAGGTGTTGAGTGACTGAACATTCGACGTTGGAAAAATTGGCCCAGGCGCTGGACGGTTATCGCTTGGCACCGAGGCTGGTGGAGCAGGGCAGGGTGTTATCCGTGGGAGATGGAATCGCCTGGGTCCGGGGGCTTCCCTCTGCGGCGATGGACGATCTGCTGGAGTTCGAGGATGGCAGCCGGGGCATGGTGTTCGCTCTGGCGAAGACGCGGGTCGGCGCGATTCTGTTGAACGAAACCGAGAATCTGACCGCGGGCACGGTGGTGCATCGTCGTGGCAGAGTGTTGAGTATTCCCGTGGGAGACGGGTTGCTGGGAAGAGTCGTGGACCCTTTGGGCAATCCCCTGGATGGCCTGGACATCCCCGCCTGTCATGCCCGGCTGCCCCTGGACGCCCCCTCACCGCCCATCATCGCCCGTGATTTCGTCCAGACACCGCTCTATACCGGCTGCAAGATCGTCGATACCATGATTCCCATCGGGCGGGGGCAGCGTCAACTGCTGATCGGCGACGAGGGGACGGGGCGCAGCACTCTGGCCCTGGATACCGTCATTCATCAACGCGGCCAAAACGTTTTTTGCGTTTATGTCTTGATCGGCCAGAAGCGTTCCACGGTGGTGTCGACGCTGGAAACCTTGCGCCAATACGGCGCCATGGAATACACCACCGTGGTGGTGGGCGAGGCCTTCGCCCTCCCCGGACTCAAGTTTCTCGCCCCCATGGCAGGTTGCGCCATCGCCGAATACTGGATGCGCCGGGGGCGTGATACCCTCGTGGTGTACGACGATCTCAGCACCCACGCCTACACTTACCGCGAGCTTTCATTGCTGTTGCGTCGTCCGCCGGGACGCGAAGCCTATCCCGGGGACATTTTCTATCTCCACTCGCGGCTGTTGGAACGATCCACCCGTCTGGCTGCCGATCATGGCGGTGGCAGCATGACGGCCCTGCCGATCGTGGAGACCCAGCAGGGGGAGATCGCCGCCTACATACCCACCAATCTGATCTCGATCACGGATGGACAGATCTATCTGGATCGAAATCTTTTCGCATCCGGTTTCCGTCCCGCCATCGATATCGGCCGGTCGGTATCCAGAATCGGTGGCAAGGCTCAGCATCCCCGGATCAAGGAAGAGGCGGGAAGGATGAAACTGGACTATTTGCAGTTTCTCGAGCTGGAGGTATTCACCCGTTTTGGCGCCAAGCTGGAGCAAACCATGGCGCGTAAGCTCAAGCGGGGCAGGGTGTTGCGGGAGATTCTCAAGCAGGACCGGCTGCACCCTCTGCCGATCGGGTTCCATTTGGCCTGGCTCATCGCCTTCAACGAGGGTTTGTTCGATGAGATGTCCCAGTCAGAGGTTTCCACCTGGATGAACCGGCTGGAAGGGTACGTCAGGGAATCGGGGCTGGGGCTGGAAGATGCGCGGGAAGTGTGGCTGACCCATCTGAAGGAGTGGTTTGCATGAGCCGGCGGCGCGAAGTGGAGACCCACCTTGGAACCTTGGGGGAGATCCGCGAGATCATGGCGGCGATGAAGAATCTCTCATTCATGGAGACCCGCAAGCTCTCCCGCTTCCTCGATGCCCAAAGACAGGTGGTCCGGACGATCGAAGCGGCTGCCGCCGATTTCATCCATGCCTTCCCTGATTTGTCACCGCGAGTGGAGAAGGATGCGGTGGTTCATGTGCTGGTGGGGTCGGAGCGTGGCTTTTGTGGCGATTATAACGAAGCATTGCTCCAATACCTAGCGTCCGGTCAGGTCGAAAACACAGGGGCTTCCAGGCTTATCGTCGTAGGAAGCAAACTGGGAGAGCGGCTGGAGCAAGACACCCGTGTGATTCATACCTTGGCGGGCGCTTCAGTGGCTGAAGAAGTGCCGACGGTTTTGCGGCAGGTTGTCGATTTCATCGAGGAACTGGAAACCAGGCGGGCTGTCTGCCGCGTTTCAGCGCTCCATCATGCGGGGCAGGCGGTGAAGGCGACTTCGCTATTGCCCCCCTTTCAGGATTTACCGGCTTCCCCTCAATCCCTGCGAGGGGATCCGTTTCTTTATCTGCAGCCGTCCGTTTTCATTGCCGAGCTGACGGACCACTATCTGTTCGCGGCGCTGCACGCTTTGTTCTACAGCGCCTTGTACGCTGAACATCAAAAACGGATCCAACATCTGGAAGGGGCGCTCAAACGCCTGGACGATCAATGCGATCAGCTGAAGAGGCGGCGCAATGTCCTGAGACAAGAGGAAATCACCGAAGAAATCGAGCAGATCCTGCTGAGCGCCCAAGCGATGAACCCGGAAATCGAGCCTTCCTGATTATACCGTTATCAATTACATTAGAACCGAAAAGGGCAACACTTGCACCCAATCACCCTGTTGAACCCTCCCACGCGCTTGTTCCAGGATGATGAAACAATTGGCCCGGGTCATCGAGGTCAAAATACCGGAGCCTTGTTTGCCGGTCGGCTTCACTTCCCAGTGCCCATCGGAAGTTGGGGTGAGAATTCCCCGTTGGAATTCCGTCCTCCCCGGTTTTTTTCGCAGGGGCTGCAGAACCCTGGCCGGTAGGGTGGGTGTCAAAGGCGCTTGATTCGCGCCCGCTAATTTGAACAGTGCCGGCAGCACGAATTGATAAAAGGTCACCAACACCGCCACGGGATTGCCCGGCAGGCCGAAAAGGCAGGCGTCGCCTATCTTGCCGAAAGCCAGGGGACGTCCGGGCTTGATCGCCACTTTCCAGAATTCGATTTCCCCTATGTTCCCGAGGACTTGTCTGGTGAAATCGGCTTCTCCGACAGAGACGCCCCCCGAGCTGATGATGGCGTCGCATCGCTTCGATGCCTCTTCAAATGTCTTTTGCAGATGGACCGGATCGTCTCGCAAAATGCCGTAATCGATGATATCGACGGGTAATTTGTGCAATGCGCCGATGAGGGAAAAACGGTTGCTGTCATAAATTTTTCCCGGTTCGTGGGGTGCGCCCGCTGAGAGGATTTCGTTCCCGGTGGATAGCAAGGCCACCCGGATTCTGCGCTTCACCGTAATTTCGAGGCATCCCAGGGAAGCGATCAAGCCGAGATCGGGGGGCAGCAGATAGCGGCCTTTTTCCACCGCCACCTGTCCTCGCCGGATATCTTCTCCCGCCCGCCTGACGTTTTCCCCCCGTCGATGTTGATCACTCACCAGAATCCGATTACCCTGTCGCTCGACTTGTTCCTGCATCAGGACGGTATCGGCACCGGCGGGAAGAACGGCGCCGGTCATGATGGAGACGGTCTGGTCGTTTCCGACAGGATCTTTATACGGTTTCCCCGCCAATGCCTGCCCGATGATGCGGAATGCCTTGACATGGCCCCGAGCCGGCAGGTCGCAGCCGCTCACTGCGAAGCCGTCGACCGCAGCGTTGGTGTGGCCGGGTACATCCAGTGCGGATGTCACGGATTTTTCGAGAATCCTGTGTAGCGCCTCGGCGACAGGGAGAACCTCATTTCCTGAAACGGGATCGATGGCCTCGAGGATTTTTTTCTTTGCGATATCGACAGGCAGAGCACCGCTTTCCAGGCCATCGGCGCAACTTGGTTGAGATGGAATGCTATTCATGGTGATGGGGGGGGTCGGAATTTTTCCAGGAGTAAGGGAGCGTTTTTTAGTGAAAGGATGTGTCAAGAAATTTTACACATACTGTCTATCAGATATTCTACAGATTTCTTTCAATGTGGTAATCTATTGATGGTTAATGAATTTATGTGTTCTGGCTTGTTTGTTGCTTCATAATAAGGCATGGATACTTCTACGAAAGAGACATTCTCTGAATCTGAAACGGCCCTTCCCGAGCGGCGCTCCCGTGTGCGAAGAAAGAGCAATGGCCGCCATGCGCATTACTCGCGCCATCATAGAAGCCGGGTCGTGTATGGTTTGGGGACGCTTGCCGCCATTCTCTTTTTCGCCTTTTTGTTCGTTTCGATCAAATTGAGTCTTTATGCCAAGGAACTAAACGATATAACGGTGTTGAATCATCGTCAGGAGCGGGAGCTCGAGGAACTGCGTCCCATGGTGGACCGGCTGGAAAAACAGGTCGCCGATCTGGTGCAACAGCGCATTCCCGGATTGCATCCGTTGGTTTTCGATCAGCTTATTTCAATCGATCAGCAATATGTGCGCAACATTATCTTCACTCTGATCGGCAAGGAAGAAAACCGCCAGTATGAATACAAGCTCACCATGAAGAACAACGGCCTGACGGCGGTTCATCCGATCGTCAAGATTCTCTTTTTCGATCAATTGGGTATCCAGGTGGCGAATTCCGTCATCGGGGTGGACGAACACGGGGATCCAACCCTGGATGTATTGGAGCGGGGGGAAGTCCGCTCCTATACCAAAACGATAGATTTGTCCGATGGACATCAGGCGCATTATTTTATGGTGATGGTGGATCTCCCCGATTATCAGAAGCTTAAAGATTGATCTTCCCGGCGCTTTGCAACCATGAGCTTTTTCTGTAGATAATCCGGAATTCGGCGCTCCAGCCAATAGCCGGGTTTCAGCGGAAATTCGTTTTCCACGAATCCCACGTGCCCACCCTTTTCGCTGATCTCCAAAACGACTTGTTCCGAAAGTTCCTCTGTTCCGGGAAGCACCTCGGGCGTCATGAAAGGATCGTCCCGGGCGTGAATCAACAAAGTGGGCACCTTGATCCGGGAAAGGTAGGCGCGGGAACTGCAACGGCGATAATAATCGTTGACGTTGCGGAAAGGATAGAGCCCGGCGATGACGCGGTCGTCGTATTTCCAGAATGAGCGAATTCCACCGAGATCCCCCAGTTTCTCGATGCGTTTGGCATCGTGGATGTTTCCCAGTTTTTCCAGGTGAAATATTTTTCTTCGCAGGTATTCCTTGAGTTCTTTCAGCAATCGATCGCGGTAGAGGCGTGATACGCCCTTGTCCATCGCATCCGCGCACTTGGCAAGTTCCAATGGAACCGATACCGCGCAGGCGGCGAACAGTTGCACGTTTTCGCTCTGTTCTCCAAGCCATTTCAGCAGCACGTTTCCTCCCAGGGAATAGCCGACTGCCGCCATGGGAATGGCGGGGAACCTTTCCTTCAACCGCTGATAGAGAAAATTCAAGTCTTCGGTTTCACCGGAGTGGTAACAACGCCAGCTGCGATTTGGAATGTTGCCGCAACCCCTGAAATTCAGAACGACGCTGCGCCAATCCCGTTTGAGCAATGCCCACTGAAGTCCTCTGACGTAATGGGAGCGATAGCTTCCCGTCAACCCGTGAAGAATGATGACCAGGGGGCCTTTGGTTCCACACCAGCTCAGTTCCAGAAAATCCCCATCCGGGGTGGTGACGCTTTCGTGCCGGAGCGGGGGGAGTGCGATTCGGCGGAAAAGGCTGGGCCAGAGGGTTTGCAAATGCTTGTTGGCCAGCCACCAGGCGGGCTTGAAGGAAGATGAGACGATGTTACCCATGGCCTGATCCGATAATTTTTGAACCTTCCTGCAAACGTTATATAATGCCCGACTACAGTTTACACGGGGCATAGCGCAGTCTGGTAGCGCGCCTGCTTTGGGAGCAGGATGTCGGGGGTTCGAATCCCTCTGCCCCGACCATCCGTGCGCCTGTAGCTCAACCGGATAGAGCATCGGCCTTCTAAGCCGAGGGTTGCAGGTTCGAGTCCTGCCAGGCGTGCCATCCACTCGACCGGCTCAGGCACCAAGGTTGACCCGCCCCTTGAGGTTCGCCTGTCGAAATCTCTTTTGCGACTAACCATTCGATGATGAAACTGGAACGCCGTTATTGGCCTTGGGGAATCCTTCTGCTCGGCTGTTTGGTGTTCGCCGTTTTGGTGTTCACGCGTCCGGAACAATCTTCTCCTCCGATCCAGCGCAGGATATGGCAGGTGGAGGCGATAGAGGTTCAGCCGCGGCGTCTGGGAGCGGTCTTGACGCTCTATGGGGAGATCGAGACGCCGGCCTTGATGCGGGCGGTCGCCCAGAAAAACAGCAGGGTGGTTGAAGTGAGGGCCAGAGAAGGCCGGTCTGTCAGCCGGGGGCAGTTGCTGGTGGCTCTGGATTCGAAGGATTTCGAGCCGGACGTGGTCCGGGCCAGGGCGGATGTGGCGGAGCTCCAGGCCCAGTTGCGGCTGGAAAAGGAGCGTTACGCCGCCAGCCTCGAGGCTTTGCGGCATGAACGGGAACTTTTACAGCTGCTGCAGTCCCAGGCTTCCCGGATGGAGAAGCTGAAGCGGCGCAATCTGGGTTCTGAGGCCGCCCTGGATCAGGCCCGCATGGAGATGGAGCGTCAGGCATTGGCGGTCAATGCCAGAAAACTGGAGGTGGCCCAGCATCCCGCCCGCCTGAGCCAGATCGAGGCGCGTCTCGACCGGGCGCAGGCGATATTGGCGCAAGCACGATTGGCGTTGGAGCGGAGCCGGATCCAGGCGCCTTTCAGCGGGATCGTCGCCGAGGTGGCCGTGGCGCCTGGGGATTACGTCAAAGCCAATCAACTTCTGGTAAGCCTCTATCCTGTGGATGCGCTGGAAGTGAGGGCCAAGATACCCGCCCCTTATCAGTACACGGTTCTCCAGACATTGGCCGCCGGTCAGCTGCTCGAAGCCCGGGGAGAAAGCCTGGGAATCCCATTCGACCTGCAATTGAAGCGCTTGGCGGGCGAGGCGGAGGCGGGAGGAATCGATGCTCTGTTCTCTGTCCGGCAGGCGGAAGGCGTCTCCCTTCGGCTGGCGCTGCCTGTCACCGTTCAGCTTTCACTTCCTCCCTCCGATCATGTGGCCCCGGTTCCATACGGTGCGCTGTATGGCAGCGACCGGATCTACCGGATTCATGATGGTCGGCTCGAAAGTCTCCAGGTGAAGACGGTGGGGAATTATCCTCATGAGGGAGAAGACTGGGTACTGGTGCACAGCCCCAGGCTGAAGCAAGGTGACTTGATTCTTCTGACCCATTTGCCCGCGGCGGCGGAAGGCTTGCCGGTCGAGGCGAAGGTGATCGGGGGGCGCTAGTGTCTCCCCAATTTTCCCAAGCGGTCAGCGCAAGGCATTGATATACGGATAAAAAGGGGTTCAAAACGAGAGGATCGGGGTTCCTGATCGGGTAAAATGTGTATAGCAATAACCCATTGAAC
>JALSIB010000045.1 GCA_026981855.1 Methylothermaceae bacterium | reverse complement strand
ATCTTTTACCACTGGTGGCGGCGACACCCCGCTCCTGGCATCACTGACCCTCCCATTGACGACCTTTTCAACGAATCCGGTGGCTTGTTGGCGGGAATCAGGTGAAAAAATGGGGAGACGCCAGTGATCGCTTGCAGTTTGCCGGGGTTTTGGCGACCATTTAATCTGGATTTGGACTAATCGGGGAGATGGATGATGAATCAAGACAATTCACAGGGGCCTGAAGCCACGGAAACGACCCGGCAGGCCGGGGGGGAGGAAACCCGGAAGGATCAGGAAACGATCGAGCAGCTCCAGGCGGCGGTTCAAGAGGCCGTGGAGAGTGCGGAAGAGGTGCAAGAGAAGGTTCGCCGCCTGACCGTCGAGGCGCTGGCGGAAGGAAAACTGGATCCCCGGGAAATCAGATCTGTCATCAAAGCCGTCGTCGAAGGCGCCAGCGGCGGGATCGAAAAGCACGGCGGCCGGGCCCGTCAGGCCCTGGAAGAGGCCATGCGGGGGCTGGAAGAGGGTTTGATCAAGGCCGCCGAGGCCTCGAAGCTGGCCTTGGAGGAAGCGGCCAGCCGGGCCGGGGAATTTGCCGAACAGGATGTCAAACAGGCGTTCGACCAATTGGTCGAATTGGAAAAGATGTATGTGGAGACTTTGGCCGAAGTCGCCCGTCAAGGTAGTCGGCAGGCCAACCAGATTCTCGATGACCTGGCCACCCACGCGAGAAACAGCGGAACGGCGATCGGGGAATACATGACCGAAGTGATGACGACCCTGCCGCGCAAATTACAGGAAGCGGGGGAGTGGGGGCTGAAGGCGGGTATCGAAACGACCCGCTCGGCGGGGGCGCAGCTGGCATCGATCGCCAGCGGGTTTCTGGCCGGTATCGCCGAGGCGTTGGAAAAGCAGTCGAAAAAACTGAAGCAAGACGAGAAAGACCAGGGTTGATGTTGTGGGAAGCCGTCAGCGCCGTTCATGACCTGGGCCGGGTGTATGATCTGGCCGTCATCCTGGTGCGCTACGGCTTCGCGGGATTCGTACGCCGGATAGGTCTGGCGCACGCTTTCGAGCAGGCGGGCAGGGCGCTTCATCTCAAGGGCGTGGAAGAGCTGGTTCAGCTCAATACGCCCCAGCGAATTCGCCGCGCCTTGGAGGAAATGGGGCCCACTTTCATCAAGCTGGGACAGATTCTCGCCACCAGAGTGGACTTGTTCCCCCCCGACTGGATCGCAGAATTCGAGAAGCTCCAGGACCAGGTCCCCCCTTTGCCGTTCGAACACCTGCAAGCCCAGCTGGAAGAGGATCTGGGCGCGCCGGTGGACAAGGTATTCGCTGAATTCAATCGTGAGGCGCTGGCGGCCGCTTCCATCGCCCAGGTTCATCGTGCCCGGCTGTTCAGTGGCGAACAGGTGATCGTCAAGATCCGCCGACCGGGAATCACCGGGATCGTCGAGGCCGATCTCAGGTTGCTGGAGCGACTGGCCCGGGTGGTCGAAAGCGAGGTCAAGGAGATGCGTCGCTACCGGCCGGTGGAGATCGTGCACCAATTCGCCTCTTCCCTGAGGCGTGAGATGGATCTGGAGAACGAGGCGCGCAACGCCGAGCGGATGGCGGGGAACTTCGCTGGCAATCCTTGGATCGTGGTTCCGGTAATGTATTGGGAATGGTGTTGTGAGCGTCTGAACGTCCAGGAATACATCGACGGCATCCCTGCGCGTAAGCTGCAATTGGCCGAAGCCGCCGGCCTCAACCGCAAGATTCTGGCCCGCCGCGGCTGCGACGCGGTGCTCAAGATGATCCTTATCGATGGTTTCTTTCATGCCGATCCCCACCCGGGAAATCTGATCTTTCTACCGGGAAACCGGATCGCTTTCATCGATTTCGGCATGGTGGGGCGGCTCTCCGAATCCCGCCGTTACCAGATTGTCGATCTTCTGGCAGCGGTGATCGACCGTGATGCCAGGACCGCGGTCAACGTTCTGCTCGACTGGGCGGGTGAGGTGCAGGTGGATGTGGATGCCTTGCTTATTGATGTCGACATATTCATCGACACCTATCACGGGTTGCCGCTGAAACAGCTCAAGATCGCCAATATCCTGACCGACCTGACTGCCCTGATGCGCAGCTACACCCTGGTATTGCCACCGGATCTGGCTTTGTTGTTCAAGTCTCTGCTGACGCTGGATGGGATGGGCCGTCAGGTGGACCCCGATTTCGACCTGATCGTGGCCGCCACCCCCCATGTGCGACGCGCCCTGTTCAACCGTTATCGTCCCGACATCGTGCTCAAGCGGGGCTGGCGGACCGCCAGCGAAATGCTCGATGTGCTGGCGGCGTTTCCCTACGACATGCGGCGCTTGATCAAGGCCCTCAAGGCCGGTACGTTGCGTTTCAATGTGGATGTCAACCAGCTTGGCTATTTTGGCTGGATCATCGACCGGGCGGCGAGTCGCCTGGCTGTGGGAATGGTGACTTCTTCACTCATCATCGGGTCGGCGATCGTCATGACAGTGCCTGGGGGGCCGACCCTGTGGGGCCTGCCCATGCTGGGGGTGTTGGGTTTCGGAGGGGCTGCGATCGGAGGGATCTGGTTGTTGATCTCCATCTGGCGGGGTGGCCATCTGTCCCATGGAGAGGACAAGGAATAAAAAGAACCCGGCAGATGCCGGGTTTCGAATGGGTATCGATGGGGTCAGCCCGCCACGTTGTATCCGAAAACCGTGGCGGCCAGAATCAGATAGCAGATCACGGCCACGGTGGCATGGGCCAGGAGCAGGCCTTTCTGCACTTGTCCCGTGGTGTGGCGCCGATGGGCCGCCAGTACCCCCAAAACGACGATGACTACCACCAGGGCGATATTGATATAGACCCGGCTGTCGCCTGCCAATGCGGCTCCAATCGCCAGCAAGGCCCCCAGCACTGCGATGCCCGCGTGGGTCAGGACGACGGGGCGGGTGACCGGATTGCCGCGAAACAGGTCATAAGCCATGAAGACACCCAGGATGGCAACCAGGGTGAAAGCGGCCAGGGAAGAAGTCAGAAATATCATTGTCGTTATCCTCCATTGTAAAAAAGCCGATTATTCTTCAATCTCAGTGCATCGTTACCGACGCATCCAGGATTATACTCCCGGGGCCTTTGGTTTTGCTCCAATGATCGAGGCGGGCCCAGGGCAATCGCATAGACCGAATCAGTGCTCCACGGCGGTATTTCAATTGAATTTATGGGGAAAAAAGGTATAGACTGCAAACGACCTCAATCAGAGGGAGGAGGTGCGTCATGAGTTTGGAAGAATGTATTCAAAGTTGCCTGCAGTGCGCCATGGATTGCGAGGTTTGCCTGGACGAGATGCTGGACATCTATATGAATGGCGAGTCCAGCGGGTGTTGTGGTGGCGAACAGCACGCCCGGAGCGAGTGTCCACGCTGTTGCCGCGAATGTCTAGAAGTGTGCTTGATGTGTGCCCAAGCGATGGCCCGGGGTAGCCGCTGGAGCAAGGATATCTGCCGGCTGTGTGCGGACATCTGTGAATGGTGTGCCGAGGAGTGCGAAAAGCACACCCATGATCATTGCAAAAAATGCGCTGAAAGTTGCCGCAAATGTGCCGAAAGCTGTCGGCAAATGGTAGCCTGATCGAATCTGACGGAACAAGGAAGCAAAAAGGCGGCCTGTTGGCCGCCTTTTTGCGTAAAGGGTTCTGACAAGGGTTATTCGTCACCTGCCATGAAGCCCAGAAGGTGCAACAGGCTGGTAAACAGGTTGAACAGGGCCACGTACAAAGTCACCGTCGCCAGGATGTAATTGGTTTCCCCGCCATGGATGATCTGGCTGGTTTGAAACAGGATCAAGCCGGCCATTAACAGTACGAACATCGCCGATACGGCCAGGGCCAGGCCGGGCATATCGAAGAAGAAAGCACCCAGCCCCGCCAGAAAGCCCACCAGGATACCGGCGAACAAAAATCCTCCGAGAAAGCTGAAGTCACGGCGCGAGATCAGGGCATAGGCCGACATTCCCAGGAAGATGACGCCCGTGCCGCCCAAGGCCGCCATCACGATCTGATGGCCGTTGGGAATGAATTTGAGGTACATGCTCAAGATGGGCCCCAGGGTCATTCCCATGAAGCCTGTGAGAAGGAAGACGAACAGCAGCCCCCAGGCGCTGTTGCTGAACTTCTGGGTCAGGAACAGCAGGCCGAAATAGCCCACCAGGGTGACGATCATGCCCGGGTGGGGCAGGTTCAGGACCATGGAAAGGCCCGCGGTGAAGGCGCTGAAGAGCAACGTCATGGCCAGCAGGGCGTAGGTGTTGCGAAGCACTTTGTTGGTTTCCACGACCCGGGTCTGGGGCCGGCGTAAAACGCGAACTTGGTTCATACTGATTGACTCCGATGTGAGTGAAAAACGAATCCTTTTAATCATATACCGAATCTTGCGCCAAGGGTTCCTAAAATGTCGTGAGGGGGGAATGGAAAAAATGAAATGATCGTTTGTCCCCCCTAAAGGAGGGAGCCTTGGCCGGCGCAGAACTATTCTTGACCATCATGGTCGGGTAAAGGGATAATCTTCTCCCCATCTGAAGGAATCGCAACGATATGTCGTCAAACCAAGCACCGATCGAATTTACCGACAGCGCGGCAGCCAAGGTCGCAGGTCTCATTGACGAGGAGGGAAACCCCGGCCTCAAGTTAAGGGTTTACATCACCGGTGGTGGTTGTTCGGGTTTCCAGTATGGATTCACCTTCGATGAAGAGGTGGCCGAAGACGATACCGTGATCGAGAAAAACGGCGTGACGGTCCTTGTGGATTCGATGAGCATCCAGTATCTGACCGGGGCGGAAATCGACTACAAGGAGGATCTGTCGGGTGCCCGCTTCGTGATTCGCAACCCCAATGCCCGCACCACCTGTGGTTGCGGCTCCTCTTTCGCCGTTTAAGCCGGGAAGATCGCGCCCAGTACGACCGGGTGGCGGGCACCGGTGACGGCGGGCAGATTGCCAGGCCGGTTCATCAAGGTCCGGCAGGCGAGCCAGGCGAAAGCGGTCGCTTCCACTCGGTCCGGGTCCACCCCGTGGTGGCTGGTGGATTCCACCGGGCATCCACAGTACTCCCTCAGCAGTTCCAGCAGAAAGGTATTGTGGACCCCGCCGCCACAGACCAGGATTCTCCGGGGGGGGGATGACCATCCATGGAGCTGGTCGGCGATGCTTTTCGCGGTCAGGTGGGTCAGGGTGGCCTGAATGTCTTGCGGGCGCTGCAGTGCGAACGGGCGAAGGTGATTTTCCAGCCATTTGGGGGAAAAGTATTCGGGACCGGTGCTTTTGGGCGGGGAAGCTGAGAAATAGGGATCGGCGAGCAGGGCGTGCAGCAGTCTGTCGATACAGTGACCGCTTCTCGCCCACTGTCCGTTTTCGTCCCAAAGGCGGCCCAGATTACGTTGAATCCAGAAGTTCAAAAGGGTGTTTCCGGGGCCGGTGTCGAATCCTGTGGTGTCCTCGCGCTCGTCGCCGGGCAGGCGCGTCAGGTTGGCGATCCCGCCGATATTGAGAATGGCGCGATCCTCTCCCCGGCAATGGAACACTTCCCGGTGAAAGGCGGGCACCAGGGGGGCGCCCTGGCCGCCGGCGGCGATGTCGCGGCGGCGGAAATCAGCCACGGTGGTGATGCCGGTGCGTTCGGCGATCCGGTTGGGGTCTGCGATTTGCAGCGAACAGGGCCAGGCGCCATTGGGATGGTGGTGCAGGGTTTGGCCGTGGCTGCCAATGGCCCGCACGTGGCGGGGTGACACGCCGGATTGTTCCAGGAGACGCAAGGCGCAGCGGGCGAACAGCTCGCCGAGTTCGGCATCGAGTCGGGCGAATGCTTCGAGGGGGATCTCGTCGGCGAGGCAGAAACGCCGTAGCCGATCGCGTACTCCCGAAGGGAAAGGGGTATAGAGCCAGCCCCGCTCCATGACATGGCGGGCGCCGTCGGTCTCGACCAGGGCCGCATCGACACCATCCAGGCTGGTGCCCGACATCAGGCCGATGTAGAGTCCAGTCATTCCCCCGCCGTTTCCCGCCTTGCCAGGGCGGTCGGACGGGTGCGCTCCAACTCCGCCAGCAAGGGGGCCGTTTGCTCCCTGAATTCGGTCAGCAGGGATTTGGGAATGGGCTTGCTCTCGGGCAGGGGAACGGTCAGGGGGTCGCGGTGAACACCGTTGATCCGGAATTCATAATGGAGATGGGGACCCGAGGCGAGGCCCGATTTGCCCACATAGGCGATGACGTCGCCCTGTTTGACCCGGGCGCCAAGCTTGAAACGGGCGTTGAAACGGTGCAGATGTGCATACAAGGTGCTGTAGCGGCGTCCATGCTGAATGATGATGACACGCCCGTATCCACCCTTCCTGCCCCGGAAGACGATTTTCCCGTCACCGGTGGCGCGGACCGGTGTGCCGATGGGCGCCGCATAATCCACGCCTTTGTGGGCGCGGATGCGGTGAAGGATGGGATGACGGCGGTGCAGGTTGAAGCGCGATGTGATGCGCGCGGATTTGACCGGCATCCGCAGGAAAGCCTTTTTCAGCGTTTTGCCTTCCGGGGTGTAATATTCGGCCGTTCCATCGGGAAGAATGAAACGCAATGCCTGGTGGATTTTGCCCTGGTTGATGAATTCGGCGGCCACGATATCGCCATCGCCGATGAATTTGCCATCCAGGTATTGTTTCTCGTAGAAGACGTTGAAGCTGTCGCCCGGCCGGATACTGCGGGAAAAGTCGATGTCCCAGCCGAAAATTTCGGTCAGTTGCATGATGATGGAATCGCTGAGACCGGCCTTTTTTCCGGCGATGAACAGGCTCGATTCCACGGTGCCACTGGCACGGTGAAGTTCTTTTTCAGTTTGCCTGAAGACCTTTTCGATATCGAATCCCTCGTCGGCCCTGGAGGCGGCGATGGATTCGGTGGTGCTGCGCTCGTAAACGATTTTTTCCAGACCGCCCTTGTCGTCGAGGAGAAACTTGACGGTTTTTCCCGGATACAGGCGCGTCAGCTCTTTTTTCAGGTGTTTGTCGCTATTGAGCAGATTGCGCAAAGCACCGCTTCCCAGATCGTATTGATCGAAAATCCCGGCAAGGGTGTCGCCTTTGCGAATCGTATGTTCGATCCATGCCTTCGGCTGCTCGGCGGAAGGGGCGGTGGATTCTTCCCCGGCACCGGCTTTCTCTGCGGGTTCTTGCCGGGGCGGTTCGGCAGTCGCGGCGATGGAAGCAGGCGCTGGCCGCTGGGTGGGGACGGGGGACGGTGGCCGGCGGCCGGTCAGGACGACCAGCCCGGCCACGATCAAAAGGCTCAAACCCAACCCATAGAATCCAATTCTTGTTTTTGTGCAGGGGCGCTGCGCCATCTGTGTGCCTTGTGTCGAATAATCTTTATAAGTTTATATAAACTCGTGTAATCTTGCTAATTTCCCATTGTTGCAGCGATAAGGAGCATTCATGATCGACCCGGAACAGGCGCTCGAGTCACTGAAGCGGGGCGCCGAGGAAATCCTTTTGGAAAAGGAACTGTTGGAGCGCCTGCGGGCTGGAAAGCCCTTGCGGGTCAAGGCCGGCTTTGACCCGACCGCTCCCGATCTTCATTTGGGGCACACGGTTTTGCTGGGCAAACTCAAACAGTTTCAGGATCTTGGTCACGAAGCCATTTTCCTCATCGGTGACTTTACCGGAATGATCGGGGATCCTACCGGCAAGAACCAGACCCGGCCCCCCTTGAGCCGGGACGAGGTGATCGAAAATGCGCGTACCTACGAGGAACAGATCTTCAAGATTCTCGATCCCGAGAAAACCCTGGTGATGTTCAATTCCAGCTGGATGAATGCCATGAGCGCGGCCGACCTCATCCAGTTGGCGGGAAAATATACCGTGGCCCGGATGCTGGAACGTGACGATTTCAGCAAACGCCACAAGAGCGGCCAGGCGATCGCCATCCATGAATTCCTCTATCCCTTGATCCAGGGCTATGATTCGGTGGCCCTCAAGGCGGACGTGGAACTGGGCGGGACGGATCAGAAATTCAATCTGCTGGTAGGCCGGCAACTGCAGGAGGCTTATGGGCAAAAACCCCAGGTCGTCATCACCATGCCGATCCTGGAAGGGTTGGACGGCGTGCAGAAAATGTCCAAGTCACTGGGCAACTATATCGGAATCAACGAACCGGCGGATGAAATGTTCGGCAAGCTGATGTCCATCTCCGACGACTTGATGTGGCGCTATTTCGAGCTGCTGAGCTTCCGTCCCCTGGAAGAGATCCGGGCGTGGCAGCGCGCTTGCGCCGAGGGGGCGAACCCAAGGGACTACAAAGTCCGGCTGGCTCAGGAAATCGTCGCCCGCTTCCACGATCACGAAGCCGCCCGCAAGGCGCTGGAGAATTTCGAGGCCCGATTCAAGCGCGGCGCCTTGCCCGAGGATTTGGAAACCCTGCCCCTCACCAGTGATGTTCCCGAAGGAATCGCCATCGCCAAGCTGCTGAAGCAGGCGGGGCTGGTCAAAAGCACCTCCGAGGCGTTTAGAATGATCCGTCAGGGGGCGGTGCGGATCGATGGCGAACGGCTGGAGGATCCCAAGCGCGTCATCGCCCCCGGAGAAGTGCATATTTTCCAGGTGGGCAAGCGCCGGTTTGCCAAAGTGGAGGTGAAATGATGACCAAAGAACCGACTGTGCTCGAAAGCCTCGATCATGTCCCCGAACCGCTGCGTTTCGGGACCAGCGGGGTGCGTGCCCGGGTGGAGGCGCTGACCGATATCGAAGTCTACTGCCTGACGCGGGGCACGCTGGCCTATTTTGCCGAGAGCGGAAAGCTGACCTGTGGGGGGGATGCGGGCGGACGGGTTGCCATCCCCATTGCCGGCGACTTGCGGCCTTCGACCGGGCGGCTGTTGAGGACGACGGCCAAGGCGATCGTGGATGCGGGATACGAAGTGGACTATTGCGGCCTGATCCCCACGCCCGCCTTGACTTATTATGCCCTGCAAAGAGGGGTCGCCAGTTTCGTCGTGACCGGCAGTCATATCCCCGCCGACCGCAATGGACAAAAAGCCAACCGCTGTGACGGCGAGGTGCTCAAGAGTGATGAAGGGGGGATCGTGGCGGCGGTGGAAAGATTCCGGGAGCAGGAATATTCACGCCCCGCCAGCCTTTCTCTCTTTGGTCCCGATGGAATGTTCAAGCAGGGGGTGGCCCCTTCGTTGCCCGGGCCCAATCCCGCCGCTGCCGAGTGCTATCGCGACCGTTATCGGAAAGTGTTTGCCGGAGGAAGCCTGGAACCCTGGCGGGTGATGTTTTTTCAATACAGCGCGGTGGGCCGCGACCTTATTCCCCGGATTCTGGCCGATGCCGGAGCCCAGGTGTATTGTGACGGCCGGAGTGACGCGTTCATTCCCCTCGATACCGAGGCCGTTTCCGATCGTCATCTGCAAATGCTGCAAGAGTATGCGGCCCGCCAGGAGCGGCGAGTGAACGTGGTGTTGTCCACCGATGGAGACAGTGACCGGCCCCTGGTCGTGGCCATGGACGGGGCCGAATCGCATTTCATACCCGGCGATCTGCTTGGCGCCCTGGTGGCCGATTATCTGCGGGCGGACGCCGTGGCGGTGCCCATCAGCGCCAATCCCATCCTCGAGGAGTTTCTGGCCAGACACGGCATTTCCACCGTCCGCACCCGGATCGGATCCCCTTACGTGATTGAGGCGATGCAAAAGTTGCTGGATCAGGGGTATAAGCGGGTGATGGCGTGGGAGGCCAACGGAGGATTTCTGCTGGGTTCGAACATCGAGATGAATGGAGAGACGCTGTCGGCGCTTCCGACACGCGACTCGGTGTTACCGATGATGTGCGTGTTGGCGGCGGCGCGCGAGCGGAATATTTCCGTGGCCGAACTGCTGGAACTGTTTCCTCCCTGTTATGGCAAATCCGATCTCATCGATGAGTTTCCCCAGGCGCTTGGGAAGCGTATCGTGGAGTATTTTCTGCCGCGGGAGGCCGGCGTGGTGGCGTTGCGCTTCGAATCCGACGCCATCGTGTTTTTGGATGCCGAGGGCCGGGAAATCGGGCGGTCATGTTGGGAGAGCGATGTCGGGCGGGAATGGAAAAGAAAACTGGAGGTGCTCGGCCAGGTGTTCACCCAGCAAGACGGGTTCACCCGGATCGAGCGGATCAACGTTCTGGACGGGGTCCGCTGTTATTTCGCCAATGGAGAAATCGCCCACATCCGCCCTTCCGGCAATGCGCCCCAGATGCGTATCTACGCTTTCGCCGACATGCGTGACCGGGCCAGAGAGATCGCGGAACTGGCGGTGCGGGAGCCGGACGGTTTGCTGAGGCGTCTGGCTAGTTTGGTGCAGGCTGAAGCCGGGGTTTGACTTCGGTCAGTTTCAGTTTGGCCTGTCCAAAACCCGGAACCTTGCCCTCGAACTGCAATGGCAAGTGATGGCGGGGGTCGATCAAGGCGGTGATATCGCCTTCCATTCCCAACAGTTCGAAGGGTTCGGTGGCGTCGTGCGGGTTTTTCCCCATCAGTCTCGGAAGGAGGGTGATTTTTTCCGCCTTGACCGAGGCCTCCACCGGCTTGCCGCCAAGGCGGTAATGGACGCGCATTCTTTGGACACCTTCACGCCGCAAGGTGACCTCGTAAATGGTTTTCTTGTTGAAGACGCACAACTTTTCCGGCTTGTCGAGCGTTCCCTGGGACAATCGCAACAGCAGTGCATAAGGATCGGTGATTTTGCTGCAACGGCCGACCGCCTGGGGTGGAAATTCATAGACCCGCTCGTTCTCGATAGGCCACCTCAAGGGATCGGGGGTGGGGGCTTGTTTGTCCGGGCGACGACGGACCCGGTACACCCGGTTTTCGGCATAGCGATAAAGTTTGAAATTGCGGCTTTTGCCCGATTTCAGCCGGGTTCTCTGCAAAGCCGAGAGGTCTGGCCTGAACCACAGTTCCCCCAGCCAGGATTTGCTGGACAGAAACCACTTTAGCCGGGTTTCCACTGTCAAATGATAGAGCGTTTCGGCTGGATCGGGCTTCAGGGAATCGGGGTATTCGGCCAGATGTGGCAGCGCTTCGCTTCCTTTTTGGGGGTCTACCTGAATTTTGACCACCAGCGCGGGCTCGACTTCCATGGTCAGAGCGTGCCAGCCCGGCAGGGGGAGCGATGGCCGGGCTTGCAGGGAGAAAGCCAGGCCGAAGATGACCAGGCCGAGGATGAGCGCGGTAAATCGGGTACAGGATTGGGGGGACAAGAGCGCTTGTCTTTGCATGGGAGTGGCGAGAAAACAAAATTGTGTGGTTTGATTATGACATAGAGTTGCGGTACGGGATACAGTAAAAGGAAAATCGGGTGAACTTTATCCCTGGCAAGTTTCAAACAGGATATTTCAACGTTAAGATTCATATTTTTCCGGAGTGAAACCGATGAAAATGACGCCGCAGGAATTTCTGCACTGGGACGCCAAGCGAATCACCTTGTTGGGAATGTCCGGGGTGGGTAAGACCACATTGGCCAACAAATTACCGAAAGATCAATGGTTTCACTACTCCGGGGATTACCGTATCGGCACCAAGTATCTGGAGGAGCCGATTCTGGACAACATCAAACGTCAAGCCATGCAGGTGCCTTTCCTGCGCGATTTGTTGCGTTCCGACTCCATCTATATTTGCAGCAACATCACCGTGGACAATCTTTCCCCTATTGCGACCTTTCTGGGGAAGATCGGGGATCCGGCCCGGGGAGGGCTGCCTCTGGATGAGTTCAAACGCCGTCAGGCGCTCCATCGTCAAGCGGAAATCGCGGCGATGCTGGATGTGCCCGCCTTCATCGAAAAAGCGCGTGATATCTATGATTATCAGCATTTTATCAACGATGCGGGGGGGAGCGTATGTGAACTGGACGAGCCAAAGGTTTTGGAGACGTTGTCCAGGCATACCTTGATCGTTTATATCCAAACCTCCCCCGAGTTGGAGGAAATGTTGATTCGGCGGGCCAGGGAAACCCCCAAGCCCCTGTATTACCGGGAGGAATTTCTCGACAGACAGTTGGAGGAATTCATGCGGCAGAGGGGATATGCCTCCACCGACGAGATTCCCCCCGACGAATTCGTGAGTTGGGTGTTTCCCCGTTTGTTACATGCACGGTTGCCCCGCTACCAACGTATCGCGGACCAATATGGTTATGTGATCGATGCGGCGGATATCTGTGAACTCAGAGATGAAAAAGACTTTTTGGAGCTGGTCGCCGATGCAATCGATGCACAGGATTCTCAGCGTGAAAAGTGGGACAAGGAGGAGAGCCGATGCCTTTGATCGCCCATACCGACCTGCCGACCTTCGAACGGCTCCGTGCCGAGGGACAGAAGATCCTGGATCCTGAAGCGGCAAGGCACCAGGATATCCGGGAGCTTCACATCGGGTTGCTCAACATGATGCCGGACAAGGCCCTGGAAGCGACGGAACGCCAATTCTTCCGTCTGCTCGGGGCCTGCAATCAGATCGTGCAGTTCTATGTCCACCCGTTCACCATCGAGGGATTGCAGCGGGGGCCTGAGGCGCAGGCACATATCGATCAGCATTATGAATCCTTCGAGCGAATCAAGGGGGAGGGATTGGATGCCCTGATCGTCAGTGGCGCCAACGTGACCCACCCGGACCTGCCCCAGGAGCCTTTTTGGGAGCCGCTGGCCGAGGTCTTCGATTGGGCCAAGCGGAACGTTACTTCGATTCTGTGTTCCTGTCTGGCCACCCACGCGCTGGTGCAATACTGTCATGGTCTCCGCAGAACCCATTTGGGATTCAAGCGTTGGGGCGTTTATTCCCACCGGGTGATCGAACCCCGTCATCCCCTCGTGGCCGATATCAATACCCGTTTTGATGTGCCCCATTCGCGCTTCAACGAGTTGTTCCGCGAAGATCTGGAAAGGAAGGGGCTCAAAGTGCTGGTGGAGAGTGAAGCGGCCGGCGTCCATCTGGCGGTCAGCCATGATCTATTGCGGATCGTGTTTTTCCAGGGGCACCCGGAGTATGACACGATCAGTTTGATGAAGGAGTACAAGCGCGAGGTTCTGCGTTATCTGGAAGGGGAGCGGGAGGACTGGCCGCCGTTGCCCGAAAACTATTTCAGTGCCAGGGCAGTGGTCATCCTGGAAGACTACCGCGCCTCGGTGGAGACGGCCCGAAAGCGTGGGCGTCCGGTCCCTGAATTTCCCGAGAGATTGCTGCTTCCGCACCTGGACAATACCTGGCGCGATACCGCCAAGGCTGTCTTCAACAACTGGCTCGGGCTGGTCTATCAGGTGACGGATCAGGATCGGCGGAAGCCGTTCATGGCGGGTATCGATCCGGACAATCCTTTGGGACTGGATCTCGAATCGCGGGATGCCGCCTAACGAACGAGCTGGAGCAGGTCGAAGGCGGTGACGATGCCCTTGACGTGATGTTTGTCACCCACGAGCAGACGGTGGATTTTGTGCTCGGTCATCAGTTCAGCGATCTCTCTTGGAGGAAGATCGGGGGGGATGAACATCACATCGTCCGTCATGATGTCTCCCACCGTGATGACACCTTCCCTGAGTCCGCTGAAACGCTCGCTTGTCTGAAAGCGCAAGGCGCGAATGACATCGGTCTTGGAGGCGATGCCGATGATTTCCCCTTCGGCGTTTTGCACCGGCGCTCCATCGATTCCCTGGATGGTCAGGAACTCTTCGAACTGGTCGAGGGTCATTTCCGGAGGAACCGAGACCACTCGGGGTTCCATGATGTCTTTGGCCTGTAGGGTCATTGGCGAAACCGTGGGTTGATCAATGAAGTCCCTCCAAATTACCTTAAAAAAAGCGTGTGAACAAGGGAAAAACGCAGGGCCTCCCAATCCTTGGGATGGGGGCAGGGCGATCCGCATGGCCGCCTTTTTTCCCGTTGGGAGTTGATTTTGTCCGGTGTTGAAGCCCCTCTCCCTCTGGGAGAGGGGTTGGGGTGAGGGCTTGATCCGGTAACTGGGAAACTTCTCCCTCATCCCTGGCCCTTCTCCCCGAGAGAGAGGAGAATTGGTTTATGCGATTGCCCTGGGAAGGAAGACGAGAGGGCCTTGGATGAAAGCGGTTTCCGGTATACTGCCCTCTTTCCGGATGGTGATGCGGGATGATCGGCCACAGGGCCGGTGGAGCATTCACAGATAACTTTGAATTTCGAGGAGAGGATCGATGCGTAGAGTTCGGCGATTCATCGCAGGAGTGTTGGCGCTTGGATTGGTTCAGGTGGCGCAGGGGAAGGAAACGGCTTTCAGGGTGTGTGCCGACCCTGCCAATCCGCCGCTTTCCGCCCGTGACGATTCTGGATTCGAGAACAGGATTGCCCATCTGTTTGCCGACGATTTGGGGCTGAAGGTCGAATATACTTGGTTTCCCCAGAGACTCGGCTTCCTTCGTAACACCCTCAAGGCCAAGGATCCCGATACGGGGCGGTACAAATGTGACGTGGTGATGGGCGTGCCCGCCGGCTACGAGCTGGCATCCACGACCAAGCCCTACTATCGGTCCACTTATGTATTGGTGGTGGCCAAAGGCAAGGGGTTCGACGATATCCACCAGGCCGAACAGTTGTTCGATTTGTCGGCCGAGCGCAAGGCGCGGCTGAAGATCGCCATGTTCGACCGTACCCCCGGCGTCACCTGGTTGCTGCGTCACCAGCTGCTCAGACAGGGCCGTACCTATCAGTCCATGACGGGAGATCCTGCGGTCAACACCGCGATGAGGCTGGACAACGAGTTCAGCGATGGCAAGATCAACATGGCGGTGGTATGGGGGCCGATAGGCGCTTATTTGGCCTGGAAGCACCCTGGAGACTATGAATTGATTCCGCTCAAGTCGGAGAAAGGGATTCGCTTCGATTATGCCATCGCCATGGCGGTCAGGCGTGGCGACAAGGAAAGGCGGCAAATGCTGCAAGATCTGATCGATCGGAAGCGTGCGGACATCGCCGCGGTGTTGCGGGACTACCATGTGCCCCTGGTGGACAAGGAAGGCAACCCGATTTGACGTGCTGACAAACAAGAGCGGCCGTCTGCGAAACGGCCGCTCTTGCCAGATGAAGGTGCTATACCAAAACAGGGGTCATCTGTAAGATGACATGGCCGGATCTTCCTGGATCGCCCGCTCGGCGGTTTTGTATTTGTCCTGTTCGGACTTTTTCACCATGAACACGCCCACTGCGACGGCAACCACCACGGCTGCGATGATCTGCCAGAAATAGTCTTTCTCTTTCTCTTCCGCCATTGTTTTTTCTCTCAACAGTAGTTTTTGGAATAGATTTGGCTGTGATGCAGGGAGAATCTTTCGTCCGCCGGGATGGGGGACAGTGAATTTTTACGAAATTCCCTGTTTGTGACAGCCGGGGCTCAAAATACCATACAAAAAATATGTTTTAATTGATCCAGATCAAATACACATAAAGATTATGGTTATTGGCCGCCTGTCGTTTCAAAGAGAGGTTAAGTGAATGGAACGGTGGTAAGGGGGGATCAAGGTTGCCCGGGGCGGCATCGATCCCTGAGTTGTCGGCGGAGGATTTTTCCCACTGCGGATTTGGGAAGGGTGTCGATGAACTCTATATAGTGGGGGCGTTTATAGGAGGTCAGGTTGGCCCGGCACCATGCCTGGATTTCCGTTTCCCTCAGATTTGGATCCTTTCGTACCACGAAGACCTTGACCGCTTCTCCGGTCCGTTCATCGGCCACCCCGACGGCGGCACATTCGGCGACGCCGGGATGGGCGTTGATGACTTCTTCGATCTCGTTTGGATAGACGTTGAAACCGGATACCAGGATCATGTCCTTCTTTCTGCCCACGATATAGAAAAACCCCTTTGTATCCATGGTGGCGATGTCCCCCGTCTTGAGCCAGCCATCGGCGGTGAAGGTTCTCCCGGTTTCCTCCGGCCGATTCCAATATCCCTGCATGACCTGGGGGCCCTTCACGCACAACTCGCCGGTTTCTCCCGGTCCCATCCATTTGTTTTCATCCCCTATGCGGCAGTCGGTTCCAGGAAGTGGCAGGCCGATACTGCCGGTGAATGACTCGATATCGAGAGGGTTGAGCGTCACCACCGGCGAGGTCTCGGTCAGACCGTATCCTTCTATGACCGGGCAGCCGGTGGTTTCCTGCCAGCGCTCGGCGACGGATCGATGCATCGGCATCCCCCCGGACAAAGTCAATTTCAATTGGGAGAAATCCAAATGACGGAAATCGCGTTGCCTGAGCAGATGATCGAACAAAGTATTGACCCCGGTGATACAAGTGAATGGAACCTTCCGTAAAAGTCCGATCATTCTCTTGAGATTTCTTGGATCGGTGATGAGATGATTTTGCATCCCCAGCGCCATTCCGACACACAGATTGGCGGTCAGGGCGAAGATATGGTAGAGGGGAAGGGCGGTCACCAGAACTTCGAGACCGCAGTCAAGGTGGCGTTGCCAATTCTCGCAAGTCAACCACGACCGGGTCTGCTCGATGTTGACCAGCAGATTGGCGTGGCTGAGCATCACCCCTTTTGGGATTCCCGTGGTGCCGCCGGTATATTGGAGAAAAGCCAGGTCGTTTGGGCTCAGATCGACTTTCACCGGCGTTTCTCCGGTCCTTCGCAGGACTCGATACAAATCGAAGGTATTCGGCAGATCGAAACGGGGAACCTGCCCGCGTAATTTCAGCCATCCATTCACCAGGTTTCGTTTCGGGGCTGGCAGCAGGTCGCCGACCTGAGTCGTGATGATATGGTTCGGCCACAGGTTTGTGGCTGTCTGTTCCAGCACATGGGCGAAATTTTCCAGTATCACGATGGCCGCAGGGTTCGAGTCGCTCAATTCGTGAGCCAACTCCCGAGGGGTGAACAGGGGATTGATGTTGACCACGATCAACCCCGCCCTGAGCGCTCCCATGAGCACCACCGGATATTGCAACAGGTTGGGCAGCATGATCGCCAGGCGCTGGCCTTTGACGAGGCCCAGCTCGTGGTGAAGAAAAGCGGCAAAGCGCGAGGACAGGCCTTCCCATTCGCGATAACTCAAAGAGGTACCCAGATTTTCCAGGGCGGGCAAGGCGGCATAACGCCGGCAGCATTCCTGGTGCAGCGCCACCAGGGAGCGATGCCGGGGAACGGGTGCTTGGGGAGGCAAGCCGGGAGGATACGAATCCAGCCAAGGTTTAGGGTTCATATCGGGGTGCTTGAGCAGTGGGTGTACTGGTCGAGGAAGAAGCGAATGGTTGCGTGAACTTGGCCGGGGTCATGAAAAACGATGTCGTGCAGGCGGGAATGGATCATCGTGAGGGTCTTGCAACGGCTTGCCAGCCTCTCGTAGGCCAGCCGGGCACCATCGGGGTCGATCACCGGATCCTGGTCACCTTGCAGGATCAGGGCGGGAAGATGGACATCGTTCAAGCGCCGTTCGGTTTCCTGGCTCAACAGCCGAAGCTCGTAGAGTGCCCTGACCGGAATGTGGGTATAGTTGGTTTCAGGATGCTCCGAAGCATTTTCGACGAATTCTTTCATCCCTTCATGGGTGATCCATCGGGTCAACCGATTGGCCTGATGCATCAGTGGAACCAATTGGAAGATGGAGGAGCGGAATTTCAGCGCCGGTGTGATCGCGACCACCGCTGTCAGCCGGTCCGGCTGATCGGCCGCCAGCTGCAGAGCCAACAGGGCCCCGGTGGAAAACCCAACCACGGCGATCGATTCGCTCATGGCGGCGAGGATACGGTAACCGCGCCAGACCGATTGCATCCATTCCTGCCAGCTGCGTTCGCGCAGGTCACAGGGCGAAGTGCCATGTCCTTTCAGACGAATACCCAACACCGTGTAACCCGCATCGGCCAGTTCCTCGCCCAAGGGACGCATGACGGCGGGGATGGCCAAAAGGCCGTGAACAAGGAGCACGCTTCTATTCGTTCGGGGTTTCGCATTGAGCAAAAAGGGTTTACCGGGAATGGTGGTGATTTCCTCGTGGTCGGTTTCAGAGCAGGAGGTGGAATGGATTGCCCGATCCCATCGCCATGAACGTACCTCATCGTCGAAAGCCAGCAATGCCAGTTCAGGGGGCGATAGGGAGGATGCCTGAGCGAAAGCGGCTGTAACGCTTTTTTTGACCATCGAGAGGGGGGCGACTTCGTTGGCATAGACCGCCACAGGGTTCTCCAGCCGTATCGTGTCGATAGTGAAGTCCTCCCTGAGTTTGGGAAGGAAATGATATTTTCCCGCCACCGGTTCGATCAGGTCCGTGTTTTCAGCGGTGCAGAGAAACTGCTGCAAATGTCGGCATTCGTCATTTGGAAGGGTTCGATAACAGTCGGGGTCGAGCAGGCTGCGGTGCAGGTGAACGGCTTTGTGGCACTGAAGTTTTTTGATGGCAAGATACAAAGACCTGTGGAAGAGGGGTTTGTCTATGGCATTGCGTTCCTGCTCGAGGCAGAGATAGATCAAGGTGGCGGCAAGATGGCAGAGGTTGACCGTGACCGCCTTGTACATGGCCTCCATGTAACGATTGCGAATCGTTTTGGCGTGGGTTTGCTGTCTCTTGGCCAGCAGATGCCTGATTTTGCCCGGAGCGAAATGCCACGGGTAGATTTCCGTAACATCGGTGATTCGCGGCACCAGCTTGCGGATCAGCAGGCGTTCCCACCACTGCCAGCAACCAGACGGCTGGATGGGTTGGGCCGGCCGAATATCCATGTCCGTTTCTTTGAGCAGCAGATTGCTTTCGATGATCAATTCTTCGATGTAGCGTTTTTTCAATCCCGGCCGAAGAGAGGTGATCAGTTTTTCCACCAGGTTCGGATCGATCCGAAGGGGGAAAAAAGTGATGTTGGCAGGTACGATCAAGGTCGGTTGCCGGCAGCGTGACACCAGCCGATCGATATCGGAGACACCCAGCCGCCGTTGCCAGCGTTCCAGCTTGCCGTGATCGCCCCGCCTCGCGGCGTCAAGCACTGCCTGTTTGAAGATGTCCAGTCCCAGTCCCAGCACTGCGGCACCCGTGTGTTGCTTGCGCCGTTCGCGGGTGGTTCGGGAGAAAATGCTGTAGTGACCCTTGCGATCGATGACGCGCCGGTCTTTCACCATTCCCCCTTCCGGGAAGATGATCACCTTGCGCCCCCGGAGGATCTGGATGGCCAGAATGGGAAAAAGGTCGGGATGGTCGTGAGGGATCGCCCCGGTCGCCATCAGGAAATCGCTCAAACGGTCATCGATCTCGAACAGTTCCCTATGGGCGATGGCGCAGCAGTAGGCGCCGCAACATTCGTGGATCAGATACTGGGGGATCAGGGTTTCGAAACGGGCGAAATGATTGAAGACGAGGATATGCCCTCGTCGAATGGCATGTTGCGGATCGTGGAGGTTTAAATGGAGCGGGAGAAAACGTTTGCAAAAGCGGAAGAATCTGACAGCCCTGTCATAGACCGCGGTATCGATGTCGTAGGTTGCCTCATCGATCTTTTCCCGGACCATTGCCGTGGTGGACATTTCATGCCTTCATTTGACACCTTGTCAAAGGTTTCCAGTGTGAACCCATCGCCAGGGAATGGCAACCTCACGGCTGAACCGGCGGACGCTGGGGCCCGCCGGGTGTCAGTGCAAGGAGGCGATCAGTAAGGCTGGTAACCCGAGACCGCGAACATGAGCTTGAGAATGGTCCAGATGATTCCAAACAAGATCGCCAGGGCCAGGAAAGTGGTCAATATCAGCAGTACGGTCGGCCCCATGTCACCGATTTTGGCCTGGAACCAGTCGCTCAACTGTTGCCATTTGGCGGCGATGGGTTTCCAGAAGAACTTCAGCCCGACAGCGACGCCGATCACCAGCAGGACGATGACGATGGGCACCCAGCTTTCCAGCTCGATGCGGATTTCCTGATCCAGGTCGGCGGCGTGGATGGCGAAGTAATTGACCAGGAAGGCCAAAGACTGAACCGTGACCATGGAAGTCCCGAAGGAAAGGATGAATTTGTCCACTGCCGGATTGTCTGTCAACTTGAGATCGTTCAGATAGAGTTTGACGATGACGTAACCCGGCAGGAACATGATCAGGATCGCACTGAGAATTTTCTTGATCAGGTCGATGGGGGAAGAGGTGGTGAACACCATGAAGATGCCGATGAAAATCGTACTGACCAGAGCGATACCCGCCCACATCAGGATATCGTCCCGGTATTTGGGATTGAGGTTTTTTCCAATGTCCATTGTCTTGTGCTCCTGTTAGAGTTGTTTTGTCGGTGATGTCATTTGCGTTTGAAGAAGTAATAACCTTCCAGTCCGCCTTGCAGAATCATGGAATCGCCTGTCATGTCATAGATTCTGTAACGCAGCTGTTTACCCGGGCGTCCGGGCAGATCGGTGACGATCATGCCGCCTTTGATTTCATATTTGAACGTCTGGGTGTCGTTGCGTTTGAAATGGCGGTTGTAACCGGAAGTGACCAGCGTGCCGTCGGGGCGGAACTCCCACGTCCGGTTTTCCGGGATGCGTTGTCCGGTGGCGCGGGGGGCCACCTCGACCAGCGTCCATTGCCCCAAAATGGGCTTGGCGTCCTCCAGCTTGACCGGATTGCGCTGGCTGGTGTCAGCGGCCGCGGCCTGTTTGCGGATCGTGACTGCATGACCTGCAATGGAAAAACCCAGCAGCATGGCAGCCAGAGTGAGGGTGATGAGCTTGTGCATGGTCGTTCTCCTGCTTGTTTTCTCTATTGTCTATTTTGTTTTCGAACCTCCTTGGCAGGGTGTCATTATCGCAAAACTCGATTCAAAAATTGAGACGATTTCCTGATTTGCCCGTGGTAAAGTTGAAAGATTATCTGGACTGAACCGACGTTTCGATGCCGATTTCCACACCCAAACAAATTCGTGATCAATTAGCCGATCGTATCCTGGTCCTGGATGGGGCCATGGGAACCATGATTCAGGGGTACCGGCTGGAAGAAGCCGATTACCGTGGCCGCCGTTTCTCCGACTGGCCTTCGGATCTGAAGGGCAACAACGACCTTTTGTCGTTGACCCAGCCGGAGATCATCGGGGAGATTCACCGCAAATACCTGGCGGCCGGTGCCGACATCGTCGAGACCAACACCTTCAACGCCAATTCCATCAGTATGGCCGATTACGGGATGGAGGCGTTGGCTCACGAGATTAACCTGGCTTCGGCCACCATCGCCCGCCGCGCCGCGGACGAATTCACTTCCAAGGATCCCGGCAAGCCTCGTTTCGTCGCGGGGGTACTGGGGCCCACCAACCGCACGGCTTCGATCTCGCCCGATGTCAACGATCCGGGGTTCCGCAACGTCAGTTTTGGCCAGCTGGTGGTGTCCTACACCGAAGCGATCGACGGCCTGGTGAAAGGCGGCGTGGATCTGCTGCTGATTGAAACCGTCTTCGACACCCTCAATGCCAAGGCGGCCGTCTTCGCGGTCAAACGCTATTTCGACCGCCATGGTGTGGAACTGCCCATCATGATATCGGGCACCATCACCGATGCCTCGGGCCGGACCCTCTCGGGACAGACGGCGGAAGCGTTCTGGAACGCCCTGCGTCATGCCCGGCCGCTTTCCTTCGGCTTCAACTGCGCCCTGGGACCGAAAGAGCTGCGGCAGTACGTGGAGGAGATCTCCGCTTACGTGGATACCCATGTCTCGGCGCATCCCAACGCCGGACTCCCCAACGAATTTGGCGGCTACGACGAGAGCCCCGAGGAAATGGTGGCCGAAATCGGCGAATGGGCCGGAAGCGGTTTCCTCAACATCGTCGGTGGCTGCTGCGGCACCACCCCGGACCATATCCGCGCCATCGCCGAAACGGTGGCCGGGTTGCCCCCCAGGCGGATTCCCGAGGTTCCGGTGGCTTGTCGCCTGTCGGGTCTCGAACCACTCAACATCGACCAGAACTCCCTGTTCGTCAATATCGGCGAGCGCACCAACGTCACCGGTTCCGCCCGTTTCCGCCGGCTGATCCGGGAGGAGGACTACGACACCGCCCTCGAAGTGGCCAAGCAGCAGGTGGAAAACGGCGCCCAGATCATCGATGTGAACATGGACGAGGGAATGCTCGATTCCAAGGCGGCGATGGTCCGGTTCCTCAATCTGGTGGCTTCGGAACCCGATATCGCCCGGGTGCCGGTGATGATCGACTCTTCCAAATGGGAGGTGATCGAGGCCGGTCTCCAGTGCATTCAGGGCAAGGGGGTGATCAACTCGATCTCGCTCAAGGAAGGGGAGGCGGCTTTCCTCGGGCATGCGAAGCTGGCCAGGCTGTACGGTGCGGCGGTGGTGGTCATGGCTTTCGACGAGGCGGGTCAGGCCGACAGCAGGGCGCGGAAGGTGGAAATCTGCACCCGGGCCTACCGCCTGCTGCGGGAAAAACTCGACTTCCCGCCCGAGGACATCATCTTCGATCCCAACATTTTCGCCGTCGCCACCGGCATTCCCGAACATCGCCGCTATGGCCTCGATTTCATCGAGGCGGTGGCCGAAATCAAGCGGATCCTGCCCCATGCCCTGACTTCGGGAGGGGTTTCCAACGTTTCCTTCTCTTTTCGCGGAAACGATTATGTCCGGGAAGCGATCCATGCGGTCTTCCTCTATCACGCCATCCAGGCGGGTCTGGATATGGGCATCGTCAATGCCGGGCAGCTCGGAATCTACGAGGAAGTTCCCAAGGACCTGCGCGAGGCGATCGAAGACGTGATTCTCTGCCGGCGCGAGGATGCCGACGAGCGGTTGCTGGAGATCGCCGAGAAATACCGCGGCGAGGGGGCGGCCCACGCCAAGGAGGACGAGGCATGGCGCTCCTGGCCGGTGGAAAAGCGCCTCGAACATGCCTTGGTCAAGGGGATCACCGATTACATCGATGCCGATACCGAAGAAGCCCGGAGACAGCTCGGCAGCCCCTTGGCGGTGATCGAGGGGCCGTTGATGGCGGGGATGAACGTGGTGGGCGATCTGTTCGGCGCCGGCAAGATGTTTCTGCCCCAGGTGGTCAAATCGGCCCGGGTGATGAAGAAGTCGGTGGCCTATCTTCTGCCCTATCTCGAACAGGAGCGTCAGGAAGGGGAGACCGCCGGCAAGATTCTGATGGCCACGGTGAAGGGCGACGTGCACGACATCGGCAAGAACATCGTCGGCGTAGTGCTCCAGTGCAACGGCTTCGAGGTAGTGGACCTGGGTGTCATGGTGCCGGCCGACAAGATTCTCCACACCGCCCGCGAACAGGGGGTGGACATTATCGGCCTGTCCGGGCTGATCACCCCCTCTCTCGACGAGATGGTGCACGTGGCCAAGGAAATGGAACGCCAGGGGTTCGACATTCCGTTGATGATCGGCGGGGCGACCACCTCCAGAGTGCATACCGCGGTCAAGATCGACCCCCATTATCATGCCCCGGTGGTCTATGTCACCGATGCCTCGCGGGCGGTGGGGGTGGCCGGCAGCCTGCTCAGCGCCGATCTCAGGGCGCCTTATCTGGAGCAGCTGGCGAGCGAATACGAGGCCGTGCGTCAGCGCCATGCCCGCAAGCAGGACCGAACCCGCTTGCTGCCGCTGGCAGAGGCGCGCAGGAACCGCTTTGACGGCGGCTGGGGCGGGTACCGGCCCCCGGTGCCGAAGCGGCCGGGCATCCATGTTCTGGACGATTATCCCCTGGAAGTCCTGGTCGATTACATCGACTGGACGCCGTTTTTCCAGGCGTGGGAACTGGCGGGCAGCTATCCCAAAATTCTCGACGACGACGTCGTCGGCAAGGAGGCCCGGAAGCTGCTGGCCGATGCCCGCCAGATGCTGGAACGCATCGTCACGGAAAAATGGTTGGGTGCCCGGGCGGTGTTCGGTCTGTTCCCGGCCCGGGGGCGAGGCGACGACATCGCCGTCATGGCCGGCGGCAGGGAGGTCATGCTCCATCATTTGCGCCAGCAGCAGCAAAAACCCCGGGGACAACCCAATTACTGTCTGGCCGATTTCATCGCCCCCGAGGACAGCGGTGTGGAAGACTGGATCGGCGCTTTCGCAGTCAATGCCGGTATCGGGATCGACGCGCACCTGCGGCGCTTCGAACGGGATCACGACGACTATCACGCCATTTTGCTCAAGGCGTTGGCCGACCGTCTGGCCGAAGCCTTCGCCGAACACCTGCACCAGCGGGTACGACGCGAATTCTGGGGTTACGCCGAAGACGAGCGGTTGGGCAACGACGAGTTGATCGCGGAAAAATACCAAGGTATCCGCCCGGCACCCGGCTACCCCGCCTGTCCCGATCACAGCGAAAAGCGCACCCTGTTCGATCTGATTCAGGCCGAAGCCAATGCCGGGCTGGAACTGACCGAGAGTTTCGCCATGGTGCCGACGGCGGCGGTGAGTGGCTGGTATTTCTCCCATCCCGGGGCGACTTATTTCAACGTGGGCAAAATCGGCCGCGATCAGGTGGAGGATTATGCCCGCCGCAAGGGATGGGATCTGGCGGTGGCGGAGAAGTGGCTGGCGCCGAACCTGGCCTACACTCCCGGATCGGCGAAGTGAACGGCTGGAGAGAATGTTGGGGCTGGGGCATCGTCTCCCAGGGTCAGCGCCTGGGAACCTTCAGCAGGATGGCGGCACCGATCACGAACAGGATCAGAACGCTGAAGATGCCGGCGCGGGGGCTGTCGAACAGGATGCCGGTGATGCCCACCAGCAGCGGCCCGATGACGGCGGCGAATTTGCCCAGCATGTTGTAGAAGCCGAAGAACTCCGCCGCCATGGCCTTGGGAATCAGATGGGCGTAGTAGGCGCGGCTGAGCGCCTGGACGCCGCCCTGGACCAGCCCGATCATCACCGCCAGGGTATAAAATCCGGCCGCCGAATCCAGGGTGGCGGCGAACAGGGTCACGCCGCAGTAGACGGCCAGCCCCAGCAGGATCGCCGCCTTGACCCCGATCCATTCCCCCAGGCGGCCGAAAGCGATGGCGGCGGGGAAGCCGACGAATTGCACCACCAGCAGGGCGGTGATCAGTCCTTCCCAGTCGAGACCGATGGCCAAGCCGTAGTCAACGGACATCCGGACGATGGTGTCCACCCCGTCGATGTAAAACCAATAGGCGATCAGAAACAAAAAGGCCGGCCGGTGAGCGCGGATGTGTCCCAGTGTCTGGACCACCTGACGCCAGCCGGCGGCGACCAGGGAAAAATCCAGCCGGCGGCTGGGACGCTCTCCCACTTTCAGCCAGATCGGCAGGGAAAACAGCAGCCACCACACCGCCACGCTGGCGAACGCCAGGTGGACGGCCTGCTGCGAGGAACCGAGGCCGAACCATGACGGGTTCAGTACCATGGCCACGTTGGCGGCGAACAGCACCCCCCCGCCCAGGTATCCCAGGGCGAAGCCGAGGCTGGAGAGGCGTTCGTATTCGCCCGGCCGGGCCACTTCCACCAACAGGGCGTCGTAGAAGATGTTGGCGCCGGAAAATCCCACCAGCCCCAGGCCGAAAAGAAAGAGCGCCGCCAAGGCCATGCCCGGCCCCAGGAGGGACAGGGCAAAGGTGGCGGCGATGCCGGTGGCGGCGAAAAAGGCCAGCAGATTTTTGTGCAGCCGTCCTTGATCGGCGATGGCCCCCAGCAGCGGCGCCGAGATCAGGATCAAGGCGCTGGCGGCGGCGTTGGCGATGCCCAGTTCGAAGGTGCTGTCGGTGACTTCGCCGCCGTGCCAGTACTGCTTGAAGAACAAGGGGAAGAACCCCGCCATCACCGTGGTGGCGAAAGCGGAATTGGCGAAATCGTACAGAATCCAGGCGGTTTTGGGTGAGATCCGCAACATGGGCCAAACCGATTTATAATTTTCCGCTCATCGTAATGGTTATCGAGTCGGGGAGCAAAGCGCGATCATGGCAGACAACAAGATCATCGTCATCACCGGGGTGACCCGGGGCCTGGGCCGGGCCCTGGCGGAAAGATGGCTGTCCGAAGGGCACACGATTTGGGGCTGTGGCCGCGGCCGCGATGGCATCGAGGCGTTGCGCCGGCAATGGCCGGACAGCCGCTTCGAGGTGGTGGATGTGGCCGACGCCGGGGCGGTGGCCGCATGGGCCACCCGTTGCCTGGAGGGTGGCGGGCGCCCGGATTTTCTGCTCAACAACGCCGCCATCGTCAATGCCAATGCCCCCCTGTGGCGGGTGCCGGTGGACGACTTTGGCCGGTTGATCGACATCAACGTCAAGGGGGTGTTCCATCTCATCCGCGCCTTCCTGCCCGCGATGATGGAAAGGCGGCGGGGGGTGGTGATCAATTTCAGTTCCGGTTGGGGCCGTTCCACTTCACCCGAAGTGGCCCCCTATTGCGCCAGCAAATGGGCCGTGGAGGGTCTGACCCGGGCCTTGGCCCAGGAATTGCCCGCTGGCATGGCGGCGGTGGCGCTCAATCCCGGCATCATCCACACCGAGATGCTCGACAGCTGTTTTGGCGCCATGGCCGCCCACTACCCCGACGCCGTCACCTGGGCCGACCGGGCCGCGCCCTACATTCTGGGCCTTGGAGCAGGGGACAACGGCCAGTCGTTGACGGTGCCGGGCTTCTGATGCCGGATCGGGCGACGGCCGAAGAGATTCTGCGAACGGTATTCGGCTATCAGGCGTTTCGCGGGCGCTTGGCGGAGGCCCAGAACGTGCCGCCCTACATCGTGTTCAACGATCTCACCCTGGCGGGTATCGTGGCGCGCCGCCCCCTGGACGAAGGGGCGTTGATGGCGGTGAGCGGAATCGGGGAAGCCAAATTGGAGCGTTACGGCCGGGCGATTCTGGCGGTGGTCCGGGAACATCGAGAAAGAGAGGTGGGATGAGCGCGCCGTTGACACTCTATGGCACCTCGGCCTGTCATTTGTGCGACCAGGCCAAGGGGATACTCGAGGAAGCGGGTCTGGCGTTCGTCTGGGTCGATATCGCCGCCGACGCGGCGCTGCTGGAACGTTACGGCGTCCGCATCCCGGTAGTGCGTCATCCGGCCGGCGGCCGCGAGTTGGACTGGCCCTTCGACCGCTCCTCTCTCGTGGCGTTCATCCAGACATGGGAGGCGTGATCATGACTGTCGAACGGAAAATGGAGCAGGTCGCCGAAGCGTGGCGCCGGCAGGGATTCAGTTGCGCTCTTTGGACCGATCCACCGGGGCGGCGATGGGAGGATTTCGTCCATGGAGTCGATGAACGGGTGATGGTGCTGGAGGGCGAGATGGAATTCGAGGTGGACGGCAGGGTGTATCACCCCTTGCCCGGCGAGGAACTGTTCATTCCCGCGGGGGCCGTGCATTCGGCGCGCAACATCGGCCGGCGGACTGCGCGCTGGCTGTACGGTTACCGCAGGCACGGCGGGTGACGGCGCCGGTTCCCGCCGTCGGCGTCAGCGCCCTGGTTTACGATGCCCGCGGACGGGTACTCCTGATCCGCCGGGGCCATCCCCCGGCGGCGGGCAAATGGCATGCCCCCGGCGGTCGTCTGGAACCGGGCGAATCGATGCGGGAAGCGGCCCTTCGGGAGGTGGCCGAAGAGACCGGCATCGGCGGTATTCGCCTGGGCCCTGTGGTGGCCGTGGTCGAGCGCCGGATCGAGGGGTTCCATTATGTCATCGTGGATTTTCTCGGTTTCCTCGACACGGCCGACCCACCCCCGCCCAGGGCCGCCGACGACGCCCGGGCCGCCGCCTGGGTCGCCAGGGAAGCGTTGAACGGCTACGATCTGGCGGCGGGACTGGCGCCTATCCTGGAGCGCTCGCTGCTGTTGTGGCGGGGCGCAAAAGGTGGGCTGGTGGACGTTTCCGGCGAGGGAAGCGACTTCATTGCCGAGGTGGGTTAAGGGTCAAGGCAATTGCATGACCGCCGTTTTTCCCGTTGGGAGTTGATTGTGTCCGGTATTGAAGCCCCTCTGCCAGAGGGAGAGGGGGAAATCGGTTTATGCGATTGCCCTGGGTTAAGGTTGCAAGGCTCCCTCCCCCAGACAGTAGTAGAATGGTGGCCGTCGTGCATGTGAGCATAGGAGGAGTCATGAAAGCGATCATCGCCAAACGCCCGGGCGGGGCGGAAGTGCTCGAGCCGGCGGAAGTGGAAACCCCGGCGATCACCTGCCCCGACCAGGTATTGATCCGGCTTCGGGCCGTCGGGGTCAATCCCATCGATTTCAAGATGCGCCAGGCCCTGGACCGTTTCCCGGTGACCTTGCCGGCCATTCTCGGATGTGACGGCGCCGGGGTGGTGGAGGCGGTCGGAGCGAAAGTCGGCCGCTTCGCGGTGGGAGATCCGGTGTATTTCTGTCAGCCCGGTTTCAATGGCCGTCAGGGAACCTATGCGGAGTATGCGGTGGTGGACCAGGCCCTGGTCGCCCACAAACCGGCGCGGCTGGACTTCGTTCAGGCGGCTGCGGTGCCATTGGTGCTTTTGACCGCCTGGGAGTCGTTGTACGACCGGGTCCAGCTGCAGAACGGGATGAAAGTCCTGGTTCAGGCGGGCGCCGGCGGCGTGGGGCACATGGCCGTTCAACTGGCGAAGCTGGCGGGGGCCGAAGTGGCGACCACCGTCAGTACCGAGGAAAAGGAACGTTTCGTCCGCGGCCTTGGGGCCGATCTGGCGATTCGCTACCGCGACCGGGATGTGGTGGAAGCGGTGCGGGCGTGGACGGATGAGGCGGGCGTGGATGTCGCGTTCGATACCGTAGGGGAGGCGGTTTTCTCCCAGTGCTGCGCCTGTTGCAGGGTCTATGGGGAATTGGTGACGATTCTGCTGCCGCCGCCGGATGTCGATTGGTCCGACGCCCGGGTGCGCAACCTGAAGATCGCCCTGGAAATGATGCTGACCCCGGTATTGCTCGAACTGCCCGAGTGGCAGAAGCATCAGGGGGAGGTGCTGGCGAGCGCCGCGGACTTGTTGGACCGGGGAAAGCTGAAGGTGGAAGTGGCCAGGACTTTCGCCCTGGAGGAGGCCGCGGCGGCCCAGGCGTATCTGGAAACCCGCTCGCCCATGGGGAAGGTGGTGTTGACCCTCGACTGACCCCTGCCGGGTGAAATATCCGGGCTAAGGAATCAGTCCCGGCTCTCCCGGCGGGAGATAGCGGTAGGAGCCCTTTCGGATATTGAAAAAAGCCAGTTCCACGGCGCTGCTCACCATTCCCAGCGCGCCCCGCTGCAGCGTCTGGCCGTGGTCGAAGGGGAGCAGGCTCAGGCCGGCGGCGCTTTGCAGCACCGCCACCAGGAGATTGGCGGCGCCGTAGAGGGGGCGGGGAAGGATGACGTCGTCGGTGAAAAACAGGAAAAGAGAATCGGCGCCGTTGAATTGGTACAAGGTGGCGGTTACGGTGTTGCCTTCCCGCAGACGGGCCGGCAAGCCTTTCCATTCCCCGGATTCGAGCCTTTCCCGGCGGTAGGACAACAACCTTCGGGTGCTCAGGACGCGATAGTGCCGGCGTACCGCCCTGGAGGAAACGAAGGGAATGAAATTGGGCATCGCCGGATCGACATAACCGCCCAGCCGCTCGACCGACGCTTCCCGGATGGCTTTCGGCCCGGCGGACGGCGGAAGAGTCCGGGCAAGGCCCTGTTCCAGGGTATGGAAAATCTCCGTGACGCAGTTGCGGCTCAGCAGATGGTAGCGGTAAAAACGCTTCAGGCTGTCGAGATATCTTTCTCTGATCTCCCGGGTTCGCCGGCTGGCCCCAAGCAGGGTGGCCGGGGAAAGGTCGCTGGGAGGCGGGTGGCTCAGATTCAGGGTCCGGTCCGGCAGGGAGGCGAGGCCGAAGAGCCGTACCGGGCGCTTTTCCGTGATGCCCGACATCAGTTCCAGGTAGCGGTTGGCCGCCGTTTCCAGAACACTGTAGCCGGTTTCCGTCAGGGCCCGCTTCGGCAGGTTTGTCAGATTCTGCTGCAATGCCGCTTGCTGCCGTTTCGCCAGCTGCCGCCAGAAACCCGGCGGTTGGGGCAATTTCGCCAGGGAGAATGCCTGGGCATCGTCGACGAAAAGATCGAGAAACACCAGAAAACCGCTTTCGCACGAACGGGCGGCGACGATCAGCCGCGCCATTTGAACCATCAGGGCGTAACCGGGGTCGGGCCGTCTGGAGTCCAGCAGTTCGACGATGCCGTCGCTCAAGGTTTTCTGGAAACGGCACAGGACCGCCTTTTGCCGGTCATCGAGCCTGAATGCCCCGGCCTTGGGGGCGTGGTAGACGCCTGTCCGCAGCCTTCTGGTTTCCTCGAGCGCCTGCAGGGCGAACCGCAGGGTGAGCAGATCCCGGTAGCGGTGATAGTAGGTATAGTCCGGGGAGGGAACGCTATCTGGCGTTGGCGGATCGAAGTCCCCGGGATTCAGCCGGAGGGGGGCAAGATGCCTCAGCTTGTGATCGATCGCCCGGATCTTCCCGGCGATGAAATCTTTCCCGTAACGCGCCTGGACGCGTTGGCGCAGGGCCGACAGCACCGGCGATCGGGCCGTGGGCGGATTCCCGTTCGCTGAAAAGGGCGGTTCCTGCGGCTCGAAAAACAGCGCGGCGCCGGGAATGGGCAGTTCGGCAGGCTCCGAATCCCGGCCGTCTTCGGCCAGGCTTCGAAACAGGCGGATTTCGTGGCCGAGCGCCTGGAACAGCTCGAACTGGCGTTTCTGGATCTGATAGCGTTGTTCGAAATGATCGCGCAGGGAGCGGAAGGTGTCTTCGGACACGGTGATCCGGCTCACTTCCAGATTGCGGTTCTCCAGATAGCGGTAACGGTACTCGAAGTCCCCGGCGTTCTCCCGGAACAGCTGGATCAGGCCCGGTTCCACATGTTGAAAGTGATAGACCGCGCCATCGAACTGCAACGCCACATGGCCGCCGCTCGAATTGCCTTCCGAGGCGTCGACGTAGAGGTAACCGAGGCTTTTGGAGGGTTCGGCGGCCAGGCTGGCGGCGGCCAGAAGCGCCACCGCCGCCAGCCCCCGTTTCAGCGCCCGGGGTGACGGGAAGGCGCGGCTCAATGCCTGGATTCGTATCCCTTTTGGATGTCGTTCATCTTGCCGTAATCCCCGCCACTGAGGTTTTTCTGATAGGTTTCGTACTCGACGCCTTTGACCCCCGCTTTTTTCAGCCCCTTGCCGATGCCTTTGTAGGTGAGGGGGTTGTTTTCCCAGTTGGCGATACCGGCCTTGGCCGCGATCTCGGCGATACCCCGCTGGAAGCTTTCATAGTTCATCTTCTCGTTGCTGGAATGTACGTAGGCGGCGGTGTAATCGGCCACCTCGTCCAGGTATTTCTTTTCCTTGTCGGGGGAGGAGCTTTCACTGCTCCAGCGGCTGGGGCTGGAAATGCTTTTGGAGATGCTGGCGCTGCTTTGGGAAGAGCTTTTGCTGCTATCGGAGAACGAGCAGCCGCTCAGGACCATCGTCAACACGACCGCGATCACGCCGGGCAGGGTTTTGGAAATGGGGGCGGTGTGGATGTTCAAAATCGACCTCCTTGGGTAGGCTTTACATAGATCGTTTCATTCTAAAAGCCCGGCCGCCCCCGCACAAACAATTTCGCCTTTCGGCGGGAAGGAGTGGCTGCCGAGTCAGCCCGCACAGCAGGACAGTTGTTTGACATCCTTGGAGAAAGTCTGGGCGCACAACTTCAGTCCCTCCACCATGGTGAGATAGGGGAACAGCTGATCGGCCAGATCCTGGATCGTCAGATGGCTGCGAATCGCCACAGCCGCCGTCTGGATGACTTCCCCGCCTTCAGGGGCCAGAACCTGTGCGCCGATCAAGCGCATGCTGTGTTTTTCCGCCACCAGCTTGATGAATCCACGAGTGTCGAAGTTAGCCAGGGCACGGGGGACGTTTTCCAATGTCAGGGTGCGGCTTTCCACCTCGATCCCTTGTTCGAGGGCTCTGGCCTCGTCCACTCCGACCACCGCAACCTGCGGATCGGTGAAGACGACTTCGGGCAGGACGTCGAGATCCAGCCCGGCGTCTCCACCGGTCATGTTGATGGCGGCACGGGTTCCCGCAGCGGCCGCGACATAGACGTATTGAGGGTGGGTGGTGCAATCGCCGGCGGCATAGATGTGGGGCTGAGTGGTGCGCATGTGATCGTCGACGATGATTGCCCCGTTTTCGCTGGTTTCGATGCCTGCTTTGGCGGTGTGCAGATCCCGGGTATTGGGCGTCCTTCCCGTCGCGATCAGGAGTTGGTCACAATGCAGTTGCCCCTGGTCAGTGTCCAGAGTGAAACGGCCTCCGGAAAGCAGGCCCTTTCGGTAGTGCACGGCGGTCGCCTGGGTGTGGGGCAGAATTGTCATCCCTTCCTGTTCGAACGCCTTGTGCAGACCTTCGCCGATCGCAGGGTCGAACCGCCGCAGCAGTGTATGGCGGGCGAGCAGGGTGACTCGGCTGCCGAGGCGCAGGAAAGCCTGGGCCAGTTCCAGTGCCACCACGGAGGCGCCGATCACGACCAGATGCCTGGGCAGGGAGCCTGCGGCCAGTGCTTCCGTGGATGTCCAATAGGGGGTGTCTGCAAGTCCCGGGATAGGGGGAATCAGGGGGCTGGAGCCTGTGGCGATCAGGATTCTGTCCGCCCGCAGCCGCCGGGTTCGGTTTTCTTCCGTTGCCACTTCCAGTGTCTTCGCATCGGCGAACCGGGCGCTCCCCCAGATCAGCTCGATTTCAGGGTGGGAGGTGAGAATGTCCTCGTATTTTGCCTGCCGAAGTTCCTTTACCCTTTGTTGTTGCTGTGCCACGCCCAGGGCCCGATCGATCGTCGGGTTCCGTTTTTCGATGCCCGCGAATGGATGGGCGCGCTGAAGGTGGGCGACATAGGCGCTGCGGATCATGATCTTGGAAGGAACGCAGCCGACATTGACACAGGTGCCGCCGATGACCGGATTTCTTTCGATCAGATGGATTTTCCGGATTCCCCGTTCGATGGCCCTGAGGGCGCAGGCGAAGGCCGCGGAGCCTGAGCCGATGATGGCCAGCGTCCGTATCGTCTCGTCCAGGCCGGAGGGGCAGGCAGGGCAGGTTCGCATGGGTGTGTCGGTCATTGGTCGGTCCCGCAGTGAGTGGGGTATCAGGATAAAGGCCGTATCCTGCTACGGTGTCAAGAAAGCGTATAATCCGATTTTTCCCCAGGAGACCATGGCCATGCTTGAAGTGATCCAGATTCCTGTTCTCAGTGACAACTATGTCTATCTCGTGCATGATCCCGATTCCCGCCACACCGCTGTGGTGGATCCGGCGGTGACGGCACCGGTGTTGGATGAGCTGGCGCGGCGGGAATGGGTGCTGACTTACGTTTTGAATACCCATCACCATTGGGATCATGTGGGGGCCAATCTGGAGCTCAAGGAAGCGACAGGGTGCACGGTGGTGGGGTTTCGCGGTGATGCCGCGCGTATTCCGGGCATCGACCGCATGGTGGGGGAGGGGGATTGGCTTGAATTGGGAAGCTGCCAAGCGTCTGTTCTGGAAGTTCCCGGCCACACCCGTGGCCATATCGCTTATTGGTTTCAGGAGGCGGATGCGCTTTTCTGCGGTGATACCTTGTTTGCGCTGGGATGTGGCCGTCTGTTCGAGGGAACCGCCGATCAGATGTGGAACTCGCTGTGTAAGTTGAGAGACTTGCCGGATTCCACGAGGGTCTGCTGTGCCCATGAATATACCCTGGGCAATGCCCGCTTTGCCATGACGATCGAGCCGGATTATCCGCCTTTGCTGGAACGTGCCAAACAGGTGGAGCGGTTGCGCGCGGCGGGCAGGCCGACGGTGCCTTCCCTGCTGGCCGAGGAAAAGCGGACCAATCCGTTTCTGCGCGCCGATGACCCCCAACTGCAATCCAGACTGGGAATGGGTGGCTTGCCGGCGGTGGAGGTGTTTGCCGAATTGAGGCGCCGCAAGGACCATTTCCGGGGGTGAACCGGGCTGCCGTAGAGCCAGGGCCTGTGCGTATGCGCGTCAATTGCTGTCAGCGGATGCCGTGAACGACGATCGTCTTTCCCCGGGCTTTGATCAGCCCCTCGGCTTCCAGGCTTTTGAGTACCCGCCCCGCCATTTCCCGGGAACAGCCGACAATCCGTCCCAATTCCTGACGGGTCACCCGGATCTGCATCCCGTCGGGATGGGTCATGGCGTCGGGTTCCTTGCTCAGGTCGATCAATGTTCTGGCGATACGGCCGGTCACATCCAGAAACGCCAGATGGCCCACCTTGCGGCTGGTATGCAGCAAGCGCCTGGAGACCTGGCGGCCCAGTGCCCGCAGCAAATCGATGGCGTGAGGGGCCAGCTCGTGTTCGAGATAATGCTCCAGACGTTGATAACTGATCTCCGCCAACTGGCAGGGTTCGCGGGTCCGGATGGTGACTTCGCGGTTGTTGACGCCCATGAAAACGCCGATTTCGCCAATGAATTCTCCCCGGTTGAGATACCCCAGAATGAGTTCCCGGTTGCCGCTTTCCTGGAGGCTGACCGACACCGATCCCTCTATGATGTAATACAGCGTGTCACCCGGATCGCCGGGCTTGATGATATCCGTTTTCGCGGGATAGCGGCGGCGGTGGCAGTAGTGGAGAAAAGGGCTTAGAAAGTCATCGTCGTCGATGATTCTGTTGCTTGTCGGCTGCATGATCCTACGCTGTCCATGGGTAACATCTGTAAGTCTAGGACAGCGGGGCGGTCTGTAAAGGCCGGAAAGGGGGATGTCGAGGGGAGGCTGCGTTTTTGGGCATGGTTCATGAAACGGTTTTGGGCTGCCGGGTTTCGGATCTGCTAAAATTCAAGCACCATTTCGAAAGGTGTTTCCATGCCTGCCAAGCAGATTTACAAAGTCGTTTTCATCAATCAGAACCAGATCTATGAACTCTATGCCCGTCAAGTCTATCAGGGGGATTTGTATGGGTTCGTGGTGATGGAGGATTTCGTGTTCGGAGAGTCTTCTTCCATCGTGGTGGATCCTTCCGAGGAGAAACTCAAGGATGAGTTTGAAAACGTCAAGCGCAGCTTCGTCCCCATGCACGAGATCATTCGTATCGATCTGGTGGAAAAGCGGGGAGCGGCGAAGATCCTTCCCATGAAGGAGGGAAGGGGAAAGGTGACGTCGATTTATTCCCCCGGGAAAAAATGACGCGGGTTTACTTGACCACTTTCAGCGAAGGCCGTTTTGGTTTCTCCTGTGGTTTCGGGGCGGGTGCCGGCGGCGGTGTGTCTCCGTCGGTTTCCTCGTCGAAGATCATTCCCTTGCCCGTTTCCTTCGCATAGATGGCGAGCACCGCGTTGACAGGGATGCGGACTTGCATCGGGGTGCCGCCGAAGCGGGCCTGGAAGCTGAGTTCATCGTTACCCATCAAGAGGTTGACCACCGCTTCGGGCCTGAGGTTCAGCACGATGCGCCCCTCTTGCACGTATTGCCTGGGAATCACGAGATCGTCCCTTTCCGCATCCACCAGGATGTACGGCGTCATGTCGTTGTCGACGATCCATTCGTAGATGGCGCGAAGGAGGTAAGGACGCAGCGCGGTCATATCAGGCAGACAGCAAGGATTCCGAGTCGCCCATTTCCTTTTCCTGTTCGCTGAGGCTCTTCTGGAAGCCTTCCCGGCTGAAGATCTTTTGTGCGTACAGACGGATCGCTTGAGCTTCCTGCGGCAGGGTGACCCCCACCGACGACAAGCGCCAAAGCAGGGGAGCGATGGCGCAATCGACCAGGGAAAACTCATCGCTGAGAAAATAAGGCTGCGAGGCAAACAAGGGCGAGGCGGCGATCAGGTCTTCGCGTAACAGCTTGCGGGAGCGGGCGGCTTTTTTCTCCCCGGAATTGAGAATATCGTCCAACAACCGATACCAGTCACGCTCGATCCGGTGGATCAGCATTCTTGCCTGGGCCCTGGCGACAGGCTCCATGGGGTGGAGTGGTGGATGGGGAAAGCGTTCGTCCAGATACTCCATGATGATCTTGGGGTCGTAAAGAACCAGATCCCGGTCTATCAGGGTAGGAGAGTCGCCATAAGGGTTGAGATCGATGACGTCTTCAGGCGGGTTGGCCGGATCGATGAATTGAATTTCCGATTGCACACCCTTTTCATGCCATACGAAACGGACTTGGTGACTGTAATGACAGACTGGGGAACAGTACAACGTCATCAGGCTATTTACCGTGGAGGTTGATCACAAACAGGTTTCGGAACCCTTTTGGGGAGGGATAAAAGGGCTCCGAGCAATCGAATTATTCTACCACATGGGTCAATGAATGTCTTTCCAGTACGCCTTCTTGAGTTTGTACGAGACGAAACCGAAGATCAGCAGAAACAGCAGGACCCATTTTCCCAGGCTGCGCCTTTCGAGTTGCGCCGGTTCGGCTGCGTAATCGAGGAAGTTGACCAGATCCGCAACCGTGCGATCGAATTCCAGGGGGGGCAGCTTGCCCGGCTTGCTCTGTTCCAGCCTGACGATGACCGGCATCCCGCCGGTGTCTTGGGTGACGGCCTTTTGCTCCCCCTGCAGATCCCCGAAAACATGCGGCATGGCAACGTCCTTGAACACCCAGTTGTTGACCCCGAAAGGACGCGCCTCATCCACATAGAAGGTGCGAAGATAGGTATAGATCCAATCGGTTCCCAATGCCCTGGCGCGCTCCGAGAGATCGGGCGCGGCGACTCCGAACCAGCGCTCGGCGTCCTTGGGATCCATGGCCGTGGTCATGGTTCCGACGATTCGTTCCAGCTGAGGGAACAGTTGCTTGATCTCTTCCTCGCTGAAGCCCAGATCCTGCTGCAGCCGGCGGTAGCGCATGTGTTTCAGCGAATGACAGCCCAGACAGCGCTCCACATACAACTTCGCCCCCCGGCGCAGCGACTCGGTATCGTAGACGTCATTTCCCGGGGATTCCAGGGGTGGTGCTCCCAGTTCCGCGGACGCCCAAAAGGGCCACAAAAGCAAACAAGTTACGATGATGCGTTTCATAGGAAATGTCTCAGGTATTTGTTGTTTTTCATGAATTCCTGGATTTTCTGCCGGTAACCGTCCGCTTGTCGCCAAGCGGAGGTCGATTCAACGGCCGCCAGGAGCTTTCTTACCTGGTCCCACACCCAGCCTTCCCTGGCGGCCAAAGGCTTTGGGGGCCACACCACTCGGTCGGGGACGGGTTTGGTGATTTCCATCCGGGTATAGATCGGCATCAACAGGAAGAAACCGAAATAGACGATGGTGAAGAAAGTACCGAAGAAAGCGGCGGTGGGTGTGGGCGGAATAGTCCCGAGATATCCCAGGGCGATGAAGCTGACGACGAACGATCCCAGCGCGACCTTGTAGATGACGCCGCGATAGCGGATCGACTTGACCTGGCAACGGTCGAGCCAGGGGAGGAGGAAAAGGATCAGGATCGACGCGAACATCGCCACCATTCCGCCGAACTTGCTCGGGATGGCCCGGAGGATGGAATAGAAAGGGGTGAAGTACCAGACCGGGGCGATGTGCTCCGGGGTCTTCAAGGGGTCGGCGGGGATGAAATTGGGGTGCTCGAGAAAATAGCCGCCGAATTCCGGGCTGTAGAAAATGATCCAGGAGCAGATGGCCAGGAAAACCACCGCACCGAACAGGTCCTTGACCGTGTAGTAAGGGTGGAAGGGGATGCCGTCGAGGGGGACTCCGTTCGCGTCTTTCTTCTCCTTGATTTCGATCCCGTCGGGATTGTTGGAGCCCACCTTGTGCAGGGCCACGATATGAAGGAAAACCAGCCCGACGATGATCAGGGGTACCGCGATGACATGGAAAGAGAAGAAGCGGTTCAAGGTGACGTCGGAAATCAGGAAATCCCCCCGCACCCAGGTGGCCAGATCTTCACCGATGAGCGGAATCGCGCTGAACAGGGAGATGATGACGTTGGCGCCCCAGTAGGACATCTGCCCCCAGGGCAGCAGGTAGCCCATGAACGCCTCCGCCATCAGCGCCAGGTAGAGGCTCATCCCCAGCAGCCAGACCAGTTCCCGGGGTTTTTTGAACGAGCCGTACATCATGCCGCGGAAAATATGGAGGTAGATGACGATGAAGAACATCGACGCGCCGGTGGAATGCATGTAGCGGATCAGCCATCCCCAGTTGATGTCGCGCATGATGGCTTCGACGGAATCGAAAGCCAGCTTGGCGTCCGGCTTGTAGTTCATCGTCAGCCAGATGCCGGTCACGATCTGATTGATCAGCACCAGGAGCGCCAGCGAACCGAAGAAGTACCAAAAGTTGAAGTTCTTCGGCGCATAGTATTTGGCCATGTGCTCGTTCCACACCTTGGACAGGGGGAAACGCTCGTCGATCCAGGCCAGCAGGTCAGTTCCGTATTGTTTGCATTTGCTCATGTCCGTTCCTCTCCCACGATGATGCGGGTGTCAGTCTCATACCAGTACGGAGGGACCACCAGATTGGTGGGGGCGGGCACCTTTTTGTAGACACGTCCCGCCAGATCGAAGCGGGAACCGTGACAAGGGCAGAAGAAACCGCCCAGCCAGTCCTTGCCCAGGTCGGGCGCGGCCACTTCGGGACGATAGGTGGGGGAACAGCCCAGGTGGGTGCATATCCCCACGGCCACGAAGACTTCCGGTTTGATGGAGCGGTATTTGTTCTTGCAGCTTTCCGGCTGAACCGACTCATCGGAGTCGGGATCCCTGAGCACGGGTTCCAGCTCGTCCAGCGTCGCCAGCATCTCGTCGGTGCGCTTGAGTATCCAGATGGGTTGCCCGCGCCATTCGACCCGGATCATCTGTCCGGGTTCGAGCTTGGTAATGTCGACGTCGATGGGCGCGCCGGCTTCCAGGGTTCCCGCGCCCGGTTTCAGGTAGCTGAGAAACGGGGTGGCGGCGAAGGCCGCTCCGGCGGCTCCGAGCGCGACGGTGGTCTGGGTGAGAAAACGGCGTTTCTCGAGATCGATGTCATTTTCATTCATGCAAGACTTTCCTCCTCCGTTCGCGGAAGGCGATTTATTGTATATTCCGCATTGTGCCTGTGATTTTGACGTTATTTGCCAATAGGGTCAACGTTCATAATGGTGCGCCGCGTGTTCCATTCGTGGGCATGGCGACCGGCCGCCGATGGGGAGCAGCCTTGAATTCCGGGGGCGGCGCCGGGTGGCGGGAGGGGGTATTCCCGGGGTGGCCTGTGGGGGGTCTCCCGATCAAGGGAGAATTTCCCGCAAGGTTTCGACGAACCGAAGGTTCTCCTCCGGCGTTCCGACCGTGACCCGCAGGCAATTTTGCAGTGGACCGCCGGCGGGATCCAGGTTCTTGATCAAGATTCCCCGTCGTTTGAGGGCGTCGAAAACCCGGCTTGCCCCATCGACCCGGAACAGGATGAAATTGGCCGCGCTGGGAAAGACCTCGATGCCGGGCAGCCGGCCCAGTGCCCGGGCAAGTTTCTCCCGGTCCTGTCTGATTTGCGCGGTTTGCCGTTCGAACACCTCGCTGTGGGACAGGGCGAATTCGGCACTCGACTGGGTCAGGATGTTGATATTGTAAGGCAGGCGCAGTTTGTCGAACTGATCGAGCCATTCTTTGGAACCTGCCAGATATCCCAGCCGCAGGCCGGCCAGTCCCAGTTTGGAGAGGGTTCGCATGACCAGCAGATTGTCATGCCTGCCAAGGTCGCCCATGAAAGTGGACTGGGCGAAAGGGGCATAGGCCTCGTCCATGACCACCAGGCCCGGCGCCTTGAGGATGATCTCCGCCACCACGTTCTTGTCGAACAGGTTGCCGGTGGGGTTGTTGGGATAGGCCAGGAAGACGATTCTGGGGCGCTGCCGCTGCAGCGCTTCCATCATGGCGCCGGCGTCGAGGGTGAAATCCGGCCGCAACGGGACGCCGACGAATTCGACGTCCAGCCAACGGGCGATCTGGCGGTACATGACGAAGGTAGGCTCGGGGGCCAACACCTTGGCCCCCCCTTGTCCCACCAGTGCCGTCAACAGGATCAGGATGATCTCGTCGGAACCGTTTCCCAGCAACAGGCCGGCTTCATCCGGGATCCGGGCGTAGTCGCGCAATGCCTGTTTCAGTGCCGGTGCCTGGGGGTCGGGGTAGCGGTTGGGATGGGCCGAGCGGAGATGATCGAGCCACCCTTCGACCATTTCGGGCGGCCAGGTATAAGGATTTTCCATGGCATCGAGCTTGATCAGGCCGTGGGCGGGCGGGACGTGATAGGCCCGCTCGGCCAGAATATCGGGGCGGAAGAACTGTTGCGGTGTCATCGTTTGATCCGGTAGGCGGCGGAACGGGCATGGGCGCTCAAGCCTTCTCCCTGCGCCAGGATCTCCGCAGTTTCGGCCAGCGGCGAGGCGCCTGTCGGGGTGCAACAGGTGATGGTGGAGCGTTTCTGAAAGTCGTAAACGCCCAGCGGCGACGAGAACCGCGCCGTTCCCGAGGTGGGAAGAACGTGGTTGGGGCCGGCGCAATAATCTCCCAGGGCTTCCGCCGTGTAGGAACCCAGAAAGATGGCGCCCGCATGCCGGATTTTGGGCAGCAGCGACTCGGGATCGGTCACGGAAAGTTCCAGATGCTCGGGGGCGATCCGGTTGGCGATGCGGCAGGCTTCATCCAGGTCCTTCACCCGGATCAGGGCACCGCGGCCCTCCAGGGATTTTGCGATGACGTCCCTGCGTTCCATGGTGGGGAGCAACCGCCCGATGCTTGCCGCGACCCGGTCGAGATAGCGCGAATCGGGAGAAAGCAGTATCGACTGGGCGTTCTCGTCGTGTTCGGCCTGGGAGAAGAGATCCATGGCGATCCAGTCCGGATCGGTGACGCCATCGGCGATGATCAGGATTTCCGAAGGCCCCGCGATCATGTCGATGCCGACCTGGCCGAACACCAGCTTCTTGGCGGTGGCGACGAAGAGGTTACCGGGGCCGACGATCTTGTCCACCCGGGGAATCGTCTCGGTGCCATAGGCGAGCGCCGCCACGGCCTGGGCGCCACCGATGCGAAACACCCTGTCTATGCCGGCGACCGCGGCGGCCGCCAGTACCAGATCGTTGACTTCGCCCGCGGGGGTCGGCACCGTCATGATCAGCTCGGGGACGCCCGCGACCTTGGCCGGGATGGCGTTCATCAGCACCGAAGAGGGATAGGCGGCCTTGCCTCCGGGGACATACAGCCCCACCCGCTCCATGGGCGTGACTTGTTGCCCCAGCAGGTTGCCCAGGTCGTCGCGATATTGCCACGATTCCAGCTTTTGGTGCTCCGAGTAGGCGCGGATGCGCTCTGCGGCCGTTTCCAGAGCGAGGCGCCGGGCGCGGGGAATGGTTTCCAGCGCCTTTTGCAGGCGCTGAGGGGGAATTTCCAGTTCCGCCACGCTGGCTGCCTGGAGCCGGTCGAAGCGATGGGTATATTCCAAGACCGCGGCATCGCCCCCGCTGCGCACCCGGCTCAGGATTTCCATGACCGTTTGCTGAACTTCTTGGTCGAGCGCGTCGTGCCAGGTGAGCAGTCCATCCAGTTGCAGTGCGAAATCGGTATCGTCGGAGTCGAAACGTCTCAGGTTGAGGGTCATGATGAGGTGCCGTCGTTGATTGCAGATTCCAGGTCGCCGATGAGGGACTTGATGCGTTGGTTCTTCGTTTTCATCGCCGCCTTGTTGACCACCAGGCGAGAGCTGATGTCCATGATGTGATCCCGGGGCTCGAGTCCGTTGGCCTTCAGTGTGTTGCCGGTATCCACCAGATCCACGATGCACTCGGCGAGGCCGACCAGGGGCGCGAGTTCCATGGAGCCATACAGCTTGATGATTTCCGCCTGGATGCCTTGTTCGGCGAAAAAGCGCTTGGCGATTCGGACATATTTGGTCGCCACCCGGATCCGTTTCCCCTCCCAGGTTTCGCCAATCTTGCCCGCGGTCATCATCCGGCAGCGGGCGATTTCAAGGTCCAGCGGTTCATACAGGCCGCCGGCGCCATGTTCCACCAGGACGTCCTTGCCGGCGATTCCCAGGTCCGCCGCGCCGTATTCCACGTAGGTGGGCACGTCGGTGGCCCGGATGATGAGCAGCCTGACCCCGGGGTCTCCCGTGGGGAGGATCAATTTGCGTGAAGATTCCGGATCACAGGTGGGGACGATGCCGGCACAGGCCAGAAGTGGCAAGGCTTCTTTGTAGATGCGTCCTTTGGAAACGGCGATGGTCAACATGGTTTTTCCTCAACAAACCCGATGGATTTCGGCGCCCAGGCTGGAGAATTTGGTTTCGATTTGTTCGTATCCCCGGTCGATATGATAAATGCGGTCGATCACGGTTTCACCTTCCGCCGCCAGCGCGGCCAACACCAGGCTGGCGGAGGCCCGCAGATCGGTGGCCATGACGGGCGCTCCGGTCAGCTTGTCCACCCCGGTGCAGATCGCGGTGTTTCCCTCGATGGCGATCTGCGCCCCCAGTCGCCGCAATTCCAATACGTGCATGAAGCGGTTCTCGAAGATGGTTTCGGTGACGACGCCGACCCCTTCGGCAATACAGTTGAGCGCCATGAGTTGGGCCTGCATGTCGGTGGGAAACGCCGGGTGAGGTGCTGTATGGAAAGATACCGCCCTGGGGCGGCGGGGCATGGACAGTTCGATCCAGTCCTCGCCGGTGGTTATGTCCGCGCCGGCCTCGCGCAGTTTGGCCAGCACCGCGTCGAGCAGCTCCGGGCGGGTGCCCAGGGTGCGAATGGCGCCACGGGTCAATGCCGCTGCGGTCAGGTAGGTTCCGGTTTCGATGCGGTCTGGAAGGACGTGGTAGCGGCCACCTGCGGCACTTAGGGTTTTCACGCCCTCCACTTTCAGGACGTCGCTTCCGATCCCTTCGATCTGGGCGCCCATGGATACGAGAAAATGGGCCAGATCGGAAACCTCGGGTTCTCTGGCGGCGTTTTCGATGAGGGTGGTGCCCCTGGCGAGGGTGGCGGCCATCAACAGGTTCTCGGTTCCGGTGACGGTCACCTGGTCCAGTACCAGGCGGCAGCCGTCGAGTCGTTTCGCCCGGGCATGGATATAGCCTTTTTTCACCTCGACCTCGGCGCCCATGGCGGCGAGCCCCTTCAGATGCAGGTCCACCGGGCGGGCGCCGATGGCGCAACCGCCGGGCAGGGAGACGACCGCCTCGCCGCAACGGGCCAGCAGGGGTCCTAGAACCAGGATGGAGGCTCTCATGGTGCGGACCAGATCATAGGGCGCCACGGGGCGGTCGATGTGACTCGGGTCGAGGATCACGGTGTCACCCTCGACGCTATGAGAAACCCCCATGTCGTTCAGCAGTGCCAGCATGGTGGCGATATCGCGCAGCCGCGGAACGTTGCCGACGGTGACCGGGCGGCTGGTCAACAGGCTGGCAGCGAGAATGGGCAGGGCGGCGTTCTTGGCTCCGGAAATGGCCACTTCGCCATGCAGGGGCGCGCCGCCGCGAACGACCAGTTTATCCATCGACAGGCAGCAGGGATTCCAGATGGTAGGCGCTGGCCATGGTCGCCAGATCCGGTGGCAGATGCCGGAAGGATAACGACACGCCTTTTCTGGCACCCAGTCGCAGCCATTCCACCAGCAGCCCCAGGGCGGCGCTGTCGGCGCGGGACACCTGTCGCAGGTCGATCACCACCTTTCCCGTCGCGCGTGCCAGGCGAGGCTGGGAGTCCTTCCAGACGCCAACGACGGTGGCGAAGGTCAACTCTCCCTTCAGGGTGAAGTGGCCGGGTGAGGTTTCTTCCAGAAGTCCGGTCATCACTCTTCCTTGGAGCCGCTCTTTTCCGACATGTTGACCAGGAACCTGCCGACCAATTCCTCCAGCACCAGGGCTGACTGGGTGATGTCGAAACTGTCGCCGTCCTCCAGATATTCGGGGCTGCCGCCGGCGTCGATGGCGATATATTGTTCCCCCAGAAGGCCGGAGGTGTAGATGCTGGCGATGCTGTCGTCCGGAAGTTTGTACTGGGGCTGGATGTTCATCACCACGATCGCCTGATAGTTTTCATTGTCCAGATGGATGTCGGACACCCGGCCGATCTTGACCCCCGCCAGTTTCACCGGGGAACGGACCTTGAGGCCCCCGATGTTCTGAAAGGCCGCGCTCAACCGGTAGCCTTGCTTCGCTTCCGTGAATTCGGTCAGGTTGCTGACTTGCATGGCGAGCAGGAACAGGGCGCCGATGCCGATCGCGACGAAGACGCCCACCCAGATTTCGATGATTCTGCCATTGTCCATGATTGTCTTATTCTCCAAACATCAATGCGGTCAAGACGAAATCCGAGCCCAACACCGCGAAGGCTGAGTAGACGACGGAATGAGTGGTGGCCCGGCTGACGCCTTCGGAAGTGGGCACGCAATCGTAGCCTTCGAAAACCGCGATCCAGGTGACGATGACCCCGAACACCATGCTCTTGATCACACCATTGACGATATCCTCGCGAAAATCTATGGTCGCCTGCATCTGCGACCAGAAAGAACCTTCGTCCACGCCCAGCAAGGGCACTCCGACCAGATACCCCCCCTGGATGCCGATGTAGGTGAACAATGCCGAAAGCAGTGGCATCGCCAGGATGCCGGCATAGAGCCTCGGGGTGATGATCCGTCTCATTGGATCGACGGCCATCATTTCCATGCCCGACAGCTGCTCGGTGGCCTTCATCAACCCGATTTCGGCTGTCAAGGCCGAGCCTGCCCGGCCGGAGAACAGCAGGGCCGTCACCACCGGCCCCAGTTCCCGGACCAGAGAAGCTGCCACCATCACGCCCAAAGATTCCTCGGCGCCGAAATCGGACAGCACGTTGTATCCTTGCAGTCCCAACACCATTCCCACGAAAAAACCGGACAGGGAAATCAGCAGGATGCTGAGCACGCCCACCATGTAGAGCTGGCGGATCAGCAAGCCGGGGCGCACAATGATCTCGGCACTGCCCGCCAAGGCCTGCAACAGAAACAAATTGGCGCGCCCCAGTTTGGCGAACGCCCCCAGCGAGAACGCTCCCAGCCGCCATAAGACATTCAACATCGCAGCAGATCCTTCCGATAGTCGGGAGCTGGATAATGGAAGGGGACCGGGCCGTCGGGGAGCCCGTCCATGAATTGCCTGACCCACGGTGAATTCGTCTGCCGCAGCTGATCGGGGGTGCCCTCGCCGACTATTTTCCCTTCGGAAATCACATAGATGTAATCGGATATCGAGGCGGTTTCCTGGACGTCGTGGGAAACCACGATGCTGGTCAGTCCCAGCGCGTCGTTGAGGGTCCGGATCAGCTTGACCAGGACGCCCATGGAAATGGGATCCTGACCGGTGAACGGTTCATCGTACAGGATCATCATGGGGTCGAGCGCGATGGCCCGGGCCAGCGCCACCCTTCTCGCCATGCCGCCGGAAAGTTCGGCCGGCATCAATCGCCGGGCGCCCCGCAGGCCGACCGCTTCCAGCTTCATCAGCACCAACGTGCGGATCATGGATTCCGGCAGCCCGGTATGTTCGCGCAAAGGGTAGGCGACGTTCTCGAATACGTCGAGGTCGGTCAGCAAGGCGCCGGTCTGGAACAGCATGCCGATTCTTTTTCGCAACAGGTACAGACGACGGCGCGACAGCCGGTGTACCGGTTCGCCATCGACCAGGATCTCGCCTTTCCCTGGCTTCAGTTGACCGCCGATCAGCTTGAGCAGGGTGGTTTTTCCGGTTCCGGAAGGCCCCATGATAGCGGTGACCGAGCCGCGGCGTATATCCATGTCTACCCCGTCGAATATCCTCCGCCGCCCGCGATCGAACACCAGGCCACGGATCTGAACCAAGGTGTCCGTAGAGGAATTCATCCTTCCCGAATTACATTGGTGTAGTCATAAAGCCAACCATTTTCCCCGACAGGTTCCATGCAGTCAATGATGTCAAGGCCCTGGCGTCTCCCCATTTTTTCACCTGATTCCCGCCAACAAGCCACCGGATTCGTTGAAAAGGTCGTCAATGGGAGGGTCAGTGATGCCAGGAGCGGGGTGTCGCCGCCACCAGTGGTAAAAGATG